>NZ_QWUA01000023.1 GCF_003576525.1 Rummeliibacillus sp. POC4 | reverse complement strand
TGTCGGGAGTTAATTACTCCCTCCTACTCGATTTTGTGTAGCTGCGGTATTTTAATTAAATGAATAATTGGTAGAATTAAAAACTCCACATGTTATTCAAAAAAATAAGTCAAAACTATTGACTAATTTGTAGTAATTCTATAGGATTTAATTGACTAATGAGTCAGTCGAGGTGAAGAAATGACACAAGCAGATATTCGTAGACATGAAAGAGAACAGCAATTGATCAAAATTGCACTTGAGTTATTTGCAACTGTTGGGTATGAAAATACTAAAATTTCGGATATTGTAGCTAAAGCGAATGTTTCTCAAGGTACTTTTTATTGGTATTTTAAAAGTAAAGAAGCTATTGCTGAAAAGGTAATTGAAGATGGTAGAAAAAGAATTTTAAAAGCTATTGCTATTGGTTATAGAAATTCAAAAGCTTCCGTTCAAGAATCAGCCGTTTCAACAAGTTATTTATTTGAGCAAATATTTCAATTTGCTGAGGAAAACCCCTATTTAATACACATATTGTTAAAAGGAGTTCATACCCAGCCGTTACTACAACAAAAGGTCGATGAGATTAAATCCGAAATGGAAATAGCTTTTGCAAATAATATTGAACGAGCAAAACAATTGGATATGCTAAATCACTCAGTAGATTCTAAATTGCAAGCTGTTTTTATCATGAGTTTATTAGAAGGTGTGTTATCTCGGTGGTTATTTAGCGAACGAAGTGAAAATCACCCATTCACTGATTATTCATTAAAAGAAATAATCGAAAAAACCGTACATTTTGAATTTTTTGGTATTTTCGGTGTCTAAGCAGGAGGAAAAAAAGTGAAGAAAATAAAATGGCTTTTTGCAGTTGTTGCTACATCAGTTCTTGTACTAAGTGCTTGTGGTAGTACTGGGACAAAAAAAGAAACAAGCAATGATGAGCTTTCAAAGATTCAAAAGAATGGTGAAATGACTATTGGGATTATGGGAACATATGCACCATACAATTATATGGGGAAAAACAAAGAATACACAGGTTTTGATGTTGATATTGCAAAAGAACTAGCAAAACGCCTTGATGTTAAAGTAAAATTTGTGGCACAAGATTTTTCTGGATTAATCCCAGGTTTACAAAAAGGTAAATTTGATGCATTAGTAAGCCAAGTAACTATTACAGACGAAAGAAAAAAAGCAATTGATTTCTCAGATCCTTATATTACAAACGAAGTAAAAGCAATCGTGAAAGAAAGTAATGGTGATATAAAATCTGTAAATGATTTTAAAGGTAAAACAATTGGTGTTGGTCTTGGTACTAATGATGAAACATATTTACGTAATGATTTAATGCCAAAAGTCGGCAATTTCAAAATTAATACTTATGATGATGTAATTACAACATTAAAAGATTTGGATGCTGGCCGCATTGATGCAACTATTAATAATGTCTTTGCATTAAAACCTATCGTTGAAGAAAATGGCTATAAGATTAAGGCTGTTGGTGAAGCAATTAAAGCTGACAAAGCAGCGGTAGCTGTTAAAAAAGGAAATCCTAAATTCGTAAAAGCGATTAATAGTGCATTAGAAGATATGAAAAAAGATGGTACTTATAAGAAAATCTTTGTTAAATGGTTTGGAGAAGAACCTCCAGCAGAATAAAGAAAGTAGGAAGAAAACATGGATTTAATCATTGAAAATATCCCATTTCTATTGAAAGGGGCATATTACACTTTACTGATAACCGTGGTATCCATGTTCTTTGGCTTAATAATAGGCTTACTTGCTGCGATTGCTCGTATAAAGGGCAATCGCTTTCTGCGTAATATAGCAAGAGTCTATGTTTCGATTATTCGAGGAACACCACCACTGGTGCAAATTGTCATTGTCTATTATGGTTTAGTAGATTATGGGATAGAGCTTGGACCATTAACAGCGGCGTATATAGCTTTAAGTATCAATATTGGTGCATATGTATCAGAAGCATTTCGTGGTGCCATTCAATCTGTACCAAAAGGACAAACAGAAGCTGCACTTGCAACTGGAATGACTGAAAAACAAGCGATGCGCCGAATCATTATTCCTCAAGCGATTCGATATGCAATCCCTCCACTTGGAAATACATTTGTTGGAATGTTAAAAGAAACATCTTTAGTTTCTGTCATTGCAGTAACAGAACTAATGCGTTCTGCTCAATTATTAGTTGCTCAATATTATGTTTACATGCCATTCTATCTTTCAATTGGAATTATGTATTGGGGAATGAGTACATTCTTTACTTTTATATTAAATAAAGTAGAAAAACGCTTATCGGTCTACTAGGAGGTGCAGAAGATGATAGAAATTGAACAATTATACAAAAATTATGATAGTCATGAAGTATTAAAGAATTTAACTTTATCCATTCCTGCACATCAAGTAGTAGCCGTTATCGGTCCAAGTGGATCAGGTAAAAGTACATTCTTAAGATGTATTAATGGGTTGGAGAAAATTACGCAAGGTAAAATATCAGTAAATGGCCATGTAATTGATGCAAAAGCATCGAAAAAGGAATTACAAAAAACTATATATGCCATTAGACAAGAAACGGGTATGGTGTTCCAACAATTTAATTTATACCCACATAAAACTGTTATAGAAAATGTTATGGAAGCGCTAATAGTTGTAAAGAAATTGCCAAAAGCGAAAGCTCACAAGATAGCTTCAGATTTACTAGAAAGAGTTGGATTATCAGATAAAGAAAATAGCTATCCTTCTCAAATTTCAGGAGGACAACAACAACGTGTAGCTATTGCAAGAGCTTTAGCAATGGAACCACAGCTTATGTTATTTGATGAACCTACTTCAGCACTTGATCCTGAACTAGTAGGTGAAGTATTAAAAGTGATGAAAGATCTAGCAGAAGAAGGGATGACAATGATCATTGTCACGCATGAAATGAACTTCGCAAAGAATGTGGCGAATCGTATTTTGTTTATGGCAGATGGTGTAATTGTTGAAGATGCAGAACCAAAAGCATTTTTTGAACACCCACAAACTGCAAGAGCACAACAATTTTTACATCAGGTTAGTGAATTCTAAGGAGGAGAAAATATGCAAATTACAGCAAAATGGCAGGGGGGACGTGCTTTTGAAGCAGTAGGAGCATCTGGATATAAAATGGCTATGGATGCTACCTCAAACTATGGTGGGAATGGGCAGGCTCCAACCCCAACAGAAATGCTTTTAAGTGCATTAGCAGGTTGTATAGGTATTGACGTTACAATGATACTAAAACCTCATTTAGAAAAGATCACAAAATTAGATATTGTAGTAGATGGAACAAGACGTGAAGAAATGCCAACAGCTTTTACAGCTGCACATCTAACTTTTAAAGTCGATGGTGATATCGATGCTCATAAAGTATGGAGAGCCATCAAATTAGGTGAAGAAAAATATTGTGCAGTTTCTGCCTCATTAAAAGCAGATATTACGCATTCATTAATATTAAATGGAAAAAACATACCGTTTGAATAAAGAAATATTAAAAAAGAGTAAAGAGATAAATTGTCTCTTACTCTTTTTTAATCTATAAAAATGATTTTAAGAATAATAAGTGATTTAAGAAGAATTATATATAAAAAAGAATTCTAAAGAAGGAAAGTAAAATTGGATGAAGAATCGAAATAAAAAAAGCAATGGCATTAATTCTAACAATAATAATCTCATTTTGATATAATTTCTGTGAATTATATCATTTTTTTAAAAGAATTATATTGAATATTTAAAATCATCAGAATATAATTATTTTTATAGTAAAAAGAAGGGGTGTAGTTTATGGAGGAAATAGTTTCAAAGATTAATGATTGGTTATGGAGTCCAGTGCTAATTTATGGAATTTTAGTAGCTGGGCTAATTTTTACATTTAGAACAAAGTTTATGCAAGTACGATTCTTTAAGGACATGTTTGTTCAATTAGTAAAAGGTGAGAAATCGTCATCTGGTGTATCTTCATTTGAAGCATTATCAATGGCGCTAGCCGGACGTATTGGTGTGGGGAACATCGCAGGTACGGCAACTGCAATTGGCTATGGTGGGCCAGGCTCGATCTTCTGGATGTGGGTTTTAGGGTTTATAGGTGCTGCAACATCTTATGTCGAATCAACGCTAGCTCAAATTTATAAGGATGAGAAAGATGGAGTCTATCGAGGAGGTCCCGCTTACTATCTTTATAAATTTACGCAAAAAAAATGGATAGGAATGATTTTTGCTGTTGTAGGCGTAATAGCTATGGCTGCATTAATGCCTTCTGTTCAAGCAAACTCAATTGCAGGAGCAATGGATAATGCTTTCCATATCCCAGCATGGGTGACGGGTGCATTTTTAGTCGTATTAATAGGTGTTATTATTATTGGAGGACTTAAACGTATTGCGGCAGCTGCATCAATCATTGTCCCATTCATGGCGGCGGCGTATATTATAATGGCTATTATAATCATTATTTTAAATTTTGATAAAATTCCAGAAGTGTTTGGTTTAATCTTCTCAAGTGCATTTGGTCAAAACGAAATGTATGGAGGTATTATAGGTGCAGCAATTGCCTGGGGAGTTAAACGTGGTATTTATGCCAATGAAGCTGGACAAGGTACAGGTTCACATCATGCAGCTGCAGCAGAAGTATCACATCCGGTTAAGCAAGGATTCGTTCAAGCTTTCTCAATTTACTTTGATACTTTCCTAATATGTACAGCAACCGCATTTATCGTATTATTTACGGGTGCTTATAACGTTCAAGATGAAAAAACAGGGAAATTTTTAGAAGAAAATATTCCGAATATTCAACCAGGCGAAGCGTTTACACAATCAGCAATTGAACAAGCATTCCCACTTGCTGGTTTTGGTTCAGGTTTTATCGCTATAGCATTATTGTTCTTTGCTTTTACTACTATTATGGCATATTACTATATAGCTGAAACAAACTTAGCCTTTATGTTAGAAGGAGCTAAACTAAAAATCTCAATTCGTGTCATGCAAGTAGTGTTCTTAGCTTTATTATTCTACGGATCAGTAAAAACGGCAGCTATAGCTTGGGCGCTTGGTGATGTTGGTCTCGGCTTAATGGTGTATGTAAATGTTATTGGGCTGTTGTTCTTAGTAAAACCAACGCTAATTGCATTGAAAGACTATGAGGAGCAGAAAAAACAAGGTTTAGATCCTGTATTTGACCCTCGTAAATTAGGCATTGAAAATGCAGATTATTGGGAAAAGCGTTTAGAAGAGAAGGAAGAAATGAAAGGCGCTGTGTAAGAGAAATTTTATCAAAAATATGGATCTGCTCCTCTTTTGAGAGGGGCAGATTTTTTGATTCTAATAGTATAAATCTCTTTATTAATGTTACACTTTTATTAAAAAGAAAGAAAATATTGTAAAAATATTGTGTGAGAATTTATAATAGGATTAAGAGAAATGTAGAAAGAGGATAATTCATGAAAAACAAACTATCTATTGGTCAGATGGCGCGGTTGAATAATGTTTCTATAAAAACACTTCATTATTATGATGAGATTGGATTGTTTAAACCGATTGAAAAGGATGTAGGAACTGGATATCGGTATTATTCAGTCGAACAATTCAAGCAACTCGATATAATATTGTGTATGAAAATGATTGGTGTACCTTTAAATGATATAAAAAAGCAATTAGAAAATCGCAGTTTAGATGATTTTATATCGGTGTTAGAAAATGTTCGGAATATTACGCGTGAAAAAGTTAATGTATTAAAACGAATTGAAAAAGGATTGTATTCACGAGTAAGGGAGTTTGAAAGTACTATAAATGAAAAAAACATAGGAAGACCCTACTTTCAGCGTATTAGTTCACATAATATTCTACGCGTAAACAAAAAAATGGACTCATTTAAGGAGATAGAAGTAGAGTTACGTCATCTAAAATCGCATTATGAACATATTGTGCCTATTGTTATAGGGAATGTTGGTTATTTAAAAAATATTGAGGATTGTCATGACAAACTAAAAAATTCCTATGAAGGATTTTTTATAATAGTTGAACAACCATTACATATGAAAATGGATTTGTTAACAGAGATAGAAGAAGGGGATTTTGCGATTATAAGGTGGAGAGATGAATCTGGGGACGATCAAAAGCATATAGAAAAGCTTTTACGATATATAAAAGTTCATAATTATCAACCAGAAGGTCCTTTATACATTCGAAAAAATGTAGATGGTATCATTTCCAACCGAACAAAAGAAATACGAGTAAAAATCACACCATTAACTATATGCTAAAGAAAAGTTTATCCTCTACTCTTCCGATTCTAAAATCTCCATCAGCTTTCTTATACTATAAAAGTAAAAGATTAATAGATTCAATTTAAAACTATAACAACTCTTAACGATGGAGTTTGGTTATAGTTTTTTTATTAGAATAATACTTTTATTTTCGACATAACCTTATAAAATCAATCAAATAATAAAGATATTTTGTTAAATGTTACAAAAAAATCTTATTTTGATGAAATTTAACTATATTAATATTTTTAAATATTCAGTATAATAATAATATCCAGACAAAAGGAGGGACCTTATGCAAGATATTGTTAATGTACGAAAGAAAAAAACGATGATTGAACGATTTTTAGATGGAGTTGAAAAGGCAGGAAACAAATTACCAGATCCAGTCACCCTTTTTGTAATAATGGCATTCATCGTATTAGGGTCGTCTTGGATATTATCAAAGTTTAATGTTTCAGCAGTGAAACCCGGTACAAATGAAAAAATTGCAGTTGTCAATTTACTCGATCAAGAAGGTTTAATAAAGATAATTAATGAAATGCTTACAAATTTTACATCCTTTCCGCCATTAGGAATGGTAATTGTGACGATGTTAGGGATTGGATTAGCCGAACAAACGGGCTTAATCGCTGCATTAATGAAGAAATCAGTTATGAGTGCACCACAAAAATTAATCATACCATTTTTAATCTTAACAGGATTGGTTGGGAATTTAGCAGCAGATGCAGCATTTATTGTTTTACCTCCGATTGCTGCTTTAATATTTATGAGTATTGGGAAAAATCCACTTGTTGGTTTAATCGTTACATATGCAGCTATTGCTGGAGGGTTTAGTGCAAATCTTTTAATAAGTTCACTTGACGTTTTACTTCTTGGGATAACGGAATCTGCTGCTCGACTAGTAGAAACAGGTTATACGGGTAGAGCAACGATGAACTATTATTTTTTAATTGCATCTACATTTGTATTAGTTGCATTGGGTACATTTGTTGCACATAAATTTACAATACCAAGATTTGGTGATTATAAAGGGAATGTTGAAAAACTTGAACCTATTTCTTCTCTAGAAATGAAGGGGCTTAAATGGGCAGGCATTATAACAGCAATTTATGTTCTAATAATTTTAATCGCTGTTGTACCATCAAATGGTATTTTAAGAAATCCAGAAACAGGTGGCTTTTTATCATCACCTTTTATGACAGGAATCGTCCCAATTATGCTATTCCTGTTTTTATTGCCAGCTTTGGCATATGGAATTGTCACCAAAGTGATTAAAAGTGATAAAGATGTAGCAGATAAAATGTTCAAATCAATAGCAGATATGTCTTCCTTTATTGTACTGGCATTTGTAGCTGCGCAGATGATTGCATATTTCGGTTGGAGCAATATAGGTCCAATTATGGCGATAAAAGGTGCAGAAGCATTACAGGCTATGAATTTTACTGGATTGCCAATGATTATTGGTTTCATCATTATCTGTGCAGGTATTAATTTATTAATTGCTAGTGCATCTGCAAAATGGGCTTTATTAGCACCTATTTTTGTTCCAATGTTTATGTATTTAAACTATAGTCCTGCTCTAACACAAGCCGTTTATCGTGTAGGAGATTCTATCACAAATCCAATTACACCGATGTTAGCTTATTTTGCAATCTTATTAGCCTTTGCGAAAAGATATGATAAAAATATTGGAATCGGTACACTTATTTCTGCATTACTTCCTTATTCAGTTATTTTTGCTATTGGATGGATTATATTATTTAGTATTTGGTTTTTACTAGGACTTCCTTTAGGACCTGGGGATTCAATTTATTTAAAGTGAGGCGAGGATGAATGGAAAAGCTATTTAGAATATTAGAAGATGCTTTTGGCGAAATGGTTGAAATACGTAGGTATCTTCATGAAAATCCTGAATTATCTTATCATGAAGTGCATACGCCAAAATACATCGCTGACTATCATCGTGCATTAGGTCATGAAGTTAGAGAAGGTGTTGGGGGCCGCGGAGTAGTTGCAAAATTACAGGGTGCTAAACCAGGAAAAACAGTTGCCCTTAGAGCTGATTTCGATGCGTTAGCTATTCAGGAGCAAAACGATCTACCCTATAAATCAAAAGTGGATGGCGTTATGCATGCTTGTGGTCATGATGGGCATACTGCAACGCTTCTAGTCTTAGCAAAAGCTTTAAATAAGTTACAAAGTGAGATAGAAGGTACAATTGTTTTTATCCATCAGTTTGCAGAGGAAATTGCTCCAGGTGGGGCAATTGCGATGATAGAAGACGGCTGTTTAGAAGGTGTTGACGTCATTTTTGGTACACATCTTTGGGCTACTGAGCCTTTAGGAAGGATTTCGATAAAAGATGGACCAATAATGGCGGCTGCCGATGCTATTGATATAACTGTTAAAGGCAAGGGTGGACATGGTTCAAATCCGAGCGATACTAAAGATTCAATAGTTATTGCGGCACAATTTATAACAAATCTTCAGCAATTGGTTTCAAGACGAGTAAAACCAATAGAACCTGCAGTTGTATCTATTGGGCATATCGAAGCATTAAATCCATTTAACGTAATTGCAGATTCAGTCAAGATGAAGGGGACAGTTCGAACATTTGATGAATATACAAGAACATTACTTGAAGAAGAGATTGAAGAAGTTCTAAAAGCATCTTGCTATTTAACAAAAGCAGAGTATGATTATCGTTATTCCAGGGGTTATCCAGCTGTGATGAATCACGAAGCAGAAACTAATTTTCTAGTTGAAATCGCTCCAAAAGTAAACGGAGTAGAAGAACTAAAAATATGCGAACCGTATATGGGTGGAGAAGATTTTGCATACTATTTGCAACATGTTCCAGGTACTTTCTTTTTTACAGGCGCCCAAAATCCAGAGTGGGATGAAACCTATCCTCATCATCATCCGAGATTTAATATTGACGAAAGAGCATTATTAATCGCTGCTAATGTCTTAGGAGCAGCTACTTTAAACTATTTGAAAGAAAAATAGATTATTTAGGAACCACAAGGTCGATTCAAGCCTTGTGGTTTATTTAAGTTCATGCAATGTATGTATAGGTTTGAAGAGAAAAGGGTGTCTTTTGACAGCCCTTTTATTCGTGTAAAATTATTAATCGTGTAGAAAAGAGGGAGAACATCTATTGTTTTAATATAAAGAGGGAATTTCATAATAATTTAACAGATTTATTTACTTAAAATAGGTGCGAACTTTTTCTTCAGGAATAATTTTAATAGCAAAACCATCTGCTTGCAATTGCTCGGCTTTTTGAAGTTTTGAGCTTTTTTGACCTGATTGTGCTTTTGGCCAGCTACTGTTACTAACAATAAGCATATCAGTTTGTTTTGTAACAGTATTGCTAAATATGCCACCATAAGATCGTATTTTCTTTGCAGCCATTGATCTAGTTAAACCTTCCAATCCACCTGTAAAAACAATTGTTTTTCCTTGGAAGTCGGTAGGAGAACTAAATGAGGAGTTTTGAACGGATAATTGTGATTGGTTATTTGTCAGTTTGCTAAGGGCAAAATCATTAAAATACTGTTCAAAACGTAAAATAAGTTCTGCAATTATTTCAGCTCTTTCTTTGTCTAATGAAATATTAAACTGTGATGCAATACTTTGTAGTGTATAAAATTGAAGATGCTTTAAGTTCTGTTTTGAAAATGAAAGAATATCGCCAAAATGACAGTATGGCATTAGCTTATTTATAGAAGTACACGCTTCTTCAATGACAGATTCATCAAAATCACGGTAATATGCTATCACAATTTGATTCGTTAACCAATGATTTAAAATGGGATAAAAATCCTCAAATGCAGATGAAAATCGCACCATATCTTCTGTAATACCATGATGAGAAGTATGGTATTCATCAAATGGTTGATCGGGATTAATATATGTAAATAGGGTATCTACTACCTGATTATCAACTATTTTTACAAGACCAATCGAGCAAATGCTATCTCTCCATAGATTGGCCGTCTCTATTTCAATTGCGATAAAATCCAATTAACTTCCTCCAGTAAATCTATAATGCAAACATTATACCAATAAGTTAAAAGAATGGGCTAAGAAATGTTCGAATTGGTGGTTACTTTTATTTTCAAAGAAAAAATGTTAAACAGCAAAAGACTAATTTATATTTTCATGTTCCTTTCTATCAAATTTATGTATATAATTCGATTAAATATTGAGAAAATATATATTAATCGAAATTATTTGTGAGGTTGATAGAATGGTAGAAATAAGGTTAGCAGAGGCAAGAGATGCTGAAAAAATGCTTTATATTCAAAAGAAAGTTATATCGGAAGGAAAATATTTAATAACAGAAATAGAAGAGTTTTTTCAAACAGTAGAAGGGCAATCTAAGTGGATTGAAGCTAAACAATTAAATAAAAGAGAAGTTATTTTTGTAGCAGAAATTCAAGATGAGGTGGTTGGATGGATTGTATTCCAATCACCATCACGAATAAGGGTAGCGCATACTGGAAGTTTTGGAATGATGGTTTTGAAAGATTATCGTCAAAGAGGCGTTGGGAAAGCATTACTAAAAGCATTATTAGAATGGGCAAAAGAAAATCCTTTAATCGAGAAGGTTTGTTTAGGTGTGTTCTCAACAAATGAAAATGCTATTAAATTATATAAAAATATGGGATTTAAAGAAGAAGGGAGAAAAGTAAGGGAAATAAAATTAAACAGAAACGAGTATATTGATGACATTTTAATGTACAAGTTTGTATAAAGTATTAATATAGGTTTTTTTATACTATAAACTGGTGGAAATGAATGAAGTTCTAAATGAGAGGGAGGCTGTTTGATGATGAAAACACGTGTAACTGAGATATTAGGTATTAAATATCCAATTATTCAAGGGGGGCTTGCATATTTAGCTTATGGAGAGTTAGCTGCGGCTGTTTCGAATGCAGGTGGATTAGGGCAAATTACTGCTGCAACATTAAAAACAGCGGAAAGACTTCGAGAAGAAATAAAAAAAACACGTTCATTAACAGATGAACCATTTGGTGTGAACTTTGCTATTTCACGCCATGATGGAAAATATGAAGAATTGTTAGAAGTTGCAATTGAAGAAAAAGTAGCTGCTATTTCAATTACAGGAGGAAATCCTAAACCAGTTTTAGAGAGATTAAAAGATGAACCAATTCGTAAACTTGTCCTTGTTTCAGGCGTTAGACAAGCACAAAAAGCTGAAGAGCTAGGAGCGGATATCGTGATGGCAGTTGGACAAGAAGGGGGAGGACATCTTGGTCGAGAAGATATTGGAACCATGGTACTTGTACCAAGAGTTGTTGATTCTGTATCTATACCCGTATTAGCGAGTGGTGGTATTGGAGATGGAAGAGGGTTACTTGCAGCACTTGCATTAGGAGCGGAAGGAATTGAGATGGGAACACGATTTATTGCAACAAAAGAATGTATTCATGCAAGCGATGTATATAAAGAAGCACTAGTTAAAGGAAAAGAAACAGATACTGTTGTCATTAAAAAATCTCTAGGAGCGCCTGCACGTACTATTAAATCACCTTTTACAGAAGAGATTATTCGTAAAGAGCATAACGGAGCTACGTATGAAGATTTAAAAGATTACATTAGCGGAAAAGCAAATTGTAATTATATTTATGATGGTAATTTAGAAACTGGTTTTGGGTGGGCCGGTCAAGTAATGGGGTTAATCAATGATGTACCGACAGTGCAAGAACTGATTGATGGAATGATTCAAACAGCTAATATTAAAAGAAAGAATCTTAAAGAAATATTTGAACAACCTAATATTTGAAAATCATTGCTTCCAGAAAACAGGTCATTATGGTAAAATCCAATTATTACATAAAAGGGGAGATTAATATGGAAAATACACTAATTTGTAACGATATCAATACTTTAGAAGGTAATATTAGCGAATAATCTTTAAAAATAAATACTCGATTATTCGCTTGAATAATTGGAGGAAATTGAATGTTAAACAAATTAGATTTTGATTTATGGGCAAACGAGTATGATCAAACAGTTAAAGTTAGTGAAGAAAATGATCAGTATCCATTTGCCGGATACAAAGAGATTTTAAATACCATCTACAACGAAATCATGCAGAAAGAACAATCCAATGTGTTAGATATAGGTTTTGGTACGGCTGTTATAACATCAAAGCTATATGAAAATGGTCATCAAATAGATGGAATTGATTTCTCAACAAAAATGATTGAAATAGCTAAACAAAAGATGCCACAAGCCAATTTAATGGAATGGGATATCTCGAATGGGGTCCCACATTTCTTAAGAGAAAATACGTATGATTCAATTTTAAGCACATACACATTACATCATTTAACGGATGACGAAAAAGTAATGTTCATCAAGAATTTACTATCGCTATTAAAAGATAAAGGAAAGCTATTCATTGGAGATGTTGCTTTTCAAACAAGAGAACAACTTAATACATGTAGAATTGAAAGTATAGATTATTGGGATGAGGACGAATTTTATTTCGTATTTGAAGAAATAGCTTCTAAGTTAAGAGATTTTTGTACATGTGAATTTCATCCAATTTCCCAGTGCGGTGGAATTTTCGTTATTTCTAACTAAGTAATATCATATTAATCCTTTAAACTGTTGGTTAACTAGATTACTAGCTAATCAACAGTTTTTTATATACGAAAATTTAACTGAAACATTTATAAATTATGTTTACAATGGAGAAAATAAGTTAAAATATATTGAAAATATTTTAGTTGGAGGATATCATATGAACCTCATCATTGAATGGATTTACAAAACATCTAGAGGAGTAGAAACGGTATTTCGCTCAGAAGAAATATCGGCAGAGAAAGCATATAAAATAGCTTTAGATATAGAGAAAACAGGAAGAGTGAAGAACATAACATTTATAGATCAATTTGATAGTTCATGGACTATGAAAGAGCTAAAACGTTATTTAACGGAAGTGGAAGGAGAACCACATAATATTACAGTCTATTTTGACGGTGGTTATGATAGGGAAACGACTATATCAGGTTTAGGTTGTGCCATCTATTTTGAGCAAAATGGCAAGCCGTTTCGGGTTAGAAAAAATGCACAAACAGTAGGGTTGAAATCGAATAACGAATCCGAATATGCAGCACTTCAACTAAGTATTACAGAATTAGAATTATTAAATGTTAAAAACACAAATATTCGATTTATCGGTGATTCTCAAGTCGTGATCAACCAAATGAGTGGTGAATGGGCAGTACTAGAACCAGAGTTAATGAGTTGGGCTGACAAAATTGATAACAAGTTAAAAGAATTAGGCATTCAAGCAGAATATGAACATGTATCTCGAAAATTGAATGTAGAAGCTGATCGACTGGCAACTCAAGCAATACATGGTATAGAAATTATTGCACAAATAGAATTAATATTGGAACATGATTGATAGAAATTAGAATTTTTTCTCTATAAATTTTTTTATTGCGTTCTTCTATTGTTTAAAGAATGGAATATCGGGAATACTTTTCTCAAAGAGTATAAGTCCGATATTGCGTGAACATATAAGTGAAACTTGGAGGAAACAGCATGAAAAACAAAATGAAAATAATCATCTTTGTATTCACAGCGTTAATCACATTATCTGGCTGTGGCAATGTTTTAAAGGGAGAAAATATTGATGTAAACAAAAATGTGGATATAGCTCCTGATGATAATTTAAATTTAGATGACAAACAAACTGTAACAGAAGAAAATAATCATATGAATCATAACAATTCTGGTGTAGTTTTAGGAGATATTAAAAAAGCTAAAAATCCAACGTATCCAGTAGGAAGTCAAGTAATCGTTCAAGCCAATCATATGGTTGGCATGAATGGAGCAAAAGGAACGATTGTTGGTGCATATGAGACTAATGCCTACTCAGTCAGTTATAAACCAACTACTGGTGGAAAAGAAGTCAAAAATCACAAATGGGTGATTCAAGAAGAAATAAAAAAAGCAGCCGGTAAAATTCTACAACCAGGAGCGAAAGTGACCCTTGATGCAGACCATTTGCCAGGTATGAAGGGTGCTATTGCTACAATTGAATCTGGAATTCACACAACAGTTTACATGGTCAACTATAAGCCAACTACTGGTGGGAATGAAGTGAAAAATCATAAATGGTTGATTGAAAGTGAACTAGTAGCAAATATATAAAAAATTAAAAGAAATTTCTATGAGATTTTAAATAGAAGTTTCTTTTTTTGTGATAAAGATAGATTATATAATCTACTAATAACAATATGTTATAATGAGAGAAACGGAATAAGAAGAAAAAGGGTACAAATCATTTTTTGATTTGTTTAAAAGGGAAGATCGGTGAGAATCCGACGCTGTCCCGCAACTGTAATTCAGAGCAAATCGCAAAAACCACTGTCAAAACGGGAAGGTGCGATGAGCAGAGAAGATAAGCCAGGAGACCTGCCTTTTTTCGAGTACAGCCATATAACCTACGAGGATAGGAGGTGTAGAGTGTGACAGAATATCTTCTGCATGCTCATTGTACGACAAAACCGCAAAGTTCTCCCTTTTTTAGAGGGCTTATTTTGCTATGGTCGAAGTCGTATAAGAGAGCAAGTTTTTCATAACACATCCTTCTAAATGTTGACGGATGTGCTTTTTTATGAGAAAAGGAGAGAAAACGATGAATCATGAAATTGTCACCATGTATGAACAAAAGATGAAGCAGCAACTAATGATATCTGTTGGGACTTCTAAATCAATGTCTTTGAAAGAGATTACACGAGAATTGATAGAAGAAAATTGTGAACAGTATTTAAATATTAACTACGCTTATTTAAATGTTAAACATGAAATAATAGGAAGTTATTAATTTGAGTACTTTTTGAAATTTTAAATTTTATAGGCTTTTTTAGAAATAATAATATAGTTAAGCGCATGAAAACATAGAAGATTGTTTCCATGCGCTTTTTAGTTTTATATTCCGATTTATGTTATTTTACCTGACATTTAAATAAAAAATAAATGCGCTTTTTATATTATTTTGTTTGATTGATAATTTTGTTAAAGGAATTTTTTAATATGTTAGGTTTTAATACATTGACTATATATAAAAACTTACGTATATTCAAAATATAAGATTACCTATTTATAGGAGATGCTATTTAATAATGCCAAAGGATGGTGGGAAGAATGATGTGGAATACACCAGAGAAATTACGTTCGCTCCTTTGTGAGCTTGTCAGTTGGGAAAGTCAGACAATGACAAAAGGGGAACAACTATTTTCAAGTAAACTAAAAGCAAAATTACAGCAACTTCAATACTTTAAGGAAAACCCATCTTATCTAAAACTTTGTGATGTTGACCGCGGGAGACAAGTTGTTTCAGCATTATACAAAAATTCACATGTAAATGAAACTGTAGTTTTAATTAGTCATTTTGATACAGTACAAATTGAAGAGTACGGTTCATTTATTCCTATAGCAACTATGCCTGAAGTGTTAACGAATGCTTTTAAGGCAGATCCAAGTATGCTAAACGAATCTGCCAAAAAAGATTTAGTAAGTGGGGATTACTTATTTGGCCGAGGGGTAATGGATATGAAAATCGGCTTAGCACTACATATGCAAATCATTGAAAGAGCTATTGCGGAAAAATGGCCTATTAATCTACTAATTGTTACTGTACCTGATGAAGAAGTCAATTCAGCAGGCATGCGACAAGCAGTGAAACTTATATCAGAATTACAAGAAAAAGAAAATTTGAAGATTAAATTATTTTTAAATAGTGAACCTTCTTTTTCTCAAGGTCCAACTGATTTAAAAGAATATGTTTACTCTGGTTCAATTGGAAAGATTATGCCTGCAGCACTTTTCTATGGGAAAGAGACGCATGTAGGAGAACCTTTAAAAGGGATGACTGCACCTTTTATGAGTGCTTTTCTAACAGCAGAAATGGAATGGAATGAAAAATTTCTAGAAGAAGACTTTGGTGAACAAACCCCTCTTCCAGTTTCGCTGAAGTTAACCGATCTAAAAGAACAATATTCTACACAGACACCCTATCGTGCCATTTCGATGTTCAATGTTTTCCTCATGAAGCGGAGTGCCGGAGAAATCATGAACTTATTCGAAGAAGTAGCGAAAGAGGCTATGAGAAAGTGTCAAACACGTTACGAGGTAATCTGTAAGAAACAAGGCGTTTCAACAATTGGCAAGATTCGTGTAGTTCGATTTGAAGAATTATATACGTATGCAGTTAATAAAATGGGTATAAAGCAGGTAAAAGAATTAAAGGAATCTATATTATCGAATGACACATTTGACGATCGTGAAAAGTCATTACGAATTGCAGATCAATTGATGATACGCTGCCAAGAATTAGCGCCAGCTGTAGTATTACTGTTTGCACCACCATATTATCCACCTGTAAATTCATCAGAAGATTCCCTGATACAAGGCGCGGTTTCCTTACTCCTTGAAGAAGCAAAAAAGTTCAATATTCCTCTTGAACAAATCCATTATTTTAATGGGATTTGTGATTTGAGTTACTGTCAATTTCAAGCTGTTAAGGATTGGAAGACATATGAAAAAAATTCACCAGTTTGGGGAGAAACGTATGATATTCCATTTGAAGAAATGTCGAAGTTTTCAGCTCCAGTCCTTAATGTGGGGCCGTTTGGGAAAGATGCACATCAAATTTCGGAACGTTTACATGTTAAAAGTGCATTTGAGGAAATGCCGGTATTACTCTATGAATTGCTGAAGTATGTAAGTAAAAATTCACAAGTTGTAGAATAATGAAATTTCAGCATATATTATTGTACAGATATCTAATCTGCATATATTTTTTCTCGCATTAACCGATTATAGAAGTTTCATTTTATATGAACAGGAGGAGCTATACTGGGATTATTTGATAATTTGATGGGGAATGCGACAGAAGTAAGCAAAGAAATTATTCATTCTGAGATAAAAGATCTAATTGCGAAAAATGAAAAAGTTGAGCAAGCATATAAGTTAATTAGAGACCTCTTTGTTTTTACAGATAAACGATTAATATTGATTGATAAACAAGGGGTAACAGGAAAGAAAATAGAATATCACTCTATTCCTTATAGAAGCGTAGTACACTTCTCCATTGAGACAGCTGGTACTTTTGATTTTGAAGCAGAACTAAAAATTTGGTTGTCTAATAGTGGTGAACCAATCGAGAAGAGGTTCACTAAACAATCAGATATTTATAAAATTCAAAGTGTATTAGCAGCTTATGTTTTAAAAGAATAAGTCAAATTAATATATTTTTCTATAATAGAGGAAGCTTTCTGCTGTGAATGGTAAGCTTCCTTGCTATTACTACAAGCTCTTACTATTGTGGTTTAAACATTACTTAGAAAGAGAGTGAGATAGAAAATTAGCATGAATTTAATAATAGTGTTACAATAACTATTGTAAAAAAATTTTTTGCGGAAGTAGTTTAGTGGTAGAACATCACCTTCCCAAGGTGAGGGTCGCGGGTTCGATCCCCGTCTTCCGCTCCAAAATGGAGGAATACCCAAGTCTGGCTGAAGGGATCGGTCTTGAAAACCGACAGGCGGGTCAAACCGCGCGGGGGTTCGAATCCCTCTTCCTCCTCCATACTGGGTCGGTAGCTCAGTTGGTAGAGCATTAGATTGAAGCTCTAAGTGTCGGCAGTTCGATTCTGTCCCGACCCATAAAGAGATATTCAGAAAGTAAACTGGATATCTCTTTTTCTATTGTCAAAAGAATTATAGATGATACAATAATCATTAATGATTTTGATAATGGTTTTCGGGGGTAATTAGATGACTGAAAAAGACAGTCAGTTTAAAGGCATTGTTTTGGTTCTGTTGGCAGCGATCTTTTGGGCTGGAGCTGGAACTTTAGCTCAATTTTTAGTTCAGGAGAATGGATTTAGTATAGAGTGGTTAGTTGATCAAAGATTGCTATTAGCTGGTCTATTATTGTTAGTTCTTAATTATCGTAAAGAACATAAACGTATCTGGTCTATATGGAAAAGTAAACATGATGTGATTAGTATCCTTTTATTTAGTATAGCGGGCATGGTCGCAGTACAATATACATATTTTGCAGCAATTAAATACGGCAATGCTGCAACTGCAACAGTTTTACAATACTTATCGCCAGTAATAATTGTTGTTTATATCGTTGGTAGAAATCGCAAGCTCCCAAATAAATATGAAGCTATAGCTGTATTGATGGCTGTATTAGGAACAATCCTATTAGTGACTCACGGTAAACTTACAGGTTTGTCTATATCAGGTAAAGCGTTGTTTTGGGGAATTACATCAGCATTTGCATTGGCTTTTTATACTTTGCACCCTGTAAAATTATTAGCGAGATACGGTTCTACTGTTGTAGTAGGGTGGGGGATGCTAATTGGTGGAATAGCCTTTAGTTTTGTTCATCCACCATGGAAGTTCGAGGGAACATGGTCTGTTTTGTCATTCTCCAGTTTTGTGTATATTATCATATTTGGCACACTTTTAGCTTTCTTTTTCTTTCTTGAAAGTTTTCGATATGTAAAACCGACAGTAGCGAGTGTACTTGCATGTGTGGAACCTCTTACTGCATCTATCTTATCAGTGCTATTTCTTCATGTATCTTTTGGAATTCCTGAATGGATTGGCACTTTTTGCATATTGAGTACTATATTCATATCAGCAAAAAAGCCGAAGAAATTAAAAGGGATTTCTGTAACAGAAGAAAATAATCACATATAAAACTTTAAAAGAGAGAATTCATTTCGAATTCTCTCTTTTAATATGATATAAAATGTAAATGAATAACTATGTGGCTTAATATTATCAGAAGTAAATGTATAAAGCAATAAAGAAAAGATATAATCTTTCAGGGGAAAGCATGAAACCAATTTATTCATCAAAAATTCATAAGCTAATTTATTATTTTTATTGCTTTCTAAATTTCTCTCCATCAATTATAACTTGAACTCTAATGTTAATACCCTTAGGTCCATGACTTACTTCATAAGTAATGGTAGAATTCATCAGGAAATTTATAAGAAGAGGCTGTCCGTAAGTATTTTACTTACAAGACAGCCTCTTAAAAGTTATTTATCTGAATCGGATTTATTTTCGTCAGATTTTTTTGTTATTGATACATCGTCTCTAAGCTCTTGAGTAGAGTTTTTGAATTCACGAATAGTATCACCAGCAGCTTTACCTATTTGTGGTAGTTTGGAAGGTCCGAATACAATCAATGCAATTACAAGAATAACGATTAATCCGGGCACACCGATGCTTGCAAGTCCCATAAGAAACCCTCCTTAATTTAAAAATAAATGATATTCTTCCGTAAATATTGTATATTACTAAACGGAAAAAGTGAAACAAACAGTATTTTCAGAATTTACTAGTTTAGTTGCGATTTGTCTAATTCTGATTGGAGAATATTTTTTTCTTTCACTAATTCTTCACCAGATTGCATTAAATCATAACGTAAATCAACAAATTTTTGTTGAATAGCCATATATTCAGCTTGAATTTCTTCAATTGCTTTATGAACATCACCGATTAAAGGCTTAATCTTTGATTTATCTTCGTCTAAAACAATATATTCATCATTATTGATAAATACTTCTATTTTAAAATGATTGTTTTCGATTGATAGATTGAAAAACATCTCAGCAAGAAAATGTTTGAAATGCTTGTGATAGGCTTTTTTAATGGGGCTACTTTCGGGTAGGTCTTGAAAGAGTTTTCCTATAGTTGCTTTCTTTTCAAAAATATCATCATAATCGATTAAACCAATTTTTTTTAAGAAACGTGTATATTCAATATCAAATTTTGCTTGCAGTACACGTAAATCTGCATCTAGGTATTTCATTTTGTCTTCATTGCGAAGCATGCGTTTACGAAGTTCACTCTGTTTCATATGTAAAAAATCCTCCAATTATTTCATTCCATCATTATATCAAATATTATTATTATATGATAGATATTTGATTGGAAATAATTTGAGTTTTAAAGAACAAAAGATAAACAATAATGGAACTAGTGAACTAATATCAATAACTGAGTATTCGTAAAACTAGCTCCATATGAAATCACATTATATTATAAAAAGATTATTCGATTGATATTTTATAGTCATTTGCCTCAATCATCTTAAATTTATGTTCAAACAATCTTAGTAAAACAACATTTAAGAGTATCGGAAGTATAAAGAACATAGTCACCATAATTGTAATATTCGTTGTTGACCAACCATCTGCTGTCAAATTAATGTAGTTTAATGGACCGATTAAACCTGATAGACCGAAGCCTGCACTCATTGGTGTACCTTGAATGTTGAAAATTCCAGCTAACCCTCCTAATATGGCAGCTGTAATTAGCATAGGAAAAGCCATTTTAGGTTTCATGAAAAAATTACGCATTTGAATTTTAGGTGAGCCGAGTACATGAGCAAGAGCTGTTCCAAGAGAATTTACTTTATAGCTAGCTATGCACAAACCGACACCTGCAGAAACAATCCCTAAGTTTGCAGCACCAGACCCTATTCCTGAAAGCATGATCACAGTTGCTACACCTACAGTAGAAAGAGGGGACAGTATTAGTAAGCAGAAGATAACAGCAATGATTGCTCCCATTGCAACGGGTTGTAATGTAGTTACATGTTGAATGCCAGTGCCGATTACACCAGTACCAGCTTTTACGTAAGGCAATAATACATAACCAATTAAACCAGGGATAAAAATAGAAAGTGTTGGCATCAATAAAATTGTATAGTCCTTTAATTTTACCCCTATAAATTGAACAAATAATACCGCTAAAGCTGCAGTAATCCCAGTATTTAATACAACACCAATCCCAGAAAGTGTCATAATTCCATCTTTCATGGTAATAACACCACTTCCTACAACAGCTGCTAAACCGATACTAGCAGTTTGAATAGGAGTTAATTTAAAAGTCATCCCTACTGTAACGCCAATCATTGCTGGTAACATACTCATAGTAATGATTGTTAAATTTAAAATGTGCTGTAAAAATGGTGCATCTGGAATGAGGAGTTTAAAAATTTCCCCTACCAACGCATTTGGAATTAAAGAAACAACTATACCAATACTCATACCGGTTAATAGTTTATTGAAAAAATCTTTCATAAAATTTCCTCCTCGAAATTCATTATCTATTAGTACAACAGTTTAACGCTTTAAAGCAGCAAAGTAAATAGGTAAATGAATAATTATCATAATTATTTGGGTAATAATAAGATTAATCATTTACTCGCAGGAGGATAAAAGCGATGAAAAGATTGATGTGGTTATGCTTTTGCCTACTCACTTTAATTCTCAATGGTTGTATTAAACCAAATTATTCAACACAAATCGGTATAGTAAAAGAAGATAGAAATATTCAGATACTAGAAACAATTAGAGATGAAAAATTTTATCAAAAAAGCATGGATGCTTTTAATAATGGTAGAAATATTAAGTTAGATGAAAATGATATAAAAGGACTACCAACTTACTGTATTCAATTTAAAGATGAAACCCAAAACATTGTAGTAAGTAATTATGATTTATGGGTTGTCAAAGAAAATCAGGAAGTTATTTTTACAAATCATATGAATCCCTATTCATATTATAAAATTGAAAAAGAAGACGAAGATTTTATCCGTAATATTATTCTGAAACATCATGAAGAGAAGTGAATGGTGTATACTAAAGAAAAAATATTTGGAGTGTGCATATAAACATGTGGTTTTGGTACATAGTTAGTTTTTTTATAAGCCTGTTGGCGATGTTTATTATTTATAAAATTACAAATGTTTTTTTATTTGTATTTCCTCCGTTAGCCGTAATTTTGGTGCATCTATATTTTAAACGTAAACCAAAGTAGAAATAGAATCTTACTAATTTGTGAACACACTAACGTTCTAATAACTTTTGCTCTACAATAGTATTGAATAACGTAGAGGGAGATTCATAATGGATACATTAAAACAGATCATAGCTATAGAAGATACAATTCAAAGACGAACATTAATGATTCAATATATTGTCGATCATCCTACGGAAAAAGATGAAATTGTAAAAGTTATAAATGAAAAAAATATAAACTTCTGGGAAACAAATATGGGTGAACCTTTTGAGATGAATCCATATAAATGGGATGATATTTATTATCAAAATTTACAAATTAGATTGAACAATAATTTTTCTAAAGAAAAGTTTGGACATATGCTAGAAGTGGCGGAATATTTAGCGAATCATCAAAGTACTTTACTAAGCGAAAATAGCAATGAAAAGATTAAACTATATGGAAATACAATGGGCTTTATTATGATTTGGGGTGTCGTTGTATTTATTGTTTTAATTGTTTTAGTTGTATTTTATTTTAAAAATAAATATGCCTAATAAAAATCCTACTCGCATAAATTTGCAAGTAGGATTTTATCTTGAAATCTAGATTATAATTCGTCTGCAATACCAAGTAAAATGATGCCGATCATTACGATTGTAATAACAACATAATGTTTAGAAGATAGTTTTTCTTTTAAGAAAATTCTAGATAGAATGACAGAGAAAATACTATATGATGCTATTAATGGTGCAGCGATTATAGCATATGCACTCATTGCATAGACATAGAAAAATTGCCCAGTTGTTTCTAAGATTGCTGCAAATGCTTTATCACGTTCTTTGAAAACGTTAAATTGTACTTTTTTAATAGCCTTCAAATAGATAAATGCAATTGCTGCACAAATGAAGAACGTATATTCATAAGCCAATAAAGCTGCATCTTCGCTCATAAGTTTGAGTTCATCAAGATAAATACCATCAGCAAATGTACCAGCTCCATCTAATAATGCATAGATGATTGGAAAAATGACGGCCATAAAACCAAGTTGGTATTTTTTATCGATTACTGTATTTTGCAAACGCATCAATTTGTTCTCTTCTTGTTTTTCTACTATAGCAATACCAATGACCCCAGCGGTAATAATTATTACCCCTAAGATATGAATCCAATCAATGTCTTGTTTAAAGAAGATAAAAAGTAGAATTGCTGTAATAGCACCAGATGAGTTTTGTACTGGTGAAGAAATCGACAGTTCCAAATAACGCAAACCAATATAGCCCACTGTCATTGAAGAAATGTAAAAGAATGATACAGGCAAATATTTCACCATGTCGAATAGTCTAAAGTCTATGCCTTTATACAGCATATAGCCCGTAGCATGAATCCCCATTACTAATCCAACAATTACAACAATCTTCAGATGACTGTATTTATCATTACTATCTGAGCCCCTTTTATAGAATAAATCTGCACCGCCCCATGCAAGAGCAGTCAGTATTGAAAATAAAAACCACATAATTTGAAAGACTCCTTATTTATTTTTACAACTAGTACATTATACGTTTTTTTTAAATTGCTGAAAAGATTGAATTTATGAAGTGAAAAAACTTTTTAAAATAGTAATATAATTTATAGGAAAAACACACTAAAAATACAATGTCATATTTATTCCATAAAGGTAAAAATAGTACGAAGATGATACAATAATAGGAAAGCAAATGAAAGGTGATTTACATCGAATGATCGAAAAAGCAAACCAATATTTACAACAATTTTTTGGTTACAAACAATTTCGTTTAGGCCAGGAAAAAATTATAGAACATGTTTTAGCGGGGGATTCCTCTTTATGTGTCATGCCAACTGGTGGAGGAAAATCAGTATGTTATCAAATTCCAGCACTTATGCTTGAAGGTACTACGATCGTAGTGTCTCCTTTAATCTCATTAATGCAAGATCAGGTCGATACTCTACTTGATATGGGAATTGAAGCAGCCTACATTAATAGTTCTTTAAATCAGCAAGAATTTCAACAAACAATACAAAATGCTCAAAAAGGACACTATAAACTTTTATATATTGCGCCTGAACGATTGGAATCAGAGTCTTTTAGAAATCTATTAGCCTCACTACCCGTACCATTAATAGCAGTAGATGAAGCGCATTGTATTTCACAATGGGGGCATGATTTTCGCCCAAGTTATCGTTCAATTGGACGATTGATGAATCTATTTGAAAAACAGCCCACAGTAGTTGCTTTAACCGCAACAGCAACGCCTGATGTTCGTGAAGATATTTGTCAACAGCTCAATATTTCAGAGGAAAATACCGTTATTACAGGTTTTGCACGAGATAATTTAAATTTTTCAGTACTAATTGGACAAAACAAAGAACTTTACGTCAAGGATTTTGTAAAGAAAAATTTAAAAGAAGTAGGAATTATCTATGCTGCTACAAGGAAAACGGTCGATCATTTATATGAAGTACTAAAAAAAGCAGGGCATTCTGTAGCAAAATATCATGCAGGATTATCAGAGTCTTTAAGGCAAAGTGAACAAAACCGCTTTTTACATGATGAAGCTTCTGTTATTGTTGCGACGAATGCATTTGGAATGGGAATTGATAAATCTAATGTTAGATATGTTATACATTATCAATTACCTAAGAATATGGAAAGCTATTATCAAGAAGCGGGTAGAGCAGGTCGTGATGGATTACCAAGCCAATGTATTTTGCTATATTCTCCGCAAGACGTACAAACACAACGCTTTTTAATAGACCAAACCGATGATCGAGAACGTATTCCTTCAGAATTAAAAAAACTACAAAGTATGGTTGACTATTGTCATACAGAAAATTGCTTGCAACAATATATCGTTCAATATTTTGGTGAGAATTCTGAAGAAACATGTGGAAAATGCAGTAACTGTTTGGATGACAGAGAAGTATTCGATGTTACAGTAGATTGTCAAAAAGTTTTATCATGCGTTATTAGAATGGGCCAAAAATTTGGAAAAACAATGGTAGCACAAGTACTTGTCGGGTCAAAAAATCAAAAGATAAAAAGTTTTGGCTTTGAAAGTTTATCGACTTACGGTTTATTGAAAGAAATGACCATAAAAGATGTAACCAATTTTATCGAATATATGATTGCTGAGGAATTATTGGCAGTAAACCAAGGTTCAATGCCCACTGTATACGTATCGGCGAAGGGAAAAGAAGTCCTCCTAGGAAAACGTAAGGTAGAAAGACGTGGTGTTGTCGTCACAAAACAAATTGTAGAAACAGACCCATTATTTGAAGAACTAAGAATCATTCGCAAGCAACTAGCAGATCAATCAAATGTTCCACCTTTTGTTATTTTTTCAGATAAGTCTTTAAAAGATATGTGTGCCAAAAAGCCAACAAATTCTCAAGAGTTCTTAGAAGTAAATGGTGTAGGGGAAAATAAACTAGAAAAATATGGGGAAGTGTTTATAAAGGCCATCTTAGAATATCAAACAAATCAATAATCGAAGGGGGAAGGGAATGTTATTTTCACAATTAGCTGTAGAATGTCAAAAAATCATCAATAGTTATCAGGATTATCAAGTAAGTGTCGCTATTATAGATGGTGAGCAATCGTTTCTCTATAAAGAAGATCAATTGTTCCGTGCAGCTAGTACTATCAAAATACCTATTCTATTAGCTTCTTATTTAAATTTAAATGATCGATTAGATACCGTAGCTACTATTCCTGAAGAATTAATCGTAGAAGGTGCTGGGGTAATACCATTTATAACTGGGAAATTACCTTTTACATATCGCAACTTAATGGAATTAATGATTATTGTATCTGACAATACGGCTTCGAATGCCTTATTGCATAGTAACTCCATGCATCATGTCAACCACTTAATGCAAAAGATAGGTTGTAAGGGTAGTAAGATTGAACGCTATTTTATGGATGAAAGTGCTGTACAAAATGGATTCGATAATTATACAACAGCAAAAGATATGATTTTAATGTTGCAACAAATAGGTGAGCCAGGTGGAGTGTTAAATGATAGTCAACGTTCAGATGCTCTAAGAATATTGGGAAATCAACAGTTTGAGGACATGTTACCAGCTTATACATTTGATGAAGAAATACGCTATTATCATAAAACAGGTGGATTAACGGGTGTAGATCATGATGTCGCCATTATAAACTATCGACAAAAAAAGCTATATGTAGCTGTTCTAACGCAAGGATGGAATGACGGATTTACTGGTAAGAAATGTATTGCTGAAATAGGGAAGGTAATTGTAGATTATTTAAAAGAATAATAAGATGTAGGAAAGATAATAACCTATTATCACTAGCTGTGAAGTATTGCTCCTGTGTGGTCAAATCAAACTTTCTCGACGAAAAGGGCGTGTCTCAAAAAATTTAAGACACGCCCTTTATTAATTTGAACGAATTAAATGTGTATGCTTTTCATCTAAAACAACGATACCAGTCACTCCATTAACTGTTTCTGAGTGAATAATCTTATCTTTTAATACAGGTAGTAATTTAGGGGATAATGCAACATGTATACCTTCTATTTCCATAATAATATCAGTATGAATCGGGGTATCAATATCTGCGGCAAACTTCATCCCGTTACGATCTGCAACTGCATAAAAGCGGAGCAGATGGTACTTATTATCAGCTGTTAAATTTTTGATAAATTTCTTTCCCTGATTAGTGAGTCTCATCGTAAAATCATCCATCCCTTACACAAATTTCGAAAGTTTTTTCACACTATTAATAGAGAGCCGTAATAACACCATCAAGAATTGTTACAAAAAAATTGAAGAGGGTGTTAGTTCGATGAAAAGCAAGGCTTGCAATAAATTTTTAATTAGAGGTAACCCTATTAAATAAATTTCACATTAACGGTCAGTAGAATGCAATCGCCCCCGCTGATGTTGCGCTTGATGGGGTAAGTATTCCACGACTATTTAAAATTTAAACAATAAGTAATTTGAATATAAGAAAATTATTATTTTCTCGTAATCCATTCTGCAACGATAAAAAATACGATAAAAAAAGCAAAAGCGATAATAAAAAACCAAGCTGGAACGCCACCAAAAGATAACAAGCAAGACACCCCCTTAAAATTCTTATTCTAATAGTAACATATCCTTCTTCTACTTCCATTTCATAGTGGATGACCAATCTTGTTTAAACTTTTTCGATAAAATCAGCATATTTATAGGACAAATTTATGGAAATCGTTTAAAATAAGAAATATATGTAATATACCCGAATGAATGGGGAGTAAGCTTATGCAATTATTTTTTGTAATTGGATCAAGCTTGACTTTAGTTAAGAGAGGTTGTTTAAAAGAATGATTCATTTAGATTGGAAAAATGCACCGACTATTAAGAAAGTAACATGTAAGCATACGAATGCAAAAAAATATTTAGTTTCAAATGTATTAACAGTTGGAAAAGAATATGAAGTGAAAAACGAAACAGAAGAATTCTATTTCGTCATCGATAATACCGGACATGTGGGTGGCTATTACAAAAACTACTTTGAATAAGTAGAAGTAATAAAAACAGCTTTTCGCTTACCAATGTGAGCGGAAAGCTGTTTTTATTTTTACAGATCCAATACATAATATTTGGAGTAACAAGTATCAAACGCAATATACCTATTAATGATTATAGTAGTTATAGATGCTTTATATTAAAGAAAAAGGAAGTGATTCATATGAAAGAGATCATCTTGCAAGAACAATCAATTCGCAAAAATAGAAAACATACAGAAGATGATCAGTTACTGATTGGTAAAGGCGGTTACATTTCACCAAATGATTATTTATGGGACGATATTCTACTTAGTGTAACATTAAAAAAAGCTATATTATTGAAAGGTCCTGCGGGTTCAGGTAAAACAAAACTAGCAGAATCTATTTCAAACTTCTTTTATCAACCAATGCATAGTATTAACTGTTCTGTTGATCTGGATGCTGAAAGTTTATTAGGTTTTAAAACGATGGTTCAAAAAGAAGGGAAAACATTAATAGAATTTGTAGAAGGCCCTGTTGTAAAAGCGATGAAACAAGGTCATTTACTTTATATTGATGAGATAAATATGGCAAAAGCAGAAACCTTGCCGATTTTACATAGTGTTTTAGACTATCGTCGAATGTTAACAAATCCATTTACAGGGGAAGTTATTCAAGCTCATCCCGACTTTAGTGTAGTTGCTGCTATAAATGAAGGGTATATTGGTACTACACCCATGAATGAAGCCTTGAAAAATCGTTTTGTTTCTTTTAGTATTCCATACTTAAATGGTCAACAATTAAAAGAATTATGGCAAAAAAGATTCCCTAACGTTTCAACTGATTTACTCACACTTATGTTAAATTTAGCGGAAGATTTAAAACAACAAGTGATGAATGGACTTTTGAGTGAAGAAGCAGCTTCTATTCGTAGTTTACTTGATGCTACAGAATTAGCTCAGCATATCGAACCTATACGAGCTATTCGATACGCGGTAGCAGAAAAGCTAGATGACCAAAGTGAAAAAGATTTAGTCATTGAATTAGCAAAAACATGGA
The DNA here is from genome assembly GCF_003576525.1 of Rummeliibacillus sp. POC4. GTDB lineage: Bacteria > Bacillota > Bacilli > Bacillales_A > Planococcaceae > Rummeliibacillus. Next base: position 31,017 of record NZ_QWUA01000023.1, on the reverse strand, counting down.
TAAAGTGAGGTTTTTAGATGGCCGAACTTAGTCGATTTATACAATTTAACAACGAACAAATAGATCCTAGACAAATGTTACATTATGAACAGTTAGCTAGAGCTCTTTCGAATGCACCATTTTTGTCTATGTCCGAAAGACAGTTAATCGAAATGAGACCTCAAGAACAACAAATTGCAATGAGCGTTTTTTGGCGTCATCGTGATAAAGAAACGATGCACTTAGGCAGATTATCAGATATCTATATACTGACATTAGGCTTTTGGTGTCATTTTGATGTAAATGCGTATTTAGAATTTGAAGAAGAAATTCGAATCCATCCATTAAAAAATTTTTTAAAGCAACTTGTCCTCCTAATTGAAGAATTTAGGTTAATGGACCTTGTCGTACAAAAAAGGCCAGGTATTGCTAAAGCGATTCAAATTAGAAAGAAAACATATATTGAATCATATAAACATCGATTTGAAGCAAATGCTCAAAAAGGTTTACTAGCAGATGCTTGCATCAATTATTTATACCTGGCTGCAAATGAAGGAATGATTAACCTTCCAGAAAATGATGTGTCCAACAAATTTGAACCTTTGCTTTACCCTTTTCAACAAATTTATGATGTTAAGAAAACGCAACAAAGTATCGATTTGGTGTATAGAATAATACCCATTATCGAAGAGCAAATAAGTAGAGATTTAGTTCTGGATTATTATGCATTAATGGATTCAATTCCAGAGGCAGTAAAATCTCATGAACATAGAGGTGTAAAAGGGCAAGAATGTGGCAACCAAAACGATGCAAAAGAAACGATTGAACAATTATTCCGAACATGGCATAGAGAAACAAAAGAAGAAACAGGTGTTCATCTACGTTTTGAGTTGCAACGCGGAAATGCAGGTAAAGCATTTAGTGTAGAATCGGAGGAAGGGCAAGAAGGAAACCAAATTTCTGAAGAGGGCACAGGTGGAGTCTCAAATGCAAATGCGACACCACAAAAAGCTAATCATAATGTAAATAAAAAAATCCCCAGAAAAAAGCAGCAAGCGGGACAGCAATATGGCAAAGAAAACGTAAATGTAGTGTTTGAGGAAAAAAGAATAGAAACTACAAAAACTCTTCAAACGCTAACTAACCTTGCCACTTGGCGTGCAGAACAAGCACCAAGTGTGAAAGCTCTAACGTCAGAGTTTAGAAAAAGATTGACTCAAAAAGAAATTGCCAAACGAGATCATTTAACAAAGGGAAGATTAGACTCATCTAAATTAATAAATCTACTTTTGGAAGAACGATGTAAACCTTTTTATAAGAAAACTGCACCTGCTAAACCGTTAGATGCTGTTTTTGGATTACTAATAGATTGTTCAGCCTCAATGATTGATAAAATGGATGAAACAAAAAAAGCTGTTTTGTTATTTCACGATGTTTTGAGACAAATGGATATTCCTCATGAAATTGTTGGCTTTTATGAGGACGCATATGAAGCAACGCCAGAAATTCAACCGAATACGTTTGAATGGCTACACAAATTTGAGGACAACCAAAAGGATAATGGGGCATCCATAATGTCCCTTACAGCCCACGAAGATAATAGAGATGGTTTTGCCATTCGCTGGATGACTAAACGGTTAAAACAAAGAAATGAAAAACATCGTTTTCTACTTCTTTTTTCAGATGGAGAGCCTTCAGCATTTGAATATGCACAAAATGGTGTAAAAGACACTCTTGATGCAGTGTTAGAAGCAGAAAAACAGAATATTGAAGTACTTCACTTGTTTCTAAACAATGAAATTCCAGGAGAGGAACAATTGCAGTTATTCCATATGATTTATGGTTCACATACAGTAACTGCCGATAGTGTAGAAAAGTTTACTGATATAACGATTAGGCTTTTACGTAAAATGATTTCACTTGTTATTCAAAGTCAATAAAATATAGAAAATAAAAAAGGCTATCTTAAAGGTCGCAGAACTCTTTAAGATAGTCTTTTTGTTTAAAATGATGATCGTTCTTGTTGATGTTTTGTATGAATGGATAGGAGTCTTTGTTTTAAATCTTCTTCCATTCTTGCGATTTCAATCTCAGCAGCTTTTCGTTTTTGACGTCCATCGGCTTGTATTTGAAGAGTTTCTTCGATAGTAGAAATTAAATTCTCTTGTGTTTTTTTCAACGTTTCGATTTCTACAAGGCCTCTTTCATTTTCCTTAGCTGTTTCAATTGTGTTTACTTTTAACATTTCAGAGTTCTTCAGTAACAAGTCATTCGTTGTTTTTGTCACTTGTTTTTGTGCTTCAACAGCTTTACGTTGATTGTTTAATGTTAATGCAATGGCAATTTGGTTTTTCCATAAAGGAATGGCTGTCATAATAGATGACTGGATTTTCTCAGCTAACGTTTGATTGGTTTGCTGAATCATACGAATTTGTGGTGCTGTTTGAATTGTTATCTGACGTGACAACTGTAAATCGTAAATTCTTTTTTCAAGACGATCAACGAATTGTGTTAAGTCATTAAATTCTTGTACATCCATTTGGTCTTGTGAGGCTTCTGCTTTGTGTTTTAATTTGGGAAGCATTTCACTAATAATTTCCTCTTTTTTAAGCTCTGCTGCAGCAATATATACATTTAATGCTTGAAAGTAAATTTTGTTTTGTTCATATAGTTGATCGAGCATATGAACATCATCAACAAGTCCTTGTTTTGAATGTTCTAGTTGAATACCAATACGATCAATCTGTGTACTTAATTTCTGGTATTTAGTCATAAGTTCTTGAAGGGAACGAGAGACTCTTTTGAAAAATTTTCGAATACCAGACTTTTTTTCTTGTTGTAATTCTTCAGGGTCCAATTCATTTAATTTTTCCATTAAGTCTTTTAAAATATCTCCAACTGGACCAATATCTTTTCGTTGAACATGGTCGAGCATTTGATGTGAAAATCGAGAAAGTTCATTTTGAGCATTTGCACCATAAGTTAGAATAGACTCATAGTTACCAACTGGAATTTGCTCGGCTAATTGATGTGCTTTTTTTTGGTCTTCATCGGATAATCGTTCAAGAACAGAAGGTGCTTTTTGTTCAGTCGGTGATGGCTCATTTGAAAGCTTAGGTTCCGGTTGTAATTCAAACGGATTACTTAATAAATCATCCATCGATGGCGTAGGATTGGAAGATGAATTTGTCATTTAGATTCTCCTCTCATAGTTGCAGAAGTTTGATTTTGAGCTGTTGAAAGTTGCGCAAAGTCTAACTCCATTTTAAGTTCTTCAATATCTGTAGCAAGTACTGATTGTAAATCTTTCTGCATAACATTGTTTAAGTCCTCTAATGTTTCACGCGTTTCTTGTAAAGCTAGATGAATTTCTTTGTTCTTAATAGGTTGTGTAGATAAAAGAACATACTTCTCAGTTAATTCACTAGCTGAATGTAAATGAGCATAGAAAAACTGTTCTGCTTGATAGAACTTTTTTGGACTTTTTTTAACTATATGATAAATTCGTTTAGCTAAACGATTCATCTCTAAAAGTTGTTTGAACATAGAGATAGAACGAACTTTAGTATAGTTTCTGTTTAAGTTTTTAAGTAGCGAATAAGCTTCTGCTAACTGTTCTTGAATATGTTTATATTCAGAACGATTGAGACCATTTCTCTTCAAATAGCGTAAGTATTGAATATTCTTAATGATTATATTTGATAGCAAATAACTTACAATTGCTAAAAGAGAGCTTATCCAAAAATTAATATCAAAACTCCAATTACATATCATTAAAGTGGTCATTGCAATGAGTAGGTTAAGAAAATTTCTTAATAAAAATTGTCCGAATTTGAGCATGAATTTTCCTCCTTCTATCGCTCTTATTTTATGTACGAATGAAGCGAAAGAAAGTTTCATTTTAACAAACATATAAGAGTTTTTTCTAAAATTATTATAGCGGACTTTTTAGTCTTTAAGTAATTTTTAGTACTTATTATGATTGTTGCGTGTTAAATATTTAAAATGGATAAATATGATGAAGATTATTGACTATTTTTTGAAATAATAAAAAAGCTGATAAATCAACGTTTATCAGCTTTTTAACTTATAAATAGAGTAAACCGAATATTAAAGTGCCATTAATCGTTGCTGCTCAATTTTTTCGATTAAATAATTAATCTTATTGAGCACTTCATTAGAAGATAATTCTAATTTAGATAGAGCTTGTTCAGCTTCTTCAATCTTGCCTTTTTTATATAATTGAACAGCTATCAAAGCTTGGTTATGTACTTCTTGATGATAATAATCAAGTTCTTTAAATACATTCTCATGACCAAAAGTTTGTTGTGCTTTTTCTGATGTATACCATTTACCAAGTCGGCAATCTTTATGAGAAGATACTTCACCTTCTTGAATATTTTCAATTCCTAGGAACATATTATAAATTCGCCATTTCCACAAAATATGATCTGCCTTTGAAAGTTGCAGTAGGGCAAGACTAGAAAGTTTGGCGTTACTATTGTCGATTAAACTTAATCTAAAGTGATTTATTTCATCTCCTAATTGATGTATTCCTAATGAAGTAGAATGCGCCAATTCTCTAATATCTTCTTGTAAATTGGTAATCTGAATCATACGATTTGAAATTTCGTCAGCCGCAGATGCCTGTTCTTCGGAAATTGCGGCTGTTTGTGTTACATCACTATTGATTTCTTCAATAATTTGAACAATCTGAGTAAGAAGGGGAAGTGAGTTTTTAGCATCGTTTGTAGCAACTTTAATAATAGTTGTAGTCTCAGATATAGAGTCTGCCACATTTTTTGAGTAATCTTTTAAATGATGTACATTAGTAGTCACTTCACTTAATGCCGAAACAGTATTCTCGGCAAGTTTCCGAACCTCTTGTGCAACAACTGCAAATCCTTTTCCATGTTCGCCAGCTCTTGCAGCTTCAATTGACGCATTTAAAGCAAGCAAATTAGTTTGATCTGCAATGTTCGTTATTAATGTGACTACTTTTTCGATATCATTTACGCGTTTTTGTAATTCATCAAAAGAAAGAACGATATTAGAAAATGTTTCACCAGTCTTAACTATGTCATTTAAAGAAGAACTGATTTTATTTTTAGAAGTTGTAGCATACTTAACAGATTCTGCAGTTTTTTCGGAAATTTTACTTGAATTTTTAGCCACTTCATTGATAGATGCAGATATTTCTTCTGTTGCTGCTGATGATGATTGTATTTCGTTTGATTGTTGGTCTAAATTGATGACTAAATCTTTCATAAACATTATTTGAGATGTTGTATCCATGAGTGAAGAAACTCCAGTCACAGAGTGTTCAAGTGTACTTTCAGTTATAACCTCTATCAATAGTTCATGTTCAATATTAATCGCTGCTTGAAAAGAACGTAGTAAGTTAAAAGCTTTGGCAGGTTTGAACCCAAAGTTATACAATATATGAGATGTTACATAAAAGGAAAACTGATTAAGTAAAACAATAGTTTTTCCAGCTTCACATTTATAGCGTTTAAGCATATGATAAAAACTGATTACTTTATGAATGTAGTTTTCATCTCTTTGTGTGTTAAAGAATGTATGTAAGTATTGTTCTATAAACTTTTCATCTATATGGTTACGCTTATTTGGTGAAATCTCTTCAATATAAGAAACGAAAAAGTCTTTAATTGATGGGCTTGTGTTAAGAAACATTTTATACAATTCTTTTAACGTAGCTTCGTCTTTATGTGTAAAATGATTAAATGATAAAGTATTTTTAAATCGGCCGTCGATGGAAATATCTGTGCCTCTTTCTAAAAGTTGATCTATTTCTATTTTAGGTCTTATTGATGAAAACATAACGATAATCCTCCGATTATTTGTGATTATTTTATAATAATGTGTATAGTAATTTTATCACATTTTAATTTTGTTATATAGATATATCTAAGCGGATATTATGAACATTTTATCAAATTTATTAGAAGAAGGATGGAATTGATGTATAGAATTATTTATATGAAAGCCGATTATGAGCCATGGTGGCAATTTGATGGTTGGCAAGAATATATAGTAGAAGAAAAAACTTTTGAAGATTATGAGAAGGCTAAAAGTTATTTAAATAAAATGATTGAACGTTTTAAACAAAGATACACGCATTATGAGTTAAAAAAAGATAGGTTCTGGGCATTTTGGTCAGATGATGAAATTCAATTTTGTGAAGCTTGTGATGACGATATTCAAACTTATCATGGCATTATATGGGAAGAACTTAAATAACTGAAAGTAATAAACTTTTTGGAAATTCTTCAATTTTGTTGACAATCATTTTGAAAGTGGTATACTTAATACAACAAATGAAATTGATTTACCGCAAACTTCCATTCACATATTACAAAAAGTGATCGGCTTGTCTCGGTACTTTATGTAATATGTGAATTTTTGTTTGTGGTTAAAATTTTATTTGTTCACTTTTATTTTTTTTGGAGGTTTTCTCACATGAAACAAGGTACAGTAAAATGGTTTAACTCAGAAAAAGGCTTCGGTTTTATCGAAGTAGAAGGCGAAAATGATGTATTCGTACACTTCAGCGCTATCCAAGGCGAAGGCTTCAAAACTCTTGACGAAGGTCAAAAAGTTGAATTTGAAGTTGTTGAAGGTAACCGTGGACCACAAGCAGCTAATGTAACAAAACTTTAATTTACTGCTTATAGGGGTAACTCGTTTACCCCTTTCTATCAATTACATAATTTTCAATATGTCATATTTATGTATTACAAAGCGTAGCTGGCGAATAGTTACTTTTTGTAATATGTAAATCTTTGATCTAGGTTAAGAATTGCGTATTGATTTAAAATTTTTAAAATTTTTGGAGGTATCTCACATGAAACAAGGTACAGTAAAATGGTTTAATGCAGAAAAAGGCTTCGGTTTTATCGAAGTAGAAGGCGAAGATGATGTATTCGTACACTTCTCAGCTATCCAAGGCGAAGGTTTCAAAACTCTTGAAGAAGGTCAAAAAGTTGAATTCGAAGTAGTCGAAGGTAACCGTGGACCACAAGCAGCTAACGTTACTAAATTCTAATAACGTTTTTTGAAAAGGAACATCCTTAGGGGTGTTCCTTTTTTATATGCAATTTTTTAAATTCAATGTTATACCAAATCTGTAAAGCGTATAAAACTATTTACTTAATATAAAATCTGGTCTTTTTTGGAAAGTAGATTCAAATATATCAAGTAAAAAATTTAAGATACTTCAATATTATCAAAATATCAAATGATATATTAGCATTCTTCGTCATATAGTTATTTTGAGGAGGAGATATATTGAAGGTTCTTACAAAATGGTCTAACACTTTAATGGAAAAATATTTACCTGATCCTTATGTCTTTGTAATAATTTTAACAGCTCTTGTTCTTGTTTGCGGTCTTATATTTACAGATTCTACTCCAATGAATATGGTAACCTATTGGGGCGATGGTTTTTGGGGACTATTAGCATTCACAATGCAAATGGTTGTAGTTTTAGCAGCAGGACATGTATTAGCGAATAGCCCAATTTTTAAAAAAATATTGAGTAAACTTGCAAGCAAAGTAAAAACACCGGGACGAGCAATTATTATTGTTAGTTTTGTTTCTATCATAGCTTGTTGGATTAACTGGGGCTTTGGCCTTGTAATAGGTGCATTATTTGCAAAAGAAATTGCTAGACATGTATCAAAAGTAGATTATCGCTTATTAATCGCAAGTGCATATTCTGGTTTTGTTGTATGGCATGGTGGTCTAGCAGGTTCAGTTCCTTTATCAATCGCAACAGAAGGTCATCCATTTGCTGAGAAAATAGGAGTTATACCAACGACAGAAACACTTTTTTCCTCATATAATTTGTTCATAGTAATTGTAATCTTTTTAACGTTGCCATTTTTCAATCGTTGGATGATGCCGAAAGAGGAAGAGACAGTTTCAGTTAATCCTGAATTATTAGAAGATGATATAGAAGAAAAGGAAAGTAACATTCAATTTCCTAATAGCTTTGCCAATCGCTCAGAAAATAGCATAATCATAACCGTGCTAATAGGAGCTTTAGGATTAGCTTATCTTATTTGGCATTTCATTACAAAAGGATTTGACTTAAATTTAAATATTATCAATACGATCCTTATTATTCTAGGTATTATCTTCCATGGAACACCCCGTAAGTTTTTAGCGGCAGTAAATCAGGCGATTAAAACAACTGGCGGAATTGTATTCCAATTTCCTTTTTACGCGGGTATCATGGGAATGATGACAGCATCAGGTCTCGCTGCAGTTATTTCAGAATGGTTTATTAGCATTTCGAACGAAACGACATTCCCTTTATTTGCGTTTTGGTCGGCTGGTATCGTAAACATATTTGTTCCTTCTGGTGGGGGACAATGGGCAGTTCAAGCGCCTATTATGCTTGATGCAGCTGCAACACTAGGTATTGATTATGCAAAAACGGCAATGGCTATTGCGTGGGGGGATGCATGGACAAATATGATTCAGCCATTTTGGGCACTTCCAGCACTTGCAATAGCAGGATTAAAAGCGAAAGATATTATGGGATTCTGTGTATTCGTCCTTATTTTCACAGGGATTATTATCAGTTTAGGATTTTTGATATTCTAGAAAAGATAAGTAGGATAGTATTGAATCTAAAAATATAGATTAAAAAAGCTGCAATTTTAATTGCAGCTTTTTTAATATGGATACTAGTCCAAATTATTAGCTTCTTTCCACTCTAAGTACTCATCATAAGAAAGTTGTTTGTCTAATAGAGTTCCATCATCGCGAATTTCGATAACACGATTTGCAATTGTTTGGATAAATTGATGGTCATGTGAAGTAAAGATCATAGCGCCTTTAAAATTCATCAATCCTTCGTTTAAAGCTTGAATAGATTCAAGATCTAGATGGTTAGTTGGTTCATCTAATAAAAGAACATTTGAATGAGATAGCATCATTTTAGATAACATACAACGAACCTTTTCGCCACCAGAAAGAACGGATGGAGATTTTTTCACTTCTTCACCTGAGAAGAGCATACGTCCTAAGAAACCACGTAAGAATGTTTCTGTTTCATCTTCTGGTGAAAATTGACGTAACCAATCAACAAGCGTTTTTTCTCCACCTTTGAAGAATTCTTCATTATCAAGAGGGAAGTAACTTTGAGAAGTTGTAACGCCCCATTTATAAGTTCCTTCGAATTCTTCATCTTCACCTGCAAGAATTTGAAGAAGAGCTGTTTTGGCAATGGAATTACCAAGTAAGATAATTTTATCTTCTTTGTTCATCGTAAAACGAATATCTTTGAATTGGACTTCTCCATCAATCGATTTTGAAAGACCATCAACAGTTAATACATCATTTCCAATTTCACGTTCTATTTGGAAGTTAATATAAGGATATTTACGGCTAGATGGTTTAATATCATCTAATTCGATTTTCTCCAACATTTTTTTACGAGAAGTTGCTTGTTTCGATTTTGATGCATTCGCAGAGAAACGGGCAACAAAATCTTGTAATTCTTTAATTTTTTCTTCTTTTTTCTTATTTTGATCCGCAAGCATTTTTTGCGCTAATTGACTAGATTCATACCAGAAATCATAGTTACCTACGTAAATTTGAATTTTAGAATAGTCTAGGTCAGCGATATGCGTACATACTTTGTTCAAGAAGTGACGGTCATGGGACACTACTATTACTGTGTTTTCAAAGTTAATAAGGAATTCTTCTAACCATTGAATTGCTTTAAGATCCAAGTGGTTGGTAGGTTCGTCAAGTAGTAAAACATCAGGTTGACCAAATAGAGCTTGAGCAAGTAAAACTTTTACTTTTTCAGAACCAGTAAGTTCAGCCATTTTCATATGATGCATAGAATCAGGGATTCCAAGGCCTTGAAGTAGGATTGCAGCATCTGATTCAGCTTCCCAACCATTCATTTCTGCAAACTCGCCTTCGAGTTCTGCAGCTCTTATTCCATCCTCATCAGAGAAATCTTCTTTCATATAGATCGCATCTTTCTCTTTCATCACGTCATATAATCGTTTGTGTCCCATCATCACTGTTTCTAAAACATCAAAATCTTCATATTCGAAGTGGTTTTGTTTTAAAACAGCAAGACGTTCTCCAGGATTCATACTAACGTGACCATCTTGTGGTTCGATTTCTCCAGATAAAATTTTTAAAAATGTAGATTTACCAGCACCATTAGCCCCAATTAAACCGTAACAGTTACCAGGTGTAAATTTAATATTAACATCTTCAAATAGCTTACGGTCGCCATAGCGAAGACCTACGTTACTTACTTGAATCATGCAAGTACCTCCTTATTCACAATGCTACTATTATATCATGTATAAAGTGAAAGCTCTATAAGATTATCTTTAAAGGAAAAAGTGAATAAAAGCGATGGGGAAGGGGTGTAAATGAAAAAATAGGAAACAATTTTATTCCGCATTAACGGGCAGCAAGGCCCCCGCCTCAAGTTTGAGAAAGATATGAAAAGATAGGTGGGGGATTAACTGCCCTTAAAAGACTGATTGGTTCGGGCCAACAAGATGTTGGTCACTCAGGTGTTGCCACAGGACGTGGCGTTTTTAACCTGAGTTCCTATATTTCAGTGGGGGATGAAGCCAACTAAAAACGGTACGTCCTGTACGTCGGAAAACACTCACTGATGGAAGTTTCACTTTATATAAAAATACGAACCTTAATTGACATGTGAAAAGGGTGACCTAGATTAATTCTTAGTTCTAGGTCACCCTCAAAATATAGATTTAAATTATTTTTTCATTGAGCCTGTTTTTGAAAGAAGATCATACATTTCATAAGCACGATTTAAAATATGTGGTGTTTGTGCATTGCCTGTTGCTTCAACAGCAGCGTTGTAGTAATCCCAAAGTTGTTCTTTATAGTCAGGGTGTGCACAGTTATTAATTATTAAAGGTACACGTTCTTTAGGAGCTAATCCTCGTAGGTCAGCTACACCTTGTTCAGTTACAATCACATCTACATCGTGTTCTGTTTGGTCAACGTGAGATACCATCGGTACGATCGATGAAATGACCCCACCTTTAGCATATGATTTTGTAACGAAAATACCTAAACGTGCATTACGTGCAAAATCTCCAGATCCACCGATACCATTCATCATTTTGCTACCAGACACATGAGTAGAGTTTACATTTCCATAAATATCTACTTCAAGAGCTGTATTAATAGAAATCAAACCTAAACGACGAATTACTTCTGGATGATTTGAAATTTCTTGTGGACGTAATAACAATTTATCAGCATATTTCTCAAAATTTCCATAAACTCGTTTACCCAATTCTTCAGAAAGAGTAATAGAAGTTGCAGAAGCAAAATCAACTTTTCCTGCATCAATTAGGTTAAATGCTGCATCTTGTAGCACTTCTGAATATATTGCTAAGTGTTCAAATTCAGAGTCAGCAAATCCATCTAATACAGCATTTGCTACGGATCCAACACCAGATTGAATAGGAGGTAAAGAAGTTGTTAATCGCCCAGCTTTAATTTCAGAACGGAAGAAATCTAATAGGTAATTTGCCATTATTTGTGTTTCTTCATCCGGAGGAACAATTAGTGAAGGCGCATCAGGTTCTTGTGATATAACAATAGCTTTAACTTTAGAAGGATCTAATTTTATCCCTTTTTCACCAATACGGTCAGATGCTTTTGTTAAAGGAATTGGTTCACGTTCACCTTGGTTTTTTGGAACATAGATATCATGAATACCAATAAGAGATTCTGGATGTGAAATATTTAATTCAATAATAATATTTTCAGCTACCTCAGCAATAATAGGACTGTTACCAACAGAATTTGTAGGGATTAAATAACCATCTGGAGTAATTGCAGTAGCTTCTATAATTGCATAATGAACAGGTCCGAAAATCCCTTGGCGGAATTGTTCTGCACCATGAGATAAATGCATATCAGCAAACAGAATTTCACCTTTATTAATCATCGTGCGCATCGCTTTATCTGCTTGGAAAGGACCACGTTTACGAATAACACCTGACTCAGCTAAATATTTGTCAACTTCAGGGCCTAGTGAAGCACCTGTATATACATCAATTTTGAATTTTTCATTTTTTGCGCGTTCAACAAGTGCCATCGGAACCACTTTAGCATCACCTGCTCGTGTAAAACCACTCATTCCTACAACATCACCATCAGAAATAAGTGCAGCAGCTTCTTGTGCTGTTACCACTTTGTCTTCTAATTCTTTTAATCCAATACGTTTTTCAATTGTTGATTCCATCAAAATAAACCCCCTAAGAAAGTGAAATAATATTTCAACTCAACTGTTACATAACAGTTACTACTTAATCTACTATGTTCTTTCGTAAATTGCAATATTAAATGCAAAAAAAAATTAAACGTTGATAAATTGCTATTTTCTATAGCATATTGCTAGATGGTGAAGACAAAAGATTACAATCACTAATATATTCCATCGCAAGTTTCTATGGAGAGGTGAGTATGATAGACTTTGCAGGCAAAGTCAGTATTGTTCAACTGGCTTCGTAGCTTAGGACTTATGCGCACAGAGGCTCCATGTCAAGTAGTTGAAGATAGATTCGGACTGTCAATGAAGTAATTGGGATAACTCCTCTTTAAAGCATTCTTCGGCTGTTCTATAGCACAATATTTTACAAGATAAATAATTACACCAGCTTTCAATATGTGAGATGGGTTCATTCGCAACGTTGAAAATAGACTTGCCTTTAGGAATGTAGCGTCTAATTAATCCGTTATGACATTCGTTTGTACCACGTTCACAGGATGTATAGGGATGTATGAAGTAGACATCTGTCTTTTCATTATTCAGAGTGGAGCCTAAGTCTGTGAATTCAGAGTCTATTGTCAGCTGTAATGGTCTTAAATATTTTAGAAAAGCTCTTGCCACACTTTTTTCAATGGACTGGATAGCAATGGTTACAGCATCACTCGCTTTATCAAACCGTCATTGAAGTAGTTTCTAATTAAACCTGTAACTAAACTATATTAAAATAGAAAAAAGACTATAGACAAACTCAAAATTTTGAATTTGTCTATAGTCTGAAACAGTTTTAAAAAGCCTTTTTTGTTAAAGGTTACATAAAGTGTAATGAATTATCTATTCTTGCTAGCTTCAAGTACAGCCAGCAAAAATTCGGCACCTAATTCAGATAAATCACATCCAGATGCATTTGGATGTCCGCCGCCATTGTATGCCTTTGCAATTTCTGATAAATTGACTTTATCTCCAATCGAACGGAGTGAAACACGGTTTTTAACTAAGCTGATGATAAATACCGCATCAATCTCTTCTTCAAATTTTTCAGCTAAATGATTTCCTAGTTCGCTATAGTATGAGTCTGTTTCTACTACACCAATATTAATAGGGGTGTCATGACCTTTAAGTTGATATTGTGGAACAATTATCATTTGTTTTGATTTTTTCTTTAGAATCTTTCGTAATTCTTCTTTAGAAAATTGGAGATATGCAAGATCTTCTGCTGTAAAAAGTTGACCGTTCAAAAGGTAGTCCATTCGTGCATGTATAAAATCATGTCTTCTTCTAGCATAAAAAATAGTATTTAAATCTGTCGCTTCCTGAATAGAAAGGACATTCCAATCCCAAGTATCGTATAGTCGAATGTCTTCTACTAAATGTGCTAAACGATCGAAGAAAGTTTCTTTTTCCATCGTTGTATACTCAGTATTTTTTTCTATTTCCTCTAGTTCTTCCTCTGTTGAGTGGAAAATAGGCGATATTTCATACTCTGCATCTTTTAACGCTTTGAAGATTAAAGTTGTTGCAGACATTTTAATATCATTTACTATCGGTAGAACAGTAGCCCATTCATAGCTATTTAATGAAACTGCTGATGCATGGTGATCCAGTAATACTACAAATCGACCATCTGGCTTTTTATTTACTTTATCAATCATTTCCGCAGTTTCTTCGTTTACGCTTAAGTCAGTAATGATTAATAATTCGTGATCATTTAACTCATTTAAACGAGTTTGTACTGCTTCATCTACTTTCCGTGTTTCTACATAGTAGGGGGAATGTGTAATCCCGAATGCACGTAATACGATAGATGGCCCAACACCGTCTAAATCAGTATGAGTGATTAAGTGAATATTTTCGTAGTTTTGTAATTTTTTTGGCAATTTTTTGAAATCCAAGTAAGTCAACGCCTTTCATTGAAACGTAGGTATTCATTATAACATTATTTTTTAGAAAATAATCGCAGTGGTATCGAACTAATTTGTTGTAAATAAAAAACATTCATGAGTTTTTTACACCCAACCCTGGCATGAAAATAGTTACCTTCGGTTCATAATGGTAATGACACAAACAGGATGTTAAACGTGGGCTTTTTTGGTGGCTTTGACCCTGTAATAAAAACTGTTTGAGTGAATTTGGTGTTCAACCCTTTGTTAGCTCCACTTGTTAGTAGGATGACTACGTACAGAAAAATGCTTATTTTCAAATTCACTCACTGTTTGTGATCTTTTACTAAGGAGTGATTTCATTGGAGGTATTTATTGAGAAGTGCGCTGGACTAGATGTACATTCTGAAACAATTGTTGCTTGTGTGATAAAAGGAAAACGAGAAAACGATGTGTACACAGAAACTGAAACATTTCCTACGCTGACAAAAGATTTATTTCGACTATTAAAATGGTTGGAGAGTCATGAGATTACACACATTGCCATGGAGAGTACAGGCGTGTATTGGAAACCTGTTTTTAACATTTTAGAAGACTTCTTTGATATAACGTTAGCGAATGCTCAACGAATTAAAAATGTACCTGGAAGAAAAACAGATGTTTCGGATGCCGAATGGATCGCTAAATTATTACGTCATGGTTTAATTGAAAAAAGTTTTGTTCCACCACAAGACATTCGTGAACTTAGAGATTTAACAAGACTTCGGAAGAAATGGATTGGGCATTTAACTTCGGAAAAGAATCGAATTCAAAAAGTATTAGAAAGTTCCAATATCAAACTAAGTACCGTGATTTCAGATGTATTTGGGGTATCCGGTAGAAGACTTTTAAATCGATTAATCGAACAAGGTTATGTAGATGAAGCCGATGTTGAAAAAGATATTCACGGTAAATTAGTTTCCAAAAAACAACGTATTACGGATTCGTTATTTGGAACAATTAATGAACATCAAATTTTTCTCATTCGTCAATCTTGGCATCACATAGAATACTTAGAAAAGTTGATTTCAGAAATCGAAGAACGTGTCGATCAACTTCTCCGAAAATATGAAGAAGAGGTACAGTTATTAATAACTATACCAGGAATTAAAAAAGACACAGCAGCAGTAATTATCGCAGAAATCGGCGTAGATATGGGGCAATTTCCAACTTCACAACACCTTGCATCGTGGGCAGGCGTTTCACCTGGCAATCATGAAAGTGCAGGAAAAAGGAAAAGTACAAGGACAGTGAAAGGAAATCCTCATATTAAATCTGCCATGTGTGAGGCTGCATGGGCTGTTTCAAGAAGTCGTAATCGTTGGTTAGCAACCAAATATTGGTCACTCGCTGCACGAAGAGGCAAGAAAAAAGCACTCGTTGCGATCTCGCATCGAATGCTTCGGGTTATTTACTCCATGTTATTAAACAAGGAGCCTTATAAAGAACCCCTAATTGCCTAGTGTAACCAAAACCAAAAAGATTTATACAAAGTTACCTCACAACAGGTAGCTCTGCTTTCTTATTGGCTTTTTTAGGTCAATTAAAGGATTACCATAACTAATCAAGAATATTCACATACCGCAGGGATTATATATTTTCACAGAAAAAGACCAATAATTTATTGGTCAATTTCTTTCTAAACAGCAGTAGCATTAATAACGGTTATATTTTTAAAGATGAGTTTTGGAAGCTTTTGATGTTTAGTTATTGATCGATAGAAGCTAGTTCAGAAAACGTTCTACCATTTAATTCTTGTTTAATCAATCCTATATGTGGAGCATAGTAAGAATAGTTTTTGCCTTTACCTTCTTTCACAATAACTACATTCTTATAAATACCTGATTTGGTTTTTACTGTTTTTTTAGTAGATATAATTTTTAGGGTTTGCCCATTTAGTCCTTTCCAAGTTTTATTGAGTTTTACAGGATATTTTACAGCTAATGTTGCAATTCCAATATCCTTATATCCCGTGTATAGACCTTTGGAAGTTTCGTATTCCATTTTTCCGTAAGGATCTGGTTCAGAGTTTAAAAACCAAAAATGAGTTAAAGTTTTATTTGGTTTATATACAGTTTGATATTTTGCTTTATAATACGTTTTAAAATCAGAGCCCGTATTTCCAGGAATATAGTAAGAATAGGTCTTATTTATATTCATAGCATAAGGGGTATTTATATTAGCTTTTACACTTGTTAAGTAATTTGTTTGAATATAACCTGATGAAAATTGTAAAGATACTTTTGACCAACCATTTGAATAGTTTCTTAATACAACTACACCCTGATTGTTTTTGATCGAATCTAGCACGGTACTTTTGGTTGAAGCTTTGCTAAATATTTTAACTGCGTGTTGAGCGCGAACTAATTTAAATGAATGAAGTGAAGCTGTTTTATATGTAGAATTAGGATTATTAGTACTTTTTGTAATATTTGTAACATTTAAATTTGTTACAGCTTTACTTGGCATAGGAACAGTTAAAAAAGTTCCAAAAGCTAAAGCTGTAAGTATTGATAACGAGATAACGGGTTTGAGTTTCATGGATAATTCCTCCTTAGTAACAATATATATTACGAATGTTTCAGAGTAAAGTAATATTTGTAACAAATTAGACTGCATTTTTTAATATTAAATTATGCATTGTAACTATATGCAGAAGTTACCAAGAAATATACCTATTTAATAGATATTAGAATTTTATCCATAGAAAAAGAGGCTGGGACAGAACGAAATTAGTGCTTTCCAAATCCGAACAATTGAATTTATAGAATCAATTTCATCAATCGTCTTTCTTTGAGAAAATACGATTCTTTGTTGATGACCATCATATAGAATGGTGTGTGGAGTGTAGGATGGCGACTCCTGCGGGAATAGCTTGAGCTGAAAGCCCCGCAGGAACGTAGTGACGAGGAGATTGAAGCCAAGCCCGCGGAAAGCGCCGTCCGGAACGGAACACAAAACTAAATATACTGAAGAAATATATATTCAAAGTTCGTACCTTTGTACAAAATCCTGATTAAGGGCTTTAATAGATATGAATTAAAAGAAAATCCGAACAAATGTGAAATTTTAAATAGAATTCCACATTATTGTTCGGATTTTTCATTGGCTAAAACTCTTTTGTCCCAGCCCCTTAAAGGATTAATTATTTTCAGTAGTTATTTTACGACCTGTCCAGAAAACTCCAGTAACGACTAGAAGACCACCAATAACCTGAGAAAGAATAAGTTTTTCACCTATAAAGATGACAGCGAAAATGGAAGCAAAAACAGGGATAAAATTAAGATATATGCCAGCACGATTGGCTCCTAATTTAACAACCCCTGTATTCCAGGCAATAAAAGCTACAATAGATGCTAATATACCTGTATATAAAATCGCAAAGATAGAGGTAGCAGACCAATGAATCACCATTGAAGTCGTAAAAGTTTCAAAAATATAAAAGGGTAGTAGCATAATAATGCCGACTGCAATTGAGACAAAAAATGTAGTGTGACCAGGTAACTCCTTAGCATATTGTTTCACTAATAGTGAATATACGCTCCATAAAATAACAGCGATAATAACGATCAAATCGCCTTTATTAAACGAAAAGTGTTGTAGAGCTTTTATAGACCCATTTGAGATAATTGTTATTACACCAATAAAAGATATAACAGTACCAATTATTTGGTTGCGATTTAATTTTTCCTTGAGAAAGAAAAAGGACAGTATATAAATAATTACAGGTGTAAGCATGTTCATAAGAGATGCATTGATCGATGTTGTATAGTGTAATGCAATATATACAAGTGTATTGAAACTCGCAACTCCGGTAAACCCTAGAACTAAAACAATTGCCCAATGCTTTTTGATTTGTGGCCATTCTCGTTTTAGTGCAGTATAAATAATGGGTAGAAAGACGATTAAAGCTACACACCATCTAAAAAAGGCTAATATAAATGGAGGTAAATCATTAGCAACCGCTCTCCCAATTACGAAATTACCACCCCATAATATCGTTGCTATTATAAGTAACACAACTGGAGGAATTCTATTCATATGTAAGACCTCAATTCTAAAATATTATTTATAACGAAAAGTTCATAAATTATAGCTTGCTTTAAAAGCAGAATTTACAATTGATAAAATATTGGCTATATACCAAGAAAATGTAGCACAATAGGGATACTAAAAATACTAATAATAGTTGTTACAAATGTAGTGAACGATACTAAATCTGGCTCTGTATCAAATTGTAAAGCCAACATCGTCGTATTTGCGGCTGCAGGCATAGCAGCTTGAATAATTAGGACAGATTTTATCAAATCACTAAGCGGCATGAACCATAGGATTGCGGTAGCAACTAGCGGCGAAATAATAATTCGAATAAAACTAACAGATGTTACAAAACGATATTGAACTCGAGTTTTAGAAATTGCTGCAAGTTGCATTCCTAATACAAGCATGACAAGTGGGATTGAGGCATCTGCGACCAAATCAACGCCATTCATAATTGCTTCAGGAACATGTACTTGAATAAGTTGGAGTACTATACCGAAAATAGATGCATATAAAACGGGCATTTGAAAAACGTTTTTAAGTGCTTGTCTGACAGTGGCTTTTCCTTTCCCACCGATAGCAGCAAAGAAAATACCAAGCGAATTCATGAACAATGAATGCAATACCATGATGATAACCGCTACATGAAAGCCTGGTGAACCAAGAGCAAATAATACAACGGGAGCCCCATAATTTCCACTATTCATAAAGACTGCACCTAGCATCATAGCTGATACTTCAGAACGTTCTGCTTTTAAAAAACGAGCCCAAATCCATGTAATGATAAATAAAAATAAAATCAAAAGGGAAGCAAACAAACATATGTATAAATAATCCATTGTCAGTGCAGTTGTATAAAATGTTCGAAATGCTAAAAATGGAGACATTAAATACAAAGATACTTTTGAAATCGTTCTAATATCAAAATTGATGAGCTTTTGTCCGATATAACCGATTAAAAAAACGATTAATACAGGTAAAATGATTAAAAATAAGTCCAATAATTTCACCTCTTTCAGTTTTCTTCTCTTATTATTTCATGTTAAGAAAGAATAACAAGTAGTTTTATAAGAAAAATGAATAATTAATAGATTTTATGAGGAAAAATACAAAAAGAGGCTGCCTCATAAGTATAAAGCTTACGATACAGCCTTTTTCAATGTATATGCATCCTTTGAATGCGAAAAACGTCAATAAATTTGTGCTATGCAATTGGATAGGAGATTTTACTTCCAATTTTCTTGGATGAACTTATCTCTACCAGATGCAGCTCGATCCTGTTTATAATGTTCTGGATTCTTTTTATAAAAATCTTGATGGTAATCTTCTGCTGGGTAAAAAGTTGTTGCAGCTTTTATCTCTGTAACAATCGGTTTTTTAAAACGACCGCTATTGGCTAAGTCTTGTTTAGATTTTTCTGCAACCATCTTTTGTTTATCTGAATGGTAGAAAATTGCAGTTCGATAGTTGCTTCCGCGATCTTGGAATTGCCCAGCATCGTCAGTAGGGTCAATTTGTTGCCAAAATAATTCTAGTAATTTTTCATATGGAAATATGGCTTCATCGAAAATTATTTGGACAACCTCTACATGACCAGTAGTGCCTTTTTTTACATCTTCATATGTAGGGTTTTCTAAATGTCCCCCCATATAACCTGAAGTGACACTGTGTATACCATCCCATTCAACAAATGGTTTTACCATACACCAAAAGCATCCGCCAGCAAAAGTAGCAGTTGAAAGAGTTGTTTCTGTCATATTTTGACCTCCTAAGTATTTTTTGGTCATTTTACTTGCGTAGAATAGTTTCTACTACTAATATGTAGTGTACACGATAACTTCTTTTAAAAAAAGAAGTAGTGAAAGGAGAAAGTCATATGGACGAAAAACGTCATACACATGTCCGTAAGAAAAAAAGAAAGTTAAGAAAAGGTCGTGCTTTTTTAACTATATTTATACTGCTGGCTATTATAGCTGGAGTTTATTCATATAACCAATATAAAGAAGGACAAAAACTTGCATCAAATGCTACAAAAAAGGTAGAACAATTTAAAGGAGATGCACAAACAAAGTCGAATATTGAAAATATACTTCTATTAGGTGTAGATTCCCGAGGTGAAGTAAGATCACGCACAGACTCTATGATATTAGTTTCTTGGAACAAAGATA
The DNA here is from genome assembly GCF_003576525.1 of Rummeliibacillus sp. POC4. Lineage (GTDB taxonomy): Bacteria > Bacillota > Bacilli > Bacillales_A > Planococcaceae > Rummeliibacillus. The sequence continues at coordinate 10,594 of NZ_QWUA01000023.1, read as the reverse complement.
CAAACGATGTCAAGATGGTGTCCTTCATGCGAGATATTTATGCAAATATACCTGGTTACCAATCGTATAAGTTAAATACAGCCTATTATTTAGGTGGAGTTCAACTATTAAAGGATACATTAAAAAATACATTTGATGTTGAAATCAATCACTATGCTTTGATTGACTTTAAAAGTTTTGAAAAGTTAGTGGATATCGTTGCTCCAAACGGAGTTAAAGTATACGTAGATCATGATATGTCCGAAAATATAGGGGTTAGCCTTAAAAAAGGTGAACAAAGACTTAACGGGAAAGAATTGTTAGGATTTGCACGTTTCCGTCATGACAATCTAGGGGACTTTGGACGAGTTGATCGTCAACAAAAAGCATTAGAAGCCCTAAAAAAAGAAGCTCTTTCTCCAAAGAATTATAAAAATTACCCGAAACTGTTAGGTGCAGTTCAAGGATATGTACAATCAGATATGACAGACAGTCAAGAATTAGGCTATATGTTTTCAATTATCAAAGGAGGAAGTCCTAACATACAAAGATTAACGATTCCTGTTGAGCATAGCTATGATTATGGATTTTACCCACAAGCAGGGTCTGTACTTGATATTAATGTTGAAAAAAATCAACAAGCATTAGATAAATTTCTTGGTTCCAATCAGTAACAAAAGAGTATAATGGAAATAGTTAGATAGACAGAGAAGATTTTGTGTGTATAAGAGGGGGAAATTCATTGCAACCAGAAAAAAGTTCGTTTTTTAAAACAAGGTTTATCCAGTTTCTGGGTGGCAAAAATTTGTTGTTTGGGTTAGTTACATTATTGTTAGTCGGATGTATTATTTTTATCTATGAAAAAATTTCCTTTATCTTTTATCCTATTGTTGTTTTTTTAAGAACAGTTGTTTTACCAGTTATACTAGCTTTAATTTTGTATTACTTATTAAGACCTGTATTAAATCTATTGATGAAATGGAAAATTCCAAAAATATGGTCGATACTAATAATCTATGTTGCGGGGATTAGTATTATTTCATTGTTTGTGACACTAATATTTCCCTTTTTAAAAGAGCAATTTATGAATTTAATTCAGGAATTTCCGATTTACTTTATGCAAGTAGTTCACTCTATTCAAGATTTTTTAGAGAGTTCTAAACTGAATGATACTTTGGCAAAGTATAATTTTAATCTAAATGAAGTATTAAATAATATTTCAAATCAGTTAAATGATACGGTTAAAGATGGCGCGAAAGAATTAGGAACAGGTATTGCAACCGGAATAACTGGATTTATATCTACTTTAACAGGTATCGTAATTGCTTTAGTTACTGTACCGTTTATATTATTTTATCTTTTAAAAGATGGAGAAAAATTGCCGAATTTTGCAATGAAACTTCTACCACCTCGTATGAGAGAAGGAACTGCATTTGTTTTAAAACAAGCAGACCATCAAATTAGTAGTTACATTCAAGGTCAAATTTTAGTTGCTTTTTGTATTGGCATTATGGTAACGATAGGTTTTTTAATCATTGGATTGGATTACGCTGTTGTTTTAGGTTTCCTTGCTATGGTTACAAGCGTTGTACCATATTTAGGACCAATTATAGCAATTACACCTGCAGCAATTATAGCAATCGTAAATGCACCGTTAATGCTTTTAAAACTTGCAGTAGTTTGGACAATCGTACAATTTGTAGAAGGTAAATTTATTTCTCCACAAATAATGGGGAAATCACTTCATGTTCATCCGATTACTATAATTTTCGTACTATTAACAGCTGGATCTATCTTTGGTGTCCCTGGGGTAATCTTAGGTATTCCGGGTTATGCAGTCTTAAAAGTATTTATAACGCATTTCTTTTACTTATTTAAAAAGCGTTATAACAAGTATACAGATGATGTATCGCTAGAGTACGAGATAGAAGAATGGAAAAAAGAAAAATAGTCTAATAAATACAAAGAGGCAAATTGCCGTCTTCGGACGTCAGTTTGCCTTTTTTTAATTAGAAAATTTAAGTGGTTGCTAATATAGAATGAAAATATCGTTGTAGCTTTCAAGGAAAATAGCCCTGACGATGCTAACTGTGTATCTTACTATTATCTATGTTTGATTCATTATTCTTAGATTTACGTTCTAGTCAGTGACTTCTTGAATATGTATTCAATTTTCTTTATGAAATTTCAATTTTAGGGAACTAATTCAATATCCAGGAGTTGAAACACCCAAAAATTGGAAGATTAATATTTACATTTAAGATACACGATTAATATGAAATTAATTTTTGCATATTAAATTGAAATCGATTTGTTTTGTAACGATAAGAAAATACGCTTAAGTCCGTTAATTTAAAATTATTTGATAAATAATAAAAATACAGTTGACTTTATAAATATCCAACAATATAATAATAACATCATATACAAGAGGTGAGCGCAATGCAGGTTGGAATAATAGGAGCAACAGGATATGGTGGTCTTGAATTACTAAGGCTTTTGTATAATCATTCGAAGGTAGAAACAATTCATCTTTTCTCGTCATCAGAAGATGGTATTCCTTTTTCGAATAAATATACACATCTCCGAAAAATAATTGATCAGCCCTTACAAAAAATTGAACCTGAAGCATTGCGAAAATTGGATGTTATTTTTACTAGTACGCCATCTGGAGTTTCTAGTAAGTTAATTCCAGAAATACTTAATGAAAAAGTAAAAGTAATCGATTTATCAGGGGATTTTCGAATCAAGAACACTGAAGATTATGAAAAATGGTATAAGCTACCTTCAGCTCCTTTGCATATTATTGAAAAAAGTGTTTATGGTCTTACTGAATGGAATGAAAAACAAATTGAAAATGCTAATTTAATTGCTAATCCAGGATGTTATCCATCGGCAGTCTTATTATCATTATTACCACTACTGAAAGATAACTTAATAGATTCTAAAAGTTTAATAATAGATGCGAAAAGTGGAATAAGTGGTGCTGGAAATAAACCAAATGCCAACAACCACTTTTGTGAAACAAACGATAATACATCAATATACAAGATCAATCAGCATCAACATATTCCAGAGATTGAACAGGCTATGGCAATGTTTGCTGAAAAAAATAATCCAATCACTTTTTCTACACATTTAGTACCTATGAATCGTGGAATTATGGCAACTAGCTATGCAAATTTACAAGTTGGTGTTACAAAAGAAGATTTATATAACAGTCTTTATAATAAATATGAAAAGCATCCATTTGTACGAGTAATCGAAAACACTACAAAAATAAATACTAGCCAAGTTCGCGGAACAAACTATTGCGATATACATATAAATGTAGACGAACGTACAGGTAGGGCAACTATTATCTCAGTAATTGATAATTTAGTAAAAGGTGCAGCAGGTCAAGCAATTCAGAATATGAATGTAATGTTTGGTTATGAGATTACAACAGGATTAACACAAATTCCAATTTGGATATAAAGGGAGAGAGTATGTTGACAGTTACAGATATATTAAAAAGAAGTGCAAGTCATAATATTATTTCACCAAAAGGATTTAAAGCAGCAGGGATTCATTGTGGCCTTAAACACAAAAAGAAAGATATGGCATTGTTAGTCAGTGAAGTTCCAGCAAATGTGGCAGGTGTTTTCACAACGAATGTCATCAAGGCTGCTCCGTTATTACTTTCAAAAGACATTGTTCACAGCACTGGTAAAATGCAAGCAATCATCGTTAACTCTGGAAACGCAAATGCATGTACTGGTACTCAAGGTGCAGAAGACGCTTATACAATGCAGAAATTGACAGCTGAAAAGTTAAATATACCACAGAGTTTGGTAGGTGTATGTTCAACAGGTGTTATTGGTGAATTAATGCCAATGGATACTGTGAAAAAGGGAATTGAAACAATTAACCCCGGTACAGAATTGGAAGATGCACTTGATTTTTCACAAGCAATTTTAACAACGGATACTGTCACAAAACATACTGCTTACAGCATTAAAATTGATGATAAAGAGGTAATTATTGCAGGAGTTGCTAAAGGATCAGGTATGATTAAACCAAATATGGCAACAATGCTAGCGTATATCACAACTGATGCCAATATTAGTCATGAAACTCTCCAAGCACTATTAGCAGATACTACAGAAAAAACATTTAATGCGATTACAGTTGATGGAGATACATCTACAAACGATACAGTACTTGTCCTAGCAAATGGATTGGCAGAAAATAATGAATTAACACCAGATCATCCGGATTGGAATGTCTTTACGGAAGCTTTTAAATCTGCCTGCGAAGACCTATCTAAAATGATTGCAAAAGACGGAGAAGGTGCAACTAAACTAATTGAAGTAAATGTATCAGGCGCAAAAGATGATAAAGAGGCATTACAGATTGCAAAAACTGTAGTTGGTTCTTCACTAGTTAAAACAGCAGTCTTTGGTTGTGATGCAAACTGGGGAAGAGTTATTTGCGCAGTTGGATATAGTGGAATGACCGTTAAACCGGAAAATATTAAAATTCAAATTGGTTCAACACTTGTTGTGGAATCCGGAGAACCAATTGTATTTTCTGAAGAAGAAATAACGGAATATTTAAAACAAAATGAAGTGAAAATTTTAGTCGATATGGGAATTGGAGAAGGTAAAGGAACTGCATGGGGGTGTGATTTAACGTATGACTATGTCCAAATCAATGCCACATATAGATCATAAAACTATAGTGATAAAACTTGGTGGAAGTATACTAGGCGACTTAAACAGCTCATTTTTTGAGAAAGTCCAAAAGTATATAAAAAGTGGCTATCAAGTTGTTATAGTACATGGTGGTGGACCTGCTATTAATGCTAGCTTAGAGAAAAACAATATAGCATATAAGAAGGTTAATGGAATTCGTTTTACATCTAAAGAGGCAGTCAAAATCGTACAACATGCCCTTATCGAAGAAGTAAATCCTTACCTTACAAAGCAGCTAAATTCTGCAGGTATCTCATCCATTGGGTTAAATGGCATAGATAGTTCTATTTTTGAGAGCGATTTTCTTGATCAATCAGTTTATGGCTATGTTGGTGAAATTCAAAAAGTACATTTGTCTACGATTCAACAATATTTTGATGCAGGTAAAGTACCAGTCATTGCTTGTTTTGGTGCCACAAAAGATGGGATTCCACTAAATATAAATGGAGATACAGTAGCTAGCGATATAGCATTGGCGATTAAAGCAGATGCATTATTGTTAGTAACAGATACACCTGGCATTAGGATTAATAATGAGGTTCAACAAGAAGTAAACCCAGAGATTATTAGAAATTGGATTGAAACAAAGGATATATATGGTGGTATGATTCCGAAAGTTCAAGCAGCGATTGCATGTTTAGAAGAAGGAATTCCAGCTATACATATCGTCGATCAAAAGTTTCAAGGCACTAAAATTACAAAAGAAGGGGTGTTATTATGAGCGCACTATTCGGCAATTATAAAACTAGACCAATTCAAATTGTAAAGGGTAAAGGTACAACAGTTTGGGATGAAAATGGTAAATCCTATTTAGACTTTACAAGCGGAATCGCAGTATTAAGCTTAGGACACGCAAATCCAATATTGGTAGATACGATTAAGCATCAAAGTGAATTACTTTGGCACACTTCTAACCTCTTTGAAAATAAGTATCAAGAGAAATTAGCAGAGAAATTAGTCAAAGATACACATTTATCACATGCTTTCTTCTGTAATAGTGGTACGGAGGCAAATGAAGCAGCCATAAAATTAGCTAGAAAACATACTGGAAAGCATAAAATTATTACTTGCTTACATTCATTTCATGGTAGAACTTTTGGTTCCATGTCTGCAACTGGTCAAGAAAAAGTGCACAAAGGTTTTGGACCTATTGTCGAAAAATTTGAGTACATACCATTTAATGATGTAGATAGCTTACTGGCAAAAGTTGACGATGAGACAGCAGCTATTATGTTAGAAGTCGTACAAGGCGAAGGTGGCGTTCATGTAATTACACCTGAATTCGCACAAGCAATTCAAAAAATCTGTGATGAAAAAGGAATTTTATGTATCGTCGATGAAGTTCAAACGGGAATTGGTCGTACGGGTACAGCTTATGCTTATGAACAGACTGCATTAAAGCCTGATATTGTAACATTAGCAAAAGGTTTAGCTGGTGGTTTTCCAATTGGTGCTATGTTAGGAACCGCCGAATTATATGAAAGCTTTGGTCCGGGTACTCATGGTACTACGTTTGGTGGTAATCCATTAGCAATGGCAGTTGCGACAGCAGTTATTGAGGAAATTTTCACAAAAGCGTTTTTAAAAACTGTAACAGATAAATCGCAATATTTTAAAGAAAAATTGCAAGCGGCGTTACCTGCTTCTGTTGAAATAAGAGGGATGGGCCTCTTACTCGGAATAACTTGTGATAGCTCTTCAAAATTGGTTGAAATAACTGACAAAAATGGTTTACTACTTGTACCTGCAGGAGAAGATGTTGTCCGCTTACTTCCACCATTAACAGTAAGTTATGATGAAATAGATCAGGCTGTTGAAATATTACAAGCAGCAATTCCTGTAACTACAACAGTGAAATAACATCTGTGAATTAAAGCGCTCAGAGAATCGCCATTCACATGCAAATAACCTCTTTTAATTGTACTTCTTATAAAGAAATGGAACGGGTACCATTTCTATTATAGGAAGTACTTTTTTATGTTAAAAGTTGAATGGATAAAGATTGGAATTTAAGAGAAACTTTGTTTGTATTTTGCAGGTTCTTATAAAAATATTTGTATGATTTAGTATGTGCATCAAATTTTGTAGAATCAATCGATTAGGATTTTTTACTTTATTATCGTTTTATCTTGATCATTTCCAACATATATTAGAAGACGTTGAGATTATAGGAGGTGTTTTGTTGCTTCTGTTTCTTATCTTATTCACTAGTATTTGTCTTACCTATGCACTAATAAAAAAACGGTTCATTTTTCTTACCTTTCCTGTGGTTGCACTAATTATTTTAATGATAGTCAAGATAATTCTGGTACCGCTTCCTTTAAAGGAAACGTTTCAATTTATTTTTGATTTGAGATAGATTAATAGAAAGGTGGTCCGTATGAAAAAGATTGATAAAGAAGTTGCTGATGCTTATTTCCGTGAGAAAAATAGGTACATGTTTGTTTATTTTGCTCTTTGGTTTCTTGTGTCTTATGTTATGGTAGCGTTTGCAGACTCACTAACTGAAATTCAGTTTTTGGGATTCCCATTCCACTATTTTATGGGGGCATTTGGAGCGTTATTTACTTTCATTGTTTTACTGTTTGTAAATGCGATTGTCGGGGACAAAATTGATAAAAAATATGGGATTGATGATGAACGAAATAAAGAAATAGGTTCAAAAAACATGATAGATCACTAATGGAAGGAGGCTGAATATGGATAGTCAATTTTTAGTATCACTGGTGATTATACTATGTACATTTGCTTTATATATTGGAATAGCGGTATTTAATACTGCTAAGCAAACATCTGATTTTTATGTTGCTGGTCGTGGAGTACCTCCTATTTTTAATGGGATGGCGATTGGGGCAGACTGGATGAGTGCAGCATCCTTTATCGGAATGGCTGGTACTATCATGTTACTTGGCTATGATGGATTAGCCTATATTATGGGATGGACTGGCGGTTATTTATTTTTAACAATATTACTTGCACCTCAGCTTCGTAAATTTGGTCGCTTTACTGTACCTGAATTTATCGGAGACCGTTTTAATAGTAAGGCAGCGCTAAAAATTGCTGCTATATGTACAATTATTATAAGCTTCACGTATTCAATTGGGCAGCTATCAGGTTCTGGTGTAGTAATCGGACGTCTCTTTGAAATTGATGCTAAAATAGGAACACTGATCGGCGTTGTGTTAATTGCATTTTATGCTGCATTCGGTGGGATGAAAGGCATTACTTGGACACAAGTTGCACAATACGTTATTTTAATAATCGCATATTTAGTACCTGTTATTTTTATGTCATTACAATTAACTAGTAATCCTATACCGTGGATATCCTATGGTGAAATTGTAACAAAAATGGGGGAACTAGACCGAGAACTTGGAATCTCTGAATATTTTGCACCATTCACAAATGGAACTAAATGGCAGTTTTTAGCACTCATGTTTACATTAATGTGTGGTACAGCTGGACTTCCACATGTTATTGTACGTTTTTATACTGTAGGTACTATGAAGGCGGCTCGTTGGTCAGGCGCTTGGGCATTAGTTTTTATCGGACTTTTATATTTTAGTGCACCAGCTTATGCAGCCTTTGCTCGTTTTATTTTATTAACGGAAGTTGCTGGTAAAAAGATTGCTGAATTACCTTCGTGGACCCAATCATGGATTGATACAGGAAAATTAGGGATAGCCGATACGAATGGTGATGGCATACTTCAATGGGCTGAACTTACAATTGCTAACGATATTGTCGTAATGGCTACACCTGAAATTGCAAATCTAGGTATCTTTGTTATTGGACTAGTGGCTGCAGGTGCAATGGCAGCTGCACTATCTACAGCTGGTGGCTTAATGATTTCTATTTCTTCGTCGTTTGCACATGATATTTATTACCGCATTATCAATCCACAAGCATCTGAACGAAAACGTCTACTTATAGGTCGTATTTCAATTGTTGTTGCAACACTACTAGCTGGTCTTATTGCATTAAACCCACCTGGTGCCATTACCCAAATTGTTGCATGGGCATTTGCAATTGCTACCGGTACTTTCTTCCCTGCACTCGTATTAGGCGTCTGGTGGAAGCGGGCTAATGCAAAAGGAACTATGGCTGGCATGCTTGTCGGTTTAGCTGTGACACTTCTTTACATTTTTAGTGCAAAGTATGGTGGCTTTACGATATTAGGCATTATCGATACAGGCGCTGGTATTTTCGGGGCGATAGCTGCCTTCGCTACTAATATAATTGTGTCACTCTCAACACGTGCACCTTCACAAGAACTTCAGGACGCGGTTATAAACCTACGCTATCCAGAACAGATGATTTATAAAGACGGTGAAGTTTATTTAAATGAAGGCTCATCGAAGGATATAAAGAATTAAGAGGGGGAGCAGTTTACCCCCTTTTTTTATGGAATCAAAGTATTGGGGTTTTAGTTAATGAAAAGCTCCACTGGTTAAGCTTAAACAACAAAAAAGTTCAAACTTGTCAAGAAACAAATTTGAACTTTGAAATATAACTCAAAATTTATACGCCAACTTCAACTTTTGAAAGCTTTCCCAGACGTTCTACAGCCTCTTTAAGTAAAGATTCTTCTTGAACTAATGCTAGACGGACATAATTTTTACCGGCATCTCCAAATATTGAACCTGGAACCATTACAACGCCTGTTTTTTCAATTGCATGATATACAAAATCGATGTCGTTCATCTCTTGATTAGGATATTTTGCAAAAACAAACATTCCACCTTCTGATGGTGTAACATTCCAACCAATACTCTCTAAACCTTCGACTAAAATATGGTGACGTTTTGTAAACACAGAACGTAAACGGTCAGTGATTTCTTCAGCATGATCTAAAGCTACACATGCAGCATCTTGAATCGGTTGGTAAGTACCATAGTCAAGGTTCGATTTTAGTTCTTGTATAATCGAAATCATTTCAGCATTACCAGCAATATAAGCAATACGTGCTCCTGCTAAACTAAAACTTTTAGAAAGAGAATTGATTTCCATGCCAACTTCTTTTGCGCCAGGTGTAGATAAGAAACTCATAGGCTTGCCACCATCAAAATAGAATTCTGAGTATGCAGCGTCGTGAAGTACTATTATATTGTATTTTCTTGCAAATGCTACAACTTTAGCGAAAAATACTTCAGATGGCATTGCAGGTACAGGGTTACCAGGTAAATTTAAAATCATCATTTTTGCTTTTTCAGCAATTTCAACTGGAATCGCATCAAAGTCTGGTAAAAAAGAATTTTCTTCTAACAAAGGCATATAATAAGGAATTGCTTCTGCTAGGTGAATACCGGCATCATAGGCTACATAGGCGGGATTTGTTGTTAAAACATAATCTCCCGGGTTACAAAAGGCCATTGGTACATGAACTAAACCTTCTTGAGAACCCATAGTTTGAATAATTTCTGATTCGGGATCTAAATCTACATTACTACGACGTTTATAATAATTTGCAACAGCTTGGTAGAATTTTTTCGTTCCGCCCAAAGTATAACCGTAAGAACTTGCTAATGCTGCTTGATTAGAAAGTTCCATACGTACTTTTTCATCGGGGGGGAGGTCTGGGCTACCGAGACTTAAATCGATTAACTTAGTACCAGAAGCTGCTTTACGATTGGCGGCCGCTTTTAAATCTCCGAATATTGCTTTTGGAAACATAGCCATTTTTTTTGATCTTTCGATTTTCACTAGTAAGCACTCCTTAGTTAAAACTTAAATTTAACAATTATTTTATCATAGTTATCTATTATATAACAGTAAAAATTAGAAAAATTAAAAAACATAATCCGCATACAAAAACATATCCAGGAAGAATAGTCAAACTTAGTAGGTAATATAATAGATTTAATCTAAATATGTATAAA
>NZ_QWUA01000022.1 GCF_003576525.1 Rummeliibacillus sp. POC4 | reverse complement strand
AAAGTAATTACTACATTTTGTTCAAACAGATCTGCATCAGTATACACGGGTAGACGATTCTCTACATATTGGTCCCATTCCTTTTCATATGTTCGAAATGCTTCAGGGTGATGAAGTTGAAATCTTCGTTTCTCTTCTTCAACTACTGGAATCATGATTTCTACATGATGAATACTCGATATGTTTAAGTCATCTTTTTCTACGAAATGGGCATCACTATAATATGTTGATACTTCTAAAACAACATCTAATCCTAGTTCAAGTTGATCTTGAATCAATCGACGTAATACTTGAACTTGTAATTCTGTCATTTGACGTACTTTCATAACTGTCGCAAAATCTGTCCCTGAAACTTCATGCGCATTAATGATTTCTTCCATGAGGATATCTGTCGTTTTAGGACTATCAATAAAAACAGCCCCTAATTCTTTTGCTAGAGCTTTACCAACTGTTGTTTTACCAACACTGTTGTAACCAGAAACAATAATTAGTCTTGCCATAAAGCTTCTATCTCCTTCTACACTACCTACACGTGGTTATTATTCTTAGTTGTAAGATTATCCATGGAATTACCTACTTTTTAGCACTCAACAAGGCTTCTTCCATGCGATTGCGATCGCGTTCTAAAATCTTTTTTAAATAGATACCTGTATAGGATCCTTCTGTCTCAGCTACTTGTTCTGGTGTTCCTTTTGCAATGACAGTACCGCCTTTATCTCCGCCTTCTGGACCCATATCAATAATATAATCTACGGTTTTAATGACATCTAAATTATGCTCAATAACCAATACAGTGTCTCCATTTTCAACTAATCGTTGTAAAACTTTTAATAGGCGGGCTATATCTTCTGTATGAAGACCTGTTGTAGGTTCATCTAATATATAAATAGACTTACCATTTGAACGTTTATGCAATTCCGATGCTAATTTAACTCGTTGTGCTTCCCCACCCGATAATGTAGTAGCCGGTTGTCCTAAATGGATATATCCTAAACCAACATCTACAATCGTTTGTAATTTACGAGCTATTTTAGGGATATTTTTGAAGAATTCCAATGCATCTTCAGCGGTCATTTCTAAAACATCTGCAATGCTTTTATCTTTATACTTTACTTCTAATGTTTCACGGTTATATCGTTTTCCATGGCACACTTCACAAGGTACATAGACATCTGGTAAGAAATGCATTTCAATTTTAATAATGCCGTCCCCACGACACGCTTCGCATCGGCCGCCCTTAACATTAAAACTAAAACGTCCCTTTTTATATCCACGTACTTTTGCTTCATTTGTCACAGCAAAGACATCTCGGATATCATCGAATACACCTGTATATGTGGCAGGGTTAGAACGCGGTGTTCTTCCGATTGGCGACTGATCAATGTCGATTACTTTTTCTAATTGATCGATTCCTTCAATCTCTTTCACATCACCAGGCTTTATTTTTGAACGATTTAGTTTTTGCGCTAACGTTTTATATAATATTTCGTTAACTAATGTACTTTTCCCAGACCCTGAAACACCGGTAACAGCGATAAATACTCCTAAAGGAATATCAACTTTCACATTCTTTAAGTTGTTTTCTCTTGCCCCTTTAATCTTAAGATAACGGCCATCTGGTTTTCTCCGTTCAGATGGTATAGGAATATATCTTCTACCACTTAAATATTGTCCTGTAAGGGATTTTTTACTTTTCATCACTTGCTCTGGTGTACCCGCTGCGACGATTTCTCCTCCATGTGCACCTGCTCCAGGACCTACATCGATTAAATAATCTGCTGCAAGCATTGTATCTTCATCATGTTCAACAACGATTAAAGTATTGCCTAAATCACGCATACTCTGTAATGTTGCGATCAATCGATCATTATCTCTTTGATGTAAACCAATTGATGGTTCATCTAAAATATATAGGACCCCTGTTAAACGAGAGCCGATTTGTGTTGCTAGACGAATTCGTTGGGCTTCTCCACCAGATAAAGTCCCTGCTTCACGATTTAAAGTTAAATAATCCAATCCAACATTGAGCAAGAAGCTAAGTCTCTCTTGAATTTCTCTTAAAATTAGACGTGCAATTTGCATATCCTTTTCGGATAGCTTTATATCTTGGATAAAGGCATAAGCCTCTTTAATCGAGTATTCTGTTACCTCGCCAATATGTTTATCTGCTATTTTGACTGCTAATGTCTCTGGTTTTAAGCGATGACCATGACAAGATGGACAAGGCTGTTTAGCCATATACTTTTCCATTTGTTCACGTATATAATCAGATGATGTTTCTTTGAATCGGCGTTCTATATTTCTTAAAACACCTTCAAATTGAATATCTTGGTCGCGTATATTACCAAATTCATTTTCATAATGGAAATGAATATAATCCTTTCCTGACCCATTTAAAATTTTATCCATTTGATCTTTTGGAATATTTTTCACAGGTGTATCCATATCGATTCCATAATGGTCGCATACACATTTTAATAATTGTGGATAGTATTGTGAACTAGTAGGAATCCATGGTACAATTGCACCTTCGTTTAAGGTTACATCCCAGTCTGGAATAACAAGTGATTCATCAACTTCGAGCTTCGTACCAAGTCCATCACATTTGGGACATGCACCGAATGGGCTGTTAAACGAAAACATACGAGGTTCTAATTCTTCAATTGAGAATCCACAAATGGGACATGCGTGATGTTCACTAAATAACAACTCTTCTATGCCCATTACATCAACCATAACTCGGCCATCTGCTAGGCGTAATGCAGTTTCTAACGAATCACTTAAACGTGACTCTACTCCTTCTTTTAAAACAATACGGTCAATAACCACTTCAATATTATGTTTTTTATTTTTTTCTAATTCAATATTATCGTCTAAATCACGAAGTTCTCCATCAACGCGTGCCCGTACATAGCCTTGCTTTTGTAAGTCTTCCAGTAGTTTTACATGCGTTCCTTTTCGACCTGATACCATCGGTGCTAATAATTGCAGCTTTGTACGTTCCGGATATTGCATGATTCGGTCAACCATTTGTTCAACTGTTTGTGATGTTATCTCAATGCCATGATTCGGGCAAATTGGCTTTCCAACACGTGCAAAGAGCAAACGTAAATAATCATAGATTTCCGTTACAGTTCCCACGGTTGAGCGTGGGTTTTTGCTTGTCGTCTTTTGATCAATTGAAATCGCTGGTGATAAACCTTCAATTGCATCAACATCAGGTTTATCCATTTGGCCTAAAAATTGTCTTGCATAGGCGGAAAGAGATTCAACATATCGTCTTTGTCCTTCCGCATATATCGTATCAAATGCAAGTGATGATTTACCTGAACCTGAAAGTCCTGTTATGACAACTAATTGGTCCCGCGGAATTGTGATATCGACATTTTTTAAATTATTTGCTCGTGCTCCTTGTACAACGATTTCTTGATTTTTCAAAATCCTCATCCTTCCGCTTTCAATTCTAAAATCGTATCTCGTAGTTCAGCTGCTCGCTCAAAGTCAAGCGCTCTTGCTGCCTCTTTCATTTCTGTTTCGAGTGATTCTAATAATGTTGTCTTTTCGGCTTTCGTCAACTTCTTACCATCAGTAACTTTTGTTAAGTACGATTCTGGCTCTTCTGCAGCTTGTGTTGCCCGAATGACATCACGAATTTCTTTCTGAATTGTTTTCGGTGTAATGCCATGTTTTTTGTTATATTCTATTTGAATGGTACGTCTACGATTTGTTTCATCAATTGCCTTTTGCATTGAATCTGTTATATGATCCGCGTACATAATTACATGACCATTTGCATTACGCGCAGCTCGACCAATTGTTTGAATAAGTGATCGTTCTGAACGTAAGAAACCTTCTTTGTCCGCATCTAAAATCGTTACTAAAGAAACCTCTGGAATATCCAACCCTTCACGTAACAAGTTAATCCCAATTAGAACATCATAAGTTCCTAATCTTAGTTCTCGAATAATTTCAATACGTTCTAAAGTTTTAACTTCTGAATGTAAATATTGAACTTTGATTCCCATTTCTTTTAAGTAATCTGTTAAATCTTCGGACATTTTTTTCGTTAATGTCGTAACAAGTACACGTTCGTTCCGTTCAATTCGTTGTTGAATTTCATCGATTAAATTATCAATTTGTCCTTCAATTGGGCGAACTTCAATTTCTGGATCTAATAAGCCTGTCGGACGAATAATTTGTTCAATTGGTTGAGGTGTATTTTCCAATTCATATGGTCCTGGTGTTGCAGATACATAAATAGCGTTATGAATATGCTTCTCAAATTCCTCAAATTTTAACGGTCTATTATCAAGTGCAGATGGTAAACGGAAGCCGTGTTCTACTAAAACACCTTTTCGTGCTTGGTCACCGTTATACATTCCACGAATTTGTGGTAAGGTGACGTGACTTTCATCAATAACTAATAGAAAATCTTCAGGGAAATAGTCTAATAATGTGTAAGGAGTAGCCCCTGCTTCACGTAATGTTAAATGTCGTGAATAGTTTTCAATTCCTGAACAAAAGCCCATTTCGCGCATCATTTCTAAATCATAATTAGTCCTTTGTTCCAATCGCTGTGCTTCTAACAATTTGTCTTCTGCACGTAGTTTCGCCAATCTTTCTTTTAGTTCTTCTTCTATATTTTCAATCGCTTTTAGTAATTTTTCTTCACGTGTAACGAAGTGGGAAGCCGGGAAGATAGCAATATGTTCACGTTCACCTAGCACTTCTCCTGTGAGTGCATCAATTTCTCGAATTCGATCTACTTCATCTCCAAAGAATTCAATTCGAATACAGCGTTCATCTTTAGAAGCCGGGAAAATTTCAACGACATCTCCTCGTACCCTGAACTTGCCACGTGTAAAATTAATATCATTTCGTTCATATTGGATATCTACAAGTTTTCTTAATAATTGATTTCGTTCAATTTCCATACCAGTTCGAATGGAAACAACCATTTCGCGATATTCTTCTGGGTTACCTAAGCCATATATACAAGAAACTGATGCAATAATAATGACATCATCTCTTTCGAACAAGGACGATGTAGCGGAGTGTCGAAGCTTATCAATCTCATCATTTATGCTAGCATCCTTTTCAATATATGTATCCGTTTGTGGTACATACGCCTCTGGTTGATAGTAGTCGTAATAACTGACAAAATATTCAACTGCGTTATTTGGAAAGAATTCTTTAAATTCGCTGTAAAGTTGACCTGCCAGTGTTTTGTTATGCGCAATGATGAGAGTTGGCTTTTTTACTTCTTTAATAACATTTGAAATTGTGAAGGTTTTCCCAGTTCCTGTTGCTCCTAACAATGTTTGTTCCTTTATACCTTGTCGTACACCCTCTACAAGTTCTCTAATCGCTGTTGGCTGATCCCCACTTGGTTCATAGTTCGAATGTAGTTCAAATTCTTGCTCCATTTATCTTCCTCCTTACACGTGCCATCTAGTAGCTATATTTTAACATAGCTGTTAAGAAATTTCGATAAATTTGCGAACGTACGTTTTATATCATTATCTCTTCTCTGTTAAGTTAAGCGGAGCATAATAATAGATTTTTAAGTTGAACAATTTTGCGAAAAAGTAAAATAAAAAAAGGTTTATTTAGAACGTTTTCCCCAAGCAAACGACTCATTCTGTCCAAGCAATTGGTTCATGCTCCCAACAAAATGAGCATTTTCACCATTTTAATTTACCAAATACTGTATGCTAGTATAAGGAAAACAGCAAGACTTTGCAAACTTTTTTCCTTTAACATTTTGTAAAGGTTGGTGATTTCTCGCGTAACTTATCCTTATTACATATCACTTCTGTCAAATCAACGTATCTTAAAGGAGGAAAAATAATGAATTACAAAATTGTTAAACTTTATGATTTTTGCTTGAATCCTAATATCTGCATGCTTAAACCAATAGTTTTAGAAGGACGTAATTATTCCCTCGTTTTTGAAACAAAAAGAATGTACGTAGTGCCTTGCACAGTAACTCGTTTAATAAATCGTATTTGTGCATCTTTAGGGACAACATTAGATGCCGCTTTAGATTACTCGAATAGTATTTTCAAAGATGCTCATATTAAAACGAATAAAGATGAAATTATGATTAAATTACCAATAGTATTATCTGTTATTAATCAATCATATATTCTCTTTCCTACTGCTTCACCAAGAAAAAAACACGCTGCATGGATTCTTTGGCAAAATTTCAGAGGCCATTCCACCATTGGTCAGCATGAAATTAGGCTTCATTTTAAAAATGATGTCTTTATAGATGAGCAGATTAGTTTTACAACGCTCTCTAGGCAACAATACTATTCCTCTATTTTATATTTTCGTCATATGGATGATATGTTAACGAATTATCAAAACCCATTACAAATGCTTTTTAATGCTCGCAGTGACTTATTTCTTGTGCCTTAGCTAAATAATAAGACAATAAATCTTCTACATGATTGCGCAGACGGATATTAGAATAACGCCGTGAATCTTGGGTACGTTTACGTATAAAAATATATTCTGAAAACAGATCATCCCGTTCACCACGGAATACCTGCAATTGATTTTGTCGTAAATATTTTTTTGCATCTGTCAGTTCTTTTTGAACGTATTTAATCGTCTGCTCGATTAACTTCAGATAAGGTTGTTTAAGTTTAAATGCTCCTTGTTCAAACGCTCGACAGTCATTTTGTAGAATTTGTAACACCATAGGTAAGTAAATAACCTGTTCTAGCATTTGGATTGCTTCTTTTGATAAATTTAACATCATTCCACCTCCAAATAAAGAACAAATGTTCTATTTTAATTTTACAACCAATGTGGATTTTTAGCAAGTAATTTAGTGAATGAATGTTCTGGTTTTAGATAAGTTGTAGGTGTTGAGGTTTATTTCCTTTTTGATGGGATTTATTTCTTTTTCAAGGTTGTTGATTGCTTCTTTTGTGGAGAATGAAAAAGCCAACGAATTGTTGGCTTTTTTCCTTTAATTATAGTTGTGAGCGTAAGTAGGCATTGATAAATTGGTCGATGTCACCGTCCATAACGGCTTGGACGTTACCTGTTTCAGTATTGGTGCGGTGATCTTTCACCATTGAGTATGGGTGGAATACGTAAGAGCGAATTTGGCTACTCCAACCAATCTCTTTTTGTTCGCCACGAATATCATCTAAATGAGCTTGTTGTTCTTCTACTTTTAGTTGATACAATTTTGCTTGCAGCATGCTCATTGCTTTTTCACGGTTTTTAATTTGAGAACGTTCCGCTTGGCATGCTACGACAACTCCGGTTGGTAAATGGTGAATACGGACAGCAGATTCCGTTTTGTTGATATGTTGACCGCCTGCACCAGTTGAACGATACGTATCAACCTTTAAATCTTCGGGACGAATTTCAACAGCAATTTCATCCGTAAATTCTGGCATTACGTCACAAGAAACGAAGGATGTGTGACGACGACCAGCTGCATCGAATGGAGAAATACGAACTAGCCGGTGAACACCTTTTTCCGCTTTTAAATAGCCATACGCATTATGGCCTCTAATTGCAAGCGTTACAGATTTAAGGCCTGCTTCATCACCTGGTAAATAGTCCAATGTTTCCACTTTAAAATCATGTTTTTCAGCCCAGCGTGTATACATACGTAAAAGCATTGTACCCCAGTCTTGTGATTCTGTACCACCAGCGCCTGGATGTAATTCTAAAATGGCATTGTTTTGATCATATGGATCGCTCAAAAGTAATTGTAATTCGAATTCAGCTGTACGATTAGTGAAATCTTTCATTTCTTCGCCAAGTTCTTGTTGCAATTCTTCATCAGGTTCTTCTTTTAATAACTCTAATGTCATTTCAAGATTTTCCTGTGTTTCTACTAATGCGTAAAATTCATTGACGATGTCTTTTAAACCTTTCGACTCATTAATAATTTTTTGAGCATTATTTTGATCATCCCAGAAGGAAGGTTCAAGCATTAGTTCATCTAGTTCTTGTATACGAGCCTCTTTGTTTTCTAAGTCAAAGAGACCCCCTAAAGTCTGCTAATTTTTTAGCGGTATTATCTAACTCATTTCGAACATCTGATAATTCGATCATTTTTTATTCCTCCAAAATTATTTCATATTTATGTGTATACTCCATGTTCGCGGGAAAGGTTAAATGTTTAACTTTTTATTTGTCGCGGACGATTAAGAGCATTATTAGTAATTATTTATCTAAGTTTATAGCTTATTTTGTAGTGATAAGCTGGATTTGATATGGTGAAAGATTGTTTACAGTAAGTTAGTGTGCGTTTTATAACTTGAGAATTGTTTTGCACAACTCGGAGACTGATTGTCACAATTCGGACTCCCTTTTGCACAACTCACGCTTCATTTTGCACAACTCAGGCTCCCTTTTGCACAACTCGGACTCCTTTTTGCACAACTCACTCCCTTTTGCACAACTCAGGCTCCCTTTTGCACAACTCAGGCTCCCTTTTGCACAACTCACGCTTCTTTTTGCACAACTCAATTCCATCCATCTCCATGAAGCAGCTATGCATTTATAGAAAGGCATAAAGGAGTTGTCCGAAAATGAGTTTTCGGACAGCCCCTTTGTAAGTGACACTCTGAAGTTACGAGAACTTAGGGAGTGTACGATATGAATCTTTTAAGATGCTATTGAATAGCACCATGACAGTTTTTGTATTTTTTACCGCTGCCACAAGGACATAGGTCATTACGGCCAACTTCTTGTTTTTTACGGATTGGTTTACGTTTAGCAGGACCATTTTCTTCAGTTTTTGGATTAACAGCTTCACCTTTTGCCACTTCTTCACGTTCTAAGTTGCTACGGATTTCAGCTTTCATCGCATATTTTGCAACATCTGCACGGATGGCATCAACCATTGCTTCGAACATTGCAAAACCTTCAGATTGATATTCGCGAAGTGGATCTGTTTGTGCATACGCACGTAAGTGGATACCTTGACGCAATTGGTCCATAGCATCAATGTGGTCAATCCATTTAGAATCAATTCCACGAAGTAAGATAACTTTTTCGAACTCACGCATACGTTCTGGAGAAAGTTCTTCTTCTTTGCGGTCATATTCTTTTTTCACTTCAGCACGAAGATATTCGATGATATCTTCTGGAGATTTACCCGCAAGACTATCAGCAGTTACGACACCTTCAGGAAGTAAGTTAGCTGCTACAAAGTTTGCTAGGCCAGTTAAGTTCCAGTCATGTGCATTTTCTTCTGCAGTATAAGAATGAACAGCATTTACTAAAACTTCATCGATCATGGATTCAACTAATGCACGCATATTTTCAGTTTCTAGCACTTCATAACGTTCTTTGTAGATAATTTCACGTTGTTGACGTAAAACATCATCGTATTGCAATAAACGTTTACGAGCATCGAAGTTATTACCTTCAACACGTTTTTGTGCAGATTCTACAGCTCTAGAGACCATTTTAGATTGGATTGGTTGAGAATCATCCATACCTAATTTTGTCATCATATTTTTCATGCTTTCAGAACCGAAACGTTTCATCAATTCATCTTCAAGTGAAAGATAGAATTGTGTTACACCAGGATCCCCTTGACGTCCGGCACGACCACGTAATTGGTTATCGATACGACGTGATTCATGACGTTCTGTACCAATGACAGCTAAACCGCCAAGTTCTAGAACACCTTCACCAAGTTTAATATCGGTACCACGACCGGCCATGTTTGTTGCGATGGTAACCGCACCTTTTTGACCTGCTTCTGCTACGATTTCAGCTTCACGTTCATGGTTTTTAGCGTTCAAAACGTTATGAGGAATACCACGTTTTGACAATAAGTGTGAGATTAACTCAGAAGTTTCAATAGCAACAGTACCTACAAGAACTGGTTGACCTTTTTTATGACGCTCTGCAATATCATTAGCTACAGCTTCGAATTTTCCTTGCATTGTAGCATAGATTAAATCAGGGCGGTCATCACGAGCAATCGGTCTGTTCGTAGGAATAACAACAACGTACATATTGTATATATTACGGAATTCTTCTTCTTCCGTTTTAGCTGTACCTGTCATACCAGATAATTTTTCATACATACGGAAGTAGTTTTGGAATGTGATTGTCGCCATTGTCATAGATTCGTTTTGAATTTCTACGCCTTCTTTTGCTTCAATCGCTTGGTGAAGTCCTTCTGAATAACGACGACCTTGCATAATACGTCCAGTAAATGAATCGACGATTAAAATTTCACCATCTTGTACTACGTAATCAACATCCAAATGCATACTTGCGTGTGCTTTTAAAGATTGGTTGATGGCATGGTTTAAACCAACATGAGTCAAATCAAACAAATTATCAATATTAAAAGCTCTTTCAGCCTTTTCAATACCTTGTTCGGTTAATGTAACACCTTTTGTTTCAACATCATAATTGTAATCTTCATCTTTTTTCAATGTACGAACAAAAGCATTGGATTGTTTATAAAGAGCAGCTGACTTATTAGCTTGACCAGAAATGATTAATGGCGTACGTGCTTCATCGATTAAAATAGAGTCAACTTCATCGATTACAGCATAGTAAAGAGGACGTTGAACACGTTCTTCTTTGTAAAGAACCATATTATCACGTAAGTAGTCAAAACCAAGTTCATTGTTTGTACTATAAGTAATGTCGCAAGCATAAGCTTCACGTTTTTCATCTTTTGACATGCTATTTAAGTTAATGCCAACTGTTAAACCTAAAAATTCATATAATGGACGCATTGTTTCAGCATCACGAGTAGCTAAGTATTCATTGACAGTAACAACATGTACACCTTTATGAGTAAGTGCATTTAAATATACAGGTAAAGTTGATGTTAATGTTTTACCTTCACCAGTTTTCATCTCTGCAATGTTACCTTCATGTAAAGTTGCGCCCCCCATAATTTGTACAGGGTACGGATACATGCCAAGTACACGTCTAGAGGCTTCACGAACAACGGCAAAAGCTTCTGGTCGAATACTGTCTAAATCTTCACCGTTTGAATAACGTTGATAAAATTCTTCTGTTTTTGCTTTTAATTGTTCATCAGAAAGTTTTTCCATATCTTTAGCAAATGCTTCTACTGCATGTGCAACTTTTTCTAAGTGTTTAAGTTCTTTTTTATTTGGATCAAAAATTTTATTCAATATGCCAGGCATCGATTTTCACATCCTATATAGTCTCAACCCTTATTTTAACACTGTTTGATATTTTAGTGCAAACGAACGATAACTATTAATCTTTCTTATTTGCTGTATGAAAGGACTTCCCACTTAAAACACAGAAAAAAAGCCTATTTTCTCTGTAAATTGTTCACTGTTTTCTCGCAGAAACTAGCAATTCTATATTTTATAATCACCACATATTTTAATAAGCGGTAAATAGATTAAATAAGATTTTAGTCGCATAAACTAAAAAGGAGAATACTAGAAGAAGATTAGGTTCTACATACTTTCATAGGAAAATAAAAGAAAGGAAGAGATACAATGCGAAGATTATTGAGATGGTGTTTAGGTATTATTACAATTATTCTAATCATAACTGGCATCATTGCTTATTCCGTTTATGATCAGGCTATGTCAACTTTTGATGAAATTCATACACCTGTAGAACGAAATTCCAGTATATCAAGAACAGAACCCGTTGAATTAGAAGAACGACAACCGTTTTCCATCCTACTACTTGGGGTAGACGAGCGACAAAGAGATAGTGGACGCTCTGATACAATGATTGTCTTATCTGTCAATCCTCAAACTAATAATACGTTAATGGTGAGCATTCCTCGTGACACGTATACACAAATAGTAGGAAAAAATATAAAAGATAAGATTAACCATGCCTATGCATTCGGCGGAATCGAGATGTCGATGAACTCTGTTGAAAAATTATTAAATATTCCAATTGACTACGTAGCAAAAGTAAATATGGAAGGCTTTGAACAAGTGATTAATACAGTTGGTGGCATACAGGTTGAAAATGCACTGGCTTTTCAAGAAGGTAATTACACTTTTAAAAAAGGTGACATCACTTTAGATGGAGAAGCTGCTTTAGCCTATGTACGAATGAGAAAAGAAGATCCTCAAGGTGATTTTGGAAGACAAAATCGGCAGAAACAAGTCATTCAAGCCGTTATTGAAGAAGGTACATCTTTGAAGACATTATTAAAATATCAAAATATATTTGACATTCTTGGCAATAACATTTCAACAAATCTTACATTTGATCAAATAAAAGAATTGCAGCAAAGTTACAGAGAATCGTTAAGTAATATCCAACAAATTCATTTTGAAAAAGGAAAAGGCAAAACAATTCATGGTGTTTGGTATTATATGATGGACTCAAATGAGTTAACAGAAGTTTCTAATACGTTAAAAAAACATTTACAGATAGATTCCAAATCATAAAAGGAAACCCAGCTGTCTATTTTAAACAGCTGGGTTGTATATTAGTAACCGATAAGGGGTTACACATGAACTAATTTGTTTCGATAAGACCGTATTTTCCGTCTTTTCGTTTATATACAATATTGGTTGCATCAGAGTCGGCATCAGTGTAAATGTAGAAATCATGGCCAAGAAGATTCATTTGAAGAATAGCTTCCTCCTGATCCATTGGTTTTAAAGAGAATTGCTTTGTACGGACTACTGAGAAATCTTCTTCTGTATCCGTAGCAACTGCTGTAGGTGCCTTTTCAGCTTGAACATTTGCAAAGTACACACCCACACCTTCACGATCACGGAATCTGCGGTTTACTTTTGTTTTATGTTTACGAATTTGGCGTTCCAGTTTACCAGTGATTAAATCAACGGCTGCATACATATCAGCATTACGTTCTTCAGCTCGTAAAGTTAAATTTTTCATCGGAATTGTTACTTCTACTTTTGTACTTTTGTCATTGTAGACTTTCAAATTCACATTAGCTGTAGCTGTTAGATCATTATTGAAATAACGTTCTAATTTTTGAATTTTTGACTCAACATACTCTCGAATTGCTGGAGTTACCTCAATGTTTTCACCACGAATGTTAAATGTTAGCATGTAAACTCCTCCTTTATTCAACCATACTTACATATTCTACATTACCCTAAAAAACCCTTCTTGAAACATAAAAAAACATTTTATTTTTTACATATTTTTGAACAGAAATATTATAGATTTTGTCTTTTTTCCTCAAAAACCTCTTTCTTTCGTCGCAATTTTAACTCCGAAATAATCAATTCTTGATGTTGTTCGACATTATTCATATCAATGCCATAATAATATCCATCACCAAATGCCTTTTTCCAGCGAATATCCCCTTTGACATTGATAGACTTCGAAAATAAAATAAATGACAAATCTAAATCATACATTTCACTATTAGAAGATAAGTCAACTTCTGTAAACATCTTCAAACCACTTGGGCTAATATCGATGATCTGTCCTTTTCGAAAGATCATCATTCCATCCCTTTTAAAACTATAAGTAACCGGTACTTCATGAATTAAAACATGCCGAAAATATTCCTTGCGTCGATATTCCAACCAATCCACCGTCCTACCTTATATGTATGAACATACTGTCGTGTCTAATACCTTTATTTTTAATATCGAATAATTAAAGTAAATATTTAGAAGCTTTTATAAATTAGTGGAATATATTTTGATGCTTAAGTAAGGAATGCATATACATTTGTGGAGAAAAATCAGCTTTTGAAGCATTTTAAATGACGTAAATTGATGAGAGAGCGGATACACTTTGAAATGGAGCGGATAACTCCATCATGGGAGCGGATAAAAATCTTAAACTAGCGGATAAATCTGGGGAAAGAGCGGATAAAATTGATTAATCTAGTATCAGGGAACGTCTGTAACACTAAAAAGCCTCTTTCATATCGAAAGAGGCTTAACTAAGAACACATTCCTAATTTTTTTTGATTAAATTCATGATGTCATATACTGCTATAAAATATTGATAACGTGCTAATTTTTTCCGATCAATTAATGTAGATAATTTGGTTTCAGCACCATCTATTAATCTCGGTGTATTTAATTTGTTATATAAATCTACAAGAGCTACTAATTTCTCAATAATACTTTGTTTATTATTTTGTGCATCAGATGATAACTCTTCAACATTATCAACACCTGTTTCAAAGTCACTTAAATCAGTAATAGCTTGTTCTATTTGTTTAGTAGTGGCGTACCCGTTAAGAGTATCTGAGTTTAGAAGGTATACCTTTTGCTCGCCAGGCATTACCTTAAGGGTTTTATTGGCATCTATAACGGCTTTTACATAGCCTGAAGATCCTTTTTTAATGGATGCTATTTTCTTATCTAGATCTTGAGCAGCTTTAATATTTGATGCTTCTTTTAATAGAGCTAATTGATTAGCATTCAGAGGATCAGGAATTGTCGTATCATTAATAACATTTTTTTGATCCACCCCTAGCTTACCGTATAACTTAATAGCATCTGAAATTTCACTACCTACATCCCTTTTTGGATATATAGTTTTATAATACCCATCTTTCTCGTTGCTTGGATCGCTACTAGGCTCTATATTTTTCAACGTTTCCACTATCGTTACAATCGGTTCGTATTTGTTGTAGGTCTTTAATATATTACTATCTACTAATGATTTTGCTTTAGATTTTAAATCTCTATATTTATCTACAACTTCTTTTACATCTTTATAGTACATTGGGTACTTATCAAGTAAAGCAGTAACTAATTTTTCAAAATCCTCTGCATCCTGTTTTGGTGTTTTATATACTAAAGATTCTTTTGCACCATTAATATCTGATATCACATATTTTTTAGCGTCGTCAGATAAATTATCAAAGTCATTAATCACTTTTTTAAGATTTGATACGTATTTGTCATCACTCTTATCCAAAGCCTTAAAGCTTTTATCAATTTTTTGGGCAGCTTTAATCTCTTTTTCGTGGTTTAAAAAGGCATAATTTGGAACAACTTCTCTAGTTGCGATTGCTTTAGGATCTTTACCGAGCTTTTTGTAAATTGAGATGGCTTGTAGCATTATATTTATGTCAGCTTCCGTGTATTTTCCATTCACAGGGTTATTTACTTTGCCTGCTAACGTATTCAATTCAACAATTGGTGCATAGCTATTGTATTTTGTCAAAGTTGGTTTATCTAATAAAGCTAATTGAGCTTCGTTTAAGTTGTTGTACTTATCGACAACAGCTTTTACATCACTATACGAACTATCATTATCTAACGCATTAACTGCTACAACAAATTCCTCTAATCCTTTTATTATTTTTCCTGTTTTATAATTATTTTCAAAATCTTTTATTTCCTTTTCATGTATTACATAGATTTGAACATTCTTTCCAGCCTTATTAAATTGATAATACAATTTAACGGCTTCTAGTGGGTAAGATGAACTTGATGGATTTAAAGCTTCGAATGCTTTATCGATTTCTTGTGCTTTTAAGAAATTCTTAATTTCATCGTCACTCAATGGAATCGATGGACGAACAACTTCCTCTTCCTTATGATCTCCAGAGTAAGAGATATTATATTTCTTTTCATATTCATGGTCTCCAAGGTATTTTGGTGCTTTATCAAGTATTGCGCGTTGTGGAGACTCTAATTTATTATAAAGCTCAATCGCTTTATAAATACTATTAATATCATTTGGATTTGTAATTTTGATAGGTGTACCACCTACCTTACCTGTATCCGTATAGCCAATTGGATTCTTATTATTATTGTCATAATTTAATAATTTTCCGTATTGTACATATATACTCTTGGCTATATCTTGAATTTGTAAAATTGGCAAATACTTTTCATACTCCGCCATAATTTCGGGGTCAATTAAGGTCTTAAGTGCTACATTATATTTTGCATTTATAATGTTGTATTTAATGTTGTCTTCGTAATATTTTTCAAGTTTTCTAACGTCTAAGACACCTGGTGTATTCCCTTTTTGGCTTACATGTGACATATCTGTTACCATCGTTTCAAACTCTCTTGCTTTATCTAACTGTGGTTTATAGCGCTCTCCGACTTCTTCTAATGTTGCCTTGTTGGCAACATATTTTTTTACAATAGGCAATGCTCTATCATAAAGATTGTAAAATACATCAAGAACTTCAATTTCATATTTATCATCCGTTGGTTTAATCTTTTCAAAAGCTTTATCAATGACTTCAGCTGCTGTAATTTCCTCAGCATCTTCTAGAAATGGATATTTAGTTCGGTTCTCATTATCCATAATCATTTGTTGATCTGGTCCTAAAGCATTGTACGCTTTAATCACTTTTTGAATATATTTTGCATCAGTTGGTGTAACTGTTGGTGAATTAACAGTTGATTCATTAATAAGGCTAAACATTTTGGCCACATCTGAAATTGGTGCGTATTGGTTGTATTTTTTCATAATTGCTTTATCTACTAAACTAATTGTCCTAGGATCCTGGCTAATATGATAAGTATAGTAATCAACTGCATCTTCTACATCTTTTACGCTACTTTTCTTGCTTAAAAGTTTTACTAAATCTTCAAAGTGAGAAACACGTTGTTGCTCAGTTGTAATTGTGTCTAATAGTTTAGAAATCTTATTTCCGTTTGCCACATATTTCTTCACATCATCCGTAGCATCATCGTAAGAAGTAAATACTTTTTTAGCATCACTAGGGTAGGTTTTGCTTGATTTTTTCAGTTTTAAGTAGGAATCGTCAATTTTTTTCGCTTCTTTAATATTTGCCTCATCTTCAACAAGATTACTGAATGATGGATATAGATTATCCACAATTTGCCTTTGCGGTTCGCCTAATTTTTTATAATCTTTAATAGCAGATAACACATCATTTGGTTTGTAATGTGTAGTAGCTAATATTTTGGAAACTGATTTTAAAACAGCCGGAACTTTTGCATACTCGTTA
The DNA here is from genome assembly GCF_003576525.1 of Rummeliibacillus sp. POC4. Taxonomy (GTDB): domain Bacteria; phylum Bacillota; class Bacilli; order Bacillales_A; family Planococcaceae; genus Rummeliibacillus. Next base: position 44,045 of record NZ_QWUA01000022.1, on the reverse strand, counting down.
TACGTCTTCAATACAGTTTTATCTACAAGCGCTAACCATGCTGGATTTGCGGCAACCGTATTATAGGCAGCTGTAGCGGTAGCGATAGCATTTTCAGGATTCGTAGCGTTTGGTATTACATTTACTTTATCTTTAAAATCCTTTACTTTATCCAATGCATCTTTATAATCATCCCTAGTTGGAATACCTTTAATGGCAGCCGCATTCACAACAAAACGTTGTACTTCTAATAAAGCATTATCATAAGCATTGAAAGCTTTTATAAGGTCATTGTAATAAGATGGTTTATTCTTATTTTTTAATGCTGAATCATAGCTTTTATCAATGGCTTGTGCAGTTGAGATATTTTTATCTTCTGACAGATAGTCACTTTTAGTTGGGATTAAGTCTTGAACAATCGTTTTTTGATTAGCGCCTAATTTTTTATATTGTGCCAGTAAATCTGCCATGTTAGAAACTTCAGAAGATAATAGACTTCCTGCAGTTACATCTATTAGTAAAGGCAGTTGACTAAATCGAGCTACAATTTCTGGTATTGGCTTATATTTGTTATACGCCGCAACAACTTTCGTATCAGCTAAATCGACTGGCGCTACTGTTGGATTGTTAGAGTTAGAATCAGATATACCCTTTACTGTATATGGTGCAAGATTTTTAATCGTATCAATAACAGTATTTGTAGGAATAGCTCCAGCATCTAATTTGTCGATTATATCTGTGAATGTTTTTGCATCATCAATTTGCTGTTTATATACATTTCCAATATTAGCAATTTCATTATTATGAGGCATATATCTTTTTGGTTCAGCAGCAGTAGCATTATATTCTTTATATAAAGCTACTAAATCCTTAGCATATTTAGTAGTATTAGCTGGTTTTAAAGCCGCATATTTTTTTTCAATACCAACTGCAGTTTTCACTACATCTTCTAAAGCTAAATATCTATCAAGTCTTTTTTCTTCGTTTTCATGATTGTCATCCAACAAATCTCTTAACAATGTTTGTTGTGCACCAGATAACTTTTTGTAAGCATTGATAATATTTAAAATAACTGATCCATCTGTGGAATCAGCTGTTGGTGTAGTCGTAGTCGAACCTGTATCCAAAGTCCTAAACACCATTTTTTTTGTTTCAACGACATCTGCATAATAACTTAGTTTTTTCAGTGTTGTGCTTGGGACTGCTGCTTTGGTGATGCTGTCTAGGTTGTCGTATTGCTTTTCTAGGGCTACTGATTTGGTTGTGAAATTTGTTTTGTTTAAGGTAGCCACACTTTTGTTGAATGCGTCGACTTTTTTTAGGTATGGTTGGATGTTTTTCCAATGTCTTTTGAGTGTTGAATAGTTTGTGACTTTCTTTTTGTCGGTTTTAGATAGTTTATTGTAGGCACTCAAGGCAGATTTTGTTTTTAGGACATAATCTGATTTTTTTGAATTAATCGCTTTGATTTTTGTAATTACTTGCTTTGCTTTTCTATTTTGTACAGTAGTCCAATGTTTTTTTAGTGTTCCATAGTTGTAGACCATCTTTTTATCTTTACTAGATAGCTTTTTATATGCGTTGACTGCTGATTTTGTTTTTGTTACATAGTTAGATTTTTTTGGATTGATGGCTTTGATTTTTGCAATTACTGACTTTGCTTTTGCACTAATTTTTTTTGAAGTCTTTGAAGCTGTTTTTGCATATGCTAACTCTGGATTTGCTGCTGTTATAAGCGTCGGTACGATTAACGCAGCTGCTGCACCCATTGAAACGAATGATTTGAAACGCACAAGAATCCTCCCTTTCCTAGATCTATTATTAGAGTAATTTTACACTTAGCTTTTTAACAAAAATCTTTATAATCTTAATATCGGCTTTAGCTATTAGTTTTTTAGAGGGTCAGTAAATTCATTACATTCGGATAAAAATTTAACAATTTAAATAAAAAATTCTCACAAAAGACATTTCTTCTGTGAGAACTACAGTAGCCGTTCTATATATTCTCTTTCACTTCTTGGTGTCTTCGTAATTTTAATTCTGAAATAATCAGTTCCATCAACGCTTCATCTGCTTCTAAATCAATACCATATAAGTAATCATCCATTTGCAACTTTTTCCACTTAATCATACCTTCTACAGAAATTGGTTTCGCATAGAGTACAAAGTTTAACTTCACTTTTAGTGGATGTTCGTCCATCGGTAAACTGTCAGGTATCGCAATCCTTACACCACTGGGACTCAGGTCTACCAAACGGCAAAGTTTAGTTTCTACTAATACTTTCTCCTCTTTGTTTACAGAAGAAATTTTACACTTTGCCATTACATCTCGTTCAAGTACATGTCGAAATGATTCTTTACGTTTATATTGCACTTTTTCTTCACCTGCGTTCATAAAAATTTACATTTTTGTATCCGACTTTTTATTTTTTACTCTACATAGCTTTAAACTGCGACTCATTAATCTCTAAATTTATTTCCTCTGAAAGTATATACTATTTAGAAGAAACTGTTAACCGAATATTATAAAGATACTATGGCTAATCCTATTTTTTGTAAATAAAAACCCAAAATCCATACAGACAGGGTGGATTTATCAGCTTAGTAATTTTTCAACAACTTTCATCGTTCATCTTTTCAAATGCCTGTTGGATGGCAATTAACTTTTTATCGGCAATTTCCGCAGTTTCTCCTACTACACCGAAATAGTATTTACACTTTGGTTCTGTACCGGATGGACGGATGGCGATCCAAGATTCATCTTCTAATTTAAACTTTAAGACATTTTCTTTTGGTAAGTATAAGTCTTCGCTATAACCATCTGCAAAATTTGCTTTGCCTGTTAAGTAATCTTCTACACAATTTACGTTTATATCAGCAATGTTTTTTGGAGAATGGCGTCGTAATTTTTCCATAATAGCGGTTATCTGTTGTTGACCACTTTGCCCTTTGAATACTTTTGACACGAGTGCTTCTCGGTGATAGCCGTATGTTTGGTACAACTCCTCTAAGGCATCTAATAGTTTCTGCCCTTTCGTTGCAACATATCCTGCAATCTCTGCAATTAGCACAGCCATTTGGACTGCATCTTTGTCTCGTACATAACTTTTCACAAGATAACCATAGCTTTCTTCATACCCAAACAAATAACTATAGTTGTTGGTTGTCTCAAATTCATGGATTTTCTCTGCGATATATTTAAAGCCTGTTAAGGTATTAATCGTGCCGATATTGTATCGACTTGCTATTTTTGCGCCTAGTTCAGAAGTGACGATTGTTTTGATCAAAACTGCATTAAACGGTAATGTATTCTTTTCTAGTTTTGCTTGAATTAAATAATCAGTCACTAAAGCTCCCACCTGATTCCCTGTTAACAACTCATAACCATCTTTTGTTCGAACTGCAACGCCTAATCGATCAGAATCCGGATCTGTTGCTAATAGTAAATCCGCTAAAACTTCTTTACCTAATGCAATGGCCATTTCAAATGCAACTGGACTTTCTGGATTTGGATATGTAACCGTTGGAAAATCACCGTCTTGAATGATTTGCTGTTCTACTACATGAACGTTTGTAAAACCTGCGTTTGTTAGCCCTTGCATGACTGGGATATACCCAATTCCATGAAGGGGTGTGTAAACGATGGATAAATCCTTTTTTACATCAGAGCGTTCCGAAATCGTTTGTAAATTTTGCTGAAAAGCTGTATCGATATCCTCTAAAATTTCCGAATGAAGTTCAGCTTGTTTCAATTCTTCGAGATCAGCTACTTGAATCGCAAATATATCATAGACATTGTCCATCATATGAACAATCATCTCGACATGATCTGGCGTTAGTTGTGCCCCATCTTCTCCATAAACTTTAAATCCGTTATACTCTTTCGGATTATGGCTAGCCGTAATCATCACCCCCGCATACGCATGTAAGTGACGGATGGCAAAAGATAGCTCAGGTGTTGGTCGCATCTCGGAAAACATAAAAGTCTTCACCCCATATTCACCGAGAACTTTCACCGTTTCTAGCGCAAATTCTTTGGAAAAATGGCGATTATCGTAAGATATGACAACCCCACGTTGCTTAGCTTCTTTTCCATGGAAAGCGATGGTTTGTGCTAGACCAAATGCTACACGTCTAATGGTAAAAATATTAAGGCGATTCGTCCCAGCTCCCAGTAAACCACGCATTCCCGCAGTACCAAATTGGAGATATTGATAGAAGCAATCGTTTATCTCAGCCGGATTACTTTTCATAGAAGAAAGCGCCTGTTTTAAATAGCGCGGGAGATTTGCTGCTTGCCATTTTTCATAAAGAATAGTTGGTTGCATTTATATATTCCCCTTTAATCTTTCGTATATTGAACGAATAAAACTTATCAATTCTTATATAGTTCAAGTTATGGAGAAAGAACCGCTTTTATACCTATTGAAAATGCTTTTACAAAATAAACTTAATAGAATGGAACTTGATCGCAGCAAATCTATTTTTAAATAAAAAAATAAGAGAGGATAAAATTATCCCCTCCATTTTGAAACATTCAACTTATTAAACTTTAAATTGTTGTACTTGCTCTTGTAGTTGAATAGCATTAGATGTCAGTGCTTTTGCAACTGAATTGATTTCACCAATAGTCGCAGCTTGTTCTTCCGTTGCCGCAGCAACTGTTTCAGTACTACTTGCTGCCATATCTGCTGATTGTGACATTTCTTGAACGGATGCGGCAACTTCTTCAGATGCAGCGGATACTTCTTGTGTTGCAGCAGATACTTGTTCTACTTTTTGCGCCATTGTATCAACAGAAGTTAAGATTGCATTGAATGATTGTTGTGCTTCATGTATTAAATCAACCCCATCATTTACATTCGAAACAGTCAATTCAACCGCTTTTTCTACATCAACGGTATCTTTTTGAATGACATCTGTTAAACGAACAATTTGTTCTGCAGATTTTTTGGACTCCTCTGCAAGTTTTCGAACTTCATCTGCCACCACTGCAAATCCTTTACCATGTTCACCCGCACGTGCCGCCTCAATAGCTGCATTGAGAGCTAGTAAATTTGTTTGGTCTGTAATTGCTGTGATTACCTTTGTGATATTACCAATTTTTTCGGATTGTTGACTTAACTTGCGAATTTTTTCTTTTGTGTCTGTTGATGATTCTTGGATAACTTTTAATTGTTTAAATGTAGTACGTAATGTTTGATGGCCTTGTTTAGCAACGGTTTGTGCTTCTATAGCGCCACCATGAACTTCTTGTGTAGAACTTGCAATCATTTGTACACTACTTGCAGTTTCTTCTACTGCAACTGCACTTTCTTTTCCTGTTTCAGCAGCTGAGTGTGCTCCTTCAGTAATCATTTCCAATTGCTTCGCTACATCTTGTGAAGCTGTAGCCACTTCATCTGTACTAGCTGTAAGTTCTTCTGCAGCAGCTGTTGTTTGTTCAACATTCGACATTACATTAGCTATTAATGATTGTAAGCTTTTCTTCATTGTATTAAACGATTCCGCTAAAGAATGAATCTCATCTTTAGAATTCACAATGATATCAGGCTCTGTTAAATCACCTTGTGCAATAGTAGAAGCAGCTTCTTTCAGTGCATTTACTGGTTTAGCAATATTTCTAGTTATGTATAATGCACACACAATTGCGACTAACAATGCAATTAGAGCTATAGTTATCATAAACGTAATACCTTTATGTATCTTTACTTCCGCATCTTGTTGACCTATTTTTATTTGTTCCGTTTGGTAATCGACAACTTTGTCTACACTCATTTGAATGGCTTCATTTGCTGGTCGAATTCCACTATCAATTATTTCAAGTGCTTTATCGTGTTTATCATTTTTCACCATATCAATAATACTTTGTGAGCTTGCCAAAAATTTCTCTTGATTTTGCTCAATAATTTGAAGTTCTTGCTTCATATTCTCTGTATAAAATTTGTTTGAAAGATCGTCTGCTTTCGTAGAAATAATTTCCTGTTGTTTTTTTAGATTATCTAGTGTTCCTTGTTCCGGATCTAATACATAAGATCGCATATATACCCCTTGCATCGCTGAAGCATATTGTACATCCTTTACCTCTGTAATCTTCGCTACTCGGTCATTTAAAATGTCAGAATAAGTATTTTTGACATTCATTAATTGTATATATCCTGTAACTGCAACAATTGCTATAAACGCTATTAATATAAAAAAGACAGAATATAGTTTTTTACTAATACTCATTACTTTTATCCCCCTATCAAATATTTATTCATAATCAACTATACCCAACAAAATAACTCTATTCAACATAAAAATAGATATAAACTACCATTATGATTAATTGAAGGAGTTATGAGCATTTTCGAGAAATGTATGTTAAAAATTTGAGATTTTAACTCATATACAAATCTATATTTTGTTTTGAAAAATGGGAATATTTTATTATGTTTCGCTTAAAATATTCATATTCATTTATACCCTATAACATTCTATGAACTTAATATTCCCTTAATTATAAAGGTTACATCCATAAAATGTTTATAATACAAATAAGATTAGAAAATATTAAAAGTTCTTTCATTTAATAAAAATTTATCTTTTTATGATTCACTGTTTTTTAATAAAAACAGAATATGAAATATTATTAGATTTAAAATAAGGAAATATTTACCCCAATTCACAAAGAAATAGTTACTAAGAAAAAGGGCCTATCCATGGTAATAAAATAAACTTTATACAAACTATTTAATAGCATTCCTTCTTGTAAACCTCTTACCTTATACACTCAAAAAGAAAAGTCCTAGCAAAAACATATCGCTTTTACTAGAACTTTTCTGAGTTTCTATTATTTCCGCCCATCAAAATACGTACCATCCATCACTCGTACACTCGAATATGGATCTACATAACGCTGTTCGGATTTTTTTGTTTTCTGTAGATTCTTCATATCTTGCACAATTTCAGCTTTCGCCTTTTTCAGCCGTTCACGAATCCCTTTGTCGAGTTCACGCAATTGTTTTTCAAAAGGATGACCCGGTAGAGGATTCACTTCTAGCTGTTGAATTTGTTCGATAATTGAACCACGCTTGTCCAAATACTCATCAATTTTCTGAATATACTCATCGCGCTCCTTATCAGGAGGAAGCTTCGTCAAATGTTTATATAACTGAGCAGAAACTTGTAGAAATTCTTGAACAAGCTCCATTACACATGATCTCCAGAGAATTGCTTTTGACGATTGATCTGAATGACTTGTTTCCAAGTATCGCGGAATTCAATAACAAGACCTTCCACCTCATCCAAAATAGCAGTATCACTTTGGATATTCGCTTCTGTTAAACGACGGTGCATATATTCATATAAATTGAACATCTCTTTTGAAATGGCAATATCCATATTCAATGTAGCCATCAACTCTGAAATAATCGCTTGTGCTTTTTGAATATATTTGTTTCGATTTTGAATATCTTTGGCTTCAATCGCCTTTTTCCCTTGATGGATAAATTTGATGCAGCCATTGTAAAGCATTAATGTCAGTTCACCTGGGGACGCGGTCGTAACACTATTTTGTTTGTATGCATTGTATGCATTTTGTACTGACAAACTAAACAACTCCTTTAAATTTAAAACTAACTATTGCCTAATATGAATCAAAAATAGAAGATTGACTATTCGCCTTTTGAATTGCTGTCTCCATTGCGGAGAATTGGTTCCAGTAGCGTTCTTCTATGTCTTTTAAGCGATCTTTCCAGTCAGTGATTTTATCGTCTAAAGATGTGATTGTTTTACCTAATGAGTAGGTTAAATCAGAAGAAGAACTTTCACTACCTGCTGTATTTTTAATGGTCGATACCGCATTTTGAGCAGTAGTACGTAATTTTGATATAACCCCTTCAGCACCAGTAGAGCTATCGCCAGTAAAAATACGTGATACGATATCTGGATCATCTTCAAGAGCCGCTTTTAGTTTATCTTCGTCAATTTCAAGTTTACCGTTATCTGTATATGTTTTAGAAGTTGTAATGCCGATTTTGAATAACATATCATTACTACCATTCGAATCACTGCCGTAAGTTGATAATGTTGTACGCATGCTAGAGAGGACATTATTTAATGTAGAATCACCTTTTAAAAGGCCTGCTTTTGCCTTAGCCTCCCATTTTGTAATCTCATCTGTTGTCATCTCTGCCTTTTGAGCATCCGTAAGAGGTGCATAATCAACATTTTTCTTTTCTGATACACGAGTATTTAGATCTTTAATAAGACCATTATATGTCTCAACAAATTCCTTTACCTTATCAACAATTTTATCTGTATCTGTTGTGGAAGTGATTTTAGCAGGAGCATTACCCGCTTGAATATTTTCGTTGATCGTTAGTTGGTATCCAGAAACTGTGTATTTGTTTGATGTTCCTTCAATTTTGACTCCGTTTGCTACTATATAACCACTTGTTCCTAGAGTCGTTTCCGTCACATTAGTTCCCTTATTTATTAAAATGTTTCCTTCTTTACCTTCAGCTAAAACTCCTAATTTTGCAAACAGTCCGTTAGTATCGTTTGTTATTTGTATAGAGCCAACGTCTACCCCATCCACAATTACTGTTCCTTCTACATTCGCTGTTAAAGATAAACTTCCTTTGGAAGCTATTGCTGTGACTCCGACTCCTGATGCATTGATTTTAGACATTACATCACTAATTTTATCAGTTGCTTTGTAAGAAATTTTTTTTTCTATTAAACTACCAGAATCGTCTACTGCACTAATTGAAAAACTTCCTTCTGATGAAGTTAAGCCTAAGCTCGCCATTGTTGTGTCAGCTGTAAACCCTAATGCTGAAAAATCAATAATAGATTGAGCAGCAGTTGCCATCTTCGCTTCTGTGATGTTAATCGTACCATTTGCTGAAGATGTTGCGGTTGCACTAACTGCACTAGAAGAAGCTGATACTGTTTTCGCATTCCATGAGCTTTTTAAACCATAATTATCAAAAATACCCTTCTGGAAACTATCTAATGCAGTATTCACTTCACGATAAGCGTCTCGTTTCCATTCGTATTTTTGTTTTTGTTGCTGAAGTTTCTCCATTTGAGCACTTTCAGCCTTCATCAATTTTTCCATGATGGAGTCAACATCCATACCAGATACTAACCCACCAATTTTATTCTTATATTGCAAATAAGAATACGATGAAGTTGTTGATGTATTTGTTGTATTATTTACTGAAGCCATACTTTCTCCTCCTTAAGCTTTTGTATCAAACATTTTTCCAATTAGTTTTTGCATTTCGTAATAGGCATCTAGCAGTTCTTTCGGTGGAATTTCTTTAACCACCTTATCTGTTTTTGAATCGACTATCTCCACATAAAACTTTTCCAATCCATCATGAAAAACAAATTTAGAATCCTTATGAGAATACTCCATAAATTCATTCATTTTATTGACCGCGGTTTGATAGGCTTGTTTTGTTGGATTGCCATTTTTGTCGGTCATTTCTGAAATATTTTCATTTTGCTTTAAGGATGAGATATTTTGAAAAATTTGATTTATTGATGTATTATTTTTTTGAATGATCTCTTTTGAAATTGCTGAATCAACTGTCCCATTTGTTGAAACTCGCATTATGTATTTCCTCCCCTCAACTTTTAATTGCTTTGAAATTAATATCGGAGAGATTTACGAAAAATGTAGTAATATGTAAAAGTTGATCAAGAGATTATAAAATGCAATAAATTAATCTTTTAAAATTTGATTGACTATAAATTAATTTCTGCTTTACTACAATAACCATAAAATGATTTTGAATATTTTCCTATTTCTACTTATCCATCATTGCTCATCTTTTGAAAAGTTATATAAAAGCAATCACCAAACCCTACATATAAATTTCTTAAAAATATCTCTCCATGTAAAAAACGACCTTCCTAATGGAAGGTCGTTAAAAAATATTAGGCTACTTGAATTATTGTAATAATTGAAGAACACCTTGTGGTTGTTGGTTAGCTTGAGCTAACATAGATTGTGCAGCTTGAGTTAAGATGTTATTTTTAGTGAACGCCATCATTTCAGCAGCCATATCTGTATCACGAATACGTGATTCAGCAGCTGTTAAGTTTTCTGAAGCTGTACCTAAATTGTTGATTGTGTGTTCTAAACGGTTTTGAACAGCCCCTAGAGAAGAACGTTGGTCAGATACTTTTTTAATTGCATCGTCGATAGCAGTGATAGAACCTGAAGCTTGATCACGTGTAGCGATATCCACACCGTTAACTTTGAATGTTGAACCGTCATCTAATGCAGTTGCTGTACCAAGTTTAGCATTAGTGATATCTACTGTTGAACCGTCAGCTTGTTTAATTGTTGCTGTACCACCAGTAAATGTACCTACTTCTTGGCCGTCTTTAAGAACTAAAGCACCTGCAACTTTGTATTCACCTGCCGCTACTTTAGCTACATCAGCATCAGATGGTTGTTTAATTGTTGCTTTACCGTCTTTAACTTCAATAGTTGTGCCTGCTTTAGTAATATCAGTTGCATCAGAGAAAGTTGTAGCTGTTGTGCCATCTGCAGCTGTAAATACATTAGTAGCTACTGTACCTACTTTTTGACCGTTAGCATCTTTAACATCTGCTCCATCAACAGTGTAAGTTCCATCTGTTAAACCTGTAACCGCAACGTCTTCAACTAAAGTATTAGTTTTAGTTAAACCTAATGAAGCAGCATCCATTTTGCCGATATCCATTTTCATAGTTTGGCCTTCATTAGCACCAATTTGGAATGTACCTTTGAAACCACCATTTAATAATTTTTGTGTATTGAACTCAGTAGTGTCTGCAATACGATCAATTTCTGAAGTTAATTGAGAAATTTCTTTTTGTAAAGCATCACGGTCATCGTTAACGTTTGTGTCGTTGGCAGATTGTACTGCTAATTCACGCATACGTTGTAGAATTGAGTGAGTTTCGTTAAGAGCACCCTCAGCTGTTTGGATTAAAGAGATAGAGTCATTAGCGTTTTTAGAAGCCATATCTAAACCAGAGATTTGGCCACGCATTTTTTCAGAGATTGCAAGACCTGCAGCGTCATCGCCTGCACGATTAATTTTGAAACCTGAAGATAATTTTTCCAAGTTTTTAGAAGATGCTGCTTGGTTTGCAGTTAAGTTGCGGTGTGTATTTAAAGCCGCGATATTGTGTTGAATTCTCATTTTGAGATTCCTCCTTGAATTATAAGTTTTCTTCCACGTCCCTGTGGAGTTGTTCGGCTATTGCCTTACATTACATATATCGTAAGAAGCTCAACTTTGTTTAGTCAATTTCTAAAAAATTTAAATATTTTTTAGTTGGCTATTGGAGTAATTGAAGAACGCCCTGTGGTTGTTGTTTTGCTTGTGCAAGCATTGATTGAGCTGCCTGAGTTAAAATATTATTTTTCGTAAAGTTTATCATTTCAGCAGCCATATCTGTATCTCGAATGCGTGATTCGGCCGATGTTAAATTTCCTGCTGCATTACCTAAATTGTCAATCGTATGTTCTAAGCGATTTTGTAGTGCACCTAGTGTTGAGCGGGTAGCTGAAACTTTTTCAATAGCATTATCGAATTTAGTAATAGCTGTTGAAGCTTTACTTTGAGTATTAATTGATACACCGCTGATGCCAAGTGTACTAGTAGAAAGGTTCGGTAATTCCATTTGAAGTGTTTGTCCTTCATTTGCACCGATTTGGAAACTTACAGATGATGGTCCTGTCGATACAACAAAATTTGTAGAAGCTGACCACGTATAACTAAATAAAGATGATGTAGATGCTGTATCTGCAATTAAATCTGCATCTGATACGGTTCCTGTAGGATCTAAAATACTACCTGTACCCGCAAAAGTATTACCAACAAAGTGCGCAGCCCCATTAGTTCTAAAATCAGTTTCAAATGTAGTTAAATTTTGACCTAATTTTGCTTGCAATGCGTCATTTAATGTTTGACCGTTCTCCAAATCTTGCATTAGCTGCGAAATATCACTACCATTGTCCTTTAATTTATCGTCTAAATATTTAACTGCTAAAAAGCTTGCTGCATATCCGTCACTATCTGCAATACTACCAAAATGGTTTGTAATAATATCAGAAACATTTGAACCTCTTACACGTTCATTACCACCGGCGACATATTCTGCTGCGCCTTCTTTAAACCATCCAGGTAAACTACCGAAGTCATCAATTGCTGCACTCATTACTGCATGTGTCATTTCATGTGTTACAATACGGTCGTTATCAATCCACATAGATGATCCGGTAAAGAAGTCTGCTTCGTCTATTGTCAAGGAGATTGGTTTGCTAGGAATTGGATTAACTTGAGAAGTTACCCATGCAACCGCCCCGCCCGGACTTTGATATTCATATTTCACTTCAATCGATACTTTATCTGGATTTAATCCATAAGCATTTGTTACTGCTGCTTCTGCATTTCCTAACATTGAATTCGCTAAACGTTGGCTTAAGCTTGCTGCATCTGGTGTTGACATACTGAAAGAAGAAGTTGAGCCACCTTTTAGCACTTTCATCGTATTAAATTCTGTACGGTCCGCAGTATCATTAATCTCTTGAAGAATTTGAGATACTTCTTTTTGCAATGCATCACGATCTTCACCGACATTTGTATCATTCGCTGCTTGTACTGCTAATTCTCGTCCACGTTGTAACATTGAGTGTACTTCGTTTAATGCTCCTTCTGCTGTTTGAATAAGAGAAATACCGTCTTGTGCATTTTTACTTGCCATATTTAATCCCGAAATTTGGCCACGCATTTTTTCAGAAATTGCAAGGCCTGCTGCATCATCACCTGCACGATTGATCTTAAAGCCTGATGATAACTTTTCTAAGCTTTTTGATGCTTTATCATTATTAATCCCTAGCTGACGCTTTGTATTTAAAGCAGCTATATTATGTTGTATCCTCAAAAATTCTTCCTCCTTAAAGATTCACTACATCCTTGTAGATTTATAACTCAAATCAAATTCAAATAGGCCCTTTAGACCTGATACTATTTTATCGGTATTAAATCCATAAAAATAACATGGTTTTTACTTTTATGGTTAGTGTGGCAATAAGATACATGGAATTGTCCAACAACCGATTTGATTTTTCTCAATCTTGATGTAAACATCTTACTGCCCATTAATAAGAGAAAGATAAATCTACTTCAAAATCAAAATTGAACAATAAAAAAGGACTATCCACCTAAGATAGCCTCTTTCTTAATCTATTCCCCACTCTTTTAACAAATCAATAGAAGAATCCAAAGCAGCTTTATTCTCCTCTTGAATCGATTTATAGATTTCTGAACGATACACTTTCACTGAACGAGGTGCATCGATTCCTATCTTAACTTGATCACCTTCAACAGAAATAATCTTCAGTTCAATCTCATCGCCAATCATGATTGACTCGCCAGTTTTCCGTGTTAGAACAAGCATTATTTCACACCTTCTTTAACTGGTTTTAAAGGATAATGCAATAATTCTTGGTTGTTGTCATTTAGTACGATTTGTCGTCCTTGTCGTGTTTTTGTGTTGATAATGATTGGAGCTAGTAAATTGATCGTTGAGTTTGGCAATGTGTCTTTTAAGGTAACAATTGCGTATGTAATAATATCTTCTTGTTTTTCAATATTTAGTGCTTCTACATCTTGTTTAGATAAGTCAAAAACATAGTCTCCTTTAAATGTATACGGGAATGCTAGGACAAAACCGATTTGTATATTTGATGTTGATTGTAAAATCATAAACGGTGTGTTTTTACCAAATGGGATGAGTGCGAATTGTTTTTCTTCTGGAAAGCCTGGGATGCCTTCCGCAAAAGAATATAATTGTTCTTGCATCACTTCTATTTGTCCTAAAAATTTTGTAGCTATTTTCATAGTTTTCCCTCTTTTCGTTATTACTTGCTCAAATTATTTTATCATGTTCATTATTAATAATAGCAATACGTTTTCTTAAATGTGACATAAAAAAGAAGTGTACGCTTGATTAGCATACACCATTATTATTTCGCTTTGATCACTGTTGTTTCTACTGAAGGTCTTTGTACTAAATCACCAGTAATATCACCTGGCGTATAGTCATGAACAACCTTTCCTAATTGAACATCAATCTTCGGCTTATGTTGTTGAATATTGATATCTAAACTACCTGCTTGATAATGTATTTTAACCGCTCCAACAGAAGGCTTCCATGTAATGGCCATTTGAGGTGGGGAAGGAATTGCTTTACTTGCAGCTATTTGTTGAATAGCATTTCCAGAGTTTTTGGATATGTTCATCATCTGGTCACCTTCGCTTGCACGGCGAGCGATGCCTTCCATCACCTTTTGTTTCCCTTTTTGTGCATATTGCTCTGATGATTCTTTTGGTGTCAGTAATCCTAAATCTCTATAAGCTTGTGAGGAATCGACAAAAAGCTTGGCAGCTTCTGAATGGATTTCAAGTGTTGCGGCTGGTTGTTCGATATGCTGTTGTGCTCTTGGTTGTTCGATATGTTGAACAGGGTCACTTATATGCAAGTCCACTTTCGCATCTGTTGTATGGATTTGAATTTGATCTAATTTCATAATTGTCACATCCTTATGAAAAAGGCTCCCCTATTATAAATACGAGAGCCTTCCAAACTAGCATTAATTGATGAAATCTACTAATGTTGGTTGAATGATTTTACCACCTACTGAAAGAGCTGCACGGTGGATGGATTCTTCAGTGATTAGTTTTGTGATAGATTCTTCGTAATCGACATCTTCGTTATCAGACATTTGTTTTGTGACACTGATTTTTTGAGAGCTTAAACGATCTGCCATCATTTCAGCTCGGTTTTGTTTTGCCCCGACTGTTGCACGAGCTTCTAAAACAAGGTCAATTGCTCCTTGAATTGTTGCACCTGATTTATCTTTAGTAGATCCTGTACCACCTAGTAAATCGCCAACTAATTCTTTTGCATCGTCACCAGATTGGAGTTTACTTTCTACTTTTGCCATCATGTTGTCAATTTTTTGGAATAACTCGTAACCTTCTGAATTGACATCTAATGTAATACCACTATAAAGTTCAATCGAAACATTAGAGCTAAAACCAGATTGAGATTGGATTACTGGATAACCATTGTCATCTAATGTAAATTGACTTGCACCAGTATTAGCGTTAGCCAATAGTATTTTATTACCCGTTGCATCTATTCCAGTAGCAAACTGTACATCGTTTCCATTAGCATCTGTTGCTTTTCCGGTATTGATATCTAAATTAGTAACAGGAAATGCAATTGCACCAGTTGTTGTACCTGGTGGAGTAGCAATTGTTGTTATACCTTCTACTGTTCCACCGATAAATCCATTTTTATCATAAAGGGGCGTTGTTGTCTTCGTCCCACTGAAAATATAGTTGTCACCGATTTTAGAGTTAGCAATATCTTTGATTTGTTCGCGGATTTGTTCAATTTCCTTTTTCATTTTTTCGCGATCATCTGTTGTGTTTGTACTGTTTGCTGCTTGTGTTACAAGTTCTTGTACACGTTGCAATGCACTTCCTACTTGTCCGAGTGATTCATCTGATGCATCTAACCAGCTATTTACTTCATTCATATTACGAGTATATTGAGCATTTTTTGCAAGGGTTGTTCGATACCCCATACCTTTAACAGAAGCAACTGGATCATCGGATGGACGAGTTAGTTTTGAGCCTGATGAGAGTTGTTCTTGTAATTTGCCCATTTTACTATTACTTGTATTTAGATTGCGAAGCATATTATTAGAAAGCATTGATTGTGTTACACGCATTGAAATTTACCTCCTATAACCCTACACGGCCCATGCCGTTGATGATTTTATCGAGCGTTTCATCTACTACAGTGATCATTCGAGCTGAAGCGTTATATGCTTGTTGGAATGTGATCATATTCGTCATTTCTTCATCCAATGATACAGAGCTAACGGATGCACGATTGTTACTAATGGTTAACTGAATGGTTGTTGAGTTGTATTCCATTGTTGTTGCTTGTTGACCTTGTACACCTAAATCACCGATTAATCCTTCATAATACGTTTGTGCTGATGCATTATTTAAACCAGCAATGGTTGTTGTTTTTAAGTTTGAAAGTAATATAGCTTGTTTACCATTACCTTCTTCTCCTTGACCTGTTGAAGCAGCGATTAAGTTGTTATTTTTTAAGATGTCTGAGTTTACTTTAATGTTTGCTGCAGTAATTTTGTTATTACCAGCAGCGCCATTTGCGTCACTATCAACAAAGAAATCTGCACCATGAGCTGAAGTAGCACCTAATGTATACCCGGCGTTATGTAATTCATTAAATTTCTCAGCAAATTTTTGTGCTAATACATTTAACTCTTCCATTTTATCTGGATATAAGCCGTCTGATAACACTTTACCTCCTGCAGTAGCATCTACAGAGTCTTTCCAAGCTTTAGAGCCGGCATCCCATGTGTCTGTTGTTTGTGTTGCATATCCATAAGAATTAATCAAAGAAGACATTTTACCAGAGCCGACATTATCAAATTGATCATACGTAATGGTAGAGTTAGCGCCGTCCATAGTAACTGTAAAATCTGTAAATGGTGTAAACGTATCTGATTGATCAAGTACATCATGTTTATAAGAAGACACTTGATTAGTTGTAGTATCCACTACTGGTTTATACCCATTTGCGGTTAGTGTAGCACCTTTATCTTTGTTTACTACTTGTATTTTTGTACCGTCATCAAGTTTAAGATAAACATTCATAGAACCTTCTGCAATAGCTAGTGCATTACCACCTGAAGGAGTGTAGTCTACTGTTACATTGAAGTATTCTGAAAGTTGATCTAATAGTGAATCACGTGCATCATACAAATCATTGGGTAAATAACCATTGGGTTCGACGTTACCGATTTGTTGGTTTAATGCAGCTATTTGTTTGATGATTGAGTTTACTTTGCCAGACTCCGCACTAATTTCATTTTTGAGATTGGTTTGAATTTGTGTAAGCTGTGTGCTTATGTAGTTGAACGAATCTGCTAAGTGTTCGCCTCGTTGTGCTACTACTGCACGAGTGGCTGCACTATCTGGTTTTGCACTTAAATCTTGTAAAGATGCATAGAAATTGTCGAATGCTTTATTTAGACCATATTCGGAAGGTTCTGATAGGACGTCTTCCATTTGGGATACAGCATCTGATTTTGATGACCAGTAGCCTAGTTTTGTTGTTTCTTGACGATACTGATTATCGATGAATTGGTCACGAATACGCGTAATGGAGCCGGCTTGCACACCTGTTCCAAGATAACCAGGTACTTTAGGTGCGTTCATACCAACACCAGGGAACCCCATGGTCGCTTCCATGTTAACACGTTGACGAGAATAACCGTCCGTATTTGCATTTGCGATATTGTGGCCAACTGTATACAATGCGGTTTGTTGTGTAGTAAGACCACGTTTGCTCGTTTCTAATCCCATAAATGTGGAGCTCATTCTTTTACCTCCTATATTTAGCTACTAAGAGCGGTTTTATTTCGTTTATATATATTCTTTTAATCGGATGTATTTATCTTTTTTGAAGGAGCTATCGGCAATTATTAACAGTCCAATATTTATTTCAGAAAAAAACACCTCTAGAATGAGGTGTTAAGCTTGCGAATCGAAATGCACTTTTGCCATGTTACTGCCACGCACCTCAGTTTTAGAATAATTAATCTGTTCAGGTTGTGGTCTTAGTAAGTCCAATGTCATGTTCACGAATTGGAGCGATTGAAAAATTAGTTTCTGATTTAAATCGTTTTGTTTTTTTAAGGTTTTGATCGTCAGCAATAGCCTTTTTCTTACTTCATCTAGTTTATCTTTTTCTTGTGGCGTATCAGCTGCTTCCATTACATCAGCAACAGTAGCTTGACCAGAGAGAGCAATCCCCTTTGCTCCTAGGTATTCCGTTACCACTTTCTGGCGCTGTTGCTCGAGTTGTGAAATGGCAGCTACGTGCGCTTGCTCACTTTTCAGCATCTGATCGAGTCCTTCCATATCCCCAACTTTAATCAATTCGGTTTTGTGATAAGCCAGTTTGAGAAGACTCTTATGCATTTTTTCAAGTTTATCCAAAATAGTTAATAGTGGGTCAATGGCCATTTTTCAAGCTCCTTTTTATTTGCGATAATATTTCAGAATATCGGATGCAAGTTGTTTTGCATCTACTTGATAATTACCAGTTTGTATCTGCTCTTTTAGTTGTTGAACGCGTTCTGCTCGCTCATCAGCATAACTTTTAATACCTTGCAAATCCTTCGCAGCTGAAGAAATTTCTAATTGATCTGTTACTTTAAATGTACTTTTCTTAACTTGCTCCGTTTTTACAGATTGATTTTGATAAGGGTTTACCTTATTCACACCGTAATTATAGATTTTCATTTTTAAGAGCCCCCTCTCAATTTTCATTGTCTACATGTTATTTCGGTTGAGTTTACTTGAAATTAAGTACTTTTACATAAATAGCGAAAGACAACCTATCATTTTAAAATAGTTGTAGTGCTATTTTCCTCCATTATTTAAAGAGTGATTATAAAGCATTAGGATTTACTTGTGAAGTTAGACATATTTTTATGAAGGAGCATAGATTTTTGTAAGTGGAATAATTTTACTCTAATATAAAAGAGCCAACAAAATAATTTCCTTTCGTTAGCTCTTACTTTTTAATTTTACTTTTTTTTCCGCTCTGCCAAATACGTAGCCCTCGAATTTTCTTCAACACTTCTTCTGAATTCTCGCGCAGCTTCGAATTTATTTAATTCTGATTTCAATTCACTTGCGCAATCATCACAAAGCTTTCCTTTTGATGTTAAACGCCCACAATTATCACATGGATATCCTAAGTTTGGAAACAATGCTTGCTGTAACCGATTTTTCTTAACCCATTTATATAAAAGTTCTCTTTCTACACCAGTAGCTTCTACAATTCGATCAACTGTAGCAGCACGATTTTCTCTTTTACGTAAAAAGCGATACACTTCTTCATACATTTTTTCCTCTGACATTGCACATTTTGGACAAATCTCTCTAACTCCAGTGTAATTAAAGAAATCTCCACATTTTGGACAATCTCGTAATTCCCCCATAACTATTCCTCCTATTGTAGATCTAACTGTATCTATTTATATTGTCGACATTGTTTTTGAATATTTTATTCTGAAGATTGATTACGAATACATCATAACAAATTATTAGAGTTTTGGGTACTTGAGTAAATGATGCTAGATTCGTTTGATAAAAAGCCATTTGCTTATCCTTGAATTAGTGTAAGTGCTGTGACTTTTTCTGCGCCTGCTTCTATTAATAATGATTTTGCATGCTGTAGCGTAGTGCCAGTTGTGACAATATCATCCACAAGGATATAGTGTGTAGGTTTGATTGCTTCATGGACTTTTAGTCTGAATAGCTGATCTGATTGTTCTCTTTCTGTTTTTGTTTTACTCGATTGGGTGATAGGTGATATTTTTTCAAGTAAATGTGTAAATGGAATACCGGCTGCATTTAATAGTTCATCAATATGCGCAAACGTTCTTTCTTTTTGTTTTTCTGGATGCATTGGTATTGGGACTATAATAGTTTGTTCATCTTTTAGATGTTGATGAATTTCTTCACGGAACACTTCAGATAGTACGACATCTTTTAGAAACTTATATTGATGTAGGAAATCTTTCATTGGCTCATTATAGTGATATAACGCAGTGACATCTTTGTATTTTTGCTGTTCGGGAGCAACTGGTTCAAATTTTTGGTGGCATTTTTCGCAAATAGCAGGTTCTCTTGTAGGTGTTAATAGTTTACGCCAGGTAATTTTGTGATGTAATGGTGCAGCACATAAGTAGCAATGGGTTGTTCTTTTTGGAGGGGGGTTAATGTGCATTACGATAACACCTCCATATTGTTCAGCCTTATAATTTCTTTCCGTGCATCATCCATTTCGAGTGTTATCCCATGATGGAAAAAGACCAAATCACCAGTAGGATGATCTGCAGACCTCCCAACTCGCCCACCAATCTGGATCAGGGCACTCGAGGTAAAAATACCACTTTCCGCTCCTACAACAGCAACCTGTACCTTCGGAATGGTAATCCCTCTTTCTAAAATGGTTGTTGTAAGCAATCCCGGCACGCTTTTCTTACGCAATGCAAGTACCTTTTCTTTACGATTAGAATCTTCTGCATGTACAGCTTCAATTTTCAGATGTAATTTTTGAAAAAGTGGTACGGCCTTTTCCATTAATTCAATCGTTGGAAAAAATATGAGAAAAGGTTCATCATTCTTCAATCTAGTGGTTGTCCATTCTAGCAGTTTCCTCGGTATTTTCCCTTTCGCAATTTGCTTTTGATAGTTAAAGAGTGTGTCAAAGCGCGGTACTGGGAGTGGATGCGTATGATATCTTCTTGGTATAAAGGAATAACCACCTTTCAACTTTTTCACCTTATCTTTAAGTTCATCTGAAGGCGTCGCTGTAACAAATAAAATAGGCGAATCGGGTTTCTTTGCTTTTTGGACCGCTTGCTGTAATGTTTCATCGAATGTATAAGGGAAAGCATCAGCTTCATCGACTATAACCACATCAAATGCCTCTTCAAAACGGTATAGTTGATGTGTTGTTGCAATTATTAGGGGAGAATAACGATGTTCAACTGTTGCTCCTCCGTAAAGTGCTTGTACAAAAGTATTCGGAAATACTTTTTGAATTCGTGGTGCCAATTCAAGTACTACGTCAGTTCTCGGTGTTGCAACACAAACACGCTTGTTTTGCATCAGGCATTCTGCAATAGCAGGAAACAGAATCTCCGTTTTACCTGCTCCACAAACTGCATGTACCAAATGGGATTGGTTCTTCTTAACACTATCAACAAGTTCTTCTGAAGCCCTTTTTTGTTGAGGTGTGAAAGTCCCATTCCATTGAAATAGATGCGAAAGATTCACTTTTGGTTCATAAGGTAATTGAATTTTTCGTGGTGGTCCTATCCATTTTATTAACTCTGTACAACTACTTACCCTTCCCATATTAATACAATGCCGACAGTAGACACAGATTTGTTCGCATTTAGCACAATTAAAAGATGCGAAAAACTCAGGATCTTCGTTTCTGCATCGATTACATCTCCAATTATTTTTTGAGAATAGTTTTTTGGACGTTGAGATTGGTTGTACACCGGGGATTATCTGTATAAGACCCATTTGAATATGTTGTTCTATTGTTTTTTGCTGAAAAGGCGTATGCTCACGAAGCCATAGTCGGCCTATTAAAAAATCGCGTAATTGAGCATTTATAAAATTGTTTGGGGAGAATAGTTTATGGGCTATTTTTGATTTATTGAGTTTAAAACGCAATAGTTTCCTCCAATTCTGGGGTTGGATTGGGTATATTTTATAAGGATTTTTTGGGGATTTCAAGAGGGAGAGGGTTATTTATTTTTACATTATGGATGGGGGTAGAATTTGTAGATTGTTTGCCATAATTTGTGGAATTGTTTATTTTGGCGCTGGAGCTTTAGCGCAACTCGGGACTCCTTTTTGCACAACTCACAACTCCTTTTGCACAACTCATGACTCCTTTTGCACAACTCAGGCTTCCTTTTGCACAACTCAAGCTTCCTTTTGCACAACTCAAGCTTCCTTTTGCACAACTCATCTCTTTTTGCACATCCCATGACTCCTTTTGCACAACTCAGGCTTCCTTTTGCACAACTCAAGCTTCCTTTTGCACAACTCATCTCTTTTTGCACATCCCATGACTCCTTTTGCACAACTCAGGCTCCCTTTTGCACAACTCATCAGCTTCAACCTCTTCTAGTACTAAAATGCTTTATAAAGATGAAAGTATTTAGACTTGTAATCCCCCCTCTAAAAACAAAAAGCCGAAATTGCGTCATGCAATTTCGACTTTTTGTGTACTTTATTTTCTATACCATCCAAGTCCAAGTGAGCCTTCACCTAAGTGGGTGCCGATTACCGGACCAAAGTAACTTTGTTTGAAATGGACGGATGGGTATTTTGCTTGTAGTGTGTCAAACCATGCTTGTCCTTCTGCTTCGCAATTGGCGTGGATCACGACTGCTTCGATGTCGGGATGAACGGCAACATCTTCGCCAAGTAGATCTTCTACTCGACGTAATGCTTTTTTGCGTGTACGAATTTTTTCAAAAGGAACAATCACTTTGTCTTTGAAATGCAGGATTGGTTTAACTTGTAGTAATCCTCCGATTAATGCAGAAGCGGCTGAAAGTCTTCCTCCGCGTTGCAAATGTGATAGATCATCCACCATAAAGTATCCATGCATAGATTGTTTCATCTCTTTTAACTTTGCTATGATGTCTTTAGCTGAAGCACCTTGTTGCGCCATTTTCGCTGCTTCAATAGCGTAAAAACCTTGTGGGCCGCAAGCAATTTCACTATCGAATCCGTATACATCGAGGCCTTCAACCAACTCTCCTGCTTGAACTGCTCCTTGGTATGTACCACTAATGCCACTAGATAAGTGAATTGTTACTACTTCGTCATAGTCATTTGCTAGCTTTTCAAACAAAGAGACAAATTCGCCTATCGGTGGTTGCGAAGTCTTTGGAAGTTCTTTTGCTTCTCGAACTTTGTCATAAAAAGTAGCAACGTCTATATCAACGCCTTCTGCAAATGTTTCTTGATCAAAAATCACACTAAGCGGTACTACGTGAATATTATATTTTTCTTGTTCAGCTTGGGACAAATAGGCTGTGCTATCTGTTACAATTGCTGTTGTCATTTCATCCACTCTCCTACCTAGTTTTACATTTTATAATATATCGCTATGAATGTTAAATGAAAAATATCCCTAGATTATAAGTGTTACTGATTTTGTTCTATAAGTCAAATATGTAAAACATATTTTCATTGTATAAATATATCTATTATAGCTACAAAAATGGAATGCAAAGGAGAAACCTCTACATTCCATGAGTAGTCACTTATTCTTTTGTGCCCATTACGTACACTGCTGAAATTCCCCATTTACCATTTTCCTTCGCCATCACTGTAACTTGGTTTAAAGGTTGAGTAAATGTTTGGTCATCTTGCTTCACTGTTGTTTTTATATTCGCAAAAACTTCAGCATAATTTTCTTTATATTTTTTCAATGTTACATTTTTGGCTGTTCTTTTAACATCGTAATCCTTAAAGGCTTGTTTGGTATAATCAATTTCTTCATCATAGTTAAAGCCTTTTGGATTTTTTGATAAAGTTTTTCCATAACGATTGATGTCCTTATCATTAAAAGAATTAATATATTCGTCAAAAACTGCTAAGATTGCTTTCTTTTCATCAGCTGGGACTGATTTTGCTTCGTCTACTTTACCATCCGAGTTTAATTCGAAACCAACTTTTTCATCATCAGTTGTAGTAGCATCCGTTGTTGCTTGATCATTTTTGTCAGCACTAGATGAATCAGAATTCGTTTGTTCTTCGCTTTTATTTGTTGTTGAATCTTGTTTTGTATCTGTGATTCCATGATTGATGGAATTATTTTGTGATGAATAATCAGTATCTTTTGCAGAGCCAGAGTTGTTATCTTTAGCACTATTGTCGTTGTTTCCACAAGCTGTAAGCATTAAGGCACATACTCCAATCAATGCTATCTTTTTGAAAATCATTCAATACCCTCCTACATTCTCTTTGGAACTAGAATACCCATAATTATTATAATTCATAATATCTATTCATTTTTTAGACGTAATAGAAAGAAATAAGTTTCTATGTATATTATTGGATACTATTTTCAACTCATTCTACAATTAGTATAATCCAGAATGTATTTGTATGTCATTGAAAGTGGAAAAGCGACAGAAATATGTAAAAAAATATTGAGTTTTGAATAAGATCAACAAACTTAGTTTATCAGAGCTGATCAAATTAAAAACGTTCACAATAGTTTTCCACTGTATAAAAAGTAAAAAAGCTAGAGCAACGGTTATAATTCCAGTTACTCTAGCCTTATCAAGATATAAATAAAATTATCGAACTTCTACCCAACCATTTTTAATAGCTGTTACAACTGCTTGTGTACGGTCGTTTACATTCATTTTTTGAAGAATGCTTGATACATGGTTTTTAACGGTTTTTTCGGAAATGAATAGCGTTTCACCGATAGCTCGGTTACTTTGACCATCTGTTAGTAGTTGAAGTACTTCACATTCACGCTTTGTAAGTAAGTGGAATGGACGACGAATTTCTGTTTGGTGGAATGAGCCTTTATTTTCACGTTCACTTAGGCGACGGTATTCAGCAACTAAATTTTTTGTTACTTTCGGATGTAGGTATGAACCACCAGCAGCCACGATTTTAATAGCTTCTACGATTTCATCTGCATCCATTTCTTTTAGCATATAGCCTAGTGCGCCAGATTTCAATGCATGTGAAACATAAGATTCATCATCATGGATTGAAAGGATAATTACTTTTGCATCAGGGTATTTTTCTAAAAGTTCAGCAGTAGCTTCCACACCATTTTTTTGTGGCATATTAATATCCATTAATACTACATCTGGTTGATATTCATTATAAAGACGGATAACATCTTGACCGTCATCACCTTCTGCTACCACATCAAAAGAATCTTCGAAATCTAAAATTCTTTTGACTCCTTCACGGAATAGTTGGTGATCATCTACAATAACAATTTTCGTCATGAAAATTTCCTCCTAAATTAGTTCGTTTTTTTATAGTTTTTTTGTTGTCCAATAGGGATTATAAAAGTAATGTGGGTGCCTTCGTTTTTAACTGAAGATAGCTTCATCTCTCCGTTAAGCAGTTCGACTCTTTCACGCATTCCTATAATACCAAACGAATTTCTTTTGACAATATCAGTATCGAATCCTGAACCATTATCCTTAATAGTAATATTGACGTGTTCTTTAAGCCACTCAAATTTCACCCATACATCATGGGATTTACCGTGTTTAATAGCGTTGTTAACACATTCTTGAACCAATCTAAAGATTGCTACTTCGTAATTTGTACCTATGCGAATAGGCTCACCAATCGAATTAAAATGTACATTGCTATTTTGTTTATATTCTTCAACAGTTTTTAAATATTTCTTTAAAGTCGGTACAATACCTAGGTCGTCTAAAGCCATAGGCCTCAAATCATAGATAATTCTTCTGACCTCATGTAAAGCATCGCGAACCATATCTTTTAACTCTAATATTCCCTGAAGCGCTTCTTCAATGCCTCTTTCTTTATAAGTACGATTGATTAAATCAGTTCTCAATAATACATTGGCTAACATTTGTGCTGGGCCATCATGTATTTCTCTTGAGATTCGCTTTCTTTCCTCTTCTGTTGCTTCGATAATTTTGATTGTGTAATCTTCTTTCATCTTAGCATTCTCAAGTGCTGGGCCAATATGCTTAAGGTCAAAAGTTAGATAATTTAGAACTACATTCACTTGATTGACTAAATGATCAGCTCTTTCAATTGTATCAAGTAAGCTTTTCATACGTCTTTCTAAATCGTCTCTTTTTTCTCTCAGTTGTTTTTCTTCAGCTTGGA
This sequence comes from Rummeliibacillus sp. POC4, assembly GCF_003576525.1. GTDB lineage: Bacteria > Bacillota > Bacilli > Bacillales_A > Planococcaceae > Rummeliibacillus. The sequence goes on along the minus strand of NZ_QWUA01000022.1, from coordinate 18,501 downwards.
GAATAGAGTAGCGAATTTGTATTTGGTTTGCTTGGTCATAAACTTTGTGAATTTCTTCTTCTGAAAATATCTTGAAATTCTTGGATACTTCAGCTAGTCGTCGTCTCGAAAGTCTAGATTTAGCTTCTAATACATCGTTTTCAGATATTAAATTCTCTATTTTATAACGAACTTCCTCTAATTCTAATTTCATTTCATCAAAAGTTCGTCGACTTTGCTCACTAATCGTAAAGATGTCATTTTTTGATTCATCTATCGTTTTTACCATACGATTGAAGATCAGATCTAATGATTTCAAATCAATTTTATCATTTATCATTCACATCACCCTTACACTTTGTGCTACATTTAGAATAAATAATACTTATTAAAATTATACACAAAAATATATCTTTACTACTGTGACCCTAAATTTATTATATCATTTATCCGACCTGAGACTATTAAATTATGATGTCAATACGATGTCAAAGGTTTCATTATATAATACCTAGTAAGAAGGAGTTTACCATGAGAAAAAATTATTTAACACTAAAAACCCTTGGAAACAGTGAAATTATTATCTCAAAATCAAGATTTATCGCAAATTGTAAACGAGTCGAAACTGAACAAGAGGCACTTGATTTTATACAATTTATAAAAAAAGAGCACTATTCAGCTACGCACAATTGCTCAGCTTATTTAATCGGAGAACATGACCAAATTCAAAAAGCAAACGATGATGGTGAGCCAAGTGGCACAGCTGGCGTTCCCATTTTAGAAGTATTAAAGAAGCAACACTTAAAAGATACAGTAGTTGTTATTACACGCTACTTTGGTGGCATTAAATTAGGAGCAGGAGGATTAGTCCGTGCCTACGGAAAAGCAACTACTGCTGGAATTGATGCTAGTGGTGTTGTCGAAAGACGTCTTCATCATCTTATGAAGGTAACTGTAGAGTATGTTTGGTTAGGGAAACTTGAAAATGAAATTCGAAATTCTTCCTATATTTTAAATGATATAAATTACGCAGATCATGTCGAATTTTATGTCTTTGTTCCAAAAGAAGAAGAAACTCCATTTACCGAGTGGCTTACAAATATGACAAATGGACAAGCTATTATAACAAATGAAGACATGTTATTTTTAGAATTTGACAAAAAATAACTAAAAATTAATTTTACTGATTCAATTCTCCATAGTATAATTAAATTCGCTACACGAAATGTAGCAACTTTATTTTAAAAAGAGCGTCAAATACACTGTGTCAATACAATTCTGTAGATTAGTATTCCTAAATTAGAGGAGATTATATATGACAAATTCAAGAGTACAAGCGAAAAAGGAGAAAAAGTCCCTTAAAAAGAAAAAAAAGAAACATCCCGTCTTAAAAACCTTTTTAGTTCTTTTAATATTAGCAGTTATAGCGACCGGGTCATATGCCTTTTATCTTTTCAAACAAGGTGAAAAAGCAGCAAACAAAGCTTACGATACAAGTAATACCCGAGAGAAATCTGCTTTGAGAGAAGAAAAAGTTGAACCATTAAAAGATAATATCTCAATACTTTTTGTTGGTATTGATGATAGCGAAGCTCGTGAACAAGGTTCTGATCATTCTCGTTCAGATGCCTTAATGCTTGCCACTTTAAACAACAAAGATAAATCAGTTAAATTACTAAGTATTCCACGTGACTCCTATGTTTACATTCCTTATGTAGGTCATGAAGATAAAATCACTCATGCACATGCATACGGTGGGACACAAGCAACAATTGATACAGTAGAAAATTTATTAAACGTTCCTGTAGATTACTACTATCGTTTAAACTTTGATGCATTTATCGAAATTGTCGATGCACTTGGTGGTATTAAAGTTAACGTACCTTATGCATTACATGAACTTGATGAAAACGACAAACGAACAGTCAACTTAAAACCTGGTAAGCAATTACTCAATGGTCGTGAAGCATTAGCACTTGCACGTACGCGACATCAAGATAGCGATATCAAACGCGGAGAACGCCAACAGATGATTTTAGAAGCTATTATTAAAAAGGCATCATCCGTAACATCATTAACAAAATATGATGATATATTAGCTGCAGTCGGCAACAATATGAAAACGAACATGACTTTCGATGAGATGAAATCACTTGCCGCTTATATTAAAGGTGGTATGCCAAAAGTTGACTCACTATCTTTAAAAGGTTACGACGATATGTCAACTGGCGTTTACTACTACAAATTAGATACAAATAATCTTGCTGAAATCAAACAAACGCTTCAAAAACATTTAGGTTTAACTGAAAATGACTTAAACACACAAGATAATTCGACAGACGGTACTCAGACAGATACGAACAACAGTAGTAGCGAATATAATTCCAGTCAACAATCTAGTTCTTATAGCGGTTCTGGTAGTACTTATAGTGGATCTGGTTCTAGTAGCAGTTACAGCTCAGACTACAATTCGAATAATTAATCTAATGATAACGAATAATAAGCATCTAATAGTTTTTCTATTGGATGCTTTTTTATTTATGGTTCGGTTCTCTTTTTGAACTGAGGTTTTTGAAGACGTAAATTGCTGTAAGGGCGAATACAATTTAAAATGGAGCGAATAAACGAAGCGAGAGAGCGAATAAAATCACAGAAGGAGCGAATAAAACTACCGAGAGAGCGAATAACGTTAGAAAATGAAGTTACTCGGTGAAAGCAACATAGATGAAGGGATTTATTTCTTTTTAGAGGAGGTTTATTTCTTTTTTAAAGGGTTTTATTACCTTTTCAGAGGCTTTTATTTCTTTTTCAGCAGTGTTTATTTCCTTTTCTGATGCTTTTATTTCCCTTCAAAGTCACTCCCCTTTCAGAGGTATATTTAATTCTATTAAGATATTAATATTTAAAATATTTTGAAATTATCCACAATCCCACAGCTTTATCCACATTATCCTCTACCATCACTGATGAATTGGTCAATCTCCATCCAATACTTATCCACAAAATAAAAAAGAGTGTAACTAAAAGGTCAAAACTTTTAGCACACTCTAGTATATTTTAAGATTATTTTTTTCGAACAAGGTTTAACAATGGGCGATAATTTTGTCCAGCTAGTCCAATCACTTCGACAAATAACTCAATTACTACAAGAATTACAGTGATGAGAAGAATTGCTCCCCAAACTTTTGCCATTGAGAATGTAATTGCTGCTAACCCGAACATTGCAGCGATCCCATAAATAAGTAATACTGTTTGGCGATGAGTAAAACCAATACTCATCAAGCGGTGATGCAAGTGAGATTTATCTGGGCTAAATGGTGGTTGTTTGTTTAACAAACGACGCACAATAGCGAAGAAAGTATCTGAAATTGGAACACCTAACATAACAATAGGAACAACTAATGAAACAAAAGTTACGTTTTTAAATCCAAGTAAAGCTAAAACAGAAATCATAAATCCAAGGAACAAAGCCCCGGTATCACCCATGAAAATTTTCGCAGGGTGGAAATTATAAAATAAGAAACCACATGTACTTGCTGCAAGAATCAAAGCCATCACTAATACAAAAACATTACCCATTATGAATGCCATAGCTGCAAGTGTGATTAATGCAATTGTGGAAACACCGGCTGCAAGGCCATCTAATCCATCTATTAAGTTAATCGCATTCGTAATACCAATAATCCAAATTAAAGTTAATGGAATGCTTAAATAACCAAAGTCTAATTTTCCGTCGAAAGGTAAATTGATAAAGTCAATTTGAACACCACCAAAGAAAATAACGATTGCAGCGGCAACAGTTTGCCCAATCAATTTAGCTTTTGGAGAAATTTCAAGCATGTCATCAAGGACGCCTGTCACGATAATAACAAAGCCTCCGATTAAAATGGCAATCATTGATTTATCCATAGGTTGTGCTACAACTATACCAATTAGAAAAGCTAAGAAAATAGCTAATCCACCAAGTCGTGGCATAACATGATCGTGCACTTTACGATAGTTTGGTTTATCTACTGCACCAATTCGAAATGCGAGTCGTTTAACAAGCGGAGTCAAAAGAATTGAAGCGACAAAGGCTACAACTAATGCTAGGTAATTCATATATTACCCATCCTCCTTATAAACTCTACGTATATTAATAAACGCGCAATAAAAAACGCATTCAAATGCTAGTTATCATTGAATACAAAAAGTATTATAGCATGATTTCTAGAAAATAACACTCTCTTTCAAGTAATTTGTTTGTCCATCACTATAATCATACTATTTAAATCTTACTCTAATAAAACACAAGAAATGCTTAAAAGGTTGCATCAAATTTTAAGTTTTATGCAATTCTATGTGTTTAACAACTTTACATATATGATTATAGAGCCAAATTACGAATATGACACAACCAATTTTTACTATGAATCTGACTATTTAATCATTACTTTTTATCGAATTCACACTTGGCTGAATTATTGCACATAAAAATCTCCTAACACATCTGTTAGGAGATGAAATTATGTAAATTTAATAACATTCTATTGACTGGATTATTAACGAAGAGCAGTTTATTCGCTCTTTCCTATGGTTTATTCGCTAATTTGGGGATTTTATTCGCTCCTACCTTCGTTTTATTCGCTCTTTTTTGAATTGTATTCGCCCTTACAGCAATTTAAGTCACGAATCCTCAAACATTTCTCGACTTTGGTCCACTTCTCTTCATATCAATCCATTATTAAAATAATCTTTACACCCTCTTCATAATTTATTCATTCTAAATTTTCTTTTATTTTAGAATATTTAACTTAATTAATATAAATTTTCACTTTTTAAATAAAATTTAAGGTTCCATTATAGACATATTCATGTTAATCTATTCAAGTACCTTTTTAAAACTGTTGTAATTAGAATTTTCAGATAACAACGAATATTTAATCACCTTATTCCAAATAGCGTAATAATTTCATATAAATTACTAGAGATTACACGCAGAACATTATAAAAGGAGTCTTATTATGCAAAATCAACATCTTTCTCTTTGGGAAAAAATATCGGTTGGGTTCATGCTTTTCGCATTATTCCTAGGTGCCGGTAACATTATCTTCCCTCCTCTATTAGGACAACAATCAGGCGAACATTTTGTTTTAGCTATAATTGGTTTTTTAGTAACTGGTGTAGGTCTTCCATTATTAGGGGTTATTACAGTTGCCAAATCAGGCGGTGAATTACAAGATATGGCGGGCCGTATTAGTCCACTATTCGGTGTAATCTTCACAGCAATTGTATATCTTGCGATTGGACCATTCTTCGCAATGCCTCGTACGGGTACAGTTTCTTATGAGTTAGGTGTTAAACCTTATTTGTCAGAAGCATCTGCAGCATCATTTTGGCCATTATTAATCTTTTCAATCATTTTCTTTGCAATTACTATGTTCTTCGCATTGAACCCAAGTAAGTTAATTGACCGAGTAGGTAAAATTCTTACTCCTGCACTTTTAGTTGTTATCGCTGCACTTGCTATAAAAGCAATCGTGACACCGATGGACGGAGCTGGAAAAGCAGTCGGTAAATACGTATCAAATCCATTTGGTGAAGGTTTCGTTCAAGGTTACTTAACAATGGATTTCCTAGCAGCATTAATCTTTGGAATTGTCATTGTAGAAGCATTAAAAGGTAAAAATATTACGCACAAACCAACAGTTGTGAAAACAACAATTTTCGCTGCATTTATCGCTGCAGCTGGACTAGCTCTTGTTTATCTTTCTCTTGGTTATATTGGTTCATCAAGTTTCCAAACAATTGGTGCATTCGACAACGGTGCTGATATCATTACAAAATCTGCAAACATCCTATATGGTCAATTCGGTAATATCTTATTAACAGCTGTCATTCTACTAGCTTGTTTAACAACATCAATCGGCTTAATGACTGCATCATCTGAGTTCTTCCATAAAATCTTCCCTTCTATTTCTTATAAAGGATGGGTATGGGTTTTCACGATTTTCTCAACTTTCGTAGCAAATATCGGGCTTGAACAATTGATCACCATCTCTTTACCTGTACTACTTGCTATTTATCCACTAGCAATTGTTCTAATGGTCTTAACTCTTGCTGCAAAATGGTTCAATGATGCACGTGCTGTTTATATTACAGCAATGATTTTCACAGCTTTAGTAAGTATTTACGATGGTCTTAAACAAGCTAAAATCACTTTTACTGGTTATGAAAACTTCTTAAACCAAATCCCACTATACTCTACAGGGATTGGCTGGCTAATACCTGCTCTTATTGGTGCAATCGTAGGTTATGTCATTTCATTGATGCAAAAAAAATAAATTACACAACCAATAAATTTTAAATAGAAAAAAAGACTGTAAACACACTCCAATTAAGAGTAGTTTACAGTCTTTTTCTTTTATAAATTAAGATTAGACACCAATCCGCTTAAGTCACATATATCTAATTATAGAGGTACATCCCATATTCAATCTCTACACTTACACTCTAAGGTTGAATTTGTACCAGATTTAGGGTAATCACACTATTCTTTAATGGGTATAAATCTTCTGTTTAAAGTAAGCGTTTTCAAGTGTTTTCTTTAATAAATACACTTTTTAATCTAAACACTTGAATCTATCTCGAATTGTGATATATTTAATACGCAATTGAGATAGATTCATAAATTTGACACAAAGTTTGATTAATGAGGCTTTTCGGAGGTTTAAAAATGATTTCAACTATTTTATTAATTTTAATTACTATTTTTGTTATTATTCCTGCAATATTAGTATTTACTCTATATGTATTAGACCGTAAGCAAAAACAACATGCTATTTTACGGAATTTCCCGGTTCTTGGTAGAATGCGTTACATGACTGAAAAAGTCGGTCCAGAACTTCGACAATATTTGTTCGATGATGACCATAAAGGTAAGCCTTTTAGTCGAGAAGACTTTTTACATGTCGTATTACCTGGGAAATACTTAGGTTCTGTCATAGGATATGGTTCAAAACGTAATTTTGAAGAAGCAGGTTTCTATATTCGTAACGCTATGTTCACAAAACAAGTAGAAGAAATGCGTGTCGATCAAAGTCAAACTGTAGATACTCAAAAATATGTGATTGATTCTGATGGATTGTTTAATCGTAAAGAACATACAGAAAAAGTTACAGTTAAACCATGGCTGCTTCCTGAAGAAGATGCCATTGTAATTGGACCAAATTGTCGTGAACCTTTCCACGTACGTAGTTTAGTCGGTCAATCTGCGATGAGTTATGGTGCACTAGGAAAAAATGCTATTACCGCTTTATCAAAAGGTATTAGTATGGCAAAAGGATCTTGGATGAATACTGGTGAAGGTGGTATCTCAGATTATCATTTAGCTGGTGGTGCAGATATAATCGCCCAAATTGGTTCAGGATTATTTGGTTATCGTACAAAAGACGGAGAATTTAGCTTTGAATTACTAAAGGAAAAAGCGGCGATTCCTCAAGTTAAAGCATTCGAGTTAAAACTAGCGCAAGGTGCAAAAACTCGTGGTGGTCACGTAGAAGCAGATAAAGTTACGGAAGAAATTGCGAAAATCCGTAATGTCGAACCACACAAAACTATCAATAGTCCAAACCGTTTCCATCAATTCAATGACTTCCCATCACTATTTAAATTTATCGACCAAGTTCGAGAAGTCGGCGGTCTTCCAGTTGGTATTAAAATTGTTATTGGTAGTCCTGATGATGCAGAAGCTCTTGCTTCTTATATGAAAGAAACAGGTAAAGGTCCAGACTTTATCACAATCGATGGTGCTGAAGGCGGTACAGGTGCAACATTCCAAGACTTAGCAGATAGCGTTGGTCTTCCTATTCACTCAAGCCTTGTTCTTTTACATGATGCCCTTATTAAATACGGTGTACGTGACCGTGTGAAAATTATCGCTTCTGGTAAAATTATTACTGCAGACCGTGCTGCAGTCATTCTTGGCTTAGGTGCAGATCTTATAAACGTAGCTCGTGGATTTATGATTTCAGTTGGATGTATCATGGCACAACGTTGTCATACGAACGAATGTCCAGCTGGCGTTGCAACAACTGATCCTAAATTACAAAATGGTCTTATTGTTGAAGAGAAAAAATTCCGTGTAACTAACTACATTATTACTATGCGTGAAGGTCTATTTAGAGTAGCTGCAGCAGCTGGTTTAGACTCACCAACCAAATTTAATAGCGAACATATTGTTTACAAGGACGATTATGGTCGCGTGTATAAAGTTGAAAATTTGAAAGAAAAACAAATAAGTTAAGATTACTAGATTAATATATAAATATTTATATAGAAGAAACGCCTCTGCATGATGATATTGTAGAGGTGTTTTCTATATTCATACTTCTATTGATTTCATACGGAAATATACCTAATAGAATTGTTTTACTTTTTTACAACTTGCACATTGTTACATTCAAAAAAATATTGTCCTAGATGTTTCGAATTTTATTATTTTGGCTATGCTTGTACTATAGTGATTTTGCTTATTTGATTTCACTATCCAATTGTTATTGCTTATTTCTAACTTTGAAATAAAAACTCTATAAACACGGAACAATTAACCTCCTCAGCTCTGCAAAGTACCGCCAATCCCCTTGTTTGCGGTACTTTGCGATTTCTTATAAAGTCTCCTCTTATTTCTCATTAATCAATAGATAAAAAGTATATTTTTAAATAGTTATAATTTCCCCTTTTAATCATAACTTCATAAACTAACAACAACCAAAGATTTACAAATTAATTCTTTTGTTTTATAATACACATTACCTTTATACTACAAATTGTAATATATTATCATTGATATTTGACTAAATAAATATGATAATATAGTAAAAAATAATCATTACATACTCAATGAATTTGTTTATGTAATTTATATTATTCTCGGATTTCACTATAGATATAATTACAATTTAAGGATGTCTGAACTCACTAGGCTGCTAGGAACAGTTGGTGGGTAATACTGCCCTGTCCGTTATTGTAGGATAAAGGAGATGTTTCAAGTGGGATTTAATATATATTATTACGAAAGTAAAATTGAATGCTGTTGTTGCAAAAAAAAGTTCACGACTTACAAAGTACGACCAAATCGTTATAAAGTAGTCGATCAAGATACTGATTTTATGCCTATTTATGAGGGATTAAATCCGATACTATATGAAGTCTCTGTTTGCCCTCATTGCGGGTATGCTTATCACAAATCAATGACACGTACTTTTGGACCTTTCATGCAACTTATTAAAGAAATATATATTAAAGAATTGCAAAAACCGATGAATATTTGCGAAGTGCGGTCACTTGAGGATGCTATTGCTAGCTTTAAGTTAGCTTATTTAGTGTCAAGAGCTTCTATGGAGGAGCCTCTTATTATGGCCAATTTTGCGATAAAAATTGCATGGCTATACAGATTAAAAAAAGATTCACAATCTGAAATGCGATATCTTCAAGCAGCTAGAGAATTTTACAGTAAATCTTTTGCGTCCAATAAAGAAGGCGAAGAAAAGCTTCAATATTTGTATGCCGAACTAAGCCTTCGTATAGGGGATATTGAGGAAGCGAAAAAAGGATTTTCTCAACTGATTTCTGGAAGAGACGTTTCTGCCAAATATCAAAAAATAGCGCGTAATCGTTGGGAAGATTATAAATACAATAATGCGATTGATCATAGCAAACTCATATTACGAGCTAAGGGAGAGATTGAAGATGTTTAATATGAAAATTCAACCGGATGCAAATGAGGATGTTATTTTCTCTGAAGTTGTTCATTTTTTACTGAGAAAAAATAATCGTATTCTATCTAATGATGAAGTTATTGAACGAACAGGGATTCCGCCAGAATTAATCTACAAATGGGTAAAAACAGGTAGATTAAAAAATAGTCTTTTCCCTAATCTTGGCGCACCATGTGAAAGATGTGGAAGAATAACGAATCACGCTAAAATCTGTAGACACTGCGCAAACTCTATAACTAGTACACTTGCACAAGAAGAAAAAGATAAAATCTGGTTTAATAAAATCCAAAAGCCAACCCACAGAGCAAATGCTTATCGTTATAAATAATAGATTAATATATAAACTAGGAGTGACTACATGAAAATCCGTAGTATGATTAAATACTCAATAATCATCGCAGTTATATTACTTATCTTAACTACTTTAAGCATTGGGCATTTAGGAAAAAGTTTATCTGAACAAACGAATGCATTTAATATTAACCAACAGGATGGACAAATTGCTATAAAATTAATGCAAAACATTGAAGCAAAGTCATCTAATATCCGTACATACACAGAAACAGAATCTAACCGTTCTTTACGAGCTTATCAACGAGAAGAAAAAGAAACGCTCGATACTAATAAGACGCTCAAACAACTAAAAAATCACCACCTACCAAAAGAAACATTAGCCTTAGCCGAATATGCACTTCAACAATCGGCTCATCTAAAAATGATTGAAGAACAAGCTTCTTTACTAATGCAAAAAGGAGAAACAGATAGAGCCAAGGATTTACTTTATGGAAATGAATATAGTCTTTTAAAAGATAATGTCAATAATTCTGTTTCAAATTTTGATAAAGCTCTTTCTTCATGGACATTAAAAAAAGTAGAACAAGCGAATAATAATGTCCAAAATAGTGTAATTGTAACTTCGATTATAGTAGCTCTTGTACTGATCTACTTAGTTATGCTCCTTTTATTATTAGCGAAGAAGATTCGACCTTTAAAAAATATGACAACCTTAGCATCTGAGATTGCCAACGGAAATCTAACCTTAGATTCTTTAAATAACCATTCAAAAGATGAGATTGGTCAGCTTGCAGAAGCATTCAATAACATGTATAGCAATTTAAAACAAATCATTAAAACAGTAAAACTAACGAGTGAGCAATTAGCTGCCTCTTCCGAAGAGCTTTATGCTAGTACAGAACAAACAAGCTCTGCCACTAAACAAGTGAGCGAAAAAATTGACCAACTCGCATTGGATGCTAATACTCAAATGGAGTATGTACTAAACGGCACTAATTCTATGAATCTTGTTGCAGACCAAGTTGCTTCCGTTGCTGAAACAGCAACGATGGTCTCGAATTCTGCCACAGTAGCTACAGATAAGACCGTCTACGGAGGAAAAAATCTCGAATCAACTGTAAAGTTAGTGAAGGAAATTCAAAGTTCCATTGAAGCAACTCAAAACTCACTGATTGAATTAGCAGGTAGCTCTCAAAAGATTAATACTATGGTAACAACTATTACGGGTATCTCAGATCAGACTAACTTATTGGCACTAAATGCAGCAATCGAAGCTGCACGTGCTGGCGAACACGGAAAAGGGTTTGCAGTTGTTGCTGATGAAGTACGAAAATTAGCAGAAGAGTCCACTCGTTCAGCAAATGAAATTCGCGAAACAACTCTAGGTATCCACCAAAGTATGAACAAAACAGTCGAGCAGATGCAAACAGTAAATGATCATGCAGAACTTGTCTATAAAAGTATTCAAACTACAGGAGCAGCATTCCGGGATATCTACGAAACTTCTTTGACTCTATCAAAAGATATCCAAGAAGTATCTAACGTAACAGTAGAAATCACTGCAGCTTCCCAAGAAACCGCAGCGTCACTGGAACATGTTAATACGATTTCACAAGATACAAATGACAAAACACAGCATATTGCAGGTTTATCTGAAGAACAACATGCAATCATTGAGGAAATTACTGCTTCTATTGAAGAATTAAGTAATATGGCTGATTCTTTAAGTAAGAGTGTTCAATTATTTAAATTATAGTAAACGATTAAAAGAGTGCTAAATCCAACCAAAATAGCACTCTTTTTTCTATATTTAGACAGTAAAATCATTAATAATGCAAATTACGACAAAAAAACAGTAATTTTGATAGTGATTTTAACCTATAAAAGATTCAAATATACAGTATTTTTTAATTATATTTCTATCAAATTTACCCTTTTTTATATGAATATTGTTTTATTTTCTGTTTTTATCTACAATGTAGATAGCAAAAGCCTGTACGTTCAAATCCAACTAAAGGAGTGATTTTTGTGAAAAAAGCTGTATGTTCTGTTCTAGCAGTAGGAGCTGCTGCATTTGTCCTTAACTCTCAAGACGCACAAGCAAGTACCTATACATATAAAGTGAAAAGCGGAGACTCTTTGTCTTTAATCGCTCAAAAAACAAATACAACAGTATCTAACATTAAGAAATTAAACCATCTCTCTTCCGATGTTATTTACGTTGGACAAAGTATTAAAACGAGTAGCAAAGCTATTACAAAAGTTAGCACTACTACTTCCAATAAAAATAAGACAACACTTGCAACTACATATAAAGTAAAGGCCGGCGACTATTTAGCTAAAATTGCTGCTCAACATAATATTACTTTGTCTTCTCTTATGAAAGCTAATGGACTAAAGAACGACAAAATATATGTGGGGCAAACTCTAAAGATTCCTGGTTCGTCAACCGTAAAAGTAGCAAGTACTAAAACAGTCAAAGAATCATCTAGCTCTACGAAAAACGTAAAAACAACTACATACAAAGTAAAGGCTGGCGACTATTTAGCTAAAATTGCTACGAAATATAAAGTGACTATTGAAGCTATTGAAAAAACAAATAAAATAAAAAATAAGATTATTTATGTTGGCCAAACATTGACAATACCTGTCAAAGGAACTTCAAGCACCACTTCTAATAGTACACAGAAAAAAGCAACCGCTTCTACATCAACTTCAAAACATACGGTTGTCGCAGGGGATACGTTATCTACCATCGCAAACAAATATGGAGTCACAGTTACTCAACTAAAATCATGGAACGGCTTAACATCCAATCTAATTCGTGTAGGACAAGTATTAGCAGTTAAAAATACAGGTAAAACGAGTCAACAAAAAAAAGAAAATACAACTGCTGTTTCCAATCCTACTGTTGGTCAACAATCATCATCAAAGGTTGTTAATACAGCTATGAATCTAGCACTTTCTTTCCAAGGTGTTCCTTATGTATGGGGAGGTTCTTCTCCAAGTGGTTTTGATTGTAGCGGTTTTATCTACTACGTTTATAGTAAAGCGGGATATAGTAATATCATCCGAACAAGTGCTGCTGATTACGAGGCGAGATCTTATTATGTTTCGACACCTAAAGCAGGCGACTTAGTATTCTTTAAAAACACGTACAAACAAGGAATCTCACATTTAGGAATATATATCGGTAATGGTCAATTTGTTCATGCCGGTGGAGACCAAGTACAAGTTTCTTCTGTCAACAATTCATATTGGAAAAGCCATTTTGATAGTTATAAACGATTCTATGATTTAAAATATTAATTTATTAAGTGTCAAACTAGGATAAAAGAAGCTTAGCTAATGGTAAATCCGAACTATAATGAGGAATTTTATCTAAATTTTCTCATTCGTTTGAATTTTCCTTTTTTAATTATTCCAACGAGTCTATTTCGTAAACACGTACTTTTACCCTTTGTAACAATATGTAATATTATAGTTATTTGCTAGTAAGATACCTTTATAAACGACATAAAGGTATCTTTTTCTTATGTAAAATTACGTCATAGACCCATTTTCTTTTATCAATTACTGCTATTTTTAGGACAAATAATAATGAAATATCCCAGTAAAATCGGAATCTATGATACTTGTTACATAACTGTAATATAACTGTAAATGAAATTGCATTGTCTTCTATTCATATTTTCTATAAAGTTATATTTGTAAATATAAAAAATTTGAAAACAATCGTTTAAATAGTTATATAAAAAATCGTTAAATAGTTGGAGGAATTAGATGAATAAGAAATCATTATTAACAGCAATCGCTGCAAGTACTTTAGCATTAACAATTAGCTTTGGACATGTAAAAGCTGCAGAAAACGACGAAACAGCTTCTACTAAAGTAGAAAATGTCAAAACTACTAATGAAGTAGAAAAAGATATTACAAAAGTATCTAATTCTACAGCAATTAAAATTAGCGGAAAATATCATGTTACTGCTAGTTCCTTGACATTACGTACTAGCTCTTCTACAAGTTCAAAAGCTTTAGCGTATATTGGTAAAAATAAAACTGTAACAGCTAAATATAAAAAAGTTGTAAACGGAAAAACTTGGTTCAAGGTGACAGTACAAGGTAAAACAGGCTGGATGTCAGCTGCATATCTTAAAAAAGGTGCTGGTGTTAAGAAAACATCATCAGAAGTTGGTTTAAGCAATATCGTAAGTACAGGTAAAAAATATCTTGGTACTCCTTACGTATATGGCGGTACTACTCCTTCTGGCTTTGACTGCAGTGGTTTTACTCGTTATGTTTATGCTAAAAATGGTATCTCTTTACCACGTACAAGCCGTGCACAACGCGCTGCTGTAAAATATACGAACAATCCTCAACCTGGTGATTTAGTATTCTTCAACGTTGGTGGCGGTGCTATTACACACGTTGCTATTTATGCTGGAAACGGTATGCTAGTACATGCTGCTGGTACACATGTTCAATATCAAACAATGAGCACTTACTGGAAATACTACGTACACAGCTACGGTACAGTTCGTTAATCTAATCTTAAAAATCAAACTTCCAACTATTTAAACATCTAATATGAACCCCTAAATAAAAGACTTTTGATAAAGTCTCTTATTTAGGGGTTTTATTTATAGATTCATATTTCTTATCGTTTTTATCGATTTAGTTATTGTTCTTTTTCATTATTTGCATGACGTATTTTTACTTTGCAAATCACTTAGTAGTAACTCTCCTACTGATATTATTCAACCTTTTTATAGCTATTGTACTTTTTCACTTTAAGCTATTTTCGCTGCACAATTATGTTCTGAAGCTTATTAGGGTTAGATATATTGATATTCAATAGAGAGTTCTCAACCTCTTATAAAATTAAAGTTTAAACAATCTTACTTGTTGATGTAGTTTTGTAGCTAAATTAGCTAATTCTTCTGAATCACTAGTTAGGTCATGCATCGAACTTGCGGTTTGTTCCAATGTAGCAGTTGTTTCTTCTATACCTGCAGATGACTCTTGAGAAATAGCAGCAATATCGTCAATTGCTGTATTGATCTTAATCGATGAATCGGTCAAGTCATTTAAAGTATTTGCCACATCTTTGATATTATCATTCATACTAATAACCGCTGTGTTTATTTTATGGAATGTTTCTTCTGTTTGAGTTATTTGATTTGTCCCTTTATTTACTTCTTCATAACCAGATTGTAATGATCGTGTTACTTGTTGTGTCTCATCTTGAATTTTCTCCATAATTTCAGAGATATCTTTGACCGAGTATGATACTTGTTCAGCAAGTTTCTTTACTTCATTAGCAACTACGGCAAAACCTTTTCCATTTTCTCCAGCTCGTGCTGCTTCAATCGCTGCATTCAAGGCTAATAGATTGGTTTGATCGGCAATTTCGTTAATCACTTTAACTAATTTTGATATTTCTTTTGACTGTCCACTTAGTTTTTCAACCTTTCCAACTGCTCCTAATACAATTCGATCAATTGCCTTCATTTGGGTTGTCGAAGCGTTCATTAATTGGCTACCTTCTCTAGTAAGAATTTGAACCTGGTTGGAATAAGTGCTCATTCTTTTACCTTTTTCGTTCATAGGTATAGAGGGATTTTGAACATTGCAGTTATAAAAAGAGGGGGTGACCTGTAAGTTTTCTACTTACGGGTCACCCCCTTTACTCCTTTACCCACAAAGAATGATGTTTTCTTATTGTGGGGTCATTTCATTATTAGTTGATATATCTACATCTGTGTTGCTGGTACTTCTATCTTGTTTATTTTTTTCTTCATCAACACTTTGCTTTTTAATAGGTTCTTTTTTCTCCTGCGTTGTTGTATTGGTATTGTCGCTGTTTACATTAACAGGTTTTTTCTCAGGCTCAGTTACACCCGTATCAGGGCTTTCAGGGCTTGTTTGTTGTTGTCCATCATCAGATGAAGCAGTAACTTTGATATTCGTAAATTGATAATCACCATAATCATCAATGACGATTGTGTAGATAATTGTTTCATTTAATTTATGTTCTTGTTTTGTTGCTTTATCTGTATAAACAAATGTTGAGTTCACTTCTACTGTTGCATATTCATCGGTAATATTTATATTACCAATAGTATGTTGTAAATTTTTATATTTCTTTTCGCTAGTAGAGTAACTTTCAATCATTTTTTGTGCAGTGTTAATCGCACTACTTCCTGGCATTATATAGGTTTCATAATAATTTTGGGATTTGTTTTTAATCGCATATGGGAACAGTTCGTAATAACCGTCAACATACTGTTCAATCAAATCTTTTCCTAAATAAGCTTCTTCTTTATGATTATCTTCAAAATCAGCATCATCTTCAATATCGATTTTGACATCTTTGTTTGACCAATTGGTTATGAGTGACATAACTTTACTAATCGGAATAGCATAACCAATTTCAGGTTGGTCTGTTAGAATAATGGAGTTAATTCCTATTACATTACCTGTTTGGGCGTTAATTAATGGGCCGCCACTTGAACCAGAGTGTAATCGTGCAGTCATTTCATAAAGACCACTGTACGTATATTCATCTGTAAATTCAGCACCAATACTTGTGATTTTACCTTCTGTTGCAGTACCGCCTTTGTTATTAGGGCTACCAATTGCAATAACAGGTGTGTTTACCCTTGCCATTGCTGTATCTAAAACAAGTGGGTCCTTTCCGGCTAATTCTGGCACTCTAATCAAGGCAACATCTGTTTTATTAGAAATACCAATTACTTGTCCTCGAAATTCTTGACCATGTTCATTTGTGACAAATACATAAGAGGCATCTTTTGCTACGTGGGCATTTGTAATAATGTCCCCTTTTTTATTGAATAAAAATCCTGAACCTTGTTGTAAATCTGTATAAACTGTATATACTTGCGTTTTAGCATTTGCAATAATAGCAGATGTATCATTTTTAGGCATGCTTACATCTGTAGAATCTTTTGTTGTTGTATCCCCATCGCTATTAGATGGAACGTCATTCGTCACAGTTCCTTCTGAACGTGATGAAGAACCGGAGTCCTCACCTGACTTATCCGAGTCTTTTTCTTTATTCGGTTCTTTCTTCGTTGTTTTATGGACATTTTGAACTTTAATATGATCATTATCATTTGCTGCTTTGTCATTCTTTGTAAGGAGCATATATGCACCCGTAATAACTGCAATTAACAAAATAATGGAAACAGCTATTCTTTTGATGGATGCTTTCTTAGGTTGATATCTTCGATTATTCGTCACTTCACATCCACTTCCATTCGTAAAAATTTTTATACTATTATATATAGACGGATAAAGCATACCTAAAGTTTCAAAAATGGATTTAATAATTAAATTCCAATCAATTTTCACAACGTTTATCATAGCATAAATTCATTAGAATAGAATGAGAAATTGTGAATTTTGTTTAGAAAAATGAACTTTTTTTACAAAACACCTTCATGCATAATTTTCTTCTAACTTTAGTTTTTTCAACCTGTTATATTTTAGCTAATTCTCCGCGTTATAATGAATGAATATTTGTTATACTTGAAGATTTTATCCCTCAATGGTACTTCGTTTGAAGAAAAATTTTTATAGTATATAATAGGTAGAAATATAACTTATGGACGCAGAAAGGTTCGATTATGAAGAAGATAGATGTTTTAGGGATTCCTGTAGTAGATACTACAAAAAGTGAGTTTGTAGATCATATTGAAGATGAGTTGTTAAACGGAAAGACCCCTATTTGTATTGTAACTGCAAATCCCGAAATTATTATGCTCGCAAAAGAAAATAAAGTATATGAAGAATACTTATTGAAATCTAATTATGTTGTTGCAGATGGAATCGGTGTAGTCATTGGTTCAAAAATTCTTGGAACACCTTTAAAAGAACGAGTTCCTGGATATGAATTGGTACATGACTTTTTAAGAACATCTAAAGAAGGACACAATCGCTTCTTCTTTTATGGCGGGAAACCAGGAATCGCGGCTCAGGCTGCTGAAAAAGCAAAGGTTTTATATCCTCATATTAATATTGTTGGAGTTGCAGATGGCTATGGGGGCGATGGCAATGGAGATGAAGTTGCTGAAAAAGCCGCAGCATTAGATCCAGATTTTATCTTTGTAGCGCTTGGTGCTCCAAAACAAGAAGAGTGGATCGCGGAACACCGCCATCAATTTTCAAATACCGTTATGATGGGGGTCGGTGGAAGCTTTGATATATTATCAGGCAATATCAACCGAGCTCCAGAAATCTTCCTTAAACTTAATCTCGAATGGTTCCATCGTTTAATCACCCAACCAACTAGATTTAAACGGATGTTGAAGATTCCAAAGTTTTTGATTAAGGTATGGAAATCAAAGAAACAATAAACTCAAATTGTTGCTTCTACTAGATTATTTACAATCATGTAATACCATTTCCATAACAAACTTAAAAGAGCCCCTGCTAATGCAGGGGCTT
>NZ_QWUA01000021.1 GCF_003576525.1 Rummeliibacillus sp. POC4 | reverse complement strand
AAAATATACCTATTAAATCTATGCATAAAAAAGTTAAAGAATAATAAATTTATAAAGAACACTACTAAAAGAATATTAATAAAAAATATCAGAAAATACTAATAATTTAGAAATTTCTATTTACATATCAATGTAAATGTAATTTAATAGAACTTGTATCAACTTAATAACTTCAAGGGGGATTTTTATGAATACGATTACAAAGAGAATATTTACGCTATTATCAGTATTTATGTTGATTTTTCTAGCAGGATGTGGTAGTTCTGACTCTGACAAAAAATCATCTGGAAAGTCCGGTGGTAGGGTTGAAGCAAAAATAGGGGTAATTGCTTATATGACTGGTGCTGGAGCTGCTTATGGTGAAGCCATTACAAATGGGCTTAAACTAGCACAAAAAGAGATTAATGCAAAGGGCGATGTTAACATCGAACTGGTTACAGAGGACTCTGCAGGGAAACAAGAACAAGCATTATCTGCTGGTCAAAAAATTATGGCTGATAATGATATTCTTGCAATTATCGGACCGACATTAAGTACCGAATTTAAAGTAGTTGCTCCAGAAGCCGAATTAAATGGAATACCAATTATGGGAACATCCACTACTGCAGAAGGTATTCCACAAATTGGCGACTATGTTTTTAGAAATTCAATACCTGAAGCACTAGCTATTCCAGCTGCAATGGAAAAAGTGGTTGCAAAAACAAACGGAAAAAAAGTAGCAATTATTTATGGAAATGATGATGTATTCACAAAGTCCGGCTATGACACGATGAAAAAAGAAGCTGAAAAAATGGGCTTAGAAGTTGTTACAACAGAGACATTCCAAAAAGGACAAAGCGATTACAACGCACAGTTAACGAAGATCAAAAGTAAAAAACCTGATTTTATCTTAGCTTCTGCTTTATATAACGAAGGTGCGGTAATTATGGATCAAGCACGAAAAATGGGTATTGATGTACCATTTGTAGGTGGTAATGGTTTTAACTCGCCACAAGTGATTGAAATTGCAGGAGATGCTGCAAATGGGTTAGTTGTAGCAACACCTTGGTTTGGTGATTCACAAGAACAAAAAGTTGTTGATTTTAACAACAAATATAAAGAAGCTTACGGTAAGTTGCCAGATCAGTTTGCTGCACAGGCTTATGATGCTTTATATATTTATGCAGACGCTTTGGAAAGAGCTGGTGAAGCAGATCGTGAAGCATTCCATAAAGCTTTAGCTGAAACAAAAGACTATGAAGGGATTTTAGGTAAGTTTTCATTTGACAAAGAAGGTGACGTTGTCATGGACCCTACAGTTGTAGAAATTAAAGACGGAAAATTCGTTGAATTTAAGTAATTAGAATTGCAAGCTTTGGCTATTTTTAAGTCAAAGCTTGTAGTCTCATAACTGAAAAACATAAAAGAAAAGGGTGATTAAATTTGCTGCTTGAGCAATTAGTAAATGGAATTACGTTAGGAAGTATTTATGCGATTGTGGCACTGGGTTTTACCCTTGTATTTGGCGTATTAGGCATTATCAATATGGCGCATGGTGAAATTTTTATGGTAGGTGCTTATGTAGGCGTCATGACCACAGGTGTACTTGGATGGCCGTTATGGTTAGGATTTATCGCGGCGATACTTGTTACAGCATTTTTAGGATATCTGTTGGAAAGTCTTACATTAAGGCCTCTTCGTGGTAAAAAAGGGGTTTCACATTTAGCTCCTCTAATAAGTACGATAGGGGTTTCGATATTTTTGGAGAATATGACACATCATTTATTTGGTGCAGGAAACAAACCTTTTAGAACACCTTTTGCACAACTTAGCATTGAAATTGGATCAGTTACCATTTATGTAGTACAAATCATTATTTTTGTTATTTCTATTCTTTTAATGATGGGGCTATCCATCTGGTTATCAAAGACAAAAGCGGGAAAAGCTTTGCGTGCAACCGCAGAAAATTTAGAAACAGCAAGTATATTAGGTGTTGATACGAAGCGCACCATCATTATGACTGTTGTCATTGCATCTGCTATGGGTGGTATTGCTGGCGTTTTAGTAGGGATGGCATTTAACTCCGTAAGTCCTCAAATGGGACTAGCAATTGGTTTAAAAGGTTTAGCAATTATCATCCTAGGTGGTATGGGGAATGTAAAAGGCGCAATGGTTGGTGGTTTAATACTTGGATTAGCTGAAACCTTCCTTGTTGCATATGGAGATTCAGGCTATCGAGATGCAATTGCCTTTATTATGATTATTATTATTCTTCTATTAAAACCTCAAGGGATTTTCGGGTCAAAAGCTGCCCAGGAAGGAAGGTGATCATATGCTAGGAGAATTGTTAAATCCATATCAATTGCAAATAGCTTCATTTGTACTGATTAATATTATTCTAGCAATCAGTGTGTATGTTACATTGTCTTCTGGGCAATTATCACTGGGAAGTGCTGGGTTTATGGGGATTGGTGCATATACATCTGCATTAGTAACCATTCATTTTGAGTTTCCAATTATTGTAGGTGTATTGGTAGGAGCTGTGGTGGCTGGTATTCTTGGAATTTTAATCGGCATTCCTGCTTTGCGCTTATCGGGTGTATATTTGGCTATTGCCACTTTAGGTTTAGGTGAAGTTATTCGTGTGATTTTTGTTAATTGGGAGTCTCTAACAAATGGTGCTGTTGGCATTTCGAATATACCTCAGATTGGTAGAGAAATTGTTTTTACGACTAGAGATTTAGGTTTTAATGCGACGTCATTAGGATTGCAAAATAACCAGTTTGCAAGTTTAAGTGTCTTTTTAATCTTATTTGTTTTAAATATTTTTATCATCTGGTTTATCGTAAGACAAAAGAATTCGCGTGTTGGTAGAGCTTTTTCTGCCATTCAATTAGATGAAAAGGCAGCTGAATCTATGGGGATCAATGTTACATACTATAAGGTTTTATCATTTGCCCAAGGTGCAGTTTTAGCGGGGCTTGCAGGTGCATTGTTCGCCCATGTAATGGGATATATTTCGCCATCTGATTTTGCCTATCATCGTGCGGTAGAGATTTTGATCTTTACAGTATTTGGTGGTAGCGAAGTGATTGTGGGTTCGGTATTTGGTGCTGCTTTCTTAACATTGATGCCTGAAGTTTTACGTTTTATTAGTGAATACCGGTATATTATCTATGGTGTACTTCTAGTAATTTTAATGGCTGTACGCCCTCAAGGAATCATTGATGCAAATATACTGAAAAGGTTGAAACGGTCGAAAGGGGGAGACGTTCATGGTTCTTAAGATTAATCATATCTCTAAAAACTTTGGAGGAATCTCTGCATTGACAGATGTTTCGTTTTCTATAAATGAAGGAGAAATTTACGGTTTAATCGGTCCAAATGGTGCAGGTAAAACAACGATGTTTAATTTAATAACAAATATCTTCTCTCCTTCCTCTGGTGAAATAATTTTTAAAGAAGATAATATCACAGGGATTAAACCGCATAAGATTACAGAAAAAGGAATCTGTAGAACCTACCAGAATATACGCCTTTTCTCACAAATGTCTGCTTTAGAAAATGTAATGGTGGGTGGGCACTGTCGAAGTGAATCAGGTGTTATGAGAAGTGTTTTTCGTACAAGGTATCAACGTTCAGAAGAGAAGACATTAAAAGAAAATGCTGAAGAACTTTTAGAAATTGTTGGATTGATCAAATATAAAGATGTCTTGGCAGAAAATTTAGCATATGGTCAACAAAGAAGATTAGAAATAGCACGTGCATTAGCGAGTGATCCAAGTTTACTACTATTAGACGAACCGGCTGCCGGTATGAATGAAAATGAAACAGATAGTTTGTTTGACTTGATCAAACAAGTACAAGCGAGAGGGATTACTGTCTTAATAATTGAACATGATATGCCACTTGTGATGAAATTATGTGACAGAATTACCGTATTAAACTTCGGGGAAAAATTAGCAGAAGGTACACCACTTGAAATTCAAAACAATGAAGCAGTTATTGAAGCCTATCTTGGGAAAGAGGAGGAAGATGACATTGCTTAAAGTATCCAATATTGAAACATTTTATGGGCAAATCCAAGCGTTAAAAGGGATAAGTTTAAATGTTGAAGAAGGTAAAATTGTCACTCTTCTCGGTGCAAATGGTGCAGGAAAATCAACAACGATGAAAACCATTGTAGGACTTCTTAAACCTAAAAAAGGCTCGGTTGATTTTTTAGGAGAGAACGTAACCGGATTACGTCCTGATCAATTACTTCGAAAAGGTGTGGCTTTAGTTCCTGAAGGTCGTGCTATTTTATCTAGTATGTCTGTAATTGAAAATCTAGATATGGGTGCCTATCATCGAAAGGACAAAAATATTGAGAGAGATATAGAAGAAGTAATGGAACGTTTTCCTATACTGAAAGAGCGACAATCACAGTTAGCAGGTACATTATCGGGTGGACAACAGCAAATGTTAGCCATTGCTCGTGCTTTGTTATCTAAGCCTAAGCTTTTATTGTTAGATGAACCATCAATGGGGCTTGCACCACTGATTGTAGCGGACATCTTTAAAATCATTCGAGAAATAAAGGATGCTGGAACAACTGTCCTTCTTGTAGAACAAAATGCGAAACAAGCATTGAAAATTGCTGATTATGGTTATGTTATGGAAACCGGTAAGATTATTATAGAAGGAAAAGCATCAAATTTATTGGAAGACCCAAGGATTGTAGAAGCATACCTAGGAAGAAAATCGACTTCTACATCTGCTTAACTTGAAAAAAGGAAAAAATTGCTCTTCATATTAAAATGTGAAGAGCAATTTTTTATAGTGTAATAGAAAAATTCCTTCCTTACTTGAAGTTTGTTGGATTAGTTTTTAATATCTATTAATTTACCAGGATTCATAATATTCTTTGGATCTAGGGCTAGCTTAATAGTTTTCATCACATCCAGGGATGTACCGTGTTCTTTTTCTTGATATTGCATTTTGCCTATACCAACACCATGCTCTCCAGTACACGTTCCGTTCCGTTGTAAACCGAATTCAACTAATGCGGCATTAAATTGCTTTGCTCTTTCGACTTCTTCAGCATTGTTCATATCAATCATTACTAAAGCATGGAAGTTTCCATCTCCGACATGACCTACCACGCCACCTGGCAAACCTGCTTTTTCTAATTCAGTACGTGCGAAAAGAACAGCATCTGCTAAGTCAGTAATTGAAACGCATACATCTGTACTCATTAACTTTTTCCCTTTGTAGCCATGGATAAATGCATAGGCTAAGTTATGGCGAGCATCCCATAACTTGTTGCGAGCGGCGGTATCAGTTTCAAATTCAATTTCTAAACAGCCATGATCATTCATAATTTCCTTTGTAAACTCAACGTCTTGTGCAAGTCCTGCCTCATTCCCATGAAACTCTAAAAAGAGTGTTGGTTTAAGTGGGTAATTTGTTTCACTATAGTGATTTACTTGCTCAATAGATTGTTCATCAACAAGTTCTACACGTGCAATTGGAATTCCAGCTTGTAAAATAGAGGTAACAGCATCAACAGCAGATTTAACAGTTGGAAATACAGCACGAGCAGCTGTTTCAAATTCAGGAATTCCGTAAACTTGTAATGTTAGCTCTGTAAAACAGCCAAGCGTTCCTTCAGAACCTACAAAAAGTCCATTTAAATGGTAGCCTGAAGATGATTTAGCAGCAAGGTTGCCAGTATGAATAATACGACCATCAGCAAGAACAACTTCTAAATCACGTACTTGGTCACGCATAACTCCGTAACGAACGGCAGTAGTACCACTTGCATTTGTCGCTGCCATGCCGCCTAATGATGCATCGGCACCAGGATCTACCGAGAAGAAAAGACCATATTTTTTTAGTTCTTTGTTTAACTGAGTTCTTGTTACACCAGGTTGAACACGTACTAGTAAGTCCTCCGGGCGAACTTCGATTATTTGATCCATTAAAGAAAAATCGATTGTAATACTTTTCTTTACGGGAACAATATGTCCTTCTAAGCTTGAACCTCTTCCAAATGGAATGACAGCGATTTCAAAATCATTTGCAACTTTTAGAATGTCACTGACTTCCTTTGTAGAAGAAGGGTAAACAACTACATCTGGTAACTGACCTTCGTGATAAGATTCATCTTTACTATGTAATTCTCGAATGGTTTCATTTATCGAAACTTGTTCATCTTTTAAAAAGCTTTTTAATGTAGACACGACTGTTTCTGTAGTAATCATATTTGAATCGCCTCTTTCTTTGAAAAATCTGTATTTTCTAATAATTATATAGTAGATAGATCGAAACTTCCATATTGGTTTTTCAAAGCTTGAATAAATAGCGAAACATAAAAAATACATGTAGTCTCAAAGGGACTACATGTATTTTCTAAGCCAAAGCTTTTGATAGCTCGTTCATAAAACTGTCTTGTTCTTTCTTGTCAGCTTGTTGCCACCAAGTTTCAAAGAATACACCTAGTCCAGGAAGTAAATGTTCTTCACCGCGACTAATCGCGTCTTCCACAATATCTTTTAACTGATCTGGACTATTTCCTGTAACATTTTGTTTGATGGCATCGCGAATTTTGAAATTCATTTAGCATCCCTCCTAAAGATATTTTTACCCACAGCTCGATTGTTATACATACATTTGGTACACTTAAAAAGAATAATTTTGTGATAAACAATTACATACAAGGGGGAAATGTTTTTATGAAAGCAGTTGTTTTTGAAAAAGGTCAATTGTTAGTGAAAGATGTTCCAACACCAAAGCTAAAATCTGGTGAAGTATTAGTAGCGATTAAAGCAGCAGGTTTAAATCGACGGGATCTATACACACCTGGCCGTTTAGGAAATAACAGTGAAGCATTAATCCTTGGTTCAGATGCAGCAGGTGTAGTCGAGGCAATTGGTGAAGGTGTAACAGATTGGAAAATAGGTGATGAGGTAATTATTAACCCATCATTACGTTGGTATGAGCAATCTGATTTTCCGCCTGAAGGCTTTGAGATTTTAAGTTTACCAGATAACGGAACATTTGCAGAGAAGATTGCAATTTCTGCAGAACAACTAGAAAAAAAGCCATCTCATCTAACGCTTGAAGAAGCTGCAGTAATTGGTATTTCACCATTAACAGGCTATCGGGCATTATTTACAAAAGGACAAATTCAAGCAGGGCAAACTGTCTTTATCCCTGGAGCAGGTAGCGGCGTTGCAACATTCCTTATTCAAATGGCCAAAAACGTAGGTGCACGAGTAATCGTTTCATCACGCTCAGAAGAAAAGCGACAAGCTGCATTGAAAATCGGTGCAGATCTTGCAGTTGATACAAATGGTGATTGGTTAAAAGAGCTTGAAAATGAAACAATCGATTTAGTCATTGAAAGTGTTGGCCGTGCAACGTTCAACCGTTCTTTGTCGGTTTTGAAAAAGGGTGGTAAAATAGTGGTATTTGGTGCAACAACTGAGGATGTAGTAGACTTTGACTTACGTCAATTTTTCTATGGTCAATATACATTGCTAGGTACGACAATGGGAAGTCGTGAAGAATTTAGAGCTTGCATCGATCACTTGGAAAAGTATGATACGCACCCAATTTTAGATCGTAGTTTTTCAATGGATGAAGCACAAAATGCACTAGATTATTTAAAGGAAAATCGTCAATTTGGCAAAATTGTCTTAACGATTTCATAATATAAAGGCGGTAAAGAATACATGAAAAGAATCGAATCTCCACAAAATTCCCTTGTGAAGTATTGGAAAAAACTAGCGACTACTCGTAAAGAACGTGATCGCTCTGGCGAATTTCTAATAGAAGGTTTCCACTTAGTGGAAGAAGCTATAAAAAATAAAAGCGAAATACTAAATATAATTGTGCGTGAAGATGTAGATATACCATCAAACTGGAATATCGATAATATCTATGTTGTAGAAGTTACTGCTCAAGTTGCAAATGAATTTGCAGAAACTGAACATTCACAAGGTATTTTCGCTCAAGTTAAACAACCTACAGTATCAAAAGAGGAGCAAACTAAGTGGAAGAAACTTTTACTAGTTGATGCCGTTCAAGACCCAGGTAATATTGGTACAATGATTCGAACTGCCGATGCTGCTGGAATTGATGCTGTTATTTTAGGAAAAGGCTGTGCTGATCCTTATAATCCAAAAACAGTACGATCAACACAAGGTTCCATTTTCCATATACCTGTAGTACGAGGGGATTTAAGTGAATGGATTGATTCATTAAAAGAAAAAGCCATTCCTGTTTACGGTACTGCATTAGAAAATGCAGTGCTTTATCATCAAGTGAAAAAAGAAGGTAAGTTTGCACTCATAATGGGAAATGAAGGCAGTGGCATTGATTCAGATATTTTAGCGAAAACAGATGCCAATGTAATTATTCCTATAATGGGTGAAGCTGAATCATTAAACGTTGCTGTTGCAACAGGAATTGTACTTTATTATTTCTCAACGGATGAATTCTAAACTTGAAGTAAAGACTTGAATTGCGTATAATGATTTAGAGTAAATAATAAATAAAATGCAATGAGCGGGAAAAGTACATTGTTTGACCTTTTTAGGGAGTGCATGTCATAGACTGAAAGCGTGCATATTGTGTTGATGGATGGAAGTTCACCCCGTTAGCAGCCACCGGGACCAGTATAATTACTGTAAAGGATGGCCGGTGAAACGCCGTTAAGTAATGAGTGATTGTAAGTTTTTTCTTGCAATAACTAGGGTGGTAACGCGAATATAACCTCGTCCCTTTTTAGGGGGCGAGGATTTTTTTATTTTTTCTATGTATTTTGTAGAAACTAATATAGCAAAACGCCCTATCTTAATGGTTTCACCTACTATTTGTTTCAATCTTGGAAGGAGGAATTTACAAATGGCAATGATCGAGCAACTAACTCAACTAAAAGAAGAAGTTATAGAAAAAATCACGGCAACAGAGAATATTAAACAATTAAATGAAGTCCGTGTTGCTTATTTAGGTAAAAAAGGTCCAATTACAGATCTATTAAAAGGTATGGGGAAACTTCCTGTAGAGGAACGTCCTAAAATGGGTGCTTTAGTTAATGAAGTTCGCGCAGAAGTTCAACATATTCACGATGTACGCAAAGCTACATTAGAAGAACAAGCAATCCAAGAACAATTAGAAAAAGAAGCAATTGATGTGACACTTCCAGGTCGTCCTGTAAAAGTAGCAAATGCACATCCGTTAACTCGTGTAATTGAAGAAATTGAAGATTTATTCATCTCTATGGGGTATGAAGTTGCTGAAGGTCCTGAAGTTGAAAAAGACTACTATAACTTTGAAGCATTAAACTTACCAAAAGGTCACCCTGCACGTGATATGCAAGATACTTTCTATATTTCAGAAGAAATCCTAATGCGTACACATACATCTCCAGTACAAGCACGTACAATGGAGAAAAAACAAGGTGCCTCATTTAAAATTATTTGTCCAGGGAAAGTATTCCGTCGTGACAATGATGACGCAACTCACTCACACCAATTCACTCAAATCGAAGGTTTAGTAGTTGGTGAGAACATTCGTATGAGTGACTTAAAGGGCACATTAGACATCTTCGCTAAGAAAATGTTCGGTGAAGACCGTGAAATCCGTTTACGTCCAAGCTTCTTCCCATTCACAGAACCTTCAGTTGAAATGGATATTTCTTGCTTTAAATGTGGTGGTGAAGGCTGTAACGTATGTAAACATACAGGCTGGATTGAAATTCTTGGTGCTGGTATGGTCCACCCAAATGTACTTTCAATGGCTGGCTATGATCCTAAAAAAGTTTCTGGATTCGCATTTGGAATGGGACCGGAACGTATTGCAATGTTGAAATATGGGGTGGATGATATCCGTCATTTCTATACAAATGATGTAAGATTCTTATCACAATTCCATCGCACAGAAGAGTAGGGAGGGGAAGGCATGTTAGTATCTTTAAAATGGTTATCACAATATGTCGATTTACAAGGTTTAGAAGCTGAAGATTTAGCAGAAAAGATTACCCGTTCAGGGATTGAAGTTGAAGGTGTACATCACCTATCAAAAGGTATTAAAAAAATTATGGTTGGTCAAATCAAGGAAATTAAAAAACATCCTGATTCTGATCATTTAAATATTTGCCAAGTAGATTTCGGTGAAGATGAGCTTTCACAAATTGTATGTGGTGCTCCAAATGTTGCAGAAGGTCAAAAAATTGTTGCTGTTCGTCCGAATGGATATGTAGGCGGCAAAAAAATTAAAAAAGGGAAACTTCGCGGTGAAGTATCTAATGGTATGATTTGTTCCTTACAAGAATTAGGTATTGAAGGTAAAGTTGTTCCGAAAAAATATGCAGATGGCATTTATGTTTTACCTGAAGAAACTCCAGTAGGAATGGATGCAATCAAAGCTTTAGGTTTAGATGATGTCATTTTAGAATTAGGTTTAACACCAAACCGTTCAGATGCCATGAGTATGTTAGGGGTTGCATATGAAGTTGCAGCTATTCTTTCAGAAGAGATTAAACTCCCAGAAACAGCTCATGAGGAATCAGCCCAAAAAGCTGAAGAAGTTTTAAAAGTTCGTGTAGAAGCAAAAGATGTCAACCCAATGTACACTGCTAAAGTCGTGAAAAACGTCAAAATCGGTGAATCACCATTATGGTTACAACAACGTTTAATGGCTGCTGGTGTACGCCCATTAAATAATGTCGTTGATATTACAAACTACATTTTAATGGAATATGGTCAACCACTTCATGCATTTGACTATGATGCACTAGGTACTGGTGAAATCGTTGTTCGCTTAGCAAAAGAAGGAGAACCGATTAAAACATTAGATGGTCAAGATCGAGTGCTAAATGCAAAAAATCTTGTCATTACAAATGGTAAAGAACCTGTAGCAGTAGCAGGTGTTATGGGTGGCTATGACTCAGAAGTAACAGATAAAACAACAACTGTAGTAATTGAATCTGCATACTTCGATGGTCTAACTGTTCGATATACTGCAAAAGATCTTGGTTTACGTAGTGAAGCAAGTGCCCGTTATGAAAAAGGCGTTGATCCAAACCGCGTCATTCCTGCTGCAGAACGTGCTGCTCAGTTATTAGCAGAAATTGCAGGTGGAGAAGTATTATCAGGTGCTGTTGTTTTTGATGAATTAGATAAAACACCTGCCAAAGTTGTTGTTTCACCTGATTTTGTCAATTCACGTTTAGGTATGAAAATTTCTCTTAACGAAATGGTAACTATCTTAACTCGTTTAAAATTTGACGTTGAAACTGCTAATGGTCTTCTTTATATCGATGCACCAACACGTCGTCAAGACATCAAAATTGAAGAAGATATCGTAGAAGAAATTGCTCGATTATATGGTTATGATGAAATCCCTGCAACAGTACCAGTTGGTGAATCTAAAGCTGGTGGCCTTAATGCATACCAAGCAAAACGTCGTCTTATTCATCACCAATTACAAGGATCAGGTTTGTATCAAGCATTGACTTATTCACTTACTTCAGATGAGCTTTCACAAAAATACGCATTAGAAACAGCTCCAACAACTCGCCTTTTAATGCCAATGAGTGAAGAACGCAGTACATTGCGTCAAAGTATTTTGCCTCATCTAATTGAAAGTGTTACTTATAATGTATCTCGTCAACAAGATTCTGTAGCTCTTTACGAAATTGGTTCCGTATTTTTAGGAGAAACAGAAGAAGGTCTTCCACGAGAAGAATCACATCTTGCGGCTGTTATGACAGGTAATTGGTTGAATAACGCTTGGCAAGGTGAACATAAAAAAGTCGACTTCTTTGTACTCAAAGGAATTTTAGAATCTTTATTTGCTAAATTAGACTTAACAACTCGTATCACTTACGAAACGGCAGTTGTCGATGGTTTACATCCAGGACGCACAGCTAACATCCTTTTAGATGGCAAGAGAATTGGTTTCTTAGGTCAATTGCACCCAGCGGAACAAAAAGCAAACGGCCTTAAAGAAACGTATGTGATGGAACTAAACTTAGAAGAAATTATTGCAGCATCTATTGAACCATTAGTATATGTTCCAGTTCCACGTTTCCCATCTATTTCACGTGATATTGCATTAATCGTTGATCGTACTACAAAAGCAGCAGATTTAGAAGCAACAATCCGTAATGCTGGTGGTAAATTACTTAAAGAAGTCAATGTATTTGACCTTTATGAAGGAGAAAAAATGGAACTAGGCAAAAAATCAGTTGCCTTCACATTAACTTACTTCACACCAGAACGAACACTTACTGATGAAGAAGTTGTAGCTGCACATGATAAAGTTGTAGCCGCTCTTACTGAATCTGGAGCAGAATTACGTTAATATGTAATAATCCTTATTTTAAAAAGGTGATAACTTTTAGTTATCGCCTTTTTATTTTGAAAAAATGGTTTATGTAATATTTTTCACATAAATTACTTGAATATATAATATGATATACAAAGCAATTCTATTAATGTAAATAAATAGTAAAATATTATTGATAATTAATATCAGTATGCTATAATGGATAAAAATGTTGTCAGACCTTAATGTTATATATTGATATACTTATAATATATAAAAATTTCAGAATATTGTAATAAAAAGATAGACAAAATTCTATTTTATGTTATTTTAGTAAAAATAATATATTTAGAAAAACGAAATATGTCGATTGTTCTCTACATAATGTTTATTGGTTCAACTTTAATATTTTTAATATTCAAATTATTAAGGGAGGGCATATATTTGAAAACCTCAGAAGAAGTACTAGCAAACAATTTGAAATCCTCAAATGAAATACTCAAAATCAATCATTTGCGCACTAGTTTCAGAATAAAGGACAGTTACTACGATGCTGTAGATGATGTTTCACTATCACTAAAGGAAAATGAAGTTCTAGCTATTGTTGGAGAATCTGGCTGTGGTAAAAGTACATTAGCAACTTCCATTGTAGGTTTGCATAATCCATTAAATACAAAGGTAACTGGAGAAATCCTATATAACGGAAGTAATATTGTGAAGCTTAAAGAGGATGATTTAAATAAGATTCGTGGAAATGATATAGGGTTTATCTTCCAGGATCCACTTTCCGCATTGAATCCTTTAATGAGAATAGGGGATCAAATTGAAGAGTCCTTGTTTTTTCATACAAAGCTGGATGAACAACAACGAAAGAAAAGAGTGCTTGAGCTTTTAGATCAAGTAGGAATTATCAATCCAAAACGCGTAGCGAGACAGTTTTCACACCAATTATCAGGTGGCATGAGACAACGTGTCATGATTGCAATCGCGATTGCATGTAAGCCTAAAATAATGATTGCAGACGAGCCTACTACTGCACTTGATGTAACAATTCAAGCCCAAATCCTAGACTTATTATTAGATTTACAAGCAGAAACAAACGCAGGAATTATTCTAATTACTCACGATTTGGGAGTTGTAGCTGAAGTAGCAGATCGAGTAGCAGTGATGTATGCAGGACAAATTATTGAGATTGCATCCGTACAGGAATTATTTAATAATCCAAAGCATCCATATACTCGTTCATTGTTAAATTCTATTCCTCAAGTAGAAAGAGAAAGTGAAAAACTAGAAGTAATACAGGGAATCGTGCCAACATTGACAAAGCTATCCAAACACGGCTGCCGTTTCTCACCTCGAATTCCGTGGATTGATGAAAGTAAACATGAAAAAGAACCGCAGCTTCATGAAATTTCTCCAGGGCACTTTGTCAGATGTACCTGTTGGAAGAACTTTCATTTCGATGGGGAGAAAGGAGGAAGCCATCTATGAGTAGCTTTATGGAAGTAAAAGATTTATGTGTGCACTATCCAATTCGCGGTGGCTTTTTTAATACAGTGATTGATCATGTATATGCAGTAGATGGCGTATCTATGGAATTTGAAAAAGGAAAGACATATGGATTAGTTGGAGAGTCAGGTTCAGGTAAATCGACAACTGGTAAAGCAATTATTGGACTAGAGAAAATTACTTCTGGAAAAATAATTTATGAAGGTGAAGACGTAACGCACCAACGCCGTAAGCGTGATAGTGCTTATAACAGAGATATTCAAATGATCTTCCAGGATTCACAGTCAAGTATGAATCCGAGAAAACGTGTGCTTGATATTATTGCAGAGCCTATTCGTAATTTTATGAATATGACAGTTCAAGAGGAACGTAAACGTATTATTGAACTACTAGAAATTGTCGGAATGTCAGAAGAAGCAATGTACAAGTATCCTCATCAGTTTTCAGGTGGTCAACGTCAACGTCTTGGTATTGCGAGGGCAGTTGCTTGTAATCCTAAAATGATAATAGCAGATGAACCAGTGTCAGCTCTGGATCTTTCTGTACAAGCCCAAGTATTGAACTTTATGAAGGATATTCAAAACGAATATGGTTTGAGCTACTTATTTATTTCTCATGACTTAGGGGTTGTCCGTCATATGTGTGATCATATTTCTATCATGTATAAAGGGCGCTTTGTTGAAACTGGAAGTAAAAATGAGATATTTAAAGATCCACGGCATATTTATACCAAGCGTTTATTGTCCGCAATTCCGAATATTGCACCCGAATCACGCTTGGAAAGAAAACATAAGCGACGACAAGTAGAAGTTGACTATAAAAAAGAACAACATAAATACTACGATGAAGATGGTAAGGTATATCCGCTTAGTAGTGTTTCCTCTAATCATTCTGTTGCAATAGGGAGCATTGAGAAAGGAGGTTACGAAAGTGTGGAAAACAATAGCTAGACGCTTTTTAATCATGATACCGCAACTATTTGTTTTAAGTATTTTTATATTCATCTTAGCTCAATTTATGCCAGGTGATCCTTTTTCGGGATTGATAACACCACAAACCGATCCAAATCGTATTGAGGAATTACGAGAATTGGCAGGATTAAATGATCCGGTATACGTTCAATATTGGAATTGGATTGTTAATATGTTCCAAGGCGATTTTGGTGATAGTTATACGTTTAAAGTGAGCGTAGCTTCTCTTATTGGTGATAGAGGATTAAATACACTTTGGTTATCTTTATTAAGTGTTTTCTTAGTGTATCTTATTGCAATTCCATTAGGTGTTATAGCAGGACGTTATCAAAACTCATTAAAAGATAAAACAATCGTATTGTATAGCTTTATTAGCTATGCGATTCCAACATTTGTATTAGGTTTGATTTTCGTCTATGTTTTCGGCTACAAATTACAGTGGTTTCCTACTTCAGGAACAAAAGATGTAGAAGAAAAGGCGGGAACACTTGGTTATTATTGGAGCATTATATACCATCTTCTACTACCTGCAATTACATATGCTGTACTTGGTACAACAGCTATTATTCAATATCTACGATCAGAAATTATAGATGCACAATTACAGGATTATGTAAAAACTGCAAGAAGTAAGGGAATTCCGATGAAAAAAGTATATTCACGCCACATTTTTCGAAATTCGCTATTGCCAATCGCTGCATTCCTAGGTTTTACCATTACTGGATTACTAGGTGGATCGTTTTTTATAGAGACCATTTTTGGATATCCAGGTATGGGGAAATTATTTATCGACTCGATAATGGCCCGTGACTATAGCGTTATTACAACACTTATTATGCTATATGGATTCTTAACATTATTAGGTAGTTTGTTATCGGATATTATTTTAAGCATTGTTGATCCACGTATTCGAATCGAATAAACTACAAAAATATTAGAAAAAGAGGGGTGAATCTAATATGGAAAAAGTGTTAGAAAAGAGTCCAGATAGAGAAGTGGAAGCATCAAGTTTGCCCGTCACGGGATGGCGTGTTATCTGGCGTGAATTTAAAAAAGATAAATTAGCTATGTTTTCACTTCTTATATTGTTTGTAATTATATTTGGCTCTATTATTTGGGCACCTTTTATCAATCAAGAGGAACTGATGAAAATTAGTTTACTAGATGAATTTGCAAGACCAGGTGAAAATGGTTTTATATTAGGTGCTGATCAAGGTGGTAGTGATGTATTAGGCCAATTGGTCATTGGGGCAAGGAATTCTCTGATTATCGCAATTGCGATTACGATCATTACTGGAATTCTTGGAATAGGTGTAGGAATTTTAGCAGGCTATTATGGTGGCATAGTCGATAATATTCTAATGCGCTTAGTTGATTTTGTCATGACTTTACCAACTATGATGATTGTCATCGTTTTTGTGACAATCATTCCAAAATATAATGTTACATCTTTCGTCTTAATATTGAGTGCATTTATGTGGGTTGGAACAGCAAGGCTAGTACGAAGTAAGACATTATCTGAGTCAAAACGAGATTATGTTAATGCTTCTAAAACTATGGGGACAAGCGATTTTGCCATTATGTTGAAGGGCATTGTGCCAAATTTAAGTTCTATCTTAATTGTAGAAATGACATTAAACTTTGCAGGAAATGTAGGGATTGAAACAGGTCTTTCATTCTTAGGTTTTGGTTTACCTGAATCTACGCCAAGTTTAGGCACACTTGTCAGTTCTGCATTTAACCAAACAGTCTTAGCTGAAAAGTGGTGGGTATGGTTACCAGCATCTATGCTAATTTTAGTATTGATGTTAGGAATAAATTATGTTGGGCAGGCATTACGTCGTTCAGCAGATGCAAAACAAAGAATAGGATAAAAAAGAGGAGGAGATTGGATGAAGAAAAAGAAATGGCTTTTACTATCTTTAGTATGTGTATTAATGTTGGCACTAGCTGCATGTGGAGGATCAGATTCTAAAGATAAAAGCAAAGGAGAAGATACTAAAAAGGAAAAGGTAGATACAAGTAAATTACCTTTTGAGGCAAAAAATGATGGTGATTCGATTGAAGGAGGAACATTAAAAGTCGGCTTAGTGACAGATTCACCATTCCAAGGGATTTTTAACTGGGAGTTATATGAAGATGGAAATGATAAGGATATTCTGGATTACGCCTCAAATTCAATTTTTGATACAAAAGAAGACTTTTTAATTGCTGATACAGGTCTAGGACAACTTAAAGTAGATGAGGATGCAAACAAAGCAACTGTAACAATTAAAAAAGATGTTAAATGGTCAGATGGTAAGCCATTTACAATTGATGACGTTATTTACCCTTACTATATTATCGCTGATAAGGATTATACTGGAGTTCGTTATGATGCAGACTTCCAAAATATCGTTGGGGCTAAAGAATATCATGATGGCAAAGCAAAAGAGATTTCTGGTATCAAAAAAGTGGATGATTATACAATGGAAATTTCATTCAAAAAAGTTTCACCAGCAATCTACTCTGGCGGTGATGGCCTTTGGGGTTATGCTGCACCAAAACACCAATTAAAAGATATCAAAATCAAAGATTTAATTAAATCAGATGCAGTTCGTAAAAATCCAGTAACAGTGGGTGCATTTGTTATCGATAATATTGTAAAAGGTGAATCTGTAAAATTTAAAGCCAATCCAAATTATTTCAAAGGAAAACCTAAACTTGATAGTGTTGTAGTAGAAGTTGTACCATCATCATCTTCTGCAGCTGCTATTAAAGCAGGTAAATATGATGTTGTGAAGAATTACCCAGCAAATGATTATTCTGCTATTAAAGATGCGTCAAATACTACAATCTTAGGTCGTCCAGAGTTAGCTTATTCTTATGTAGGCTTTAAACTAGGTAAATACGATACTAAAGAAGGCGTAAGTGTGATGAATGATACTGCGAAGATGAATAACGTGAATCTACGCAAAGCGGTTGCATATGCAATGGATATTGAACAAGTATCAGATGTATATTATGAAGGATTACGTACACGTGCTAATTCTTTAATTCCACCAGTATTCTCTAGCTTCTATGATGATTCATTAGAGGGCTACAAATATGATCCGAAACAAGCGAAAAAATTATTAGAAGAAGCAGGTTACAAAGATACTAATAATGATGGTTATGTAGAAGATCCAGATGGTAAAGAGTTCTCTATCAAACTAGCAGCGATGTCGGGTTCTGATAAAGATGAAAAAATTATTCAATTCTATATTCAAAATTGGAAAGATGTTGGCCTAAAAGTGGAACTATCAACTGGCCGTCTGATAGAATTCAACAGTTTCTATGATAAAGTACAAGCGGATGATAAAGATATCGATATGTTCATGGCTGCATGGGGTACAGGTACTAATCCATCACCTGTAGGATTATACGGAAAAGAAGCTCAATTTAACTTCAGCCGTTTCGTTTCGGATGATCTAACAAAATTATTATCAGATATAGATTCTAAGGAAGCAATGGATTCAGAATATCGTGGTAAAGCATTCAGAGCATGGCAAGAATACATGAGTGAACAAGCTACTACGATTCCAATGTACTTCCGTACTGAAATCATTCCAGTTAACAAACGTGTGAAAAACTACAATATAGATTATTTAAATGAAACTGAATTACAAGACCTTGAATTAGTAGCTGACGAACCAGTGAAATAATTTAACAGTTATTTACCTTTAAGAAAAAAGTGCTAGTGGATTTTATTTCCATTAGCACTTTTTCGTTGTTACTTTAAGTCATTGAATTATCATGATTTAGTTATATTCTTGCAATATGATTACGATATACTCAGTAAAAGTTGAAGTTATTTGAGTATCGTTATGTCTTCTGAATTTAGGTTTACTTTATCTAAAACGTTTTTTAGATGCAATACGCGAAGCTTTTTGGGTATTTGCAAAATGCCATTTTGTGACACTGTAAAGGGTATCTTCCCCTTGAGCTAATAATATTTTTGCTGCAACTTCATCTACTTGATGGCCGGCACCTTTTGGCAATGAGATACCGATTTTTTTGCTTAGTTTGTCCATTTCGTGTAAGAAAGCACAGCGAGCTAGAATGGATGCAGCAGCGACAGCAACATGGATTTGTTCAGCTTTTGTTGCAAATAACACATTTTCTGATACGATTTCTTTTTCATTTTTTATATAATTATAGTAGGTATTTCTTTCAGCAAATTGATCGATAAGTACGTGAGCTGGTCTTTCTGGCTCAATTTCATTGAGAACTTTTCGAAGTGCTTGGTTATGAAGTAAGGCTTTCATCTTTCCTTGGGAAAATCCCTTTTTTTGAACTTCATTATACTTTTCGTTAGGGAGTGTTAATACACAATTAGGAAGTGTCGCTTTTAAATCTGGTGCTATTTTGAGCATGTATTCATCGGATAGCATTTTTGAATCTTTAACACCTAATTCTTTTACCAATTCAATTTTGTCTTGTGGTACATAGACAGCTGCTACAGTTATTGGACCAAAATAATCTCCGGTTCCAGTTTCGTCAGAACCCAATACAGATAAAGAGGACAAGTTTTTAGGCAACGAATCACCTTTAGATGACGTCATAGAAGGTGTGTCTTCAGCTTGTGACTTCCAATGATTGGCTTCACGTTCACAACCGCTACCTTGGAACATGACTTTACCAGATGAATAGGCAGTAATGGCGCAATCTGGTAGTTTTGCAGCAAAAATAACGCCAGGAGCCTTTCGTTCGATAATATTTTGAGAATAATAGTTCATAACTTCTTTTTGTACCTTTGTAGTTAACTTAATGACAATATTAGACATATTTAATATTCCTTTCTTCTCAAATTATTCACAACTTAGACACTTCATGCTATCATAAGAAATAGGACTTTGAAGGAGGTTACGGCTTTGTCAGAGCAACAAAAAAATAAAGTTTCAGTTGAAATCTATGGTCAAACATATAATATAGTTGGAATAGAGTCTCCAGGACATATGCGATTTGTAGCAGCAAGTGTTGATGAACAAATGCGTATGATTAAGCGAGCAAACCCAAGCCTCGACAGTGCCAAATTAGCCGTCCTTACTGCCTGTAATGCAGTAAATGATTACTTGAAATTAAAAAAACAAGTAGAATTACTAGAATCACAATTGAAAAAATTAAAGGATGAAGTGAATGGTTGATTTAATCATAATTATATTATTACTTGTTGGATTAGTAAGCGGTGCTAGAAGGGGGTTAATCGTACAACTAATCCAAATGGCTGGCTTTTTGATCTCTATTATTGTAGCTTATTTATATTATAAGCCATTAGCGGAAAAATTAGTGTTATGGATTCCATATCCTTCCGTTGATGAAAATACTACATTAAAATTTGCAGTAGAGCAATTAGATTTAAGCCAGACTTTTTATCAGTTGCTAGCATTTGCATTGATCTTCTTTGTTGTGAAATTTGCTATACAAATTTTCGCATCATTATTTGATTTTTTAAGACATATCCCAATTCTAGGTGGCTTAAATCGGATATTAGGTGGACTTTTTGGAGTTATTGAAGCTTACTTACTTATTTTTATCGTACTTTATGTATTAGCTTTGTTACCATTAGCTAGTATTCAAAAATACGTAGATAGCTCATTTTTAACGACATTAATACTAGATTATACACCTATAATTTCTAAAACATTCCAAAATCTATGGTTTGTTTATATGAAGTAAATGATAGACTTCTCTCTATAGAGAGAAGTCTTTTGTCGATTAGGAGGTAAATGATGAATAAAAAAATAATTATTAACACGCTTGAGAAAATAGCACTCTATTTAGAACTTCAAGGCGTTAACCCATTTAAAATATCTGCATTCAGAAAAGCTGCTGCAGCATTAGAAGCGGACACACGAAGTATAGATGAGATTGAAGATATTACAGCTATAAAGGGTATCGGTAAAGGAACAGCAGCTGTTATTCATGATTTGTTAGAAAATGGACAATCTGAAGTGCTGCTACAATTGGAAAATGAAGTTCCAAAAGGCTTGCCACCATTGTTAAAATTGCCAGGTTTAGGTGGGAAAAAGATAGCAAAACTTTATCAAGAACTTGGAGTGGACTCAGCAGAAAGTTTAAAAGAAGCTTGTGAAGATGGAAAAGTTTCAGCACTATCTGGATTTGGTAAAAAAACAGAAGAAAAGATACTAAAAGAGCTAGAATCTTTTGGCAAAAGAGCAGAGTTTCATCCTGTATGGTTATTAGAAGAAGTTGTCTCTGGAATTGAGGAGATCCTAGAACAGATACCGGAGATTCAACAATCTTCTGTAGCTGGTAGTTTTAGACGTGTAAAAGAACAAAGTAAGGATGTTGACTTTATCATTGCAACAAGTAAGCCGGAAGTAGTGAAGGAAGCATTATTGTCTAAATTGGCTGTAAAAGAAATCATTGCGGCTGGAGACACGAAAGTATCTGTCACGTTACAAACAGAAGATGTGAATGTTGACTTTCGCTTAGTATCACAGGCTGAATATGCAACAGCGCTTCATCACTTTACTGGTTCAAAGGAACATAATGTTCGAATGCGACAAATCGCTAAAGAGCGTGGCGAGAAAATCAGTGAATATGGTGTAGAACAGCAAGATGGATCTATTTTAACTTTTAATACTGAAAAGGATTTCTTTGCACATTTTGATTTGCCTTTTATCCCTCCAACTGTACGGGCAGGTACTCACGAATTTGAACGTCTTGATGATATACCAAATCTAGTGCAACTTAGTGATATTAAATCTGATTTGCATATGCATACGACTTGGTCAGATGGTGCGAATGCAGTTCGTGAGATGGGGGAAGCTTTAATAGCAAAAGGTTATCAATATGCAGTCATAACAGATCATTCCCAATATCTAAAAGTAGCGAATGGTCTTACACCAGAGC
Source organism: Rummeliibacillus sp. POC4 (assembly GCF_003576525.1). Classification (GTDB taxonomy): domain Bacteria; phylum Bacillota; class Bacilli; order Bacillales_A; family Planococcaceae; genus Rummeliibacillus. Next base: position 39,877 of record NZ_QWUA01000021.1, on the reverse strand, counting down.
GATTAATCGAGCAACGAAAAGAAATTTGGTCCTTCAATGAAAAACATCCAGATTTCCGATTATTAGCGGGAACTGAAATGGATATATTACCAGATGGTTCGCTTGATTTTGAAGATGATGTAATGGCTGAATTGGATTTTGTGATTGCATCAATTCATTCTAGCTTTTCACAACCCCAAGAGAAAATCATGGAGCGATTGCATAATGCGATGAAAAATCCTCATGTCGATATGATTGCACATCCAACGGGGCGTGTGATTGGTCAACGTGATGGGTATAATCCTGATATACCTCAACTTATTGCATGGGCGAAAGAATATGGTAAAATTTTAGAGTTAAATGCAAATCCGTATCGACTGGATCTTTGTGTAGAGCATTTAGAAATGGCTGCAAATGCGGGTGTTCCTATTGCGATTAATACAGATGCTCATGCAATCGAGCAATTACGTTATATGGAAATTGGGACAAAATACGCTCAAAAAGCTTGGTTGAAAAAAGAAAATATCGTAAACACATGGTCATTCAATGATTTTGTGAATTTTTTAGAGAAAAAATAGGAGGTGTTTTAAGTGATTGCAGAACGCGCACTAAAAACACTAGAGTTTGATAAGGTACGTGCCCAAGTGGCAACTTATTGTACATGTTCTATCGGTACATCAGCAATTGAAAAATTAGTACCTGAAACAGATTTAGCAACAGTGAAGAAATTATTAGATGAAATGGATGAAGGGTTATCTATTTTACGCGTAAAAGGATCTGTGCCGATGGGAGGAATATTCGATATTCGCCCTCATGCAAAACGTGCACAAATTGGTGGTATGTTGAGTCCTCAAGAATTGATGGAAATCTCAAGTACCATTCGTGCGAGTCGCATCTTCCGTGAATTTATCGAAGTTATTGAAGATGAAGATGTGATTCAAATTCCGCATTTTATACAAAAGAAAAATGATATTCCTGTGCTCACTGGATTACAACATGAGATTAATTCTTGTATTGATGAAAATGCAGCAGTCATGGATTCTGCAAGTTCTGAATTACGCTCAATTCGTCAACAATTACGTGCGCAAGAAGGCCGTGTACGTGAAAAGTTGGCAAGTTTAACTCGAGGTAGCAACGCTTCTAAAATGCTTTCTGACTCAATCATTACTATTCGTAACGATCGTTTTGTAATTCCTGTAAAGCAAGAATACCGAGGACACTATGGCGGTATCGTACATGACCAATCTGCATCAGGACAAACACTTTATATTGAGCCTGATGCTGTAGTTCAAGCTAATAATGAAATTCACCGTCTAAAGGCAAAAGAAAAAGTAGAAATTCAAAAAATATTGCTTCATCTTTCGGCTTTGGTTCAAGAGGTTGCACACTCGTTATTCGAACTAGTTCAGTTATTAGGTGAAATTGATGTTATATTGGCCAAAGCAAAATATGGACAGGCCAACAAATGTACAATGCCTATTATGAATGATGAAGGTTATCTTAAATTAGGAAAAGCACGTCATCCTTTATTGCCAATAGACGAAGCAGTAGCCAATGATATCGAGTTTGGTCGTGATATTACAGCAATTGTTATTACTGGTCCAAATACTGGTGGTAAAACAGTTACTTTAAAAACAGTAGGCTTATGTACTTTAATGGCGCAGGCTGGAATTCCTGTACCTGCATTAGATGGATCGGAGTTATCTGTATTTACAGAAGTATTTGCTGATATTGGTGACGAACAATCCATCGAACAAAGTTTATCTACATTCTCTAGTCATATGGTGAATATTGTAGATATCCTTCAAAAGTTTGATGAGCGTTCATTAATCTTATTCGATGAATTAGGCGCAGGTACTGACCCTCAAGAAGGTGCAGCGCTTGCAATATCTATCTTAGACGAAGTTCATGGACGAGGTGCTCGTGTTATGGCAACAACACACTATCCCGAACTTAAGGCATATGGCTATAATCGTGAAGGTGTTATTAATGCCAGTGTTGAATTTGATATTGAAACACTTAGCCCAACTTACCGTTTACTAATTGGTGTCCCAGGACGCAGTAATGCTTTTGAAATTTCAACTCGACTAGGATTACCAGAGCATATTATTAATAGTGCCAAATCTTTCACAGGTACAGATCGACATGAAGTCGAATCGATGATTGCTTCTCTTGAAGAAAGTCGTCGTCGTTCCGAAGCTGATGCAGAACGCTCTCATCAATTATTAGAAGAGGCCGAAAAATTACAAGCAGAACTTGATAAAAAGCTAAAAGAATATGAAGAAAACAAAGAAGAGCTTGCTAAAAAAGCAAAAGAAAAAGCTCGCAAAATTGTTGAGGATGCAAAACGAGAAGCAGAAGAAGTAATCGATGAACTTCATAAAATGCGTTTAAATGCAAACAAAGTTGTTAAAGAACATGAAATCATTGAAGCACGTAAAAAACTAGAAGAAGCTGCTCCTGAAGAAAATCGCATTTTGAAAAAACAACGCCAAGCAAATGCTCGTGCTATCAACTTGCAAAAGGGCGATGAAGTTAAAGTACTAAGCTACGGTCAAAAAGGAACATTACTAGAAAAAGTTTCAGATAAAGAATGGATTGTTCAAATTGGTATTTTGAAGATGAAGCTCGAAGAATCTGATTTAGAATATGTGAAACCTGAAAAAGTGAAAGATACAGTATCAGTTGCCAATGTTCGAAATCGTGATTCTTATGTGAAATTGGAATTAGATTTACGAGGAGAACGCTATGAAGATGCAATGATCCGTACTGAAAAATATTTAGATGATGCATTATTGTCTAACTATAATCGTGTATCCATTATTCATGGTAAGGGTACAGGTGCTCTTCGACAAGGAATCCAAGCATTACTAAAACGACATAAACGAGTGAAATCATACCGTTACGGTGAAGCTGGGGAAGGCGGATATGGTGTTACCGTTGTGGAATTGAAATAATAGAGAATTATGGAAGTGGGGGATTTTATGTTGCTAAGTAGCTTTTGGCATCATCCAATTGTTGAGACAGCAGGCTATTTCAGTATTGTTGTACTATGCCTCGTTGTATCAATGGTAATATTTGAGCTAGTTACAAAATATAAAAACTGGCAAGAAATAAAGAACGGCAATATCGCTGTGGCCTTAGCAACTGGCGGTAAAATCTTAGGGGTGTGTAATATATTCCGTTATTCGATCGAGAGACACAATTCATTGATAGAAATGATTGGTTGGGGATTGTTTGGATTTATCTTACTGATCTTCGCTTATATTCTTTTTGAATTTTTGACACCAACATTTAATATTGATGAGGAAATTGAACAGGATAATAAATCTGTTGGTTTTATTTCCTTTACAATTTCAGTTGGTTTATCATTTGTGATAGGTGCAAGTATTTCTTAGCAGTTTAGGAGAGTTCAAATGGAAACTTTAGCAAAAGTTTTAATGGTGGTATGTGGCCTTTTCATTATTACAGGAATTGTCTATTTAATGATGAACTAAAAGCCAGTTAGACGATGTAATTATAGATTAATATATAAAAAGCTAGGCTCAAATTAGATGCGAGCCTAGCTTTTTATTTTAAAGCTATTCTTTAAATGATAAAGATGATATGTTAATTAAATTCTCTATTAATCAATTAATTTCTAGAAAAAACGTAAAATTAGTGAATATTAATTGAAAGCGCTCCCTATTTTCCTTATAATTAAAATTAGCAATATTCTAAAATTTTGCATGGTAAAGGAGGCGTATCAATTGACCGAAAAAATTTGGTTAAAGAACTATCCTCCAAATATTCCTACAACAATGGAATACGAGGAAATTCCATTACAGGAATATTTGACGAGGGCTGTAGAAAAAACTCCTACGAAAATTGCGATTCACTTTCTTGGTAAAGAATTAACTTATCAAGAGTTATATGAATCCTCATTAAAGTTTGCAAATTATTTAGTGAAAATTGGCATCGAAAAAGGGGATCGCGTAGCAATTATGCTGCCAAACTGTCCGCAAAGTGTTATAGCTTATTACGGTATCTTATATGCTGGGGGTACTGTGGTTCAGACAAACCCACTTTATACTGAAAGGGAGGTAGAATATCAACTTAAAGATTCAGGTGCTAAGGCAATTGTTACATTAGATATACTTTATCCTCGTATTATGAAAGTGCAAAAGAATACAGATTTAGAAAATATAATTGTAACGGGCATAAAAGATTATTTACCATTCCCGAAAAATCTGTTGTATCCTTTTGTTCAAAAAAAGGAATATGGTTTTAAAGTGACAGTTGAGCATAGTGGCATGAATCATCTTTTTACTGAAATTATGAAGATTGGCCAAGTGAAAAAGGTTGAAGTTTCAACCAACAATGAAGATGATATTGCGTTACTTCAGTATACTGGAGGTACAACAGGTTTTCCGAAAGGCGTTATGTTGACGCATAAAAACCTAGTGGCCAACGTACAAATGTGCAGTGTCTGGATGTCTGAATGTACACCTGGTGAAGAAGTAATTATGGGGGTATTACCATTTTTCCATGTGTATGGTATGACAACTGTTTTACTACTATCAGTAATGCGTAAAGATAAAATGGTGTTAATGCCTAAATTTAATGCAACAGATACGTTAAAAGCCATTCAAAAACAAAAAGCTACTCTGTTCCCTGGTGCACCAACATTATATATTGGCCTCCTGAATCATCCAGATATTGATAAATATGATCTCTCATCTATTAAAGCATGTATAAGTGGATCAGCTTCATTACCTGTTGAAGTACAAGAAAAATTCGAAAAAGTTACTGGAGGAAAATTGGTAGAAGGATACGGATTAACAGAATCTTCACCGGTAACACATGCCAATTTCTTATGGTATGGAGAACGTGTAAAAGGTTCTATAGGTGTTCCATGGCCAGATACAGATGCGGCTATTTTTAAGACAGATACATTAGAACAGTTGCCTGTAGGTGAAGTGGGTGAAATTGCAGTAAAAGGCCCACAAGTGATGAAAGGATACTGGAATCGTCCTGAGGATACAGAGATGACTTTACGTAATGGCTGGTTACTAACAGGTGATTTAGGCTATATGGATGAAAACGGGTATTTCTTCGTGGTTGATCGGAAAAAGGATATCATAATTGCTGGTGGCTTTAATATATATCCACGTGAAATAGAAGAAGTTTTATATGAGCATGATGCGGTACAAGAATGTGTTGTTGCAGGTGTACCAGATCCATATCGCGGTGAAACAGTAAAAGCATATATTGTATTAAAAGAAGGTTATCAAGTAACCGAAGATGAGTTCAATGAATATTGTCGTGCAAATTTAGCGGCATATAAAGTCCCAAGAATATATGAGTTTCGTTCAGAACTTCCTAAAACAGCTGTAGGAAAGATTTTACGTAGATCTTTAGTGGAAGAAGAAAAAGCAAAACAAGAACAGTTAAACTAAAAATTGTACGATGCTTGACATCCTCCGGCTGAAAATATATTATAAAAATATGAATGAATGGTCATTCATATTTTTAAAAAACCGGTGGTGATCAGATTGAAAAAAAACAAGCCTAAATACAAACAGATTATTGACGCTGCTGTCATCGCAATAGCGGAAAATGGTTATCACCAGGCACAAGTTTCCAAGATTGCGAAACAAGCAGGTGTAGCTGATGGAACAATTTATCTATATTTCAAAAACAAAGAGGATATTTTGATATCTGTTTTTCAAGAGAAAATGTCAGTTTTTGTTGATAACTTGCGGGAAATTATTAATGATAGTAATTCAGCTTCTGAAATGCTCTATCGAATGATTGAAGGACATTTTAAGGTGCTATCGAATGATCATCATTTAGCAGTTGTTACTCAATTAGAACTTCGTCAATCCAATAAAGAACTTCGTTTGAAAATTAATAGTATTTTAAAAGGATATTTAAAATTGCTTGACGAAATATTACAAAAGGGTATTGAAGATGGAGAGTTTCAAGAGAATATTGATATTCGTTTAACAAGACAAGTGATTTTTGGAACGATAGATGAAGTATCTACAACTTGGGTAATGAAAGAGCAAAAATATGATTTAGTTGAAATGGCACCACGCGTTCATCAGATTTTACAAAAAGGGATTCAAAAGGGGTAATAAAAGGTGGCAAAGTGTCACAACTTTGCCACATACATATTTTTTCACAAAGGAGGAAATAGGGAATGGAATATCTAAATTATAGAGTGGATGAAGGTGTTGCTATTGTGACGATTAATCGTCCACCTGCAAACGCTTTATCTAGCGGACTAGTTGAGGAAGTAAATCGTCTTTTAGATACAGTTGAAAATGATCCAGATATACGAGTAGTTTTGTTACATGGGGAAGGTAGGTTCTTTTCAGCTGGAGCAGATATAAAAGAATTTACTGAATTTTCAACAGTTGATGCTTTTTCAACATTATCAACTAGAGGACAAGATGTCTTCGAAAAACTGGAAGCCTTTCCTAAACCAATCATAGCAGCAATTCATGGTGCGGCTTTAGGTGGAGGGCTTGAACTTGCAATGAGCTGTCATTTTAGATACGTAAGTGAGACAGCGAAATTAGGTTTACCTGAATTACAGCTAGGTCTAGTACCAGGGTTTGGTGGCACACAGCGCTTACCACGTTATGTTGGTGCAGCAAAAGCGGCAGAAATGATGTTCACTAGTGATCCTATATCTGGTATTGAGGCTGTAAAATGGGGGCTTGCGAATCGAGCGGTACCCGAAGAGTCCTTATTAGAAGAAGCACTTAAAACTGCTAAGAAAATTGCAAAGAAAAGTCCAATTGCTTTAAAAACAGCAATCGAACTACTGCAATTTACAAAACCCGCATCTTTCTATGAAGGGATCTCTGCTGAAGCTGAAGGATTTGGAAAAGTTTTTGCAACAGAAGATGCGAAAGAAGGAATCCAAGCATTTATCGAAAAAAGAGAGCCTGTTTTTAAAGGTCAATAAAAGTATTGGGAGGTTAGTTATATGAATATTTATGTATTAGTAAAACGAACTTTTGACACTGAAGAGAAAATCGTATTAAACGGTGGCGTTATTCAAGAAGACGGTGCAGAATTTATCATCAATCCTTACGATGAATATGCAATTGAGGAAGCCATTCAAATCCGTGATGCACAAGGTGGAGAAGTGACAGTTGTTACAATTGGCGGAGAAGACGCTGAAAAACAACTTCGCACAGCCTTAGCAATGGGTGCCGATAAAGCAGTACTAATCAATGCAGAAGAAGATGTAGAAGATTTAGATCAATTCTCTGTAGCATATATTTTAGCCGAATACTTAAAAGACAAAGAAGCAGACCTGATTATAGCTGGTAATGTTGCAATAGATGGTGGATCTGGTCAAGTAGGTCCACGTGTTGCTGAATTATTAGATATCAATTATGTTACTACAATTACAGACTTAGATATCGATGGTGATACTGTTAAACTTGTGCGAGATGTAGAAGGTGATTCAGAAGTGATTGAATCTTCGTTACCATTATTAGTAACAGCACAACAAGGTTTAAACGAACCTCGTTATCCGTCTTTACCTGGAATCATGAAAGCTAAGAAAAAACCATTAGAAGAACTAGAATTAGATGATTTAGACATTGATGAAGATGACGTTGAAGCAAAAACAGAAACAGTAGAAATCTTCTTACCAGCTCAAAAAGAAGCTGGTCGCGTGCTTCAAGGTGAATTGCAAGACCAAGTAAAAGAACTTGTTCAATTACTACATTCAGAAGCAAAAGTTATATAAGCTGATTTAATATTGCTGAGGAGGAAATCGTATGTCAAAAAAAGTACTAGTTTTAAGTGAAGTACGTGAAGGAACTTTAAGAAATGTTTCGTTTGAAGCAATTGCATCTGCAAAAACAATTGCTGATGGCGGTGAAGTAGTTGGCGTTCTAATTGGAGATGCAGTAGAAACTTTAAGTGCAGAACTGATTCAATATGGTGCTGATCGTATTGTGACTGTGGAACATCCTCATTTAAAACAATACACATCTGATGGCTTTAGCCAAGCATTTGTTGCAGTAGCAGATGCAGAAAAGCCAGATGCTATTGTGTTTGGTCATACAGCACTTGGTAAAGACTTGTCACCGAAGATTGCAAGTAAATTACAAAGTGGATTAATCTCAGATGTGACAGCAATTGAGGGTGAAGGTGATGATGCTTTATTTATCCGTCCAATTTACTCAGGTAAAGCATTTGAAAAAGTAAAGGTAAAGGATGGCTTAGTATTTATCACAATTCGTCCAAATAACATTGCGCCACTTGAAAAAGACGAGTCTCGTTCAGGTGAAGTTTCTAGTATATCAGTAGATATTACAAATTTACGTACTGTTATTAAAGAAGTAGTACGTAAAACTACAGATGGAGTAGATTTATCTGAAGCAAAAGTAGTGGTATCTGGTGGCCGAGGTGTTAAAAGTGCTGAAGGCTTTGCTCCATTACAAGAATTAGCAAAAGTTTTAGGCGGCGCTGTAGGTGCTTCACGTGGTGCATGTGATGCAGATTATTGCGATTATTCATTGCAAATTGGTCAAACTGGAAAAGTCGTAACTCCAGATTTATATATTGCTTGCGGAATCTCTGGAGCAATCCAACATTTAGCAGGTATGTCTAATTCAAAAATCATCGTAGCGATTAACAAAGACCCTGAAGCTAATATTTTCAAAGTAGCAGATTACGGGATAGTTGGAGACTTATTTGAAGTCGTACCAATGTTGATCGAAGAATTCAAAAGTGTTGCTGTAAAATAATGATTCGAAAAGCTCTGTGAACTTTTGCAGAGCTTTAATTTTTATTAAAACAAAATATTATGTTAAAATAGTGCAATAGTGAGCAGAACAGTCGCCTCATAATTTCTTTTATGCTACACTACCGATACATATAGTATTAAGGAGGAAATATAAAAATGGCAATTGTACATTCAACAGACGCAACATTTTCAAATGATATTGCAAATGGATTAGTATTAGTAGACTTCTGGGCAACTTGGTGTGGACCATGTAAAATGATCGCTCCAGTACTAGAAGAACTTGATCAGGAATTAGCTGGTAAAGTGAACATTGTAAAAGTAGATGTTGACCAAAACCAAGAAACTGCTAGCCAATTTGGTATTATGTCAATCCCAACACTATTATTGTTCAAAGATGGCGAACAAGTTGATAAAACTGTTGGTTTCCAACCAAAAGAAGCATTAGCTGAATTCATCCAAAAACACGCGTAAGTTTTTTTGGGTTATAAACGAAACCGGGTTCCTACTAGGTACCCGGTTTTTTTTAGAGGTGATTTGATGAATGATTTAATCAAACAAAAGCTATCTATCTTACCTGACCAACCAGGATGCTATTTAATGAAAGATCGACAAGGTACTATCATTTACGTGGGAAAGGCAAAAGTACTTAAAAATAGAGTACGTTCATACTTTACTGGAACGCATAATGGTAAAACACAACGACTTGTTAGTGAAATTGAAGATTTCGAATACATTGTAACTTCCTCAAATAAAGAAGCCTTTTTGCTCGAACTAAATTTGATAAAATTACATGATCCAAAATACAACATCATGTTAAAGGATGATAAAACATATCCTTATATCAAAATCACAAACGAAAAACACCCACGATTATTGACAGTTCGGAAAGTTAAAAAAGACAAAGGCAAATACTTTGGACCATATCCAAATGTCTATGCAGCAAATGAAACTAAAAAATTGCTTGATCGCTTATATCCTTTACGAAAATGCCAAACCCTTCCTAATCGTGTTTGCTTGTATTACCATATCGGTCAATGCCTAGCCCCTTGTATAAAAGATATAGAAAAAAAGGTATACGATGATATGGTTCAGGAGATTGTGAATTTCTTAAATGGTGGCCACGCAAAGGTTAAAGAAGAATTACAGAAAAAAATGTTAGCTGCTTCTGAACAGCTAGATTTTGAGCGTGCAAAAGAATATCGAGATCAAATAGCTCATATCGAGTCTGTAATGGAAAGACAAAAAATTACGACAACTGATTTTACCAATAGAGATGTATTTGGCTATGCGGTAGATAAGGGATGGATGTGTGTCCAAGTATTTTTTGTAAGACAAGGAAAACTTATTGAACGAGATGTATCTTTATTTCCTTCATATGGTGAACCGGAAGATGAGTTTCTAACTTTTGTAGGCCAATTTTATGAAAAGGCGGAACATATTAAACCGAAAGAAATTCTTATTCCCAAAGAAATTGAAGGAGATATGTTGCAACAAGTCTTAGATATCAACGTGTTACAACCACAAAGAGGAAATAAGAAGGAATTGCTTGATCTAGCATCAAAAAATGCTCAAATAGCAATTTCAGAAAAATTCCAACTAATCGAGAGACAAGAACAAAGAACAGTGGGTGCTTGTGAACAACTAGGTGATGCGATGAATATTGCTACTCCACTACGAATTGAAGCGTTTGATAACTCGCATATTTTCGGGGCTGATACTGTTTCAGCCATGGTTGTCTTTATAGATGGTAAACCTAGTAAAAAAGAATACCGTAAATTTAAAATCCAAAATGCAAATGCACATGATGATTATGGTGCAATGAGAGAAGTTATTCGTCGGCGTTATTCGAGAGTTTTAAAAGAAGGTTTACCACTTCCAGACTTACTGGTGACTGATGGAGGGAAAGGTCAGATGGAAGTGGCCAGAGAAATTTTGGAAGATGAGCTAGGGCTAGATATACCAATAGCTGGATTGGCAAAAGATGATAAGCATCAAACGTCTCAATTGCTTTATGGAAATCCGCCTGAGATTATTCCATTAAAACGAACTAGTGAAGCGTTTTATCTATTACAGCGTGTCCAAGATGAAGTGCATAGATTTGCAATTACATTCCATAGACAATTACATGAAAAAAATGCTATTACATCTATTTTAGATGAGATTCCAGGAGTAGGCCCAAAAAGGAAACAACAATTACTAAAACATTTTGGATCGATTAATAAGATTAAAAAAGCAACTTTTGATGAATTGCAAAAAGCTGGTGTACCTAAAAAACTAGCTCAGACAATAATTGACTTTTTTTCGGAAAAACGATTGCAAGGGAAGTAAATGATATGGTATCTTAGTGTCACCAATTAAAAATCACTGATTTAGTGATGATAGAGGCGCGGATTTCAATAGTACCCGACCGGAGGATGATTAGATTCTTTGAAAGTCGGTGAAAGGGGAAGCCGCCGAAGTTGCAAGTTTGCTAATTCCAACTTGCTGCTGGTTCTACATTGAAGAAATGTAGAATTGTCAGAGTCGAAAATAGATTCTGGAGGGCTATCTCACATGAATGTTCTTTTGAACGTGCATGCTAAGAGCAGCCTATTCACTTTATGTGAAGAGCTGCTCTTTTTTCATTAGAAGTCATTGTGAAAGTCGCCCACACATTCTGATGTAGGGGGAGCGTTTTGATGAGTACTTTAGTAGTGAAATTTGGCGGAACTTCCGTTGCAACAACAGAAAGAATTATGCATGTTGCTAAGCGCATTCAGCGTGAGAAACAAAATGGATATGACATTGTCGTTGTCGTATCAGCAATGGGTAAAACAACGGATCAACTTGTGGATATGGCCCACGAAATTTCCGAATCACCTTCAAAGAGGGAAATGGATGTATTGTTGACCACTGGAGAACAAGTGACGATTTCATTGTTATCAATTGCATTACATAAGTTAGGAATCGAGGCAAAATCATTTACTGGCTGGCAAGCAGGTATTGTTACAGAACATGTACCAAGTAACGCGAGAATCGAGAACATAAAGCCAAAAGCAGTCAATGATGCGTTAAAAGCAGGGGAAGTGGCTGTCGTTGCTGGCTTCCAGGGGATAGATGACGAAGGAAATATTACTACGCTTGGACGTGGTGGTTCAGATACGACTGCAGTTGCTATTGCTTCAGCGTTAAATGCCGAACGTTGTGATATTTATACAGATGTTGATGGTGTTTATACGAGTGATCCACGATTTGTAAAAGGTGCTAGAAAGTTAAAGGAATTGTCTTATGACGAAATGCTTGAACTAGCGAACCTAGGAGCAGGTGTCTTACATCCACGATCTGTCGAAGTAGCAAAAAATCACAACATTCCTATGTCTGTTCGTTCGAGTTACGAGGATGTTGAAGGTACAATCTTGAAGGAGGAAATCGAAGTGGAAAAAGATTTAGTAGTACGTGGTGTTGCGTTTGAACCGGATATTATTCGTTTAACAGTATATTATAAAGAGGCCTATAATGGTTCGTTAGCTAATATTTTTACAACATTAGCAAAAAATCATGTCAATGTTGATATTATTGTTCAAACGATTATTCAAGGAACACAACCATCTGTATCATTTTCAGTAAAAAAAGAAAATTTACAAGATACATTACAAGTTCTATCTGAACATAAAGATATCCTTGGATATGATCATATAGATTACGAAGGCGAACTAGCAAAAGTTTCAATTGTAGGATCAGGTATGGTATCAAATCCAGGTGTAGCAGCTTCCATGTTCGACCGTTTATATCGTGAAGGTATACCAGTAAAAATGGTAAGTACTTCTGAAATAAAAGTATCAGTTGTAGTACCACAAGAAGATATGTTAAAAGCTGCGAATGCACTACATGAGGAATTTGGTCTTTCATTAAAAGAAAAGGTTGCACAATAATAAAAAAGAAATGTATAGATAAGTTAAAAGGACTTCACAAAAATAGTTTTAGTGGAGTCCTTTTGCATAAAAAGACTCTCTCACTAATATTCAATGAGAGAGTAATATTTTTTTGAATACCCGACGTATACTTAGATTATTATGTAATATAAGATTTTAAAGACATGCTAATCTTCTAAGTGGTATTAATCTATTATTCTTCTATTTTATCTTTTAAGTCCCATTTAATATGGAATTTGACTTGACCTTGCTTAACTTTTTTCTCTTCATAGCATTCCGTTAAAAAGCCACTACATTTTTGTTGGTTTTGAGCTAAAAAACCCGCTTCTAGACGAAAACAACGTTGGTCAAATTTAAGAATCTCTGGATCACCAGTTAAAGTACAAAATGCTTCACTTGCGGAAACCTTATCGATAGTCAAATCTCCCCAACCAGCTTCATGGAAGAAAGGGATTGCTTCTTCTAATTCATAGAGTGGAAATTTCCGGGCTAATTCTTTTCCGCTCCAATATAGAATATCTTCTTCATTTTTGCCCAAAATAGAAGATAGTACGTGATCACGGATTAATTCATATCCAAATTGTGTTATTTCATGCTTTTGTTGAGTAGACATTGAAGGTCCTTCTTTCATATTTTTTTGCCTATATTATTTCTAAAAAAGAAATATCAAATGCCAAGTAGGAAATCTCTACTTATTTAAGAATAATCTAGACAAGAACTACTTATATAAAAAGTTCATGATTCCTTGACGCTATTGTGGTATGAGAGTACAATAAACTTGTCATAATATTGTACCATTATGAAACAAGCAGTCAATAGATGTCCGGTTACAAAAACGTGGCAAAAAATTGACATCTTGTTTCCAAGTACTAAGGGGGGTAACAGTCTTGTCGAAAGATCGAGAGTTTTATTGGCGTCGTCTGCATTCTCTTCTTGGAATTATTCCAGTAGGGCTATTTTTGACGCAACACTTGTTAATCAATTTCTCAGCAACAAACGGAGAAGCATCATTTAACAAAGCAAGTGAATTTATGGGGAATCTACCATTTTTATGGTTCCTTGAGTGGTTCGTAATTTACATTCCTTTAATGTTCCATGCATTCTATGGTGTGTTTATTGCATTTACAGCATCACCAAATAACAAACGTTTTGGTACTTTCCGTAACTGGATGTTCCTATTACAACGTATTACTGGTGTATTCTTAGTAATTTTCATTGCTTGGCATATTTTCCAAACAAGAATCCAAAAAGCACTTGGTACAGAAGCTGACTTTAACATGATGGTTGATATTTTATCTAACCCAATCATGGTTGTATTCTATGCATTAGGTATTATCTCAGCTACTTTCCATTTAGCTAATGGTATTTGGTCATTCTTAGTAAGTTGGGGTATTACACAATCTCCAAAATCTCAAAGAGTTGCAACTTTCATCACAATGATTTTCTTTGTAGTGTTATCTGTAATCGGCGTTGGCGCTCTACTTGCATTTTTGTAATAGTCTAGTGAAGACTTGTAAGCGCTTGATTACTATTTGAACGAGGAGTGAGAAAAAAACATGGCTAAAAGTAAATTGATAGTCGTTGGTGGTGGACTAGCTGGCTTAATGGCTACTATGAAAGCTGCCGAAATGGGCACAGAAGTTGAATTATTCTCATTAGTTCCGGTAAAACGCTCACACTCTGTATGTGCGCAAGGCGGAATTAATGGTGCCGTAAATACAAAAGGTGAAGGGGACTCTCCTTGGATCCACTTTGATGATACTGTATATGGTGGGGACTTCTTAGCAAACCAACCACCAGTTAAAGCAATGTGTGATGCAGCACCATCTATTATTCATATGTTTGACCGTATGGGCGTTATGTTCAACCGTACCCCAGAAGGTTTATTAGATTTCCGTCGTTTCGGTGGTACACAACATCACCGTACAGCATTTGCTGGTGCGACTACTGGTCAACAACTTCTTTATGCACTTGATGAACAAGTTCGTAAATGGGAAGTTGAAGGATTAGTTAAGAAATATGAAGGCTGGGAATTCTTAGGTGTAATTCTTGATGATGAAGGCGTATGTAAAGGTATTAAAGCTCAAAACCTTACATCTTCTGAAATTAAAGCATTCCGTGCTGACGCTGTAATCATGGCTAGTGGTGGTCCTGGTATCATCTTCGGTAAATCAACTAACTCAATGATTAATACTGGTTCTGCAGCATCTATCGTTTATCAACAAGGTGCAAAATATGCAAATGGTGAAATGATTCAAATTCACCCAACTGCAATCCCTGGTGATGACAAATTACGTTTAATGTCAGAATCAGCTCGTGGTGAAGGTGGCCGTATTTGGACTTATAAAGACGGTAAACCTTGGTACTTCTTAGAAGAAAAATATCCTGCATACGGTAACTTAGTTCCACGTGATATCGCAACACGTGAAATCTTCGACGTATGTATCAACCAAAAACTTGGTATTAACGGCGAAAACGTTGTTTATCTAGATCTTTCTCATAAAGATCCACATGAACTTGACGTTAAACTTGGTGGTATCATTGAAATCTACCAAAAATTCGTTGGTGATGATCCACACAAAGTTCCAATGAAAATCTTCCCAGCAGTTCACTACTCTATGGGTGGTCTATGGGTTGACTTTGATCAACATACTTCAATTCCTGGCTTATTCGCTGCAGGTGAATGTGATTACTCTCAACACGGTGGTAACCGTCTTGGTGCTAACTCATTACTTTCAGCTATTTACGGTGGTAGCGTTGCAGGTCCGAATGCTGTTAACTACATTCATGGACTTGATAAACACGTTGATGATCTTCCATCATCTATGTACGATAAAGCTGTTAAAGAAGAACAAGCTAAATGGGATGAAGTATTACGTTTAGATGGTACTGAAAATGCATACTTACTTCACAAAGAACTTGGTGAAGTAATGACTAAAAACGTTACTGTTGTTCGTTACAACGATGGTTTAAAAGAAACTCTTGTAAAATTACAAGAATTAAAAGAACGTTGGAACAACATTAATATTAATGATACATCTAAATGGTCAAACCAAGGTGTTCAATTCACTCGCCAATTAAGAAATATGATTGCTTTAGCAAATGTTATTACTAAAGGTGCTTTACTTCGTGATGAATCTCGTGGAGCTCACTATAAACCTGAATTCCCAGAACGTAACGATGAAAAATTCCTTAAAACAACAATTGCTGAGTTTACACCTTCATTTGATCCAAAAATTAGCTACGAAGACGTTGATATATCTCTTATCAAACCTCGTAAACGTGACTATACGAAAGGAGCTCACTAATTATGGGAAACGAAGCGCAAAAATATGTTGAGGTTGAAGTTCAACGTCAAGATGATGCTAACTCTAACCCCTATTGGGAAAAATTCAGAGTTCCGTATCGTCCAAATATGAACGTAATCTCTGTTCTTATGGGAATTCGTGAAAACCCTGTAACAGTTGAAGGAAAACAAACTACTCCTGTTGCATGGGACATGAACTGTTTAGAAGAAGTATGTGGGGCATGTTCAATGGTAATTAATGGTCGCCCACGTCAATCATGTTCAGCATTGGTTGATAAATTGGAACAACCATTGAAATTACAACCTATGAGTACTTTCCCTGTAATTCGTGACTTACAAATCGATCGTAGCCGCATGTTTGACTCTTTGAAACAAGTTAAAGCTTGGGTTCCAATCGATGGTTCTTACGATTTAGGTGAAGGTCCTCGTATGCCAGAACGTAAACGTGAATGGGCATATGAATTATCTAAATGTATGACTTGTGGTGTATGTTTAGAATCATGTCCAAATGTTAACAGTCATTCAGACTTTATGGGACCAGCTCCACTTTCACAAGTACGTTTATTCAACGCACATCCAACAGGCGCAATGACTAAAGATGTACGTTTAAACGCTATTATGACACCAGGTGGTCTTGAAGGCTGTGGTAACGCACAAAACTGTGTATTAGCTTGTCCAAAAGGTATTCCTTTGACAACTTCTATCGCAGCATTAAACCGTGCTACAACTGTTCAAATGTTCAAGAACTTCTTTGGTTCTGACCATATGGTTGACTAGTAAAAAGATAGATAACGAGAAACTCCGTACTTACTTGGTACGGAGTTTTTTATTTATTAAATTGTGTTTAAAAATATCTAAATTCACATTTCGATCATCTAATACTGACTCAACAAATTCCCAACCACGATTTAGATAATATTCAGCAGCATTTTCAGTTTTAAGATACACCTCTCTAAAACCTAATGAGACTAAGTGTTTTAATAAGGCATCAATAAGGCTTATTCCGATTTTTCTTTCTCTGTAGTTCGGGTCCACGTAAAGGGAAGCTAACCAAGGCTTAAAATGTGTGCATTTCTTGAAATCATTTTCAAATATTGATACTGTGCCAACACATTGATGATCTAATATAGCTATGAATGTTATTGGGAATTTCGATGAATAAGTATCTGAAAAAAAGTCTACAACATCATCAAAAGACATTTTGCTACTCGAAGGTAATACAAATTCTTTATAGACCATCTGCGAAACAGCTTTAACAAACTCCTTGTTTTCACTTAAAAGTGTTATTTCTATTTCCAAACAAATCCCCCTAGCATGTATAAATTTGTAATTATATCTATTCAATGGATGTTTCTATATTCCTTCATTAAAAGATGTACAATAAATAATCCTGTAATAAGTTGTGAAAAACAGAAGTAGTAGTTATGTGGAATTATTTAAATGTTCTGATATAATAAAATGAATAATCATTCATTTTACAACAAGGGGGATTTTTGAAATGATAAAAAGTTATATTGAAGATTTAGAAGAGTGGCAAAAGGATTTTACTTTTTTCACGCCTATTAAAGTTAGGTTTTCTGAAACTGATTTGTATGGGCATATGAATAATACAGTACCTATTGTATATTTTGAACAAGCAAGAATTGAGTTTCTAAATAATTTAGGAATTATGGAAGAATGGCTAGATAGGGAAATAAATAACATAATTGTGATTGCAGACATACAATGTGATTATGTAAAACAGGTATATTTTGATGAACAATTAAAGGTATATGTTAAGATTGCCAAGATAGGTACATCTTCATTAGATCTACATTATCTAGGTGTAGATGATTTTGACCATATATGTTTTACAGGTAGAGGGACAGTCGTTCAGATGAACCAAGAAACTGGAAAATCAGTACCTTGGGAAGAACGACAATTATCCAAACTAAACAACCAAAAGAAAAGTAATATTATTCTATAAAAAAACTTCGGGCAAATGCCGTCACCGCTATTCAATTCCTATCATACTTTACAGTGTGAGGGGATTGGAGGGGCGCACGTAAATGAGTCGTTTTCATCATTCAATTTTGACGAAAAGAGAACACGAAATATTTCTTTTATTAATGAAGGATTATACGACAAAAGAAATTGCTAAAGAGCTAGGTATAAGTGAAAAAACAGTTCGAAACCATATTTCTAATACTATTCAGAAACTGGGCGTATCTAGTCGCGCACAAGCAATGCTTGAGTTAATCCGTTTAGGGGAGTTTACTTTAGAGTAAAAAGTACACTTGCCATTTTGAAAAAAACACTTCACAATAGGAATAAGTAATCCTTTTGAGGAGTGGAGTAGCTACATGTCAAACCAAGAGCAACAGAATAACACACATGATATTGAACAAATTGCATTGTTAGAAAAAGAGTTACGTCATATTGCAGCTCTTATAAAACAAAAAGGTAGAGAAATTTTAAGTGATTACACAATAACACCACCACAGTTCATCGCTCTACAATGGCTTCATGAGCTAGGAGACATGACAATTGGAGATCTTTCGAATAAAATGTATTTAGCGTTCAGTACGACAACCGATTTAGTTGATCGTATGGAAAGAAACGAACTAGTACAACGAATTCGGGATAATCAGGATCGTCGTGTCGTTCGTATCCATTTGCTTAAAGAAGGAGAACGTATTATTGAAGAAGTAATTGAACAACGTCAAAATTATTTGGCAGATATCGTCAAAGATTTTAAATGCGAAGAAGTTCAATCTCTTTCAATATTATTAAGCAAACTATACAAAGAAATGAACCAGGATAGAGGCGGTTAATGTGAATGCTCCCATTGGAGTAATTGATTCAGGAGTTGGTGGGCTAACCGTTGTAAAGGAAATGCTTCGCTATTTACCAAATGAATCGATAACCTATTTAGGCGACACTGCTCGTTGCCCATATGGTCCCCGTTCCAAGGAACAGGTGATTCAATTTACTTGGCAAATAGTCGATCAGCTTGAAAAAATGAATATTAAAATGCTTGTGATTGCTTGTAACACAATTACAGCAGTCGCATTAGAAGGACTACAAAAACGTTGTAAATTCCCTGTAATCGGTGTGATTAATGCAGGTGCTCAAGCAGCTGTCAAAGCAACAAAATCACATGATATTGCAGTTATTGCAACTCAAGGAACAGTTAAAAGCGGTGCATATGAAAATGCACTTTATTCATTATATTCCTCTAGTAACGTAACATCTTTAGCGTGTCCAAGATTAGTACCACTTGTTGAAAGTGGAGAATACCAAGGCGAATTTGCCAAAAGCTTGGTAGCGGAAACACTAGCGCCATTAAAAAATGAAAAGTTTGATACGATGATTTTAGGATGTACACATTATCCAATTATTCAAAGTCTAATTGAAGAAGTAGTAGGCGACCAAGTTCATGTTGTTTCATCTGCAGAGGAAACAGCAAAACATGTAAAGGAAATTTTACAGTTCCAGCATATTGCTAGAACAGACAAAAAATCTCCAGAGTATCTTTTTTATACAACAGGCTCAGTTCCTATCTTCAAAACAATTGCAAGTAATTGGTTACCCTTAAAAGAAGTCCATGTCAAACGAATAAAACTATAGTATGAAGCTCGAAAAGTTTTCTTTTCGGGCTTTCTTTTTGAGTTATTATACATAGGACGAGTAGTTTTGCTCGGCTCGTCATTGATTCTTAGTTATAAAATGTTATGTTTTAAGCTACTGGAGTTAAAGAAAGCGAAATGATAAAATAAATTGGAATATTAGGAGGAATTTTTATGAAACAAGTTGTTATTGCTACAAAGAATAAAGGAAAGGCTAAAGATTTTGAAGCTATTTTTGCACCGCTTGGCTATGAAGTCTTGACATTATTTGATGTAGCACCAGATATGGAAATTGAAGAAACAGGAACAACATTTGAAGAAAACGCAATTTTAAAGGCAGATACCGTTGCAAAACATCTCAATACATTTGTAATTGCAGATGATAGTGGACTTCAAATAGATGCCTTAAATGGAGAACCAGGCGTATATTCTGCAAGATATGCAGGAGATCATGATGATGAAGCGAATATTAAGAAAGTATTAGAAAATTTAGAGGGAGTACCTGAAGAAAAGCGTACAGCACGATTTTGCTGTTGCTTAGCTATTACCGGCCCAGAACATAAAACAAAAACTGTATTTGGTACGTCCGAAGGTATTATCTTAACTGAAAAACGTGGCAATAATGGCTTTGGTTATGATCCAATTTTCTATGTACCTTCAATGGAACGAACAATGGCTCAAATGACTGCTGAAGAAAAAGGGTCTATTTCACACCGTGGAAATGCAATTCGTAAATTAGCAGAAGAATTACCATCTTGGTTTAAATAGGAGAGGGTAGCGATGAAACTATTAGTCATGAGTGATACACATAGTGATGCAGCAGTAATTACCAATGTAATCGCGCAAAACCCCGATGTAGACGCTATTTTCCACTGTGGAGATAGCGAGTTATCATGCTCGGCGCCAGAACTCCAAGGTGTTTTAAAAGTTAGAGGCAATTGCGATCAAGATATTGAATTTCCAACTGAAATGATAAAAGAAATAGATGGTAAACAAATCTACATGACGCATGGCCATTTATATCATATAAAATCAAGTCTAACTGCGTTATCTTATCGAGCAAGAGAAGTAGAAGCAGATGTAGTCTTATTTGGACATTCTCACGTGCTAGGCGTTGAACTTGTTGATAATATACTTTATGTCAATCCGGGAAGCCTTTTACTACCAAGAGGCCGCAAAGAAAAAAGTTATGCAATCATTGAAAATATCAAAAATGGTTGGCATATAATTTTCTATACAGAAGAAAAAAAGGAAATTGAAGAAAAAACTTTATTATATTGATAAAATAGTGTTGACAATTTTGTCAGGGATGCTATAATAGGAAATGTCTTAAGGATAACATATCAAAAAGACATCCTGTCTCAGTAGCTCAGCTGGATAGAGCAACGGCCTTCTAAGCCGTCGGTCGGGGGTTCGAATCCCTCCTGGGACATAATTTATATAACGTAAAAGGTTGATAAATAAGCATTCTTGCTTATAAGTATATTTTCAAGTATCGGTCACATGACTGATTTGGAATAACTCTTATAAGTGGGGGTGCTTTTTTCGTGACTAAAAAAAAGGGCATATTTGATGTAAATATAAATTTAGATGTAAATACCTTATCTATGCCGAATCAACAAAAAAATAAACGAAAAAAAGATAATGGTATTACCATCGAAAATGCCTTGCAAATTATTTTAAGACAAATGGAGATTAGTGGTGCTAGACCTAGAACTCTCTATGATTACGAGTACACTATTGGAAAATTTCAAACAGTTACAAAAGCAGTTTATTTATTGGATATTACGAACAATTTAATTTATCAATGGTTGGAATCAATGAATGTTGCTAATCAAACAAAACTGACAAGGTTAAAATGCTTTAAGGCTTTTTTAGGACGTTGTTTGGATAATGGATGGTTAGAAACTAAATTTTGGAGAAATATCAATGTTAAAGTAGACCAAAAAATCAAAGAAGGGGCAACAGATGATGATGTGAATATGTTATTGTCTGTGCTTGATTTCAATAATTTTTTAGATTTAAGGAATGGTACTGCTGTCTTATTGATGTATAAAACTGGAATTAGAATAGCAACCCTTTCAAAACTTGAAGAACGACACGTTGATTTAGAAAATAAATTGTTGAATTTAGATGGACAACTTATGAAGAACCATAAAGGATTAAAATTACCGATTGACGATCAGTTGGTTTATTTACTCTATATTCTTATGGAACAGAACCAAAAAATTAGAAATGAGTATCATGAATTTAACGAGTACGTTTTTATCACTAATAAAGGTGAGTTTGTAAGTAAAGGTATTACTTCAAATGCTATTCAGAAACAGTTAAATAATTATTCGAGGAAATATGGAATAAAAAATATATCACCACACGCTTTACGTAGAGGTTTCGCTACCAACCTTTTGAGGAAGGGAGCAAATATTAATCTAATCTCTAAAGCACTTGGTCATTCTGATTTAGGGGTAACAACTCAATACTTATCAATAAATATAGAAGAAACTGCTCAAGAGTTAAGGGATTATCTATAGGAGGTTTTATCATGAAATCATATGTACCATATACGATTTGTTGTTTTTCTAGTGTTAGCGACTGTCAAATGATTTTAGATGAATTAAAAGATGATTTACAAGAAGTATCACTATCAAATGAACAATTACAAGCAATTGTAGAAGTATTAAACAATAAAAAAGGTGAGGTTACATCTCGTTACAGAAAATAAGCAAATAAAAAGAGGGTTAAGTGATTGCAGTCACTTTCCCTCCACAACTGAATATAACTAACACTATCGCCCAACAAGCATAAGTGTATTTAATATTATATTAAAGCCTTTTTTCAAAAATGACAAGTAAAAGGTTTATTTAAGTACGATTATTTTTAGTGTTTAGTTAGTCGTGGAGAGCCGAATAATACGACTATAATCTAACCTTGATAGGTTATGACTTAGCCGATGCAATAATTAAGTCTAGCGTACAGATAATAGTTTCCTTGTTTGCTATTGTACGTGAATGTGGCTGACACACATAATTGGTCAGGTGGGAAGGTTTGATTACTCAAGGGTAATACAAATACACCATAGATATTCATGTTATTGAGTTCCGCAATAGTCGGATAAATATTAACTTGTACAAGTATGATCGCTTATATAAGCATGAATTGAACTATCGGGGGCAAAAGTAGGTAGTAGGTGTATTGTTCGAGAGAACGCAACTAAACAAGGCAAAATACTCAACGTGAGTGTGAGGATTAATGGATAGTTGTTGTCTGTTTAGTAGATTCATATATTTTGAGTTTGCTAAATAAGGCAACAACTTTACAAAAGCCTAAGCGTTTCATGCTCGGATTAATGCAAAATGAGAAAGAAAAGTCAAATTAGAAATAACCACTTTCAGAAAACTCTCGTATCCCTTGTGGGAGTAGGGGGTTCAGAGTTGACTGCAAATCATATATATGGAAGGAGTAAATAATTCTCGTAAAGCAACGAAGCATATCATGGAAATCAGAAGGTGAAGTGGTGCGAGGAGTGTGGTGTGAAATTAATACAAGTCACTAATTATAAAAACAGATATTGTAGTGACTGTGCTAAAAGAATAAATATAGAAAAAACTATGAAGAATAGAAAAAATAAATTTGTTTGATTTGCTAATGTTCCATAAATGCAGTCGTATCAACGGTTTCAAGATTCGATTACAAATGATATATATGGAAGAAGAATATCATTTAGGAAAATAGAAATGCCTTATAAACATAGTAATACCAACGGTTACAAAAGTTGATTGCATTTCATATATATGGAAGGAGTATGAAACTAGTATTTTATCTCACTATTAAAAACTCATAAAACGTTATTATATCAATGATTGTAGAATAACTTTAACATACTAAAGTGCCTAAAAGTATGGATTTTATTGAGGTTTCAGGGGGATTTCTTAATAACCGTTAAAGGAATATAAATTCAAAAATTCAGATGTAAGAAAAGTTTGATTTACAAAACGATATATCCCTTGATACATAAGGCTTTCCAAAAACAATTTAGTGTGTTAAAGTGCCAAAAAGTACTATGAATACTGATGTATTGAAGGAATTTCTTAATAGTACTCTTTAGGAACACTAAACAAAAAATTAAGAACAGTGAAAATGTTAAGCATCTATAATGATATTTATCAGATTGGATACACAACGACATAGAATAAAAATTAAGAACAGTTAACGGTATTTATCAGATTGGATAACAAATGAGATTACTGACTAATAAAAAATATTATCTACTC
Source organism: Rummeliibacillus sp. POC4 (assembly GCF_003576525.1). GTDB lineage: Bacteria > Bacillota > Bacilli > Bacillales_A > Planococcaceae > Rummeliibacillus. The sequence goes on along the minus strand of NZ_QWUA01000021.1, from coordinate 16,043 downwards.
AATAAAAATTAAGACTAAAGTTGGTATTTATCAGAATGGATACAGAATAAATGTAAACAGTTGATGGTATTTATCAGAATGGATATAAAAAACGACAAAGAACGGATATTTATCAGAATGGATAACGATTGAAATGTAACGCAATAGAACTTATTTATCAGAATGGATACACAGTGATGATTCGCATTATATTATTAATATTTTTAATAGTGTAATGGGGTTCACCACCCTAACTAATTCGTATAGTGTCATACGAGAATCTTTATTAATGGTTGGAGTGTTTGTTGCCATATTCACTCCTTCCTCTTTTCTTTTAATTTTATTAGTTAGTTTAATTGTCACTCAAATGAGTGGCTTTTTATTTATATTTTTTAAGGAGTGTGATTTAATTGGCTGAAATTACAGCAGAAGCATATGCAGATTTACGTAATTACATTAAGTCAAATTGGCAGTACATAGAATTACAAGATGATCAAAGTAATAAAATTGTAAGATTATCTAATTCAGATAGTCGAGTTACTTCAACTATTGAAGGGGATAATGTAAAAATTACAGTGGTGGTAAAAGGTAGTGATTCTGATATTACTGCACCTGTTAATTTTGCTAAGAGTGCTATCTATAATGTTGCTACAGATGGTAGTCCTTTTAGTGTTGAATCATTTACACCATTTACAATGCAATCTGAATCAGATGAGTTGACAGTAGTACACACTATTCAAATTCCTAAAAAAGTTGTGTAGGTGATTAAATGGCTATTTTAATTAGCACACCACAAGAATTAGATAACATTCGTAATAATCTTAAAGCAGATTATGAATTAGCAAATGATATTGATATGAGTGATTTTGGTAACTGGACACCAATCGGATATTATGATCGAAAAACTTGGGTAGGGGGTTTTGAGGGTAATTTTGACGGTAAAGGTCATATTATTAAGAACCTTACGGTTAATAAACCATCTACAAACTCGCTTTACATTGGTTTGTTTGGTCAAAAATTTTATGGAACTATCCAAAATGTTGGTTTAGAAAACGTGTCAATTTCAGGAGGAGAATATGTAGCAGGTTCATTAGTAGGTTACTGTTATAGTGGAACAATTAAGAATTGTTATGTTAAAGGTGGTTCTATAACAAGTCCTTATGAAGTTGGTGGGTTAATTGGTAAGGCGGATACAACTATGATAGAAGATTGTTATTCTAGTTGTGATGTAAATGTTACTAGTGACTCATATGGTGGTGGTTTTATTGGAACTGCTGATAGCAATTCTACTTTTACAAATTGTTACTCGACTGGTAAAGTAACCTTTACTCAAACTTCTAACTGGAATGGATACGCAGGTTTTGCAGGTTTTGTTCGTAATGCTGATAATGTGATTTTTAATAACTGCTATTGGGATATTAATACGAGTAATCAATCTAATACTGCAAAAGTTGGAAATCCACTTACATCAAATGTTATAGGAATTACAGGTAAAACGACAGCGGAAATGAAAACTAAATCAACTTATTATAATTGGGATTTTACTGATACATGGTTGATTAATAACGATTATCCATTACTTAAAGTATTCGGTGTACCTGTAGTAGTAAATAAAGAAACTGTAAATGTAGATTCTTACATTTCAACTATTCAATCTAACTTGAATAACAGTAAAAAATCAACAGTACAGTTAAATAGTTGCTTATATCCATTTATTAATACGTTAAATGTCCGTAGAAGTGTTTTAAGAAGTGTAGAGGGTTATCTATCAAGTTTGCATACAAACGCTACAGAAAGCCACAGGATTATTTTAAACGCTATACGTCAAGTTGATAGTTATATTCAACCTATCTATAGTAAAGTTGCTACATTTTATCCTATTGATGATATTCCTGTTTTTGGAAAAGTGTTAGCAATAGAAAATAACTCTACAACTTCAAACTCAGTCAATATGTCAGAGTTAAGTTATATTATTAATCCTTCAATAGTGGAGGTGATTTAGATGTATCAAGGAGATACTATCAGATTAAAAGTACATTTTAAAAATTTTAATGGTCAATCAATTGATCCTAGTGATATTAAATTGACTATTTATAAATCTGATAAAACTAAAATTGAACAGTTTATTTTAGATGACAGCAACAAGGAAAATGTTGGTGTCTATTTTTATGACTTTGTTCCAATTGGATTGAGTGAATTTGTGTATGAGTTTAGTGGCTTATATAACAATAAACCAATCTTAGCAAGAGATAAGGTACAAATTAAATTTATTTAAAGGGTGATGAAATTGGTAGGGACAATTTGTCTAACAGTAGTCGCAGTCGTATTTATTATCGTGGTAGGGAGAGATTAAAATGGAAGAAATTAATCAAGTAAATGAAGAAGTAGAAACTACTGAACAAGTTGAAACAGAAGCACATCAAACGGTATCTAAAGCCGATTATGACGCTTTAAAAGCACAGTTAGAGGAATTGCAAGGTAAGATTCCTAAAGAGCCTACAGACGCTGAAATTAATCTTAAAAAGCGTGAGAAAGAGTTATTTGATAAAGAAGTAAATTTAACTCTTAAAGAGAATGGATTTGGTCAATTTACACCGCTGATTAAAGTGCAAAATACAGATGAACTAGATAACGCTATTAAGTTGCTTCAAGAGATTTACAAGCAAAATAAGGTTAATAGTTCATATATTCCGAGTGGTTCTACTTCTACTACTCAATATGAAGAAGCACAAGCAAAGAAAGACGCACAAGGTATGATTAGTGCAAAGTTAAGTAAATTATTTGGAAAATAAAGTTGGTTGTTTAAGGGTGTCTATTTTATAGATACCTTTTTCAATATAAAAAATTATAAAAATAGAATGGAGATTGATATTTATGTTTACATCACAAAACTTTACAGCAACAGAACAAATTTCTTTGAGCAATGAATTAGCATTACTAGGGGTACAAGCAACACCATTTACATCTTTATTACTTTCAAAAGGTGTAGAAAAAGCATTATCAACAGTTTATACATGGAAAGAAAAGACTTTAGATAATACAGCGGATATTTCAGCAGTCGAAGGTGGAGATACAACTGTATTCCAACAATCTGCAAAACGTGAAATTACAAATATTCTTGAAATTTTCAAAAAGGCAGTTTCAATTTCAGGTACATCCGAAGCAATGCAATCAACAAAATTCAGCGAAGAAGTGGCTGACCGATTACTTGAACTCAAGACAAATTTGGAATCAAAATTAATCAATGGTTTAAAAGCGGATGGCTCTACAGGTGATTTCATTCGTCATATGTCAGGTATCATTGAATTTGCAGATGATGATAATGCAGTTGAAGTTACTGGTACTGTAACAGAAGGTGATATTAAAACTGCTATGCGTAATTTGTGGAATCAAGATTTATCAGAAGGTCAAGTATATGCGTTTGTTAATGCAGATTTAAAAGAACAAGTAGACGCTATCTACAAAGATCGTTATTCATATCAACATACAACTACTTCATTTGGTTTACTTGTTGATGAAATTGCAACAAACTACGGTAACGTTAAATTTGTACTTTCTAAACACGTTCCAGCAGATAAAATTGTATTCTTCAATGATTCTTATGTAAATGCAGTTGCATTACGTGAAGCACACTTTGAACCACTTGCTAAAACTGGTGATTCTACTAAAGGTCAAATTGTCGGTGAATACTCACTTAAAGTTGGCTCACCAAAAGCAGTTGCAGTATTAACTGTAACAAAATAATTTAATACATAACTAATTGGGGGTTGCGATAAAAATCGCAGTCCTCTTTTTATTTTAATAAGGATATTTACAAGGAGATAAAAATGAATGAAATCGAATTTACAGAAAAAGAAAAGTTAATCATGTTACGCAAACGCAAACGTATTTCACAGGGACAAGTGGCTTGTCATTTAGGTGTCACTCAAGCATATGTCTCAATATTTGAAACTGGAAAGTACGAGTTTAACGACAAATTATATACACACTATAAAAATTACATTGAAAATTATTAAATCTAATATATAGAAACGAGAGGTGTAAAACGTGAGAGGTTATACAAAATTCGATATAACCACTTCCTTCTTGTGACTTCGGTTTATTAATTGAGGATAATTAATAAAATTTTACCGAGGATATACAAGGAGGAAGCATTTCTCATTTAGTTTGGGAATGTGGTTTTTAGGATATTTATGAGATAAGAAGGATTAGTGGGAGGATTTTACTCTTGCTAACTAATGAAACAAGTTGAAATTGAATTACCATTTGGTGGTTATTATAAGAAAACTAATGAAATTAAGAAATTTATCGACAAATTCCCTGAATGGGTAAAGGTTGTAGATGATACATATTATTTAATTCTTACAGATGATATTGATAGTTTATTTGCCTGTGCATTATTAAAGTATAAATTCAACTGTAAAATTGGATATTTTTATGACTTTAATTCAATACATCAAGTTAGAGGTGTAAGAACTACAAAAGATAAAATTATTGCTTGTGATATGGCAGTTGAAAATGGATTCAAGGCATACGACAATCATGTTGTCAAAATACATAAGAATGATGAAGTAAATCCACAATCTGCAAATATGAATATTGCATATGACATTCATCAAGGTAACTATTATCAAAAATATGCAGGTTCTACCGCTTTAATGGTTGCAGTTATGTATGAAATATTCGACTTTAATACTTTAACAGATGAACAATTAATGACATTAGCGTGTATTGATAGTTGGTATCTTGCTTATTATGGTGGATATGACGCTTTTCATGAACACGCTTTATTCATGGATTTACAAGTATTTAAAGATTTATTTGCACGTAAAACTATACGAGAATTTGAAAGTTTTAAAAGAATACACTTATTCAATGAAAAAATATCAATAAGTAAGAAAAGTGGTAAATTATTTACGTTTTTGGACACTGATTTTTTAAAATCTCAATTTCCAATGCTTGATTTTTCTATTGATGATTTACAGTTTGATATTGAAAAAGTAAAGAAATTTAGCAAGTCAAATAAGAAACAAATACAAGCACCTAAGTCAAAACATGAAATAGATAATGTATTTTCATTTGCATTGACTTCAAAAAATGGCTACAAGGCAACTATTAAATAGAATACATAACAATAGGGGGTGGACGAAATAACGCCCCCTTTTAACTATTAAATAAGAAAGAGGTAATTAAGAATGGATAGAACACAATTTTTCTTTTGCTATAACAAAGAATTATTTACATTTTTACATGATGTTAAATGTATAGACTATATCACTATTGCAAAGAATCAAAATACAGATAAAACGTTTAGTATGTTTTACAAAAATGATGATTTACAAAAAGCATTAGACGAATATAAACAATTACATTGATATTATCATGATATTTGCGAATTGTTTAAAATAACTTGATGATATTTTGATTTTTTGCCGACACATTGAAACGTTGATATATAAGTATTTTAAAAATATTTGATGATATTTTACTAAATGGGTATTGATATTTTACAAAAATCGTGATATTTTACTAAATGGGTACACTTTACATTACAATTCTGATGATATTTTCGTCAAATATCGGATATACCACGACACAACTAAAAAATGCTTGAATCCGTTGGGAGAGTAAGGCTCATTAGACTTTTGGTAAAATATGGACGATGATATTTTGGGGTAATGGGTACACTTTTATATACAATTCTGATGATATTTTGAGAATATAAGGGATATAATTAACTAAGTTAATAGAATATATAATTTAATAAGTTTATAATTCCCATTTTAAAAAGTTTTAAAAGTGGAGTTAGAAATAAATCAACTATACTCTACTCAACTATAATTTAATCTATATAATCTTGGAGGTAATCAATTATGAAATTTAATTATGCAGTCAACTCAATCAAAATCAACTCAGCATGGTTCGATCAATCGGATAGAAAGCAAAATGTATATGAGAAAATTACATATAAAGGTTTAAATCTATACTTTCAATTATACAAGTTTAGAATATATAATCAAGAAAATGAACATACATTTATTACTTCTATCTCAATGTTGAGAAAGGTTACTAAATATAAAACTGATGAAATATTTGAGTTGTTGAAGAAGATGAAAAACGCTAAAATTATTAAACTTGAAAATGTATCACGTTGGGAATATTTAATAGATGAAAATGGTAATATTAAGGATAAGGATATACTTATTATTACTGCTATTGATACTTTCCCAATTGAAGATTTTAAAAAAGATGATGATAAGTATTATATTTATGTTCCGCTGTCATTGTTCCAATTGTATGAGGATAAAGGGTTAAATGAAAAATACTATGCCTTGTACTGTTTGATTACTAAATGGTCACAAAATTCAGAGCATAAAAGTTGGATGTCAATTGCTAAAATTGCTAAATTTTTAGGCTTTGATAAAGACTATGTTAATCAAATGATATACAACTTGAATAGATATTACTTTATGTCATCTTATAGAAAAAGAAATGGTAAAGGTGGCTTTAATTTTGAACATTTCATTTTAAATAGTTGGAAAACTGATGAAATTGAGAAATTCTTGAGAATTCACAAAGATAACATGGATAAACTAATTAGTCGAATTAATAAGAAGAAAAAGAATAAGAAGAAAATTGATGTCGAAAGTGAATTAGATATTGAAGAAGAACCAAAGCGACAAAAAGAAGAAGCACCTTTAGTATTTGGATATAAAGGTACTAAGCCTAAAGAAGATGTAATTGAAAAAGAAGAAACAACTAGTGATGATGAAATACTTGAGAAACATAATGTTACAGATAGAGATTGGGAAGAAATATTTGGTTAATCAATATTAAAAATTAGAACTATTTTCGTGGCTGAATTTTCAGTTATGAGATAGTTCTTTTTATTTACTAAATTTAATCTAAGGAGATTGATACGTATGCAAATTAAGAATCTATTTAAAACTAAACAACGAGTAATTAAAGAATCATGTCATGATATTAAGTCTATTGTAGATGATTCAATTAAGACTATTGATAATATGCAAGATTGTGTCGCAGAAATGAAATTGAATATACAGGAATTAATCAGATTGAATGATGAAAATATTAAATTGCTTAATGAAGCAACAATAAAACTTGATAAGAAATTAGGTGATAAATAATGGAATTAAACGAAGCACTAAAGCAAATTAAATTTGAGTATGCCCTCTATTTTAAGTATAAGTTTCCTGACTTAAGATTTGATCAATCAGAGCCAGTTAAAACAGAAAAAGAATTTTTGAAAAGTGTACAGCGGAAAAGTATGAATAGTTTCAAAAGGTGGGAACGTACTCAAGAATATAAAGCACTCGTCACATTGTATTTGAGTACGAAAGCGATTAAAGACTATGAAGAAATTTATCAAATAGTATCTGAACAAGCGAAAAAAGGTGAGGAAAAATCTATAAAATTATTTATCGCATTACAAAAGGATATACAATCTCAATCAAAATTGGCTACAAGTTACTTTAATCAAGTTGATGAGGTTGAAGATGATGATTTAGAACTGGAGGTGTAAAATTGTGCCACCACTTTCTAAGAAACAAAAATTAGATAAGATAACAAAAGACTTTAAATTGTTTAGTAAGAACTTTATCAAGATTATTAACAATGACAATGAGAGTGTACCTTTTGTATTGAATCCTGAGCAATCACAATTCATTGATGATATGGAAAAATACAATATTATTTGTAAAGGGCGACAAATTGGATTTACAACTTTAAGTTTAGGATTCATGTTGTGGTCTGCTATGACTAAATCTGATACGAGTTATCTCATGATGACACATAACGGGAAAGTAACACAGTCATTACTACGTAAATTAAAAAAGATGTACAATTCATTACCTCATGATAAGTATGATATATTCCCTAAAACTACAATTGATAACAGAGATGAAATGTCATTTGTAAATGGTAGTAGGATAGTTGTAGCAACAGCGGAAGGTACAGATAGTATATCGGGTAATACATTTCAACTTATTCACCTTTCTGAGATGGCAAAGTATCCAGCAAATGTACAAGAAGAAATTATTGCAACTGCTATTCCAGCATTAGCAAAGAATCCTGATAGTTCGATCATTATTGAGAGTACTGCAATGGGGTTTAACTATTATCAAGAATTATTTATGGAAGCATATAGGACAACTGATAGTGTGTGGAAATCTTTCTTCTATTCATGGTTAGCAAAAGCATATGAGAAACAATTCAAGCATAGTTTTGATGAAGCCGAGGAATGGTTTAAAGTTAATAATAAGGGTAAAAGAATGAGTTATGACGATTTAGAACAAGATGAAATAGAGTTAAAAGAGAAATATAACTGTACATATAGACAATTGATGTATAGACGATATTATATAACATTGAATAGTTTAGAGAAATGGAATCGTGAGTTTCCTATTACCCCTGAGGTAGCGTTTAGTACATCTAATAAGAGTGTATTTGATACAGATAAAATACTTACACGTTTTAATAATGCAAAAAAACCTATACATATTAAGCAAGTTAAAGAGAAATTACCACAAACATTACATAAATATTTGCATAAGTCATTGTTTATCTATAACTTTCCAAAGCCTAAAATGCGACATTATGGAGGTATTGATGTTGCTTCAGGGGTAGGAGGGGATAATAGTACAATTAGTATCTTTAATGCAGAAGGTGAACAATGTGCTTGTTTTTACTCAAATAAAGTACCTGTCTATGAATTTGCTCAAGTAGTGAACGATTTAGGTAGGTACTTTAATTATGCCTTTTTAGCAGTAGAAAGGAATAGTTATGGATTACCTTTATTAGAATCCTTGAGGAAGAAACATGGCTATGAAAACTTATTGAAACAAAAGATATTCAATGAGAGAGGTAAGAAAATTAGACAATTAGGATTTATGACTACAAATGTGTCGAAGCCAATTTTAATCAATGATATGAAAGAACATTTTGAATGTAATTTAATTCTAATTCACTCGCTTGAAACATTAGATGAAATGAAAATATTCCAAGAAGATAACGGTAAGATGGGTAATAAGAAAGGTTCGACCAACCATGACGATTTAGTCATTTCAACTGCAATGGCAATTCAGGCAATGAAACAGAATAAATATTATGTAGCAATTTAAAAGGTTACGGTAATTTATCGAAAGCCTATTTTATTGAAGTCGGTGTAAGCGACCACTACATTTTATCGGTCAGGTCAGTACCAAAACGGTATCGAGTTGTGAGTTGTTATCATCAACCCAGTTCAATTACCTAAGTTGGTTAATTGATGACAGTACACTTTTGTTCTGTACTGTCCTATTTTATAGTGGTAGTTTAAAACGACTACAATCTCACTCGGGAAAATTGCTGTATCGAAAATTCGATAATGAAAGAAGGTGAGTAAGTGGAAAAATTAGCATGGATATGGACATTAACATTAACAGGATTAACGTGGTTAATTGGTGATTGGAATGTGAGTTTATCTATATTAGTTGTATTTATGACATTAGATTTTATTACAGGGATTATTAAAGGCTTTATGACTAATACAGTATCAAGTAATACAGGATTCAAAGGTGTAATGAAGAAGTGTATGTACTTTGTAGCGTTGATCGTTGCTAATATGCTTGATTTATTAATAGGTGGAGTACCTGTATTCAGAACTATTGTTGCTTAGTATTTAATAGCAGTAGAGGGTATTAGTTTGATTGAGAATTTAGAAGCAATGAATGTTCCATTACCACAACAAATTAAAGATAAATTTACTTCAATTAAAGATGAAAATAAATAGAGGTGAAATGAATTGGAATTAAATGATTACATAAATGTAAAGTATGATGGTGAATCAGATTGGTTTGTTCAAGTTGTAAATGAACCTTCTAATCAAATGAATAAGCAAGATATACATAGCAAGAAAGAATATTTAGATGGTTCTCACGCTATCTTGAATAGTCCTAGTTATAATTACAATGGTAAGTTATATAGTCCTCGCAAGATTGTTGTATCATATGCTAAAACGTTACTTAACTTTCAAAAGTCATTCTTATTGAGTAAGCCAGTAGTCTATACAGGTAAAGAGAGAGTAGTTAAAGCAATCAATGAGATTAATCGCAAAGGTAAGATGGATAGAATTAATGTTAAAATCCTACACAACTTATTGAGTTATGGTGAAGCATACGAGTATCTATATATACAAGATGGAAAGATTAAGTCACGTATCATTGATACAGAAGAAGGTTATCCACTATACGATCATAATAATGAGTTGATGGCATTTGTTCAATCTTATGTGAATGATGGTATCTCATACTACATTGTATATACTCCTGATAAGGTATATGAGTATTCTAATGAGGGTGGGGAGTTACATCTTATTGGTGAATATACTAATCTTAGTGGATTACCTATCATCTATAAGACAGATAATGAACTATCACATATTAAAGGCAAGTCAGAGTTAGATGATTGGATATTTATATTAGATGAGATTGAGAATGTATTATCTAAGTTCACTGATACTGTATATAAGAATATGAATCCTATTCCTGTTGTATCAGGTCAAGAATTAAAAGGTAATGGCATAGCAACTAATATTGTTGGTCAAGGTGTACAGTTAGATGATGGCTCAGAGTTTAAGTTTGCAAGTATTCAATTAGATGTTGAAGCGTTCAATGCTTTATATGATAAATTAATCCAAACTTTATTTGATATTAGTAGTACACCTAATGTGGCAATGAACAAAGCAGAAATAGCAAATGTATCAGAAACAAGTATTAGAATTTTATATTCGTTAGCAAATGTGAAGGCTAAAATTAATGAGAACTATTTAAGAGATGGATTAGAAGAACGATTGAATAAGTATCGTGTATTGTTATCATATTTAGGTAAAAACTTTACAGATAACGAGTTTGAAACGTTAGATATTCAATTCTCATATGATGTACCAAGTAATGATACAGAAGTGATTAATAACCTTAAAACTTTATATGAAATGAAATCTATGAGTTTAGAAAGCGTATTAGAGAAGTCACCATATATAAATGACAGTGTACAGGAATTAGAAAGAATACATAAAAGTACAGCGGAGAATAATGATAATGTAGTTGTAGATGGAAATAATACAGTGGGAAATAATGAATAGTATTATGGGGAATAATTAAGCGTGAATGTTGATATGATGGGGAATAGTGTGAATAGTATAATGCTATCTTGCACGTTCATGTTATAGCCTTAATTTTGAGCATAATAACGCATTAGCAATTTTTCATCTAATTTTTAATCCAATTTTGATTAATTTTTATACCAGTTATTACCATATAATTCACAGTAGGTATATAGTCCTTGTAATATATAAATTATTCGTCAATTTATAAATATACTTCTATATACAATTGTAATTTTGATCATTTTAATAGTGAAAGTTATAGTGGAAGTTGTATAAATGTAGTAATATCAAGGGTTCATAGCGTATATTTTTAATTTTGTTTACATAATAAAGTTTACGGGCAGTAGTTGATATATCAACGTTTGTGAGGGGTAGTGTATAGAATAATGAATATATGCAATTTATACAGTATATTTTATGTATAATATGCAATGAAATTTCGCTTTTATTTGCTTTTTATTGAATAATATAGGTGGTATAACGTAGTAAATATAGGCTATATATAATAATAATCAATCACTCAAATTGTAATTTATTACCACAAGCAAGTCCTCTTACACACACACGAAAAAAATTTGATTATCGGCATTATAACTATTAGTTACAGCACATTAGTGGTGTGTTTTTTATTGCAATTAAATAGAAAGGGAATGATTAAATGTTAAATATTGAACGTGTAAAAATGGAAGTAAAGGGGATTACTCTTACAGATGATGAATGGGAAGTGTATCTATCTGAAAATGGATTAATCCCTAATGAAGTATATCAACCTAATGTGCCTTTAAATAAGAAAAAAGTATACATGACTGCATTATCTGTACTTGAATCTGTAGCAAATAATCCTAGTATGATGAAAGACTATGTTATTGATGATATGACGGTATCACAATTCCATGAAAATTTAATGGCTCGTATTGATCAGTTACAAAATAAAATTGATAATTTGCAAGTTGAGGATACCAATACAACTAGTGATTCAAGTTTCTTTATGCTATTTGCTGACTGAACGAATTGTTATATCAGATTGAAGTACCGAATCAGTACCGCAGGTCAAAATATAATGAGGGGTGATTAGATGAACGATATAGAATTTTTAATTGATACAATGGGGGATACTGTTTTAATTAATGATGTTGAACATAAAGCCTTAATAACTCATTCTAATGTAACTAGCCATGAAGAACGTTATATACATACAATTGAAGAAATTAAACAAGGTGATTCAATCACATATGACAATGAAAAGTATTTAATTGTAACTGAAAGTGTAACAAAACGTGCAAATAAATATAAGGCTTTAATACGACACTGTAACTATTCAATTGAAATTCCAGGGGCAACAGAAGAAGTTATGATGACAGATGATGACGGAAATCCAATATATGACCGTTATGGAGATGAGATTTTTATTACAGTTGAAACTGATCCAATTTCAATTTATACGATTGTAGATAATAAATCATTTGCCATTAGTGGCAATCAATTATTAGTTGCAGATAATCAAATAATAGTAACTGTACAAGATAATCAAACTAATCGTGACAAATTACAAGTGAATAGCACGTTTACTGTAATGGATAGTGAATGGAAAGTAAAAAATGTAGATAAGACACAAAAAGGATTATTAATTATTACATGTGAAATAAATACTTAAAAATGGTGGACAAACTAATATACCTTCCCTTATAATTGAAAATAACTAAATCGGTCATTAACCGATACTTGTACTTTTGAAAATAACTATAACCTTTACAGTATTACATTTAAAAGTCTAGGAGGTCGGGGGTTCGAATCCCTCCTGGGACATAATAAGGTTCTATAGAATGAATTGAACAAACTAAAAAGCGTTTCAAATCCTTTAATAATAAGGGTTTGAGGCGCTTTTGTTTTTTCAGTAAAAAGGATAAAAATGAAAGGTTATTACACATTTACTACACAACAATGTTGTAGAAAATGGTCTGCAGCCGTCGCTAATGGTATTCGATTTTGCACTGAGAGCTGCAATTCGCGTGTGAAGCAATCTTTAAAGTAAATCAGTTTTTTGTTCACTTCGTTCTTCACCTAATATATTTGCTATTTTAGCAATTAGGTGGTGCCAATTTAAGTTGTTCCTTGCAAAGTTTTGAATTTCCATACATGTTGTTTTAAACAATTCTTCCTGTTCTGATACCTCTTTAAGTGACTCACTAAAAAAAGGCCAATTGTAGATAGGATGGATTCTACCCCACTTTTGATTTTTCGTCATATCGATTGCACCATCTATATCAGTTAACATAAGATAACAACCATTTTTTGCGGCCTCAGCTAATACGTGTGCATGGCATTCTACTTTAGAGGTAAGACAGAAAATTTTAGCTTGTCTATATTCTTCTTCCAATTGACGTTTGTCAAATATGGGGCCTAAAATTTTCACTTGATTTGAGTAGGGACTTGCAGCAACAAAATTCATTAACTGTTCTTTAAATTGTTCCGACATAGCCCCAACTAAGCGAAGCTCCCAATCTGGAAGTTGTGCATTCAAAAAAGCATATACCGCCATCATTACTTGTTTATCTGGTGCATCTAATCTACCGACAGTTAAAATTATATTTTTTTTCTCACCATAAGACACCGCTTCTGTTGGAAAAAAATCATAATAACCATTTGGAATATGATGAATTTTCCTTTGAAATTTTTCCTCAAGTATTTTCACGATAGGGGAACATTCTGCTGATACAAAATCACAATGCTCAAATAGACGAATTAGATAATCAGGGGTGTTTACCACTAGACGATTTAACCAATAGCGGTTCATATCTAGTTTTAAATATGTTTTTCCATTTGGATGACTCGTTTTGTATGTGTCAAGTAACTGTAAATAAGAAGGATAAGCACCAAAAGCAAAGACAATATCGATTTCGTTCCCATGGTCATGTAAATATTGATTCATGTTTAGTTCATAATTATCTTGAAAGGAAATAAATTCAAAATTTATATTTGGAAAAGTTTCCTTTAGCTTTTCTTGATTTATTTCCGTCGTAATAAGAACATCATAGCCCAAATATTCCCCTAACAAGATAGGAATTAGGCAAATATCTTTAAAAATATATTGATCACCCAATGTGTGCCCATCCATACTTAGTAACGCAATTTTTTTCACCATTTTCTCCTCCTTAGTAGTATTTGTCTCCTTACAATATGAAAGGTTTCATGCACGAGTTACTTCTATTCATACGCCCTTTTTGTTATATCTCCTAAGCAAACTGATTTCTTCTACATATATATACTACGGGAGGGATATACAATGATTTCTATTAGTCTATGTATGATTGTAAAAAATGAAGAAGAAGTAATCGGACGATGTCTTGAATCTGTAAAAGACCTCGTAGATGAAATTAATATTGTTGATACAGGTTCAACAGATAAAACAAAAGAAATTGTTAGTGAATTTACCGACAGGATTTTCGATTTTGAGTGGATTCATAATTTTGCAGCAGCTAGAAATTTCTCTTTCCAGCAAGCTACAAAGGATTATATTCTCTGGATGGATGCTGATGATGTGTTCCTAGAACAAGATCAAGAAAAGCTTAAACAGTTAAAAAAAATGCTTTCTCCAGAAGTAGATGCTGTGTCAATGATTTATAACTTAGGATTTGATGATGATGGGAATGTTTCTGCACTTTTAAGAAGAAATCGATTAGCTAAAAGATCTAAAAACTTTCAGTGGGTTGGAGAAGTTCATGAATTCCTCGCTGTTCACGGAAATATATTTCAAAGTGACATAGCGGTTAGTCATCTTCCATTAAGCCATGATGAAAATCGAAACATCGAAATTTATAGGAAAATGTTAGACACCGGTAAAGAATTTACTCCAAGAGATATGTATTATTACGCTAATGAATTGGCAGATCATGGTGAATATCTTGAAGCAATTAAAAAATATGAAGAATTTTTAGAAACAAAACAAGGATGGATTGAAGACAATATTCGGGCTTGTTTTCGAATTGGTGATTGCTATTTAGAATTAAATGAGAAGGATAAAGCAATCAATGCAGCCTTAAGAACATTTTCCTATGACCTTCCTAGACCAGAAGCTTGTTGTCGAATTGGTTTCTATTATATGGAACAGAACAAAAATAACGAAGCAATATATTGGTATAAACACGCTCTTCTACACAGTGATAGTGTAGAATCTAGTCTAAGCTTACAAACTCCAGCTTTTTCAACTTGGCTTCCACATTTACAACTTTGCGTTCTTTACGATCGTTTAAAAGATTATAAAACTGCTTTTATGCATAATGAAATGGCAGGTAAGTATATACCTAACTCTGAAAAAGTCCTTTATAACAAAAAGTACTTTGAAAAAATACTTTTTAAATAGATTTATGTCCTTGTCACCTTTTAGTAAGCTGAATAGCTTAATACGAGGGAGGTGAGAAAAATATGAGTCCAAAAAAACATCATAGTCATAAACATTGTAGTAAGTGTCATCGTTCTCATTGTGATTGTGAACATCATCACAAACATGGCGATGATCATTGTAGAAGTTGTTATCCATCACCTTGTCACTGTGGAAAATGTCCAATACCTGGACCTCCTGGACCCCCAGGAAGACCTGGGCGACCTGGTCCTCCTGGTCGACCTGGCCCGACTGGATCGACTGGTGCAACTGGGTCTCCTGGAGTAACCGGCCCGACTGGACCTGGTACCGGTAACACAGGAGCAACAGGAGCAACAGGAGCAACCGGAGCAACCGGATCAACAGGCTCAACAGGAGCAACAGGAACAACAGGAGCAACGGGAGCAACCGGGCCAACTGGAGCAACCGGAGCAACAGGAACAACGGGAGCAACCGGAGTAACAGGAGCAACCGGAGTAACAGGAGCAACGGGAGCAACCGGAATAACAGGATCAACGGAGC
>NZ_QWUA01000020.1 GCF_003576525.1 Rummeliibacillus sp. POC4 | reverse complement strand
CATTAAAGGGTGGTCTGAGTGTAAGCGATAGGTTCTATAAATACCGTCAGATTAAGCTTCTAGCAATAAATCTTCTGGGTTTTCAAGTAAATCTTTAACCATTTTTAAGAATCCAACTGATTCTTTACCGTTCATTATGTTTATGTTATATCATTGGATTTCTTCTTATATAAATAAGAAAAACGATTAACAATATGTCTTTTTTATTTTTTGGTTTGTATTAGATTGTATCTAATTATACGTTGTGGTAGTCAAAATGGTAGTCAAGTTATTTCAGGCGGTAATTTTGCGAACCCATGCAACATAAGGGATGGCGGTTATAAAAAATGTTGATTGCTTTCTTATTTTCAATTGTATAGCTTTCGCTATTATCAATCAAAAGACAATTTTTTATTTACTGTATATGCTTTGACATATTCTCTATTTGTCGAACAGAATCCACCGCATACAATGAAGCGTGGGGTACCATTTTTATCGTAGGTAATATCGATAATATCTAGTTTCTTGCCTTTTTTATATCGTACATGCTCATGTTTTAAGCTTTTATCTTTGTACACGCCGATGTCTGTAAGTGCGATTAACCTGTCAAATTTTTTATCATAAAACTTTCCTTGCGTTTTCTTATAATCCAATTGATCTGCAATTACTTTCGCAATCGCCTGGCATAGTTTTTCAAAATTTTCATGATATGCAGCTGCATCTTTTTTACTTGATACAAAGCAAACCTCCAAGAGTATTGCTGGTTTTGAAGTATTGCGAAGGAAATATAACTCTTTACGTTCCTTTGCTCCACGATCAACAATTCCGAGAGCATCTGACATAGCTTTTGACATCTTAACTGATAATGATTTTTTGTCATAATACAAGCATTCGGTACCTGTTGCAGATGCGCTTGCGCTGTTGAAATGAACACTAATATCTAGTGCTCGTTCTTTACTATTGTGATATTTCACTATTGTAGCTAAGTTTTTATCTTGTGTTGTAGAAGTAGCATCATGGAACTTAAAGCCTTTTCCGTTATATTCTTTTGTTAAAATATTATAAACACTATTAACAACCTTTTTAGCTTCATTGTGCTCGTTTAAAACGCCTATTGCTCCACTAACTTTATCTCCATGACCGCTTGAAATTACGAATTGTTTTGTCATATTATTTCAACCCTTTCTTTTGAAGCTCTTTTTCTTGTCCACGTGCTTGTTTCGTTACGATATAACTGTTCTTCCATACACCGTAAACTACTAATACAAACGGTACTGTTGCCAATAAAGCATTAACAAAAGCATCAATTGTTTTGTCTGTAAACCAAGTAAAAGTAATACCTAGTGATTGCAAAAATAAAAGGACTGCTGATAGCAATCCTCCGAATAACCCAATATATTGTTTTAATTTTTCTGTTGTCATTTTAATCGTCCTTTTCTGTGAATTTTTCGATGCGATCTACACGATTTTCTAACGATGATAAACTTCTATTTATACCCTCTAACGCAGTTGCTGTTTGCGCTTGAGATTCATTTGAACGTTCTAAATGAGTCATTAATTTGTTTTCACGTTGCTCTGATCGTCGCATTACGTAAATTGTTAATAACACACATAAAATCGCCCATACTGCTTGACTTGTTGCTATTTCACTTGCTGTTTTTACATCCATTGGCTGCACCTACTTTTCATAAGCCGTAAAAGGACCTATATTTTTGTATATAAAAAGCACACCCGATTGGATGTGCTGTATATCCTCAAATTTCTGATCTTAAATCAACCAAACTATCAATGATTGTATAATAACCTTCTATGTTTGACTTTAGATTTGATAGCTTAGGAGCCAGTTCAAAGCGCTCATTTGCCACAACAGTAATATTATGTTGTGTGAGTTTTTTAGATAATCCTTCTGGCAATTTTTCCTCAATTGTCGTCAGTACATTTAATCTTTCAGTAAGTCTTCTGAACTTTTCTTCAAATTTTGATAATTCATCTTTTTTTGTGTCAATAAAATCTGTACAAAAATCAATTTCTCTATTTATAGATTCTTTAGTTATTGTTGTTAACTCCACTTTATACACCTCCTTATATTCTTTATATTTCGACAAGAACGGGACTTGTCCTTTGATAAATTTCGACCATTTTTAGCAATAAAAATAACGCTATCCAACCTACTGCGTTTTCTGTGAATCCATTATTGTAAGTAACTCTGTGTATTCTTTATCAACCAACTGATTATTTGCGTAAAAAACATTTACCTTCTTCAACATATTATCATAGCTATAACGTTGGCGATCAATTAAAAATTTACATAAATCATAGACCTTCATTATAATGTTCCTCCTTGTATGCCCATTTCGTTCATGGCAATTAAATATTCTGTGTTAACTAATGTTTGTGCCTGCAGTTCTTCCATTGTTGGTGCTGGGTTTGTTGGTTCAATTGGATTGGGCAAAACTGGTTTCGTAAATTCCACTGTATCACCGTTATAATACCATCCTTCTTGAACATCTGGTTTATCGGTTATATCCACTAAAATAATATTTGGTGCAAAAGCTGGTTTTTCTTCAGCTTCAAATATCCAATGTGCTTTATTATATAAAATTTGTGCAAACTTCATTTATATCACTCCCACCATTTAATAATCAAAAAGCCATCTCCACCTTTTCCACTTGGCGTCCCTTCTGAGTTTATTCCAACACCTCCCCCTCCGCTACCAGTAGCGCCATCTCCACCTGGATAAATATGATTATATGAACCCAACGTTCCTCCAATAAAAGTACCACAGTTTCCCCCTCTCAATTCAGGAACTATACCATTAACGGAAGTGTGAAGAATTCCGTCACTACCATTTGTTCCTGAAGGTCCTCCAGCTACGCCACCTTTCCTCGTACTATAGTTACCTCCACCTCCACCTGATAACGATAAATATCCCCCGAATGTTGTAATGCCACCAGCAAGACCATTTGCACCACTTGTACCGCCATTTGATACTGGAGCACCACCATTTGCTACTGTAATTGAAACTGTTTGTTCTGGATCCACTTTAACCGGATAATATTCTACATAATGAGCACCACCACCACAAGCACCGTAATAACCACTTGAACCATCAGGTCCATGTGCACCACTACCACCACCGCCGCAACCTGTTAAATACACTTCTTCTACACCGATTGGCACTTTCCAACTATATGTTCCAGGAACATCAAACACTTTACTTTTCAACACTTTCCCGCTTGTTTTTACTGCGTTTAAAATTTCATCTTGTTTCGCAGATGTTGGTAAATTAATCTCTGACATCTATAAAACCTCCTCATAAACAAAAATAAGACCATCCTTAGCAGAATTAGTCTTAAACCCATATCTGTATATTTTATTATCAGTATCTGTAAATTGGTGAGGCATGAGATTTGCTTGATGATTAACTATTTCATTATTTGTATTGTTTACTTCGTTTTTGATTTCATTGATAGCACCTGCTAATGTTTTATCAGTGGTTTCTAAATCTGAAATTGATGTACTGCCATCTTGCAGTTCATTTACCGCAGCATCCAACGTATCCATGTTTTCGTTGAGATCACTGATATTCACATAATCCGTTAAATCTGGTTTCTTTAGTTTTAGTTTTTCTGTGTACTTCATTAGCTCACCTCATCCCATACTCGTAAATCATTCCAATTTTTATCCCTTACACCACCCCAAGTTTTGTCTTTCCAGATTGTCCATGTGTTATAGATAAAGCTGAATTTCCACTCTAAGTGTGCGGGCATAATTATTTCTAATGCACTTTGAAGACCTGCCATGTTATTTGGAATGCCTATCGTGCCGACAAATTTAATTTCGTATACACCAGGTATATTTGTAGAATTAATTTCTACATCACCGTTGCTATATGCAGCTGCAACTGACTTAATAGTTGCTTCTGTGGTTTGATCAAAACTTGCTCGGTTTCGAGATGCAATTTGTTCCCTGCGTTGGTCATAACTTAATAACTTATTAATTTGAATACCTAGATCTCGTTCAAATATTGATAACGATTCGATAGCAGTATCTAGGAATATATTTCTTTCTGCTACGTCTAATAATTGCTCACAATTTCGTAATTCCCTATCATATGATGGTAGTATTTCATTAGATATTATGGATTTGCGTTCGTATAAAGGTAAATGTTTCGTCATATCTGTTTTGTAATCTCGTTTGGATACGACAATATCTACAATCATTTCTGCGACAGTTTGCATTACTGCAGGTGAATAATCAACCCGTACACCTTTTGCATTTATTTCTGTCATTACTTCATCTAAAGCACCTGATTGTTCTATCAAAACAGGACTTATTGTCATTTCTGAGACAACTTCCATCAATGCCACTCTAAAACATTCCCATTGATGAGGTGTTAAATCATCCCATGTAAAGACATTTACTTTTCCCCACTCGGATTCTTGTATAGCGTGCATTCAAATCACCTACTTTAATCGAACAATCAAGTAATTTTTGGGTATCTTATATTGACTGGATATATCGATGGTTTTGATAAACTCTGCAGGTGACTTAAATAATAAATTACCTGCATCCATACTATCAAAAATACCAATATGAGTAATACTTCCCCATGATTCTCCTGCTATCGGAAACAGTACATCTGCAGTGTTCGATGTTTGGCCATCAACAGGTTCGATAAATGCTACTAGTTGCCGTTTGTAACTTGGTTGATTAATTTCGTTATCTTCGTTAAACAAAGCAACATAAACAGATTTTAAATTGTCTTTTAAGACTTTATTTTTCAAGAATACGCTCATATGATTCATTCATTAACACCTCCCGTAATAGCCACTTCGTCATCTCCTATTGGAATATTAGCAATACTGCCATTTACTAATAAATTCTGATAATCTAATAATCCTTCGCTGTCAATAACTTCGCTACCTGTTTTAGCATAGCTGACATATGATTCTTTAAAGGCAATTCTCTTCAGATACTCCACCATATTTTCCTTTATATTTTCTTTGACCACTGGCTCTGTATAACCATCTGCTAAACTAAGGGAAGCCGTAATATTTATAGATACACCGATAGCAGAAACAACAACCAATTCTTCTACTCCAAATGGCATTTTTTCTGAAATATGATCATAAACTTTTTTGACCAATTCACTATCGGCAGGCTGTTTATTACTATTGATAATAATAACTTTCATTGTCAACGGTCCATTAAATTTAGGGACAACTCTTGCATCACCTACTCCTGTTACTTCTTTTGCCCATTCTAGATAGTGATACTTATTCCCTGATTTACCTGGGCGTTGCAACTTATCATAATAGCGTTGTTTAAGTTCATAATCAGATTCAGCATCATAACCATTTGTAACCTTCTCTGGATTGTAGACATTTACTAACCCACTAAGTGTGACCGGGAATTTATTAATCGCGTTTGCTGGTACATTCCCAATCGTTCCAAATAACTCACATTCAACTAATACATTCGCTTGTCCGCTTTCACCGATAACCTTTTCTTCAACAAAAACAAAATTTAAAGTATCAGTGCCAACTAAATCACCAACCCTGATTTGCGAACCAATTGAACCAGAAACAATTACCCGTATTGTTGCCTTTGTTGCTTTTTTTCTGGTAATCCCTGTTCTTTGATATATAAATTTTTCAAGATCATCATCAGATAAATTTTCGATATCCAGTTTATTTTGAATGTCTGTAATTTCTTTTTGTTTTGTAGAAAATTCAATTGCACCAGGCTTAGTTGCATCAAAGATAAAGGAACCATTGCTTTTGTCGTATTCGTCATCAATATTTGTAAGCATTCGATTATGAATATCTTGTGCGCTCTCCATTAAAATGTCACCTCCATCTCAAACGCCCCCTCAATTGTCACAACTGTAAACCATACCTTCATCCATTTTCCATCACGCTCAAAAGTCCAATCTTCTACGCTTTCAATATAGCTATGAAGTATTAAAGATGCTGTTACTTCTCTTTTTATTTCTGCTTCAATGAAAGATCGCGGGAAGCCTGAACCGATTAAATCTTCCAGTGTTACACCGTATTCAATATTTTCATAGATTTTAAATCGAAATCGTTCAGTTTTTAATACTTTTAAAATCCATTGTTTCAATACTTCAACGCCGTGAATTTCCACCATTTTCCCGTCTTTTATTACAAAATCACCTTTATCAAAATCATACAAAAAAGACTTGCCTAATTTCGGTAAGTCTTTTGATTGTTCTGTCGTATCAGTATTAAATTCTAACTCTGCGATATCTGGCAACATTATTCAAACCTCACCGCCTTGTCTATCACAAAATACAATTGATCGTCAGTTGTTGGCATTAATATCACTTCATCATCTTTGACAATGGTGTCTAAAGTGGTGATATGCGTGTCCCTTGTATCCACATTCAATGTCTGTACAACATGAGAATGTAGGTCAACCACATTTGTTTGTCCACAATTTTCGTCGTTAAATACTAGGAGTAGATCTCTTTTATATCCTGCTAACATATGCGCTGAGAAGATTAGATTTTCTTTGTTTAAAATGACAACATCGTTTAGCCGTATCATAACTTCTGGCGGTGGTGTAATGACAATGCCAGTCGTTATTGATTGTGGAATATAATTTTCCCGTTCTTTAAGCAACATCGCTAATTCTGTTAAACCATCACTTTTAGCCATTTCTTACCTCCAGTCCTAATGTCATTGTGTGTATGCCTTTTGAGATAGTGTGATTTACATCTTTAATTAAATAAGTACCACTGATTCCTGTGATTGGTTCTTCAACTTTGAATAATCTTCCGGCACGTACACGATCATCTCCAATTAGTTCAATACTTGTTTCTTCTACAACTGTTGCCAATTCATCTAACTCATTTTGAGCAATTTGTTTGGCTGTAAGTTTTTCTTTTTCGTCTAACTTTACGACTTTTTGTAGTTTTCCGTATTTTTTTACCATTGCTTCATCCTCTTTAGTCAAAAGCACTTTATCTTTAGATGATACAACTTGGATTGAGTTGATCATATCCGAAATACTTCTTTTTCGGCTCGGATTTGAGATAGCGGAAACTACATCATGTTTGGATCCGTTTTTATAAAGCTGAAACTCACCTGTGATAATCATATTATTTCTTTTTTCAATGAATAGCTTGCCATCACGCATTTCCATTAGATACTTTGTGCCGGTGTTCCGCTTGGTGATTTTAATAATTTCTTTGATGATGTCGCTAACTTTTTTATCATTAAAAATTTTATCAATTTTTGTAGGCATGGAAGCAATACTGCCGATAGGGATGCCGAAATCATTTAATATCTTTTTAATTGCCTGGTCTGCTGGAATTTTGTTGAATTGGTAAATAGCATTTGATTTGTTCAAATAAAACGCAAAGTCAAAAGCAGTATAACTAATGGGATCTCTGCCTTTTCGGTCTTCATCCTCAATAATTGCCCTTGTGATTTCTTTGTTGTTATTTTTTAATATCACCATGTCTCCAATGTCACATGGGTTTTTAGGAAAATACTTATCATCATTAAAAGCAATATCAAATGATAATTCCTCTCCTAACTCATCTTTGTTGCTCCTTCTTTTTATCGATCCAACTAAAGGTGAGATATTAATCATTTTTGATTTCTTTACTAACCATAACTCATGCATATCTACACCTGCTTTGTCTTTAACTTGATTTCCGGGAACTCAGTCATAGAAATTGAATAGTAGACATCGCCCGTACCATCTTGTGGACCATATTCAAAGTCGTCGATTAATACAAGCATGTTAATCTTTGTATTAGTTATGACAAGACGAATGGGGATTCTTTTATCCCGCCAAGTTTCTAATAGATCAGCATACTCCCATCCCTTATATTTATTAGTTCTTGCAAATTTGTATTTTTTCTTAGGAAAGAAGGATTCAAATGAGATAGATTTAAGTCCTCTTTGGCCAATTAATAAGATGTCTCCTTGATTAATAGTTGACCAGGTCTCATTGTTGAATGGACTTTTTATTTTAAATTCATCCGGAACAATAGGAAGTTGAAGAACTGTTTTTCGATTATTAATGCTGAAAAATATATCCATCCTATCAACCTCCTAAATATTCGCCAATCTCATTTTTAATGCTGGTACTAATTCATTTACTATCTCATTTGTTGATTTACCTACACCATTTATATTGATATTAATAACATTACCTCCTGCACTCTGAGCACCTTCAGCACGAGCCATTGCAACTGATTTATCATGAGGATAGACACGAGATCCACGAGGCAAGTCAATAATTTCGCCACCTTTTTCATGAACCTGAGCAATACCACCAGGCGCTGAATTTGTACCACTAGCAAAGCCTGGAATATATTTTTTTAATCCTCCAAGAGAAGGTAATGAAATTTTAGGCATTTTAAAGTTGGCCACTGCACTTTTAAAGGAGTTCCATTTATCTATCAAACTTTGAAAGAATCCAACTACTGGCGATATAAATGATTGTGCTGCTGACATAACTCCTGAAAAAGCTGTTTTAAGTCCTGACCAAAGAGCTGATGCTGCCGCTCTAACAGTGTCCCAGTTCTTCCAAAGTAAAACACCTACTGCTATTACAGCACCAATAGCAATTGCTACCCATCCTAAAGGTGAAATAGCTAGTGTCCCATTTAATAATGCAGTTGCAATTTGAACACCTGATGTTGCGATTCTCCAAACGTTTTGCGCTGCAGTTACTGCTAAAATACCAATTTTAAATGCAGCAAATCCAGCTGCAGTACCAGCAAGAATAGGAGACAATGCAGAAATAATTCCTGATATACTTGACCAATTACTTGCAATTGTCGATACACCACCAACTGCAGTAGATACTAGACTGCTAAATATAGGTATTAAATTTTCTGCTGAACTAGCTAATGAACTTAATAATTCATTACCACCATTCGAAGTAAATGAATCTGCAATAGTTGTTTTTAAGGTTCGCCACATACTCAACATTCTATCTCCAAAGCCACTATGCATTGTTTTTTCAGCTTCTTCTGTAGCACCTTTGAAATTACCTACTGCGTCTTTTCCGTCTGTCATTGCAAGAACTACGTTTGAGCGAACATCTTCCCATTGCGTACCAAATAATTGAACTCCTGCTGCATTTTGCTTTACTGGATCTTTTATTGCAGCAAGTCCAGCAACAGTTGCTGCAAATGCCGTATTGGCAGAATCTCCACCAGCTCCAATCTTTTGAGCCATGTCATCTGCATTCAAACCAACTGCTTTAAAACCTTCTGCAGTACCTTTTGAACCATCGATAGAACGAATGCTGAATTCTTTAACAGCATCCCCTACCTTATCCATATTAAAAGCACCTGCTTCAGAGCCTTTAACAAGAATATTTGTGAAGTCTTTCGCACTCATACCCATAGCACTAAAATAAGGTGAATACTCATTGAATGTATCGAGTAAATCACCTGAATAATCACCTGTCTTTTGAAATGCTGTCGTCATTAAGTCGAGTGCATCTGTTTGAGAAAGTCCTTTGAAGTTGGCAGTCATTGTTTTTACGGATTTACCTACTTCTTCAGTACCTACATCATAGAGATCAGCAATGGTATTAGCACCCATAGCTAGGTTTTTAAAGTCCTTCTTCCCAAGATCATTAAACATTCCTTTTAACTTTCCTATATCATTTGCTACTTCCCCGACTGAATCCCCAAACCCAGCATTAAAAACATCTTTTGCAGTCCCTTTTAAACCTTCTAATTCTTTGCCTGTTGCCCCAGTCTTAGCACTCAGTCTGTTAAATGCTGATTCTGTTTCGATAACAGATGAAGCTATGTCACTAATACCTGCAATTCCTGCAAATGCACCAGTAAGAGCCGCCGCACTTACCGCAACATTTTTGAATGCACTCATAGCTGATGAGCCAAAATTTCTGACTGTATTAGAAGATTTTTTAATCTTTCTCTCAAAATCTGTTGTGCCACTTGCTGCCCTTTTTACGCCACTTGAAAAGTCTTTATCTTTAAGAGTTAAGACTGCAGATATGACACGCTTATTGCCCATTTATATACCTCCAATCAAAAAAGCTAAGACTGACCAAACATGGCCTCGTACTTAGCTTTTTCTTCTTCGAAACTCTTCTCCATTGACGCAAAAAGGAATAATCGTTCCACTGGACTAGCGTTTATTATCGATCTTATGCTATGCCCACGTTGCAAATAGTGATGAAGCATGTAATAATCTCCATCACTATTTATTAGTTTTTTACTTGTTTCACTTTTTCAATATGTGATCCGTATCCAGCTGATTTCAAAATTTCTTCTGCAATTTTCGGTATTTCTCCAACTTCAAATATTTTACTTATAATATCAGTAGGATCTACACAATTAAATGCCTGTTGTAGTTCTGGATCTTTTAAGTTTGGCTCCACAACGGAATTGTAAATAAGATGCAGGTCAGCTTCCCCTGCTTCGACATCTTTATCACGAGTCATTTCAATCGATTCAAGTGCTAGCGTACGATCTGGCTTTTCAAACACGATTGTTGCATCTAACCGCTCTATATACAATTCTTCTTTTATTCCTTTTTTAACTTCATACTTATCTTTTTCTTTAATTAATTGCAGTAAAGTCAATTTGTTTTTCACTTGTTTATCCATTAGTTAGCCTCCTAAGCTGAAATTAAATCTAATAAATCATAATCTGCAAAGTTAAATGGTAATTCTTCAGTAGCCAATGTTTTTTGTTCAAATGCTAGCAATGTATATTCGTTGAATGTGATTTCCTCAATCGATACTCGCTCAGCGCCAAATGCATCGGGATCTGCCAACTTGCCAACCAATTTCACATCAGGCATTTCCCCTGTTTTGGTCGCTTCACCCAATAGTTTAGCTCCACGAGAATAAACCTTTTTCACAGTAATAGTGCCTTCTCCCGACCACCCTGTGTACTTTTTATGTGTAGCC
Organism: Rummeliibacillus sp. POC4; assembly: GCF_003576525.1. Lineage (GTDB taxonomy): Bacteria > Bacillota > Bacilli > Bacillales_A > Planococcaceae > Rummeliibacillus. The sequence goes on along the minus strand of NZ_QWUA01000020.1, from coordinate 52,407 downwards.
AAATCTTCAGCCATGTTTACATCTTCAAAATTCAATGCAACTTTTGCTTCGAAACTTTCAATATCAAGCCATTTCTCGTTATTTACCCAAACGGCTCCGAATGTTCCGTTAATTTGGCGATTTGGTTTTAATTTTTTATCCATCTTCTCACCTTCCTATTAGATAAATTAGATAAAGATGTTGAAATCTAAATCTTCCATTGTATCAACAATTTTAATATTTGCAGCAAGAAAGACATTTTTCTTGAATGATGTCTTTTTAACAACTTGGTCATCCCATGTACTTGTATCAGTACCAATAGCCTCCCAAGCCAACCGCTGTGCTGTAACATTGATATCTGCTTTATTTGTATAGTTGGGATCTAAAATTTCATTTGGGAATGTTGCCAAACCTTTGAAATACGAGTTAATGGATGTAATAAACAAAACTTGATTATCATAGATATTATTTACTTTACCTGTATAGTGATCGTTAAATGTGATGCGAATGTCGTCTTGGATCATATCCATCACTTCCATAACGCGAATTGATTTGAAATCTTCTGTTTTCGTAATAGTTGTTGTTACTAAACTATTTACCCCTCGACCAATCTTAATGTTTTCACCATCATTAATTAAAATGAGTTCACCATTATCAATGGCTGCATCTGGGTCTACCTGTTCGATAATTTCGTCTATTTCATCAAGCACATAATACGTTGATGAACGTGTAAATGGTAAACCTGCTAGGATTCCGGCAATGCGTGCTGTATATTCAGCTGTCGTATAAATATCTTCACCAACTTTAATACCATTAGCAGTAAAGTTGATAACTCCTTCACAATCTACTTTAGTGTTTGGTAGCACACTTTTAAACGTTTTTTTGTTTTTTCGATTTTCTTTTATCCATGTCGCTACTTCTTCTGTTTGCGCTGTTGTGATACTCGGAATTGCTAAATAGTTAAATCGCTTGTTAGCCAATCGTTTCAGACCTTCTGTAAAATCTGTTGAATCGGTAGCAATAACTTCAACAATTATTTTGGATGGTACCCCTTTTAATGTCTGTTTAATGTATTTCAAATTATCTTCTGTCCAATCAGTCGCAACAAGTTCATCAATGCTTGTGATCACTTGTGATTTCACAGTAGGTTTATCATCTTTTAAAATAAGAGCGACAATACCTCGCGCACTACGAGCAACTGCGGACACTGCCTTTCCGTAAAACTCTATATTAATCTGTGGTAATCCCAAAACCATCACTCCTTCAAAATCATTTCTAATTCTTTCATTAGTTCAACTGGATATTTATCAAAATGGTCTTTATTTGGTCCTTTACCATCTGGATCTGGAAACTCTTTATCAATCCAATTACTATCTTCATCGATATCCCTTACATCGTTAAATTCAAGAGAAAAAGACATATTTAAAACACCATCTGTAGTAACGGTGTTTGTTTCAGTGATGTTAAGCCATCTATTCACTACTCTTAATTTCAAGTCAAATGCTGATTCTAAACTCTCTTGTGTATCTAATAACTCAATAGCATGATCATATTCATCTGTTGGAAAATAATAAATTTGAACATCAATATCTTTGTCAACATGCTCCATTGTGCCACTTTTTTTACCGTTTAACTGTACAAAAAAAGAAGGTCTATTGAACCCTTCACTTACATCATTGCTATTGATTTCGATATCAGGAAACTTGTTATTTATCCTCTCATTTATTCCTTTTTTAATATCTTTCATGGCAATCACTATAAATCACCACTTTCTAGAAGATCATCAAGCCAATTCAGTAGTTCTTTTTCATAAACTCCCGAACTATCAAATTCAGCCATACCATTTGCTAATATATTTTTACCGGGGACGAATCCAATATTACGTCCATCTTTTGTAACTTGTTTATGTCCGTACTCAATTAAGTGTGCATGAGGTTGCGAGTTTATAATGCGAACAACATACTTACCTTCTGAATCTTTAAACGCTTTACCACGTTTAAAACCCTTTTGATAATTACCAGTTTGTTTGTGGACAATAGATCTTGCTTTGCGAGCAACTTTTGTTCTCGCTTTGCTCCCAACTTTACGCATAATCTTCAATGATTCTTTAGGTAGTTTCTTTTGAGCAACTTCAAGCAAATCATTTTGAAACTCTGTAAGTCCTTCCATTTCCATACTCATCTCATCAGCTCCTGTACAAATATTTCAAGAGTCTCATTTGAAAAGTATGGATTCAAAATATATTTTATTTCGAACTTATGGCCACGAAAATGAACTTGCATATCCTTTGTAATATCCTTGCCAGAATCGTAGCGAACAACAATCTTATGAGTGACATTTGTTAAAATTGTATCTGCCTGTTGCTTCATAAGTGAGCCTGTTTGTGGAATAACTTCTGCAAACAGAGTTTTGATCAGACTAAATTTATATGTTGTTTCGTTTAGCTCATTTGTTACTTTTTTGTTGCCATGAACTTCAATTTTATGTCGAAGTCTGTTCGTCTGGCGTTTCGGCATCTGCATACACCTCCTGCACAAAGAATGGGGTTAAAGCATCTAACGCTTCGCCTAATTCTTTTTCAGCAACTCTGTATTCGTAAAAGATACCTGCAGTCATAATGACGAGCCACTCAGTTTGCTTACCAGTCGCATTTTGTACATAATATTGAGCTTGTTGTAGGTATAAGGACAACATAGATGAATCCATATCGTCCTCAATGTGTAGATGATTACGCAGTTTTTCTAACAACTGTTCATCCATAAGCATTACGCTCCTTTAGTAGCTCCAACTTCATAGCGATAAACGGCAGGCTCATATGGAGAGTAAATAAGTTGTCCATCTAGTAAGTTATAAATTTGGAAGCCTACTTTATTTGTGCCTGCATATTTTTCAACAAGTTTTTGTAACTCCATTGCTCCGATAACATCTTGAATATGAAATGCTTTAAAATCACCAAAATAGAATACAGGTTTCGTTGGATCAGCACCATCAGCAGAATCTGTGAAATCTACTTGATGGCCAAGTAACGTGTAACCTACACCATCTTTCGCTTCATGTAGTAATGGTCGTCCTGTTGTATCTGTCATTCCCTCAAGTATTGTTAATGCAGAACGATTGATAATCCACATTGATTTTTTAAGTACTTCTGTTACTGGCTGACCTTTTAGCTTTACAAGTTGTTGATATAACTTTTGTGAATAACCCACTGCATTAATATCAATACCTTCTGTTTCATAATAAGCAACTGCTTTTTTCTCTAATGCTCCAGGATTTTCATTACCAACATCATTACCTTTGAACATGTAATTTGTTTCTTTGCGTACATAAGCCTTCTTCAATTCATCAATAACAATTGTTTCAATTGGTGCACCTGTCATTTTCAATAATTTTTTAGTAACAGTGGCTAAGGCATCAAATTCTGCTGGATCTAAAAGAATTTCATCGAATTCAATTTCTGTTTCTTTGATTTCATCACCACTGCCACGTTCTTTCTTACGTACATTGGCATCAGCTTTTTTAACTAATACAGGATACTTTACATTTCCTTTCTCTCGATGCACAGAACCATATTTACGAAGTAAGTTTTCTTCTTGTGCGTAAGTAATAATTTCAGAAGCAATAACTTCTGGAATTGTTACAGACCCGTTACCAGTTTCTACACCTAGAGAACGTGCTTCAGCTTCTGAAATTTTCCCTACTACAAAATTAGCAAATGCACTTCGGACTTCTGCATCATTTCGTTTTTGTTTTTGTTGTTGATTTGCTCGAGTAGAAAGTGCTGTAGAAATTGCATTCATTGCCGATGAACGTTGTTGCACAGAAATCCCAGCATCGCGTTGACCACCTTCATCACCTTCTCCATTCTCTCTACCTGGTTCTCCATCTCGACCTTCGCTATTTGAACCATCACCATTAGTTCCACCATCGCTATTACTATTATCTCCATTGTCAGTATTATTGTCAGTACCATCATTGTTATCATCTTTGGCTAATTCATCTGCAATATCCTGTAGTTGTTTCGTGATGTCTTCTATTTCAGTTTGAATAGCTGGTAAATCAGCTGCACGAAGTTCAGGATCTTCTATTTTTGAGCGTAAAGTAACTAAACGCTCGTTATTACGTTTTTGTAAAGCTAATAGTAATTGTCTATTCATGTTTGTTTGCCTCCAATAATTGATTTATTTGCTTAATCATTTTGATACGTTGCTCTGTTTCTTCATCAATTTCTTTACTACGAACTAAAGATGCTTCTGTGTCATCATAAGCTGGTATAGAAACTACGGAGATTTCGAATAATTCTACTTCTTGTATCGTTCGTAATGCAGGTTCAACGTTGTAATCCCATTCTTCTATTGTAGGAATAAAACCGAATGAGCACTGATTAATATCACCACGTTTCATCGATTCAACTAAATCTCTTGCAATTGTTGTATTTGGTAACTCAACTTCGAATTTCAACCCACGATCATCTTCTTCTAAATGCAAAGTGCCATTTTTGGTACGGCCTAGCACATTGTCCCAATTATGATTGAATAGTGCTCGAATATCGTTATTCTCTGAAATAGCACGTGCAAATGCTCCTGGTGCAATTACTTCATCGAAAAAATCACAAATACTTGTTTTCGAATTAAAAACAGCTGCATAGCCACTAATTACATTTGATTCACTATCTATTGCATCCCGTGTATCTAAATTGGTGATGTCAAATGTCCGTGTCACTCTTTTTGCCATTGTCATCACCACCCTTCAAGCTATTGTCTGTTGCCTTTTTCTCTCCAATTTTTGATAAATCATTAGAAATATAAATGGCTTGTGTTTCCGGCGTATTTTGTTTTTGGAAACCGAGCATTTCAGCAATATTATCTGGTGAAGTGATACCAGTACGAACTATGTTGTAACCGATATTTGTTTTTGTACTATAAGTTACAAAGTCAAGAATATTAATCTTGAATTTAATACGTTTATCCGAATTTTTCCCGAAAAAAAGAAGACTCAAATGGTCCTCTAAATTTCTCATAATTGGTTTTACTGCTTTGTTATGTAGATACATCATAGCCTTTTCTAAATCACTCTTAATGAGCGCTTGATATGTATCTACATTGATATTCAAATATTTTCCTAAATCCTTTTTATAAACGTTTAAGAAAGATAATATTTTTTCATCATCAATTGTCGATTCCATCGTATCAATCTCATACCCTTTTCCGAGTGGAATCATTTTTACAGTTCTACTTTCATCAATATCTTCTAGTTGGTTTAAGATTGCATTTATCAATTTAGATTGCGCTGCGTTTTGCGGATTAATATTAGCATCTAGCTTTAATAGGAAGGCTAATAATCCACCTTTCTTATATTTATCTGTCAAAACCTTTTCAGCACTCATAACACCTTCTAGTGTGTTTTTACCGAGTTCAAGTAATCCATGCCCTCTTAAATGACTAATTCCCATGTTTTTAATATGTCTAATCATTGATGAAGGTATCTCAGTCCCATTAATTTTAAAGTGTTCTACTAATCTATCATCTAGTTCTGTATAAACATTTGTAGCAATATGCAGTTGATCACCATCAAGTACTGGAAATACTTCACCCTTTAATAGATATGTATTCGTTAACAACTTTAAATACTCTGAACGTGTGAGATAATTATTTGGATGAGCCAGTATGCTTTTAGCTGAAGATTCAATTTCTTCATCATCACGGTTTACCACAGTTACTTCTGCAAGCATGATCTGATTGCTTATGTCTTGTAATAACTCGTATACATCAGATGATTCAAGAATATTTTCACCATTAACAAAGCGCCCACTATATCTAATCACATTTGAAAAAGCGTCTTCAAACCATCCACGCTTTTCAACTTGCTTATAAAGATAATTGGATAATTTATCTCTTAATCCCAAGCCATTCACCCCCTATCGGTAAATCGAATCTAGTAATTCATCGAATTCATCTGCATTAATATCTTCCATCTGGAACATTGTTTCCTTATGAGCAACTAAAAAAGCCACAAATCCATCAATCTTTTTCTTAGACTGACGTTTTGATGGCCCCTTCATTCCATTTATATTTGTTATTACTACCATGTTCAATGCACAGTACAAAAATAATGGATTATCTGTGATTAATTTATGTTCATAAATAAGTAATTCAGCATCATCAATCATTGCATTCATTACATTTGGATACTGGTTAACCACAATGCAATCCAAACCAAGATTTTCACATTTCTCAATAAGTTTCTGTGACATTGCAGGGTCATAGTTGATTTGCTGAACATCATATAAATTCATACATTCAGTAATATATTCAAGTACCATGTCTTGATCTATCATCTTACCATCGCACAGTGTAACAAAACCACGTTCAACTAAATCTGAATATGGGACATTATCCTCTTTCTCTCGAAAATCAAGATTCTCAGACGGTATAAAGTACATTTGTTTAACTTTAAGTAATGCCTTACCTTCATCATCAAAAGTTGGAAAATTTAAATCGACACATGTTAAGTCATTTACCTTCGATAAATCGAGTCCAATATAGCACATCTCGCCATCTAAGTTTCCTAGGTCCTCAACCAATACATGTTCAATTTGTTCTCTTTCGAAATAGTTCTCGGCTCCATTAACAAATACATTTAAATGCTTTGATAAAAACTCTGCTTTCGAATGCGCTGACTGTTGAGCTTTCTTGAACTCGATTTCTAATGTTTCCATCGTTACTGAAATACCGATGTTTGGATTGACCATTTCCCAAACTTTACGATCTGTCCAATCGTATCCTCTATTTGGTTCAGCTATATAAACAAATAAAGAATCATCTTCATCTTCTTTAAGAACACTCTTCGCATATTTATAAACACGCATACCTACTGATGATGAACCTTTACCAGCAGTAGAAATATTCAACGTCATTGGTTGCTCACGAGAAACTTGCGCTGACTTTAAGTTGTCATACATGTCCATATTCTCTTGAGCATGAAGTTCATCATTAAGGACAAAGTAAGGGTTCTTACCTTCAAGACCTTTGGTGTTCTTCGTTAATACTTTGAACTTGTTCTGATAGGTGATTCCATCAATTGAATAACGATACATGGCACCAGAAACAGTACCATTAATGCCTTTGTAAATTTGGGTATTTTTACTTAAAGGCTTCGAATTTTCAATTGCTTGTGCAATGGGTTCAGCTGCGTTCTGTGCTTGTTCATAGTCAGTTGCTGCACAATAACAATCCGCACCTCTTTCACCTTCACCATACATTGCGTATAGCAATGCACCTGCAGCAATAATTGTTTTACCGTTTTTCTTTGGAACTTGTACGTATGCTTCACGAATAACTCGAACGATATTACCTTTCTCATTTTCATGATACCAACCATACATATTTGCAAAGATAAACATTTCCCATTCTTCAAGTGAAATCAATTCACCTGCTAGTGGTCCTTTAACATGACGTACAAAGGATTGTACAAAATCTAACATTTCATTTGCTTTATCTACATCAAACCATATGTCTTTTCTCTTCTTCCATTTTCTATATCTTTCAATAGATTTGATAATAGAAGTAGGATATTTCTTTTTGTTTCGCATAACTCGGTTTGCATATAGATCAGCGTAGTTCTTTCCTGGTTCAATCTGAATCATTTAACTTTTCGCCATTTATTCCGATGTGCTGCCAATTCATCAACTTCAGCCTTAGTTGATTGATTATTGGTCGTTTTTTGTACACTTTTTCCTTTGTTTGTCATTCCAAGATAATCTAACAATTTATTTTTCTTATCATTCCAAGTTTCAACTTGTTGTGCTAATGGATGTTTCATTTCGTTAATTGCGCCAGCCTTGTTCTGATGCGCTTTTGTTGGAGGAAATCCAGCATCTCTCCATTTTTCAAACATGGTTTTATAAATGATAAATGCATCTAAATAATTTTCAATCAAAGGTGTGAGCGATTTTTGATATAGCCCTTCCTCCTGAAGCAAATTGACGATGCGATTTTCCTCTTCAACCCTTGCCTCATCTAACATTTCAAGCTTTCGCTTTTTGGAAATTCGAGCCATTTCCACACCCCCCTTTGTTTTTTAGACTGCACAACTATTTATTTAACGCCTGTAACCGGTCTTCAGCTATTTTCCAAAAATTCATTTTTGAGAGGGGGGCATAAAATAATTTGCAAAAACTTTTTTATTTTCTTCTTCATGTTCTTCAATCATATGGCACTCAGGACAAAGCAATCTTAAATTGTTTTCTTCAAGCTTGAGTGTTGGGTTGTTCTTTACCTTAACGATATGATGTACCTGCGCCAGCTTACCAAAGACAAAGCGTCCACATCGCTGACAACAACCACGTTCCCTCTCGTATACTTTTTTTCTTGTGGCTTTCCAAATGCTAGAGTTATAGAAAGGTTTATTGCTCGAATCATATTCAACCTTGCTAGGTTTCTTTGGCTTATCTCGCTTGTGCTCTTCGCAATACTTACCCCTCTCTATCTTGTTTCTGCATCCATTGAAATCACAGTATTTCATTTTAATACTTCCAATCGTTTACTGTGAGTGTATAAATAGTTATGCCAAATAAACGAATGGTCGTTACCGTATTCCCAGGTTCTTTATAAACAGTTTTCTTAATCATTCGATTCACCTGTGATTCGTTCAATCACTAATTCTTTCTTAGTCATTGATTTAGGAATATCAATTCCATGTTGCTCAGCAAATTCTTTTAGTTCCTTTACTTGCATTGAATCAAAATCAATACCTTCAAACTTATTTAATTTAATATTCTTTGTTACTGTTTGATCTTCACCTTCTGCAAAATCCTCACCAACAATTACAATTCGTTTGGCTTCAGTATCCCAATACTCAGTACCATTTGAAGTCTTTCGAAATTCTTTTAGCATTTTATTTTCCTCCCATTTACACTCTCACTTTTATTATCGCAATGATGAAAAGCACTAACCAAACAATGAATAGTATTAAGTAAATACCAACTGCAATTAACTCTGGCAACAGCACTATCCACCAAGACCATGTGACCGTATCAGTTAATTTCAAAACGACAAATATAATTGTTAATAACTCAGTAACTCCCATTACTTTTCCTCCTCATAAATTAAGATTATTCAAAACCACAATCATTTTTATGAACTTGAATAATCCACTCCACTCTAAATTTAGAAACCAAAGCTACAGACTGCCGTGTCTATGCCTGTAGCCCGATTTCAAGGAGGAGTTTTCATGAGTGTAAGATTTTACCCTTACACTTATAGTGGGCAACCGAACGAATATGGCGTGTGAGTGTAACATATCTAATATTCTGTTACTTTTAGAAAATGGCTTTGAATAGCATTAAAACAATAACTATAAATATTTTTATATTTGAATGTAACTAATACTTTTTTGAATGCCTATTCAAATGCATAAAAATAGCCATGAACATGCTCTGTTAAGCTATTTCATGGCATATAAAAAAACGAACCTCAATAGAGATTCGCCATATTATTGTCTAATTGGTCTTGTACAATGCCTATGTAGCGCAAAGTTGTTGCTTCTTCTGCATGATTGAATAGAACCATTAAATCACCTACAGAATGATATTTCTTGTAATAGTGATAACCAAAAGTTTTTCTCATACTATGTGTTCCAATCTTTTCACGATATCCAATTGCTCTTGCTGCCTTATTAATATTAGTCCAAGCTGTTTTTCGTGTAATTGACCTTTGTTTTCCTGTTTTTGTTTTTTCTCTGGAAGCAATCAGAAATTCATTGTCCTTTTTGCCTTTAATGAACTGATCTAACTCTTTTCGTAGCTTTGGTGGAATGATAACTCGTTTATATTTATTTGTCTTTTGTTCAAATATTTTTAAGTGTGTTTGTTTACGAACATCTTTCACTTTCAGTTTTAAAATATCTGAAATTCTGATACCTACATGAATGCCAATCATCCACATGATATAGTCTCGCTCATTATGTTCTTTTAAATAATTTGTTAGTTCTTCAAGTTGTTCTTTGTCTCGAATAGGCTCTACAAATCTCATACAATCACCCAACCTTCTGCTATGATTTTAGATTTGCACCTTTCCAAAGTACTTTGTACAGTTGATTTTGGTATATGCAATATTTCACCAATTTGTCTATGACTAAAACTATTTGCAGCAAGATTAAAAATTTCTCTTTCTTTAGCCGTAAGAACTTTAGATATTTCTTTTGCTAATAGACGTTTTACTTCTTCATCATCTTCATTCTCTGTATATTCAAAAGGTAGTCTTTGCATTTTGTCGCTGTTCATTGTAATCACTTCGTTACTTACTGGTATTTCTCGTTCATATGCTGCACGTCTATCAATGGAGCGACCTTTAAATCTACCTGATTGCATTACTTCTATGGAGTAACTCAAACTACTGATCATTTGTCTTATTGTCGATAAATCTTCTAATAGTTTTTCTTTCAATGATTCATCATCACATGTATTCATTCGTTCCAGTGTATTTTTATAAACTTTTCTTGTATATTTTCGTGTAGCTTTATATTCTTCAATCAACTCTTTCATTTTGTTTCCTCCTTTGACAAAATAAAAAGAGCGCTAAATAAACGCAGGTATCTCCTGTGTTTATCTAACGCTCCTGGTTGTTCCAGTAAGCTTATTAAATTATGAATAGTTTATCATATTTGTTTAATTCCACATAGTTTTATGATGAATTAAATCTACGAATTGTTCAGTTACTTAAAACGATGAATTTGTGCTGTTTCTTCTGAACCTTTTAACAAATGATATAGATAATCACATGTCTCATCGTCTCGTGTTTCATTCATAATGAAGTTGATACCATTGTATAACCGTTCAATTTCTTTTATTAGATCATCTACGTCTTGACGTGAATGAGCAATGAAATCACTATCACCATATGTTGAAATCCCCTCATCATCTACTACTCTTATCAAGTTTGGATTGTCAGAAAGTATAACTGAACCGATTTCAAATATTTCATGCCAAGGTCCTGGTGTCGCTTTAGATACACGATCTTTAATAGACTTTAACTCCAATTTAGGCACATTATTACCTCCCTTATTTCACAATTTTCTCCTGTTGTTTCACTCCATCTACGTTATGTGTAATTAATCTCCTTGTATCTCATGGATATTTTCAAGAAACATGCTTGTAATTTCATGTACATTACTCGATAATTCTCCATATTCCGCTAATTCCAATACACTTAATTGCTCCTGTCTGAACCTTTCTGTATCAATCCCTTTGCCTTCTAACCACTGTTCGATTTCATAGGCTAGATTCTTTGATTCTTGAGCGTTTTTATCTATTTTTATTAACTTATTGATAATGTGTTTAGGAATTTTCATAGTATCCCTCCCTATGTCGCTTAATTCTTCAACTGCATACCATCTACGTACTACGGTATCTTAATTTTTGCCCACAAAATGAGCAATACTTACCATTTACACTTGATTTACATGTAGGACAAGCTTGACTTGATATACCTTCAATTTTTATAACTCGTTGTGGTATTTGTTTTCTTACAGCTTCTCCTGCAATGATGAACGCTTCTCTTTGATTTTCTGTCCAATTCGCCCATGCTAATCCTGCTTGTATAATCTCAACTACTTCTTTGCTTTCCATGCATTGATTCTCCTTTCTTTATGTCTCTAAATCATTCTATTACGTAATTTTTCACTTCTTACTTTAAAACTTCTTAGTATATTTAATCTCACTATGAGTAGGTTTTCCGTTTTGCCAACATATTTCTTGCTTACCATATCCAAGTGGAGGATTTTCTATAGGTATAAGCCTTCCACCTGAAACTACGTATACTGCATTTTCATGTAAATCAATTTCTGCTATCATTTTACGTTCTAAAGTTTTATTCAAAAGGCTTCCCCCTATGCTATAATTAATTGTCTAGATTAATTGAGCATTGGAGGAAACTCTGATGTTTTTTTATTTTCTTCTATTCCTTCTTCAAGAGTATTAATAATAAATTTTAATACTTCCTCTTTTTCATGAAATAGCTCATGACATAGATCCGTACATTCCACCTCGATAAACCTATCTGACATTCTAACTTCAAATGAATTTGTAGTAATATTTTGACCAGGTTGCAACCTTGCAAGTTGTTGTCTCACAATTTCTAAATCATCCTGTTCTTTGAATACATCAAAGATATCCAATTGCTGCATATCTCTACACCTCTAATTTTATTTTCTTTTCCCAGGCTTTTGTACCTTTCATCGCTCCCTTTCGAACGTTTATTTTTTTTCGTAAAAATCTGTCTTCTGCAAGTAGTTCAATTTCTACTTTCTTTCGTTGTAGTTTAAAAGCAATTTCTGAAATTGAACAACCCTCTTTCCACATATGATCAAAATTTTGTACCTGGCGTTGTGTAAAATCTAGATTAATGTTTAATTTTTCATCATCAAACAAAATGTAATAAGGCTGTCTAGATGGCATTCATCTTCCCCCTCGTACAATTATTTTCAAATTCCATTAATACTTGATAAACTCCACCAAAGCATTGAAAGAATTTAATATCGCTGATTTGTCTCCAACCACGCAGTTCTTCTTGTTCAATACGTTTTTTGATAGCGAACAGTGTATTACATTTAACTATTTTTCTGTTTTTATTGTTCATGAAATGCACCTTTCTACGTATTTCCTACTATGCGATCATATTCTTCTGCTAATCTTTCATCCGAATATTTCTCGTAAGTAGCACGTGGATATTTTCCGAATATAGCTAAAGCATCTATCATTGCAAGACGATCTTCTTTACTAAGCATCTGAATGTTATTCAACGTTTTACCTCCATTACTTGAACATTTTTTACGTGTTTGAACTACTTCATAAAGACCAACCAGTGTGTTTTGCTGCGCTTGTTTCCGAATAACGGATTTTGTCCAAAACACTTTAAAACTTCTGATAGTTTAATTTGATCTTCATTCCACTTAAAAATTAATGTTCCATTTGGCTTTAACACTCTCATGCACTCCTCAAATCCTTTGGACAAATCTTCGCGCCAATTTTCATCGAGTTTTCCATACTTTTTGGCCAACCAAGATTCTTCACCAGCTTTAAGCAAATGTGGTGGATCAAATACAACTAAATAAAACGAGTTGTTTTCAAATGGCATATCTCTAAAATCTGCCACTACATCTGGTGCAACAATTAGCTTTCTACCATCGCATAACTCGGTTTTTAATTCTCGTTTATCCATGAATATTACATCTTCATTTTCCTTATCAAACCAAAACATTCGACTGCCGCAACACGCATCTAAGACCCTAACCAAATTCATTCCTCCTTGCTTCGCTAAATTTTTTTGATTTATCCAATTCAAATAGACAAATTAATAATAAAAAAGCTAAATTAAACGAAATTCAGGCATCTAAGCACGGCTAAAAAACGCTTGAAATCGGCATTTAAATGCTCTAAAATGTACTTTATAACTTAATACGGAGGTGGATAAAATGAAATGGAGAAGAAAAATTTCTTTTCGCGTGATTTTTAAAATCACCTTCACTATTAAGATTCAAATTTGTATATCTTTAAATCTTAATTAGTGATGTAAGATCACAATAGCAACGCTAACTGTTGGTATTGTGGTTGAAAGGAAATATTAATTAATATTAGAAACTCCATTTTCATTTTCTTCACCTTAATTCTTCTAATGTCTATCAATAAACCTCACCATCTAAGCAATAGTGAAACCATTCACCATTTTGAAAATACACATTGAAACATTGCTTTTGAAAATCTCGTTCCACTCTGATAATGTTTTCAAATACATATTGCTGACGGTCTTTTGTACCGTACTTTTTTTGATGCTTTGCATTTAATTTTTCAAGCATTTCAATTTCATGCGCTACTAGATTTGGTTGACGATTACCGATTTTAAAGGGGTGAGTTGTCATGATGCAGCCACTTCTCTATTTTTCAAATAAGTGATTTCATAACCGTCAAAATCGTTATAAAGAGATCCAGGAGTTACAAACTTGCCAAACATCTCACTTACATCTTGTTCGCTATAGCAAACTGTTTTTGCAACTAGGTCATCATTCTTTTTCCAAAAGATAACTGCGTATGCTTTTGTTGGTCCAAATCCTATGAATGTTGGTTTCATTTTTCCACTCATTAGTTAGCCTCCTTAAAAAGCAATTCCTCAAGCTGATTATTTTCGTATTCGCTTTCGCGGTCTCTCATAGATTCTTCTGGCATATAGACTTCGATGCATAATTTTTTCAATCTACTACTTACTCGACCATCTGAATACATATCTGACATCTCTTCTATCGTTTTATTCGATGTTACGATAGTTGGAAGTTTATGTTCTACACGATAATCAAAGATGCTGTATAGTAGCTCACCAATAAAGTCTGTTGGCTTTTCGACTGCAATATCATCAATTATCAATACTGGTGATTGTTGAAATTCTTTAATAATTTCAAGTTCACCTACTCCTGAATCTTTGTTATAAGTTTTACGGACCTCTTTAGAAACGTTAGTAGCTTTTACAACTAAAACTGATTCACCATTATCTATAAGTTCATTTGCAATTGTTACTGATAGCCTTGTTTTACCTGAACCTTTAGTCTCGCTATAGATATAAAGGCCTTTTCCACTCTGTCTCATGACATTAAAATTGCTTACATAATTTATTGCTGCAGTCTTTGCGATAGTTGCAATTTCTTTATTCTCACCTGCGTATTTGGTACTAAAATTTTGAAACCTTGCATTAGCAAATAATTTAGGGATTCCAGCTGTTGCAAGATTACGTTTATGTTCTACTTGTTTCTGCCGTTGCTCATAACACTTACAAGGCTCTTTCCATTCGAACTTTTTATCAGACTTATAAACTATTTCATCATCCAACTTTCCGTTCTTTTGGATTTCTGTAGCTGCACTCCAATCTTTAAACCATAAAAATCCTGAACCATCGCAATTATGAAAAGGACACTCATCAGAAGGTTTATTGATTTGCTCAATTGGATTCTCCGCGTAATAGTTTTGCACGTCTTTCATTCGCTTCTTGAATTCTGGATTCTTTTCCATCATTTGTTGAAGTGTTGCACTTAAAGCTTCCATCTCTTCCACCTACCTTTTCATTCAAATAAGATTCAAACTTTGTACCAAAGAGTGTTTCTGGGCGAAGGTACTTTGAGAATTGTTGATCATGAAGCCATTCTTTTGTTTTCTTATCAATCACTGTTTTAAAGTCTTCTGTTGTGAAGCCTTCGTTAAATCGTGATTTAATAAGTTGCTGAGTTCTTTTTGTTGTATGTCGATAATTTGTACCAGCCATTTTATTTAGATATAGAACAATAGATTGATAAGGAAGAGAGGTGTCGGCGGGCTTGCCCGGCTTAATAACTTCTTCTTCTTTTTCTTCTTCTTTTTCTTCTTCTTTTTCTTCTTCTTTTTCTTGTCCACTTATCGTTGACGTAACGTTAGACGTATCGTTGTACGTATCGAATATTTGTTTTATACTCTCATTTGTTACTTCTTCCCCAACCCATTTAATTAACGAAGTATCTTTTATCTGTTTTAATTCAGAAATAACAGAATCTAAGATAGGTTTTCCGCCACGTGCTAGATTATATTTGCCCCAGTTTTTTATTGCTATTTCCCTAGTTTCTGAATTGTATCGTATCAATTTGTGATAATCTAAAAAACGTTGCATTAAAGCATTTATAGATTCATTTGAATGCCCTAAATCAAATGCCATTTGTTTTTTCGTAATTTGATAAATTCCAATTTGTGATGTACATTCATTAGTCAACAAGTATAAAAAGAAATACTTATCTTCTGGTGTCATTTCTTCTACAACACGTGGATCATTCCAAAATGATGTATGTACCAATCTGAATTTCGCCATTATAAATCTCTCCCCCAAAATTATTTTGATGGTTCTCACCCATCATGAAGCGTACAAAACTGTGTCTCGAATCCAGTTTTGAGTATATTTTTGTATAAATACTATTTGTACGCTTCATGATAGGAACCAAATTGCTCCTATCTGTGATATAATAAATCCATAGATATTTTACTTACTGATTAACTTCCGACAAGTTAGTCAGTTTTTTTATGGCCATAATACGATACTTCCTAGTATTATCATTGTTAGAATTCCTCCATAAAACCAAATCCCATCAGATATAGAAATGACTTCTTCATTGAAGAAAAACATATTTAACTTGCTCATCTCATACCCCCGATATAGCCTTGACTTTCCAAATCAAGATAATGGTCTGTCCAAAGATCCTTATAACTAATACCAGCTTCTGAGCAGAGAACAGCAGTTAGTTGTAAAATTGCTGTTGAAGCCTCAACAAGTTCTTCTAATGAAGTCCTAAGTTTTTGAATCTCAAAAGGTTGAAAATTCTTTAAAGGTTTTGATAAACATGTATCCTTAAGGCTAGAAATTGCCTCTTCCAATTCTTCTAACGTCTTTTCTTTTACTGCTGATCTGTGTAGGTCTACGTTCGGTCCATCTAGATAAACTGGACCAGTACCGAAAAATTCAGATTGTAATCGCATATTGAATTCCGGATTATCCAATTCTTCTGAAATCTTTTTTAAAACTGTGATTGGTACATCGATACGCCCTGTCTCATATCGAGATAACGTTTCCCTTGAAACTCCAATTTTTTCTGCAAACTGTTCCTGTGTTTTCTCCCCACGCAGTTCGCGTATTAAAAATTGCATATTACTCATATAAATTCCCCCTATTTGTCACAATGGAATGTCTTCGTGTACTAAAGTTGCACACCGTTTTTTGCCATATTTGATAGAATTAAATTAAGAATAGTTTTCAATTTTTGTAGTGTTCTCTTCTATCCATTTAAAAACTGCATCTCTTGGGTATCTTGCAGACACTGCAGTTAGTCTCGGAAATGATGGATCACGAGTCAACTTATCGACTGTTGGAATTTCAATTGATAGAATTTCTTTCAAATGTTCACGTTTTAACACTGGCGGATAAGTGAAACGTTTTTTGCCATCTTCAATTCCTTTTTCATAAGCTTGTTGTATCAAAATTTCGAATTTATGAAGCACATATTGCTCGTCTAATTCTTGTAACAATATTGGAGTATGCATTGCGCACCAACCTTTCTGTTAAAAATAATTGAATTTTATTAAAGGCTTTCCTCCTCATTTGTCGAATATTGACAATGTGAGGAGGTGAGACTATGAAAATTGATGGATTCGACGAACTTTCAGCTGAATTAAACAATCTTCAAAAAAATGCAGAAGAACTAAGTGGAACAAATGAAATTCCTCTTGAAGGTCTTTTGACAGATGAATTTCTTACACAAAATTCAACATTTACTTCTTATGATCAATTTATTAAAGGTGAAATTTTCACTAAATATGCTTCTTTAGAGGAAATTCCTGATTCTGAAATTGATCAATATATTACTTCCAATTCGCAATATGCTTCATGGGAAGATTTTTTAGGTAATGCAACTGAAGAATTTGTTGCAAAAAGTTTAGGATTTTAGATTACTAACCTTAATTTGAAAGTTCTTTATTTGCTCCAATTGGTCGGTAGCCTTTTGGAGCAATTCTTGTAGTTCATTTATGTTTGTGATTTCGA
The DNA here is from genome assembly GCF_003576525.1 of Rummeliibacillus sp. POC4. Classification (GTDB taxonomy): domain Bacteria; phylum Bacillota; class Bacilli; order Bacillales_A; family Planococcaceae; genus Rummeliibacillus. Next base: position 34,834 of record NZ_QWUA01000020.1, on the reverse strand, counting down.
CCTTGACTGTAATATTTTTTAAATCCATTTATTTCACCTCCTATACCGCAATGCCTTGCAATAATTTATTGATAAAATACACTTGGCCTTTGCCAGTTACCTTGGTTGTACGAGTAACACGAATACTACCATCAGGATTATTGAAAGTTCGCTCCGTTACTTCAAACCAACCACGCTCCATTGAGTACTGTGTAGGTTCGTTATAATGAGCGCCTTTCTTACCTAAATACCCATTGTCTCGAAGCCATTCGAACAAGCGATTTTGTCCAATCTTTACCCCATTTTGTGTAATAATTTTGGCGAGTTGGCCAATTAAGATAGATGTTTCACTAGCTTCAACTGCACTGGCAAACAATACTTTTGGTTTTTGTTTTTCTACTTGCGCTTCGGCTGCCATTCGTTTTGCCTGTTCTTCTTTTAGTTGAGTGGCAATTTTGATAATAGTGTCTGGATCCGAAAGCACTTTTTCAATGGTGTCCGGTGTCATGTAGGTGCCATGCTTTCTGATGGATGGTAGCACTTCATCAAATACCCAACTTTCAAAACGCTCAGCGCTTGGAAGTTTGGAATGTGTGATTAGTCGGTAAAGATTGCCTTCTGAGATAAATTTCATACTTTGCTTTCTTCCCAGTGAATCGATGACCTCGTGAAACACGACCCCATCTTTTTTACAGTGTCGAAGAATTGCATCTGAAGGATTGGAATACCCTAACATCTTTGCTACTACTTTTGCTGTGAAATGTTCTTTGCCATTTTTAATAAGTACAGGTAACTCTCCGAACATCGAATGTTTAAATACTTCAATCGTTCCAGGTAAATTTACTTGTTCAATTTTTTGCATTTGTAATACCTCCTTAAATTTGAATTCATTTTAACAAAATTGTATTTTTACATTTTTGTATGTTTATTCAATTTTTAATTTGTATCATTTTTTATGAAACACATTTCAACTAGATATAATTAATTATTTTTCATATCAGTTTGTATATATTTATATGAAAAATGGGAAATTTTCTCGTAGTTCATGTCAAGTGTTTTTTTATTAATCTGGAAATAATTCAAAGAAATTGGTTTTTAAAATTTTTTCCAATTGCATTGATAGATCAACATTGGGATTCATTCTTCCAGATTCCAAACGACTGATTGTTTGCGCTGAACATCCAATCAAATCACCCAATTGTTTTTGAGTTAATCCCCTCTTTTTTCTTTCAAGGATTAATCTCTCACGCTTTGGACCTTTTATATTTTTGAATTCTTCGGATGGACACAATTGCTTACTTTTCTTTTTTCTTTTAGGTTTCGTCATGCTCCAAGCCATACATATCACCTCCTTACGATTACCTTTCTGGTAATTTTCATTTTAAAAAAAGACTCTCTATCGGAACACCTAATGTCATAGCTACTAAAGCAATATCTTCAGCACTCATTTTTCGAATGCCTTTTTCTTTGTAGTAGTATCCTTGATATCCTACATACCCTAATAATTTTGACATTTGTTCAACAGAGATATTCTTTTCTTCCCTTAGTTGCTTTATATAAAGCAAATTAACTTTTGGGGTATTCAAAAATAATGCACCACCTATCAATTACCTTTTTGGTAACTTTATAGTCATACTATATCATTACCTTTTTGGTAAAGTCAACATTTTTATTACCGTTTTGTCAATTTAATTTCTTACCATTGCGGTAAATGATAATATTAATTAATATAATGGTTATATAAGGGGGGTTCTAATGAGCTCTTTAGGAACACGAATTAAACAATTGCGTGAACGATATAACATTAGTCAAAAAGATTTTGCCCAAAAAATTAACGTATCAAATGTAGTATTATCACGTTATGAGTCAGATGAACGAAAACCAGATTATGACACTCTCGAGAAAATTGCTGACTATTTTGAAGTATCAGTGGATTATTTACTTGGACGTTCGAGTACTCAAAATAAATCAACAAATGAAAATGAAGAATTCCAAGTATTTGCTAATGATCCATCACTGCAAAAATGGTACAAGGAATTACCAAAGTCGAAGGAAGAAGATTTACGCAAGTTACGCAAGATGTGGGAAATTTTAAAGGATAATGGCGAGTTATAGTTTATAAGCAAATTAATATGATATAGCCCAATAATGGGTACTTCATATTAATTTATGTAAAGGGACACAGAAATTGTGTCCTTAATTTTTAATATAAATTGTAAATTTTTATCATTTTTAGAAGTGATAATTAATATTAAGGAGAATAATATCAATGCAAATTACCTATGATGATGTTTCCAAGAGATTCAAAGAATGTAAGGTCACAGGTCTTTTGGGGATGAAGCAAGAAATGAAAGAACTTGCAAAGTTGCTTTATCCTAATGAAATTATTAACTATGCTATTTGTGGCCCCATCAATAAATTAAATTACTTAATTACAAGTACAGATAAGCGCTTAATTTTTATCCATAGAGGTTTTTTAAAATCTGATGTTTTTTACTATCCATTAAGTGAAATTATATTTCCAGTAGTTGATTCAGGTTTACTTCTTGCTAAAATCTCCTTTACGCATAAAGGAAAAAGGATTGAAATAAAAAATATAAATAAGGTTTCTGCTGAAATATTTGTCGAAAGTTTAATTCAAAAAACACTTACAGAACAACCAGTTACAGAAGTAGAAATAAGCCATAAAACAATTTCAAGAAAAACAATAACCTTTAATGTTGCTGGGGTTACAAAAGAAAATGATCAAGGAAAAGATATTCAAAAATTACTACAACAAGAAGGGAAACAATATTGTAAAGAGAATGAAATAGATTTATATAACGGTTTAACTAACAAAGAAATTATTGAATTCGGTGATGGAACGTCAGAGTTTGAAGATCTCTATCTATCTGATGAAGAAGTAATTTTCATTCCTGAACCTACAAATCCATATGATGAAAATGCTATCAAAGTTTTTTTAAAATATGGTGAAAATGAATCTCCTACACATATAGGTTATGTTCCAATAAATAAAACAAAAGAACTACAACTCATTCTAGATACAAAAAATGTCTCACTTATTGATGCACATTATGTTGGAGGGAAAATCAAAGAATTAGAATATGACTATGAAACGGATAAAGATAAAGTTGTTGTTAAAGAATTAACTTTAGGAATTGAGATTTCGATTACCTATACAAATTAAGAAAATAATTTTTAAGATGGTGTGTCTTCTACTCACTCTGCTTATCAAGCAAAATGGACAGGGACAAAGACGGATGCATGCGAACGTTAATAATTTTGAAGATTAAATTTAATATCTTTATATAATACTGAGGTGTTCAAAAATGTCTAATAATAATTTTGAAAATGATAAACCTTTCAATTTAGGAAATGGCTCTAATGAAGATCCAATTTTGATAGGTAAAAGGCAATTTTACTTTGCAAAAATTAATATTCACGGAAATATATTTAAACCAAATTTAGAAGAGTTAATTGAAACAGAAATACCAAGAGTAATTAAATCAGCAACTGATATTAAAATGAAAAAAAGAACTCTTTCTTTCACTGACATTAATGAGGATAAAATAAATAATAGAAGTATTATTTTAGGAAATGTTACAACATCAAAATTTGAGAATTTACGAGTAAAAGATGGTCAACAAACATACTTTTCAAAACCAAATAAAGAACTTGCAAGTTCATCAATGTTTATCTATGATTTAGAAAAAGAAATTATTGCATTTGAATCTACTGGAAAAATTAATTTAGATCAATTCATCAAATTTTTCACACAGTTGCTTAGCCAAGACGAAATCGTTGGAGAAGTGGTAATTAAAGTTTTTCCCGAAGAATATCATATAATAAAAGAATTACAAGAAATAGAAAAAATAAAAAGCATTAAATTTAATCTTATCCATCCAAATCCAAGATCAAAACACTATAATATGTATGAAAAGATGGTTACTGATACAGGTGCAAAAAAAGTTGACATTACTCTTAGAGACGAAAGAGAAGGATTAGACGTTCTAATTGAAGGTAGTGAAATTAAAACTCAAACTGTTAGTGATGGTGTTGCTATGGTAGAATCAGGATATGGTGATTTAGAAATTCATGGAGAAAATTACACTTTTGTTCCTTCAGGGAAAAAAAGAAAAACCAAAAAAAGAATCACCCAGAAAAAATCATTCAACTCAAAAAAATCAAAAAAACATCTAACTTTTACTAATGAGAAACAAGGAAAAATCGTTTCTAAAGTAGTGCAATACATAGCTGACAAATTTGAATAAAGGGAGGGAGATTTATGCTATCATTCAATAAATTAAAACAATCAACGATTAAATTTTATACTTCGAAATATTCTGAGTTTATTTCGAGTAGCTTTATTGTTCCATTTATTTTTTTAAGTCTCCTGTATTTTTTTGAACTCAGAAAACTTTCATTAGAGGATATTGATAATTTTTATACAACATACATCACCACGATTTTTGGTTCATCTGCATCCATATTTGGAATTTCATTAGCAGCACTTTCAATTTTTATCTCGGTGATTTATAAACCAGCAATACCAAAAATGCAAGAAGCTAATCTACTAGAAATTTTTTTATTTCCTTTTTTTATTACAGTTTTAATGTGGGGAATCGTACTAGGTCTTAGTCTTGTTGTTTTTTTAAGAGATGTCTCTAATCTGATCAATTTTATTGTTTCATACCGAGGAATATATCTTGCTATTACATTATATATAATTTGTACTTCTATTCTATATACTATTTTCTTATCAAAACATGTAATAAAAACAACTTTAATTTCTTTTAAGGGAAACTAACTCCACTTTCAATTAGTGGGGTTTTGTTTTATACTAAAAAGAACATATGTTTGTATTGGAGATGAACATTTTGACTCACCTAGAAGACTACATTCAACATTTTTATAATCAATTAGATATACACTCCCCGACTCAACTAAATATAGATGAAATAGCACAAAGATTAGGTATCAGCATTTTTTACTGGAATGAAGGCAGCCAAGCTCTTTTTATAAATAATAGTTCTTTTATCTTTTTAAATAATATGATGCTACCTAATTTCAAATGGCAAGAATTTTGTCATGAGCTAGGACATGTTCTATTACATGCAGGAGATCAAATACGCCTCCCTTATTCATTTGTTGAATATCAGGAGTTCAAGGCTAATAACTTTGCCTTACATGCAGCTGCACCAACATTTATGATTGATGAACTTGATTTACCTAATACATATCAAGAAGCTGTACGTCTTTTACAAGACACATTTCATATAAGCCTTACATTTGCTTGTAAGCGGTTAGATCATTACATCAATAATCACTTATCATTACCTTCACAAATACCCTGGTAAATGTGAAAAGGTTGCACACCAATTACTGATGCTAGATGCTACGATTTATGTAGTTAGAATAAGGATAAAAAAGGAGGATATATATGGCATCATTCTCAAAATATAAAACTACTGAAGGCGAGTTTTGGATGATTCGTATAACACTAACGGATCCAGTAACTAGAGAAAAAAGAAAAACTTCTCGTAGGGGATTTAAAAAGCTTAGCGAAGCTAAATTAGCAGCAAAGCAATTAGAGGCTCAAGAAGCAAGACTAGGCAAAAATATGAAATCTCACTATTTTTATAAAGATATCTTTTTAGAATTTGAAGAAGAATATTCGAAGCACTTAAAGCCATCAACCATTTATCGTAAATCTGTTGATTTCAAAAAATGGATTCTTCCCACATTCGGTAATAAACGATTAAAAGATATTACAAAGAGAGACTGTCAAAAATACATTGATTTTATGTCAACTCAACTAAAATCATACAAACCACTTGTGATTCAAGCTCGAAATGTATTCGATTTCGCAGTACGGAATGATTATATTGAATCATCCCCTTTTAATAATACTGTATATCCTAAGACTACAATCTTTGAAGAGGATGAAAAACTAGAAAAATTCTGGAATAAAGAACAGTCACTGTACTTCTTAGAAAAGCTAAAGGAAACTGACACATTAAAGAGATATGCTCTGTTCCGTACATTACTATTGACAGGTATGCGTAAGGGAGAATTACTAGCTTTGCAGGAAAGTGATTTGCACGATAAAACACATACAATTAGCATTACAAAAACGCTTTTTTATGATGAAGATGGCAACTTCCAATTACTGAAACCAAAGACTTCCTCTTCAGTTCGTGATATTCACTTAGATCCAGAAACCTTTGAAATACTAAAAAATCTTATTAGACAAAATAAAAAGCTTCGCCTTATGTCAGGAGAAAAGCTAAAATATAATTTCATTTTTATAAAAGAGACATCTTTTGAACCTTTTCGTAATTCTTACGTTAACGAAGTCTTAAACAAGCTTTGCAAGCGTTTTGACCTACCTCGTATAACTGTCCATGGTTTACGTCACTCTTGTGCATCACTCTTATTTGCTGCAGGTGTGGATATTAAAGTGGTTCAAAAACTATTAGGACATGCTCATATCGAAACAACCATGAACATCTATACTCATGTGACTACTGAGACAATTGAAAAAACGACCGATTTGCTCATAGATTACTTAAATGAGCCAACAAAAAAAAGCTCCGGGAGTCATATGGGAGTCACGGAGCTTAAAAAACAAAAAAACCACCCTAATTAAAGGGTGGTCTGAGTGTAAGCGATAGGTTCTATAAAGTTCTATAAAGCCCGTCAGATTAAGCTTCTAGCAATAAATCTTCTGGGTTTTCAAGTAAATCTTTAACCATTTTTAAGAATCCAACTGATTCTTTACCGTTGATGATGCGGTGGTCATAAGATAATGCTACATACATCATTGGACGGATTTGGATTTCATCGCCAACTGCGATTGGGCGTTTCACGATGTTGTGCATGCCAAGGATAGCAGCTTGGTCACCGTTGATGATTGGTGTAGACATTAATGAACCGAATACACCACCGTTTGTAATAGTGAAAGAACCGCCTTCAAGATCTTGAAGTGATAATTTTTTGTTACGAGCTTTAGTTGCTAAATCAGCAATTGAAGCTTCGATTTCAGCAAAGTTTTTGCGATCAGTGTCACGAACGTTTGGTACAACTAATCCGTCTGGAGTAGCTACTGCAACACCGATATCAAAGAATTTGTTGTAGTGAATTTCATCACCAACAATTTTAGCGTTAACTGCTGGGTATTTTTTAAGTGCAGCAGTTACAGCTTTTGTAAAGAATGACATGAAGCCTAGACGAGTACCATCATGTGCTTCTTGGAATGCTTCTTTTTTACGTTTACGAAGTGCCATAACGTTAGTCATGTCAATTTCGTTGAAAGTAGTTAGCATTGCAGTATTTTGAGATACTTCAAGTAAACGTTTTGCAGCAGTTTGTTGACGACGAGTCATTTTCACTACTTCTACACGTGATTCATCTACAGCTTTTGCAACTGGTGCTGGAGCAGCTTTTGGAGCTGCTGGTTGAGCAGCAGGAGCCGCTGGAGCTGCGTTATATGCAGCAACGTCTTGAACACGTACACGACCTTGTGGGTCTACTGGTGAAACTGCAGCTAAATCGATGCCTTTTTCACGAGCTAATTTACGAGCTGCTGGACTAGCAATTACTCGTTCTGTAGAAGAAGTTTCTTCTACTACTGGAGCTGCAGCAGGTTTTACTTCTGCTTTTGGTGCTTCTTGTTTTGGAGCTTCAGCTTTTGGTGCTTCTTTTGGAGCTGGAGCTGCAGCAACTGCGCCTTCTTGAACTCGTGCGATTACAGCACCTACTTCTACTACTTCGCCTTCTTGAGCTAAAATTTCTGTAAGAACACCAGCTTCTTCAGAAATGATTTCAGCGTTTACTTTATCAGTTTCTAATTCTACGATGAATTCGCCTTTTTCTACAGGGTCACCTACTTGTTTAACCCAACGTACGATTTCACCTTCTGTAATTGATTCTGCTAATTCTGGAACGATAATGTCTGCCACTTTATTTTCCTCCTTTAGTAGTTTGCACTATTTACGAGCTACTGCATTTTCGATGACGATTGCTTGTGCTTCTTTATAAGAATCTGCATCGCCTTCAGCAGGGCTTGAATGTTCTGGACGTCCAATATATACAACTTCTTGATCTTCCTTAGCTAAATCACGTAGGAATGGATCTGCGAAGAACCAAGATCCCATGTTTTTAGGTTCTTCTTGTGCCCATGCAAGTGTTTTAACATTAGGGAATTTTGCAAGGATTTCAGCAATTTCTTCTTTAGGGAATGGATATAGTTGTTCAACACGTACTAAGTGTAGGTGTTCAAAACCTTCTCCGTTGCCCACTTTTTCTGCGATATCGATTGCCATTTTCCCTGATGCAAATACGATTTTTTCAACTTTATCAGCATTTTGACCAGTTGTTGGATGTTCAATCACTGTACGATAATGACCAGTTGTTAACTCTTCAACATCAGCTGCTACGATTTGGTTACGTAGAAGTGATTTTGGTGACATCATAACTAATGGACGAACTGCTTCTGTACCAAGAGTTGCTGCATGATGACGTAATAAGTGGAAGTAGTTAGCTGCACTTGAAAGCATTACAACTGTCCAGTTATTTTCTGCTGATAATTGTAAGAAACGTTCTAGACGAGCGCTTGTATGTTCTGAACCTTGACCTTCAGCAGAGTGTGGTAATGATAAAACAACACCTGATTTAACGCCCCATTTAGAACGTGTTCCTGAGATGAAGTTATCGAACATTACTTGTGCCATATTCGCAAAGTCACCATATTGAGCTTCCCAAATAGTTAGCGCATTTTCGTTTTCTAAGTTATAACCGTATTCATAACCTACGATTGAAGCTTCAGATAATGGACTGTTGATTGGTGCGAAAGATGCTTTTGAACCAGAAATGTTGTGCAATGGAACAATTTCTTTACCATCTTTTTCATCATGAAGAACAAGGTGGCGTTGAGAGAATGTACCACGTTGAGCATCTTGACCTGTGATACGTACTGGATGACCATCTTGTAGGATTGTACCAAATGCAAGAGTTTCAGCATGACCCCAGTCAATTTTACCTTTACCTTCAAATGGATCACGACGACGGTTTAAGATTTTGTTTAGTTTTCTAAATACATTGAAGTCTTCTGGGAATGTTAGAAGTTCTTCATTCATTTTTTCTAAACGTTCGCGATCAACTGCTGTTTCAACTTCTTCTGTAAAACCATTTTTCACAGCTTCAGGCATTTCGTGGCTTGTAACTTTCCCTTTACCAACTTCTTTAACATGGTCAAGAGCAGCTTGTAATTCTGCCTTGATGTCGGCTTGTAGTTTAGTTACATCTGCTTCAGTTACAACACCTTCAGAAACTAATTCTTTACCGTATAAAGCACGTACTGTGTCATGATTGTGTACAATGTTATACATTTCTGGGTTTGTAATCATTGGTTCATCCATTTCGTTATGACCATAACGACGGTAACCGATTAAATCGATTAAAATATCTTTACCAAATTTTGCACGGTATTCTACTGCAAAACGTGCTACTTGAACAACTTCTTCTGGAGAATCCGCATTTACGTGAATTACTGGTACTTCATAACCTTTCGCTGGGTCTGAAGAATAAACAGTAGAACGTGAATCGAAGCGTTCAGTAGTAAATCCAATCATGTTATTCGCAATAATATGGATTGAACCACCAGTATTGAAACCTTTAGTACGAGAGTAGTTCAAAGTTTCAGTTACGATACCTTGACCAGCAAATGCTGCATCACCATGAACCAAGATTGCTAATGATTTTGAAGGATCTTGAACAGGAAGACCTGGTTTAGATGTATCATCTTGAGCTGCACGAGCTTGACCAGTAACAACTGGACTAACTACTTCTAAGTGTGATGGGTTATAAGCTAATTTAATAGTAGTACCATTTGGTGCTTTATATGTTGCTCCAAGGTGGTATTTTGCATCATTTGACCAACCTTTTGTAGCGATTAATGAACCGTCTTTCGGTACGAATAATTCACTAGGTACATGAGCAAAGTCAGCTAACATCATTTCATATGGTTTATGCACATTATGAGTTAGTACGTTTAAACGACCACGGTGTGCCATACCAATCATAATATCTTTTGAACCTTTGTCTTCAGAACGACGGATAATTTCATCGATTAAAACAACTAATGCATCAACGCCTTCAATTGAGAAACGTTTAACACCAACAAAAGTTTTATGCATGAATTGTTCGAAACCTTCAACTTTGTTTAACAAAGAAAGAATTTCTTTTTTGTCATCAGCAGAAAGTTTTCCGTTAAGTGTACCGTTTTCAATTTTAGATTGAATCCATTGTCTTTCTTCTTTACCTACTACATGATTAAATTCATAAGCAATTTTGCTTGTATAAATTTCTTTCAGGTAATTTATGGCATCTAATCCATTGTGAACGTTTACAGGAATTTCGTTTAATAATACTGATGCAGGAATATTCGCTAAATCCCCATCAGTTAGTCCATAAGTTGCCGCTTCAATACGAGTAGTATCTTTTGTTTGGTTATTTAATGGATAAATATCAGCAGCTAAATGACCATGTGCGCGAATCGCATCAGCGTATTTTACTGCAGCTAAAACTTTCTCAATATTACCTGGAGCGACATTTGTAGTTGTTTCAATTGTTTCTACTACAGGTGCGCCATATTGTTCAAAAAGTGCCACAAGTTCTGCATCTACTTCTTCAGGAGATGTTAAGTATAAATCATACATATCCATCACATAGCCAAGGTTTGGACCTGAAAATGCAGACCATGGTGAGCTTGCAAGTGAAACGTTGTTTGACATGAGAATTACCTCCAAGTTTTTTGCCAAGTGGCAGTTCCATTAATTAAAAGAATAATTCTGAAATCCACTATATATTTTACAATTCTTCCTGCTGAAGATACACGTATGTAATGTTACATGCTGGGAAGAACATTTTTCCTTTCAATCTTACTACTCTTCACAAATAATTCAATATTTTTGTTGAGAATTGAGCAATTTTTATCTCGAATGATGGAATTCTTGAATAAATCTTCAAAAAAAGAGTTATTTTTTAGAAGGTAGTATCACTAAGAACTTTGTTCCTAAACCCAGTTTACTGGTTACAGTTACTTCACCGCCATACTTATTCACTAACATTTTGACAATACTTAGTCCTAAGCCAGTGCCACCTTCATCTCTTGAACGTGCATCATCTACTCGATAAAACCGATCAAAAATATGTGTTAAGTCATTTTCTGCGATGCCAATACCGTTATCTTCGACTTCGATTTTGCAATGCTTCAAGTCATTTGTCAAGTTTATTTGAATAGATGGATGGTCATTAGAATAGCGAATTGCATTTTGTAATAAGTTACGTATTATTTGCCCAAAAGCATTTTGGGAAATCAATGCAAAATTACTAGTAAGTTTTTGGTGATTCACATTAACCGTTATATCTGGATAAAGAATTTTCTGTTCTTGAATAATTTCATTTGTTACGGCCAAAATATCGCATGAATTATCATGATCATGAGATTCACCTCTGGCTAGTTCTAGCATTTCTCCTATCAAATTTTTCATACGTTTAATTTCTGATAATGAAATTTCAAGTGACTCATTTAAAACTTCTGGTTCGTCTTTTCCCCATCGTTGTATCAAAGATAAATGACCTTCAACAACCTGAATAGGGGTTCTAAGCTCATGCGATGCATCTGAGATAAATTGTTGTTGTAAAAGAAATGACTGTTCTAGTTCTCCCATCATTTTGCGATAAACTCGTAGTAAATCACCTATTTCGTCTTCTCTGTTATATATCATCTGTATTGGCGCTTCAAAGCCTTCTTCGGCAACAGAAATCATCTCTTGTCGCAAATTATGTAACGGTTTTAACAACACATTTGCTAAAACATAGCCAATATATGCTGACAAAACTAATGCACCTAACCCAGATATTAACATTGCCATTAGTAAATAATTCATCAATGATTGAAAAGCCGTTAATGGATGTGTCAATTGAATATATCCTTGGAAAAATCCTATTTCTATTTTGCCCGTTGCAACAAAACTTTCTATCCCCTCAATTTTCTGCTTATCTACAACATAACCTTGAAGAGGTACACTCTTTGGTATATCTGGAGTTTTAGAAATCGTATCATTAATACGTAATATCTCAATCCCGTCTTTATTTAGAATCCGAACGGTTTGGCTTTTGTCAATAATTGAGTTCATCAGACCTTTATTTGATCTAATATCATCAATAGTGATTGCATTTCCTTCTGATTCAAAAAACACGGTTAAATCATCCATTGTCCGATTAACTGATTGCTGTTGCTCAGATAATAACCAAGAGTGTAATGACCAATATAATACCGAACATATGATGGTAAAACTGATGAAAATAACAAAAGCGGACGTTAACGCCCACTTTGTCTTCAAAGATTGATTTTTTATAGAAACATTTACAAACTTTTTCATTCTCTCATCACATACCCTACTCCTCTTACAGTTTCAATGTAAGAACTTGCTTCTTTCGGAAGTTTTGAACGTAGATGTCGTATGTATACATCTACGACATTTGTTTCTACATCCGTATGGTATCCCCAAACGTTTTCTAAAATTTGATCCCTAGTACAAACTCTATTTTTATTGGAAATAAGTAAGCACAATAAGTCAAATTCTGTCTTTGTTAACTCTAGTAACCGATGATCAATATATGCACTATAAGCTTCTTGGTTTATAGTAATATTCTTAAATTGGAGAAGTTTTGACTCTTTCTCTAATTGGTTCGTTCTTCTTAAAATAGAACGTATGCGTGCAAGTAACTCTTCAATTGCAAATGGTTTAACAATATAATCATCTGCTCCCGCATCAAGACCGGCTACTCGATCCATCACTGCATCTCTTGCAGTAATTAGAATTATCGGCACATCAGAATGACTTCGAACCCTTCTACAAATCTCGATACCATTTAACTCTGGAAGCATGACATCTAAGAGAATAATATCAAAATGTTTTGTCTCATCAGATGCAATTTGTAAACCTTCCCGCCCATTGTAACTAACTGTCACGTCAAACTGCTCATGCTTTAATTCTAGTTCGATGAACCGTGCAATATTTTTTTCGTCTTCTACTAATAATATATGCTTTTTCATATCGTTCGCCACCATTTCTAGTTATCGGCATAATGATAAGAATCTTTTCCTGATACTCTTTTAGCATAATATAATGCTGTATCCGCTTTATCTAATAATGTTGAAATTTCTTTCCCATCTTCTGGATAACAGGCAATACCAATAGATGATGTTGGAGAGAAGTAATTCCCATCAATAATCCATCCATTACGAAGTACTTCTTGAATTCTTCTAATAGCTTGTTCAATTTGTCTATTTCTTTTATCAACTGAAGTGGACATTTTAGTTAATAGAACAACAAATTCATCGCCACCTATCCTTGCGATAATATCAGTATCCCTTAAACTTGAAGATAAAGCCTTACCAAAATGTTTAATAAATTCGTCACCAATATCATGCCCATATACATCATTAATTCTTTTAAAATTATCGCCATCGATAAATAATATAGCAATAGAATTTTCAGTTGAACATGCATCTAGTGCAAATTCATCGAACTTTTCTAACAAATATCTTCTGTTTGGTAACATTGTTAAACTATCATGATAAGCAAGAAAGCGTAGCTGTTCTTCCATCTCTCTACGCTCAGTAATTTCTCTAGCAACAGATACTAATTGATATTCTCCTCTGTTTCCTAAATCACTGACAGCAGAAATTTGAGATTCTAACCAAATGCTTTTGCCTTCCTTTGTAAGAATCTCTAACTCTAATTTTGTATTGCCATTTTTCTTTATATATTCTATTTCATTTGTTAAACTTGCACGGCTCTCTTTAGACAATAACTCAAAGTAAATTTTACCTAATAGTTCTTCTTTTTCATAACCAAGTCTTGCTTCATGAATCGGAGAAACATATTGAATGATCCCATCCTCGGTTGTTATAACGATACAGTCATTTGTATATTCCGTGATTAGTCGGAACAATTTTTCAATATTACGTAAATTTGTAATAATCGACTTCTTATCAGAGATATCAAAACTAATTGCTAAAAATTCTGTTATCACACCATTGATGTCTTTAACAGGTACAATCGTTGTATCTACCTAGTAGTACTTTCCATACTTTGACCGGTTGCGTATTTCACCACGCCATATATTCCCGCTTTGAATGGTATCCCATAAATTCCGGTAAAATCCATTAGTATGTTCACGTGAATTTAGGAGCACATTTGATTTCCCAATAAGCTCGTCTGAATTATACTGTGTTTGTTCTTCAAATTTAGTATTAACAAACTTTATAACACCATTTCTATCGGTGATGCATATATTTGCTGCTACGTTCAAAGCATCTCTATAACTATCTAACAATAATGTTGTTTCGACTAAATCCTTTTTCAACTGTACTTTACTATTGAGTTCTTGCCACTGAATGCTTATGGCAGCAACTTTATTTTCCATAAAAACAGGAGAAAAACTAACAACAAAATTCCTCATTTCACCTGAAGGCTTTTTATGTGAAAAAATAACAGAAGAAGAACCTTGACCAGCAAAAGTATTTTCAATATGGTGCATATACTTTTTGACATCATTAGAATTAATGAAATCTAATTTCAAAAATTCTTTTCCTTTCGAAACGTCTTTAAATAGATTTTCGCAAGCTAAATTCATATCAAAAACAGTAAGATCTCTTAGTAATATGACAGTAGGATCAATCTTATCTTCAAATAATGATTGTAAAAACAAATACTTTTCTTCTAACTCTTTCTGTTCAGATATATTTCTTGTAACTGCTAATATATATGTATGTTCCCCTTGAAAAATAGGTGTACAAAGTGTTTCATTTGTATACCCATTATCAGAAAATAAATAAAAATCACGAAATATGGTTGAATGTTTGGTAGAAATTGCTTTCAGATAATAGTCTTTGATGTTTTGTTGTCTAGTATTCATAAGTACTTCTGACATAAATTTACCTTCTGGATTAGTAGTAAAAACATTTTCAGCAGCTTTATTAATATAAATATATTGAAAATCATTCTCTACTTGTTCCATCAAAAAAACAAAACTATTATTTGCTTGATAAAGTGCGTTAAATTGCACCTTCGTTAAAAAGACGTCTGTCATATTGACACCTCACAAAATCAAACTGTAAATTCTGTAGCTAATTTTCCTTTTGTAAATTCGATAAGTGCATTATAAGCCTTTTGTTCCCCAGTTTCAGTTATATTAATATAAGAATAATTTTGATTTTCTATTGATAATTTATATTTTGAAACAAATGTTGCATTTCCAACTAATTTTAAATGATATTCCCCTTGTTGTTCTTTCACCAAACATTGTACGAATCCACCGGGGTTAAATACTGTGATTTTCTCATCATTCGTATGTTTTAGCATTTTGGATACTAAGGCAGAAGCTGTCATCGCAGTGCCACAAGCATTTGTAAATCCTACACCTCTTTCAAATGTTCTAACATATATCTCATTTTGGCTTATTGGATATACATAACTAACATTAACCCCATCTGGACAAATAGGATTCTCACCGTTTAAATAAGTTGCTAATCGTTCTTGATGTGTTGGATTTTCTATTTTTTCCTTTGGTACAAAAGCGATTAGGTGAGGATTAGGCACGGATACAGCTGTAAAAGCGATATGTTCATCTAATTCACCGTATATTTCATTGATAAAAGTGGTTTTATCATCCACTTCCATAGGCAATGAAGAAAGTTCAAACGATACAGGTGCAATTTCAACAGCATATGTAGGTACCCCATTAAATAACGTTTCTTCTTGTTCAACATGCAATGTCGCTTTCATCGTCTCGATTAATCCTTCTGAAACACCGTTCTTTTCTAATACATACCGTGCTACACAACGTAAGCCATTACCACACATAGATGCTTCAGTGCCATCTGCATTGATCACGCGCATTTTAGCCAAACCTTTTTTTGAAGGAGCTACTAAAAGTAAACCATCTGCACCACCATGATTTGTATCTTCACAAAGCCATTTGGCCAATGATACCCAATCATACAATGACTCATCTTTCGTTTCATAAATATAGAATGTATTTCCAGAACCATGCACTTTCAATAAATCTAATACCATCAAAAAACTCCTCCGTTCTCTATTCCATCATAATTCTATTGCTATTAGCATACAACTGATTTGTTAACGTCGCAAAGTTAAATATCCACAAATTTCTATAGAAAAATAAGGTAAAAATAGTTACCTCACGGCTTAAAAAATGATTATATTTAACTATATTCATTTTAAACTATCATGAATATTATAGTATTTTACAAATAATGAGTATACTTTCAGTAAATTTAGATAATTAATAAAAAATAATTCACATTCATTTTAGCAAAATTTTGTTATTAATTAAAATAGTAAAAAAAATTTTCCGGAAAGCAAAATGTTCACATTAGCTGTTCACAATTTATATATTTTTTTGTGTTTTTTTAAAGAAAATAACTGTTTTCCCTTTGCTTTTTTCTTAAATCTTAGTATAGTAAAAGTGCAAAATAATTTCATAAGTGATTCCTATTTTTTATAGAGTCAATAGGGAAGGCAAATGGTGCGCCACCAGTGATAACTGGTTCTAGTGGGTTCGATTCCCACCCCGAAATTTTTTATGAAACATTAAATGAAAAATTTCGAGCGGGATAGAACTGTATTAGAAGTTCACCCCAGAGAAGGAGGCGTTCAGTATGATTAAACAACGTGAATTACACGAATGCAATGAGCTATTCGAGTTGTTAAGTCACCCATCTGTCTTCCCTTTTGTGCGTCAAAAGGCAAAGACAGCAGATGAATTTTGGTTTATGACAAGCCAGTTAATGGAAGATGAAGAAAACGGCAAGGTGGTTTCTCGTACAATTACAGATGATTGGGGGCAACCAATTGGCACAATCACTCTTTATGATGTACAGGATGGTGCTGGATTCTTAGGCACATGGATTGGTGCTCCTTACCAAGGAAAAGGTTACAACCAAAAAGCAAAAGAGTTATTTCTGAAAGAATTATTTTTTGAATTGGATTTTCAATGCGTCTTTTTGAAAATCCGAAAAGAAAACACAAAATCCCTTCGTGCTGCTTCAAAACTTGGTTATGTTATGGATGCAAAAGAAAGTCATCCATCTTTATATGAAGAAATAAACCAAGGTGAAAAACAGTTTGAATTATTAAAAATTCAAAGGGATACATTTTACTTCTATATGGCAACTCAAAAGAATGCTTCAGCAGAACAGGCAATGTAAAAATGGTGAAAGTGGGGATTTTGATTTGCTTACAAAATTGAATAAAAAAGACCATTTAGTTGCCTATCGAGAGGCGACCTAAATGGTCTTTTTGTTTCTACATAATTTCTATTAATACATATAGACAATCATAAACGTTTTGCATATTGCAGGATTAAATCTACCATTTCATCTGGTGTTTTTGGCGATTCAGCTTCTCCCATATTTTTGATAAGGGAATGCTTATGATCTTTTAATGTATTCATCGCATTCATAAAACTTTCGTTGTTTAGTTCATCTTCTTGTAATACTTCCGCAATGCCTTGCTCAAAGAAAAGTTTTGCATTTAAAATTTGATCACCACGTGATTTTTGTAAAGATAATGGAATAAGCAACATTGGTTTTTTAAGTGCCAAAAATTCAAAGATTGAATTGGAACCTGCTCGAGATACGATATAATCTGAAGCATATAATAGGTCCGGCAATTCAGTCGTTACGTATTCAAATTGCTTATATCCTGGCATATCTACAAGTGCTTCATCTAAATGACCTTTTCCGCATAAATGAATAATATTATGATCCTTCAATAATTCCACCATATTGGAACGTACAGCATCATTGATAAATTTAGAGCCTTGACTTCCCCCCATAATAAGGATTGTTTCTTTCCCGTTTTGGAAGCCGCACATATTAAGTCCTTTTTCTTTTGTTCCATCAAATAATGCTGGACGAATAATAGAACCAGTACATGTTGCTTTTTCAGCTGGCAAATGCTTTAATGTTTGTTTAAAAACTGTGAAGATATGAGAAGCAAATGGTAAAGAAAGTTTGTTTGCTAAACCAGGTGTTACGTCAGATTCGTGGGATACAACTGGAATGCCAGAAAGTTTGGCTGCCATGACAACTGGTACAGAAACAAAGCCACCTTTTGAAAATACAACAACTGGTTTTACACGACGCATAATCGTTAACGCTTGTGAAATCCCCGCAAGAACACGGAAAGGATCCGTAAAGTTTTTCATAGAAAAATAACGTCTTAGTTTACCGCTTGAGATTGAGTGATAAGGAAGATCAGGGAAAGCTTGACTGATTATTTCTTTTTCAATTCCCTCTTTTGAACCTATATAGTGAACATCATAGCCTTTTTCTAAAAAAGATGGTATTATTGCTTGATTAAGCGAAACGTGGCCTGCTGTACCGCCACCAGTTAATATTACAGTTTGTTTAGTCATAATAAGATACTCCTATTCTATTTAAAAGCTAAAGCAACTCTATAAGACTCTTTCATCATTGAAATTTTAGTCTATACTCTTTTCGATTTTCACAATCTTTTGAGGAGTTACCTGCTATAGCCTGACAACTTAATCGGCGAAACACATGAAAAATAATATCTTGAGAGTGTGTCGCTAAAAACTAAATTCAAATACTTATTTTACTATACGAACAACTATAATAAAAGATACATATTAAAAATATGGGAGATGTAAACTTTGCATGAAACAACTACGATAAGAGCAAAATGGATTCTTATGCTAAAAATTGTATTTCCTATTCTTATCACCCAAATAGCATTATATCTGATGTCATTTTTTGATGTCTTAATGTCAAGTAAATATAGTACTGCTGATTTAGCAGGTGTGTCGATTGGTTCTTCTATTTGGATGCCTGTTTATACTGGTTTAGCAGGCATTCTGGCTTCTATCACACCTATTGTAGCACAATTAGTTGGTGCAAAAAGAGTGAAAGAAGCATCATTTCGTGTACAACAAGGCTTTTATGTTGCTATTGTATTAGCATTCTTTATTTTTTGTGTGTTTATACTAGCGATTGACCCTATCCTCTCCAAAATGTCTTTAGAGCCTGAAGTTTATCGTGTCGCTAAACATTATCTATTAGCCATGTGTTTTGGGATATTCCCACTATTTATATATAGTAATCTACGCTGTTTTATAGACGCATTAGGACAAACTAGGGTCTCTATGACAATTACATTATTGGCAACGCCTATTAATATTGTTTTCAACTATTTATTGATATTCGGTAACTTTGGTTTTCCAGAGCTTGGCGGTGTTGGAGCAGGAGTAGCTTCCGCCATTACTTATTGGATTATATGTGGGATTGCAGTATGGATCACAAAAAAACAAACACCATTTTCAGATTTTGCTATATTTTCAAACCTACCAAAGCCAAATTGGTCAAAATGTATGGAAATCACAAAATTAGGGTTACCAATTGGCTTGTCTATTTTTGCTGAAGGAAGTATTTTCTCAGTAGTTACCTTATTGATGAGTAATTATGATACGGAGGTAATTGGTGCACACCAAATCGCGATGAATTTTGCGAGCTTGGTATATATGATTCCATTAAGTATTTCAATGGGAGCTACGATTTTGATTGCTTATGAAGCTGGTGGGAAGCATTTTAAAGATGCAAAAACATATAGTTTAATCTGTATAGCGACGGCTGTTTCATTTTGTACAATTTCTTTAACAGTCTTATTAACTTTTAAGGAAAAAATTGCAGCTGTGTATACTAACGATCCAACTGTTGTTACATTAGCATCACACTTTTTAACATATGCAGCATTCTTTCAGCTCTCTGATGCTATTCAAGCGCCAATCCAAGGCGCTCTCAGAGGCTATAAAGATGTGAAAATAACATTTATAATGGCTCTCATTTCTTATTGGGTTATTGGTTTACCAGTAGGGTATTCATTGGCCAATTTCACCAATGTTGGACCATATGGCTACTGGATTGGATTGATTTCTGGATTAGCCGTAGGTGCCATTACACTTAGTGTTAGACTACACTTTGTTCATCAAAAAATGAAACAAATAGAATCTCCCTCTCTTTGAGGGAAGATTCTTGTTTTAATCACCTTCATAAACCAATCCACATTATTTTAATATTCCAGAACGAATAATTTTCACATCTACATTTGTTTGAATATCCAATGTTGAATAAGTATCTTTCCACTTTCCTTCTTTCCATATATTTGAACCTTTAGCCCTTACTTTTCTTCCAATACCAATCGGATCTGAGGATGCATCCTGACATTTCTTAATCATTTTATTCATATTATTTTGTATTTTCTTCGATAAAAATTTTTCTAATTGATACTCTATCTTCTCTTTCCCTAAATGATCCGATGGAAACTCATCTATATTCACTTCTATTTTCACGTTAATAGTGATTCTTTTTGAATTGCCCTGTTGTTTTATTTTCTTTTTTAATCGAATAATATCTATTGTTAGAGGTGTCTTTTTATCGTCCTCTTCATATAAAAACGTCATTCGAGCAGTATCTGATTTTCCTTTTGCTAATAAATTCAGTAATAGTGATTCTTTCGTATTTAATATAGTTCCTGTGAATTTCCGTTGATTAAACAGAGCAAGTCCTGCAGCTATAGGAGTTCCATGAGCCTCATCTTTTTTTAAATATGGTATAGCCAAATCGATTCCTTCATCAAAAAGCCTTGAACCTGCCTGTTGTAAATCTAAATCTTTTGGAAATATAGTATCTCGTTCCATACTTTCTATAAAATTTTCATAAAATTCACCAACATCTGAAGGCAACGGCTCTTTTATAGATAAAAAATCTTTCGGAGATCCCTTTGTAATAGCAATTTTAGAATTAATCGGATTTTGTGGATTACGATAATAGACATCTAAATATGGATAGATATCATCATGTGCTGTTTCTTCTGCTATTAAAAGAACTGTGAGTTCAGACAAATCAATTGTCTGGTCCATTTTCATATCAGCTTTGTTTCGAGTATCTCTTGGAGAGACTCCTTTAGTTTCAATTACTGTAAATTGAGTTGGATCACTCGCAGAATTTGGATATACATAATAGGATACTAATTCCCCCATATGCCCCTCAAAACCAGCTACAGAAATTACTGACAAGTTTTTGTATAATCGTTCATCCCAACATCCAGCGAGCAACAAAACACTACATAAGCAAACTATTGTGACTTGTCGCATTTGGAATCTCTCCTTCTATTAAATAAAATAATTATCATAGGTAGTATGATGGAAAATGGGTAGAATAAATAAATAAGATATTTACGAATAAATTCCACTTGTCCTACTCCAATGAAAAACAAAGGAGCAATCATAATAATTCCATGTATGATAAATAACAAAGGTTTGGGATTTTTCCCTTCTTGTGTAGATAAAGCAATTCGTATATTAAAGAGAAATAAATTAATGGTTAGCAAACTCCATGCAAGCCAAATATAGATAAAGAAGATATCAAGTCTTTTCACAAACGTTACCTTTTGCGATTTTAAGATGTACAGAATGGGATCTGGTATTAATCGAATTTCCTTTAACATAAAGTAAAATTCAACCCCTATAACCGAAGCCCCCATAAATATCGAAACGATAAGATGGAATATTAATATGGGTTTTCCTTTAATCTCTTCATCTTTTAAGACATTTTTTCTCAACATTAGATAGCTTTCAATACCTATAAAAGCTGTTAAACTATAATGCATGCCTTTTAGCCATTGAGGAACTGTACTTGTCCCAATCGGTAAAATATTCGAAAATTTCAATTCGTGAGTCGCAAGTAATATAAAAACAATAAATATAAATACTAATGGTATAATCAATACCCCTAAGTTTACTGTCGTAGAAGGTCTACTTAAACTGATATATAGAGTAACGAGAACAATAGCCAATAATGAGTAGAATGGTGGCATATTTTGAATGATCCACACGTTTAATGTATATTGCATATAGCTTAAAAAACTAATAATTACGACTAGCCAATACAAAATATAAATCCATTTTGTAATTTTGCCCAATCGGAAAAATTTATAATTTTTTTCGTAAAAGAAAAGGAGCAAATACATAAAGATAGATGCAACTCCGAACATGATCCATGCATCTCTTCCACCATAATCAATTACACCTTGTTGAAATGAAATGTATATAACTCCTGTTTCAATAAAAAATAGCATTAAAAAAAATTGAATTTTTGTTAATTTAAAATTCATTTCTTTCTTCCTTCCGGATCAAACGAACTTGTTTGTGGTGAAGGCTTAACAAATGGACCTCTGACAAAAATCTGTTTGATCTTTTTGGGTTCAAATGGGACGATTGGTGAAAAGTAAGGTGACTTTAAAGAATGTAAATTGAGTAAATGTATAAATAGTACAAAGCCTCCAATTACAATACCAAAAAAGCCAGCTAAAGCTGCCGCTAACATAAAAGGAAAGCGTAAAATTCGAATTGACATATTCATTTCAACGGATGGAACAACATAACTTGAAATAGCTGTTAACGCTACTATGATTACCATCATATTAGAAACAAGACCTGCAGTTACAATTACATTTCCAATTACTAAACCACCGACGATACCGATTGTTTGGACAATCGCTTGAGGCAGTCGTACACTAGCTTCTCGAATAAGTTCTATAATAATTTCCAGTATCATCGCTTCTATAATTGGACGGTAAGGTATTTCACTTATATCTAGTCTAAGTTTTTTACTTAGTTCTATTGGTAAAATCTCAAAATGAAAGCTAACAATCGCTATATAAAATGCTGGCAAAAATACCGCAGTTAAAAAACTGAATACCCTAACCATTCTGTAAAATGATCCTACCAATACTCGTCCATTATAATCATCCGGTGATTGATAAAAGGAAAAAAAGGTAACTGGCCCTAGTAATACTGTTGGAGAGATATTTGTAAAAACTGCAATCTTCCCTTCCACAAGATTTGCAAATACTCGGTCAGGTCTTTCCGTATTTAACATTTGAGGAAATGGTGAATATACCGACTCCTCCAAATAGTCCCCCACTTCTCCTGCAGTATATAAAGATTTCGTTTTTTCTTGCATCAGTTTTAACTTACTTTCTACTTCAGAAACAGATTGTTGGTTTGCTACGTTATCTAAATACATATAATAAACATCGGTTTTTGTTTCTTTACCAACTTCCATTTTGTTTACAACTAAGTTAGGCATGCGTATTCTTTTTCTAATAAGCCCTATATTCACATCTACATTCTCTACAAATCCTTCATGTGATCCTCTGAGAATATTTTCGTTTATAGGTTCATCAGGTGAACGATGTGGAATCTCAGGTAAGGTAAGATGTACCATTTGTTTTTCTGTCAATAAAAGGATAATTGTTTCCCCATGACAAATATAATCAACAAATTTCTCCATTTGAAATGGTTCCTTAACCGCAGCCATTGTTTCTGTCCATTTTTCTTCATCTACAGACGCTTGAACTTTTAATACATTTATCTGGTTTTGAACATCACTTTTATTGACCATAGAACTGTAATAACACAAAATTGCATATTCTTCGTTCGGCCATGAAATTTCTTTTGCCGTAAAATCGACAGAATTGTAAAAGGTAGATTTTAATTTATCAATCATGGATTCAAGTAGTAACAAAATCTGTCCTCCTTTTCCTCCAGTATGGAAATAAAATAATTATTTCAAACAAAAAACCAGCCATCATGATGGCTGGTTTTAAAAATTATTAAACTAGTATTATACTATTATTTTTGGATAAATTGTTGTGTCCAATAGTTTCCGTTTGCTGAATAGCCTACACCAATATGAGTGTATGAACCATTCATGATATTAGCACGGTGTCCTGATGAATTCATCCATGCTTGTACAACTTCTTGTGGTGTTTTTTGGCCTTGAGCAATATTTTCAGCTGCTGCTTTATATGAGATTCCAAAAGATTTCATTTGGTCAAATGGTGATCCATAAGTTGGGCTCGTATGAGAGAAGTAATTATTTTTAGCCATATCATCTGATTTTGCTCTAGCAGATTTCATTAATGTTGTATCAGCTTGTAAAGCCGGAAGTCCTTCTTTAGCACGTTCAGCATTTGTTAAAGTAATCACTTGTTGTTCAAATTGTGATACAGATGAGCTGTTTGAGTTTGTTGTTGTTGAAGTATTTGAACCAGTGTTTGTGGAAGTTCCTTTATCTGAAGTTGTGTTTTGTGTTGTTCCTTTGTTAGAATCTGTGTTTGTTGTTGTTCCTTTATCTGATGCAGTGTTTTGTGTTGTTCCTTTGTTAGAATCTGCGTCGTTTGTTGTTGTTCCTTTATCTGATGCAGTGTTTTGCGTTGTTCCTTTGTTAGAATCTGCGTCGTTTGTTGTTGTTCCTTTATTAGAATCTGCGTTTGTTGTTGTTCCTTTATTAGAATCCTTATTTGTGGCAGTTCCTTTGTTTGATCCTTTAAGTGAAGCTAGATATTGATCAAGTTCAGCTTTCGTCATTTTCTTTACTTGGAATGGGCTTTTAGTGTTATTGTTAACTTTCACCCAATTATACGCTTTGTTATATTGCCAATTATTATTTGACACTGAAGTTTGCTTCGTTGCATCATTATTGACTGTTTTAGCCGAAGCATCGATTGCTCCACTTGAAACTCCCACCATCATTAGTAGGCTTAATGGTAATGCCCATTTTGTCATTTTTTTCATCTTGCATTCCTCCTTGTCTGTATCAAGCTTATCGTAAATATCAGACAAAAAATTGCCCAACGATTACCACTTTCTCCAAAGGGGTTCTCATTGGGCAATATTAAAGGATTTTGTTTGGGATTTACTTGAAGTCTATCTGCTTATTGCTAAGTTTAAAGGGTTGACATATTCATAATTTCGTAGATTATTATTGCAACCCTGGTACTTTCAATTCATCCACATCTTCACCAATAATAACTAAATTAGGTTCCATTCGGATGTACTCAGGTAACCATTGTGTTAATCCGTATGCATATTGGAATAACATAGGGTTTTTAATCCCCTTTACGGGTACATAACCCTTCATACGATAAATTGTTTCTGGAATTGAACGCACCCAGTCTTCAAATTCTTCTTGTGTAAAATCGGAAGTTTCCGGGAAAGTAACTAGTCTTGAACTTAAATGAAGGTGATGGCCTAAATCCGCTTTATGGATATCTGTTGGTCTAGATGTTGCATGTAGGTTATTTAAGAACTTTAAAGGTACTTTTGCATTTACGGTTTGAATAATTTGAGCATGTGGATTTAAACTTTGTAATTCAAATGTCACTTTTGCACGTTCTGCTTCTGTTAGTAAATCTATTTTATTTGCCAAGATTAAATGTGCATGACGAATTTGTTCTAAAAATAGAGAACGAGTTTGTGGAGACATTTTTTCTCGTTCTAACCATCGTTTACTATCAGCTACAGTAATGATACCTTTAATATTTAGCTGATCTGCAAATAGTGGCGAATAGACTGCATCCATCGCTTCTACAGGATGTGCTGCACCAGTTGTTTCTATTATAAGTACATCAAAATCAGATTCTACTAAAAGTGATTGGATTTGCGCCTCTGTTTTTTCAGCGCCAGAGCAACAAATACATCCATTCAACATTTCTTTTAAAGGAATTCCTTCTTCAACAGCTTGCGAGTCAAAATTGAGCTTTCCTAGTTCATTCATAATCACTGCTGGTTTTAGACGTTGTTCTTTTAATTGTCGGATAATATCTACCAACATTGTTGTTTTACCACTACCTAAAAAACCACTAAATAAATATACATCTTTCATATAATTTCAACTCCTATTTCTGTAACAAGAAAGAGCTGACAATTTGCCAGCTCCCTCTGTCTTATTCTAGCCTATTTCATTTCTGCTTTTACGATTGCCATTGCTTTTTTCAATTGTGGATCTTCGTTTTTAATCTTCAATCGAAGTTCTTCCATTAAAGCATAAGTTGTCTCACCTTTTAGTACGCCAGTTACTTTTAACTTATGGTCTTGTTGGAATCTTTGAACAGCTAATGTTGTTGAAGCATCATATAAACCATCGAGTTTACCTGGTTCATACCCTACTGCTTTTAACATTTTTTCAGCTGCTTTGACTTGATCAGATAGAGATCCTTCTTTATACGTTTTATCTGTACTAATGTATGGCAATGAAGCATAGCTTGGATAATTTACTTTGTAATTTGGTTGAATTCCTTTTTCGTGAATCCAATTACCCTTTGGTGTTAACCATTTAGCGATTGTATATTTTAGATTAGAACCATCTGAAAGATTTTCAGCTGTTTGCATAGTCCCTTTACCAAATGATTTCTCACCTACTAATTTGACATTAGAAGATTCGCTTAAGGCACCTGCTAAAATTTCAGAAGCTGAAGCACTACCACCATCGATTAAAACAGTAACAGGTACTTTCACTTTTCTTCCGTCTTTTGCCGGAACTACTTGTTTTTTACCGTTACGATCTTCAAATTGTACAATCGGTTCTCCAGTTTTCACAAATAGGCTTGCAATGTCTTCTACTACATCGACTAATCCACCTGGATTTTGACGAACATCAATAACTAGACCTTTCATACCTTTAGCTTCCATTTTGTCTAATGCGCTTAATAATTCTTTATACGTATTATCTGAAAAGCTAGTGATTTGGATATGAGCAATTTTGTCGTTTTTCATTTCTGCATAAACTGTTTCAACTGGAATATCATCACGAGTTATTTTCATCGTAATAAGTTTGCTAGCTCCACCACGTTGAATTTGTAAAGTAACATCTGTTCCTTTTTTACCTCGGATTAATAATACAGCTTCAGAAGCTGTCATACCGTCGATACTTTTGCCGTTAACCTTTTTAATAATGTCGTTTGTTTTAATCCCTGCTTTTTCTGCAGGAGAATTTTTAATAGGCGACACAACTACAATATGTCCATCTTTTTCCTGGATTTCTGCACCTATTCCTTGGAAACTAGAAGAGATACTTTCATTAAATTGAGTTGCTTCCTTTTTATTCATATAATCTGAATAAGGATCTCCCAGTGCACTAATCATCCCGTCTACTGCACCGTTTACTAATGCATCTGTATCAATGTCTTTGTAATAGCTTTTTGATAGTTCATCATAAGCATTAAATAATTTTTGGAATTCAGTATGAGCAGGTGTACGAACTTCTACTACCTTTTCTTCTCCAAAAGTTAAAGCAAAGATTGTGATACCTGAAGTTGCAAGAATCAAAACCATAATCATCATGATAAAAGCAAATGGTTTCATACGTATGTATCTACCTGCAGGTTTTACTTCTGGAACTGGGTCAACCTGTTGCGTTTTTTGAGATTCATCATTTTGTTCTGGGTCAACTTTTGTTTTATCATCCATCTTGTTCACCACTTTCAATCTAACAGTGTTTAAACACTACTTATACCATAATATCAGGAATTATGCCCTACGAAAAGAAAAAGACTATCAATTTCCTTGATAGCCTTTAGAAAATTTTCTTTTTTCCTTTTATATAACTGCTTATAGCGCTACTTTAAGCTAGCTTAAATGTATGTAATTTAATTACAATGAATTACTCTAATATTTGTGCTTTATAGGAGATATCCATCAATTGAATTAGATTGTTCAATTAGATTTTTTCAACTTTTAATTTGACAGACCACCCACATTTGCATATACGTTCAAACGTACCTAATTTACCGTTGTAATCCATTGATCCAATATTTTTACTACTTCCAATACGTTCACTCCCACATCCTGGACAAGTACCATAATCATCAATCAGTTTACTTACAAGATTCAGGCTGTTGTATATTTCATCCTTATATTTGTAACTCAAAATCCCTCTCCCTTGTATTTGTATTTTTGTTCACTCACCTTTTTAGGATATTCAAATATTTGGGGACTGTGCATGTACATTGTGATTAAGATGGAAAATAAAGTGCTAGGAAATACGTTACATATTCTATACCTCTATTTATAGACATAAATATAAATTGTATATTTTTCTATATTTATTTATAAATACTATATTATATGGTATAATTATACAAATGAAAGGAGGTGTAATAATTGGACGATTTTCTTACTACATTCGCCTTTATACCAATTTTATTTGTCTTATTATATTTTGCCGCAATTATATTTGTCTTTTATTTCATGGTGAAAGTCCTTTTGAATCAGAAGGAAATAAAGAGCTTTCTAAAAGATATTTCTGACAAGCTAGATCAAAATGGTTAGAAGGGGAAACCCTTCTTTTTTGTGTCACAATATTCTTCACCAACTTTATTCCATTCCTCTTGCAACCGTTCAGCAATTGCATAAACTACTGCAGCAAATGAAGCTAGAGTTCTTGAATTTTAATCATTTTGATGGATAAACGTTGAAAAAAGACAAAGCAAAGGCAAGTGACTTATTAAACGACATTTTATAAATCGTCGTTTTTTTGGTCGCTTGCCTTATTTTCTGCTTTTGCTTATGTCTTTAAAATTTGTTATATAAACTACTCTTGAATAGCCGCTTCAAGTGCCACAACAATCATGTCATTGAATGTAGTTTGGCGTTCTTCTGAAGTTGTTGCTTCGCCAGTTAGTAGGTGGTCAGATACTGTTAGTACAGATAGGGCTTGACGATTGAATTTTGCTGCTAGTGTATATAGTGCTGCAGTTTCCATTTCAACTGCTAATACACCGTAATCTGCTAATTTTTCGTTTTGGTTATCTTCACCATAGAATAAGTCAGCTGTGTAAACATTACCAGCACGTAAGTTTAGTCCAGCTTCTTCCCCTGCTTTATATGCTTTTAATAATAGATCGAAGTCAGCGGTTGGTGCGAAATCGATTCCTTTGAAGATAATTTCATTCATCTTAGAATCAGTTGTTGCTGATTGAGCAAGGATGACATCACGAACTTTAACATCACGTTTTAGTGCACCACAAGTACCAACACGGATTAGTTTTTGACATCCGTATTCTTGCATAAGTTCAGTTGTGTAAATAGCAATAGATGGTACACCCATACCTGTACCTTGTACAGAGATACGTTTTCCTTTGTATGTACCTGTGTAACCAAACATATTACGTACTTCGTTATATTGAGTAACATCTTCTAAGAATGTTTCTGCGATATATTTTGCACGTAAAGGATCTCCTGGTAAAAGTACGATTTCAGCGATTTCGCCTTGTTTAGCATTAATATGGATACTCATAATTATTCTCCTTTTCAATTTAAAATTTTCAATATGCCTGACTCATTGTAACAGTAAAGTCCGACCTCTGACAATCAAAAATTATTCTTCATATTTTTCATCATATTGTTGCCAAAGTTCATCAAATACAACTGCACTTAACGCATGATCTGCTTTTTCTTCTATATATCTTGAGATGTTTTGAAAATCTTCTTCCTGTTTAGGAAAACTATGGTCATGAAAAGCAGCTTCTGCAAAATCCCCTTTTGCATCTTTTGCTCCTCTAAAAGATAATACGAAATGATAAAATGATGGTTTCATTTGGACTTCCTGCCTTTATTTCATTATAACTTACATTCATTTTACACGAAAATTACTTATCTTTGGAAACTATATTAAAACTCTAATTGTAACTTATCTAATTTCTTCTCTACCTGGAAAACATTTTCTTACTTTTTTCATGATAATGGCAACCTTCCCATTTCATCTTCGTTCTATAACTCGGATGCGAAAATATTATCAATAAAGGTACCGCATCTCTACCTAGATTATTGGTATATATGAGGAGATGATTCAAATGAAAATAGTAAAAAGCTTACTATCTTTCATAGTCATGTTTGGGACTTTATTTACTTTTACAGCAAACAGTGACGCAGCAACACCAAAAACAATGAACGCAAAAGTAGCAAATAGCGTATACGTTCACGCTGAACCTTCAGCTAATGCCAAAAAAGTTGGAACACTTTGGAAAGGTACTAAAGTAGTCGTATATAGTAAATCAAAAACAGGCTGGGCAAAAATTAAATTCAACAAAAAAACAGCTTATGTATATGCTTCTTACTTATCATTTAGCAAAAATACAAGCAAGAAAACAACAGCTACAAAAACTACAACTACTAAAAAAACTACAACTAAAAAAAGTACGAGTACTTCAAATAGTAAAAAAACAACTTATCGCCCCGTAGTAACAAATACTTACTACTATGTTGAAAATGGCAAAGACGGAAAACTATATTCAACTGGCAAACGCAATTCAACAGGTTGGACTTACTGGTACAAAAAAACAGGTAACAATAAACAATCATTTTTAGTAAAAGAATCTTCTAAAGGTTTAGATTACAAATTTAAAACAGGTACTATTCGTCAAATCGTTTACCCTTTTACAAAGGGACAAGTATTTAAAGCAAACAAAAAAAATTACAAAATCGTATCTATTTCAAACACTTTTAAAGTAAAAGCAGGTACATTTAAATCAGTTGTCGGTATTAAAGCTGCAGACGGTTCAATCACATATTACGCCCCAAATGCTGGCGCAATTAAAACTGTGAAAAACAAAAAAGTCACTTTTGAAATCACAAAAATTGAAACAAAATAATTGAACGATTAAAGAGCTCCCTGAAATAATTTAGGGGGCTTTTTCTTTCATTATGCTATTGCATAGTATTTCATAAAGTGTTACTATTTCATTAATTAAAATTTTTCTAACAATTTAATGTAAATTTCTTATCGAGAGAGATGGAGGGACTGGCCCTGTGAAATCTCAGCAACCACCAATTTGGTAAGGTGCTAATTCCAGTAGATGTATTTCTAGCAGATAAGAAGATTGACTTTTTAAGTACAAGGTCCTCTTCTTCTGAGGGCCTTTTATTTTTTTAGAAAAGGATGATGAACATGACAAAAAAACATATTTCGACTCGTTTAGCGCAAATCGGAACAGAAACAGATCCTCGGACTGGTGCGATTAATACACCTATTTATCTTTCTACCGCATATCGACATGCAGGACTCGGCCAATCGACAGGCTATGATTATACGCGTACAAAAAATCCAACTCGGGCTGTTTTAGAGGAAGGAATTGCCGCTTTAGAAAGTGGAGATGCAGGTTTTGCCTGTAGTAGCGGGATGGCTGCAATCCAATTAGTTTTATCCCTTTTCAAATCAGGAGACGAAATAATCTATTCAGATGACATTTACGGAGGTACATATCGACTTGCTCGTCAATACGAAAACCAATATGGTATTCACGCTCATTTCACACCTTTCCAATCTATCGCAGAAGTCGAAGCAATTATAAATGAACATACAAAAGCACTTTTTATAGAATCACCAACAAATCCATTAATGCAAGAAATCAATATTGAACTATTTGCAAAGTTAGCGAAAAAAAATCAACTTTTACTGATTGTTGATAATACTTTTTTGACTCCGTATTATCAACGTCCAATTGAACTTGGCGCAGATATTGTTATTCATAGTGCTACTAAGTATATTGGAGGACATAATGATGTTCTTGCAGGTCTGGTCGTGGCAAAAGGAGAAGACTTGTGTGAAAAACTTCTTCATAACCATAATGCTTCAGGTGCAACATTAGCCCCGATTGACAGTTGGCTTTTACTCCGCGGTCTAAAAACTTTACATGTTCGCATGAAACAACATACAGAAAATGCACGAAAAATTGTTGACTATTTAGAACAGGAACCATCCGTAAAAGATGTTCTGTACACTGGATTAGGTGGCATGATTTCTTTCCGATTACATCATTCTGAATTGGTTCCAGCATTTCTTCAAAATTTAAAACTAATCGCATTTGCTGAAAGTTTAGGAGGCGTTGAAAGTTTTATCACCTACCCGGCTACTCAAACACATGCAGATATCCCTGAAGAAGAACGAATTGCTCGTGGCGTTGACAACTCATTGTTACGTTTTTCAGTAGGAATTGAAGAAGCCGAAGATTTAATAGAAGATCTCCAACAAGTTTTTACTACTATCAATAAAGAGGTGTCTTTCCATGAGTCAACAAAATAAACAATCTATCGAAACTAGTCTAATAACTGCTTCTACTAGAGGCGATTATGAACAAAAGACAGGTGCTGTGAATGTACCAATCTATCTTTCCTCTACTTTTGACCAAGAACATTTTGATTCTTTCGGTCCTTATGATTATAGCCGTTCTGGAAACCCCACTCGTGATGCATTAGAAAAAACAATCGCTGAGCTTGAAGGGGGTACAAGAGGATTTGCCTTTTCTTCAGGCATAGCAGCCATTGCTTCTGCCCTACTCACTTTAAATACAGGTGACCATATTGTCATTACAAGCGAAGTTTATGGTGGGACTTATCGTTTCGTCACACAGGTTTTAACAAAATACGGCATTACACATTCTTTTGCGGATTTTACGAACCTACATGAAGTAGAAGCTGCCATTCAACCAAATACCAAAATATTATATGCTGAAACTCCTGCAAATCCACTTTTAGGTATTACGGATATTCGTGGGATTGTGTCTATTGCTAAAAAACATGATTTGTTAACTTTTGTCGACAATACATTTATGACACCACTTTACCAACGTCCTCTTGACCTTGGCGTTGATGTAGTTTTACATAGTGCTACGAAATTTTTGGGTGGTCATAGTGATATTATTGCTGGTCTTGCTGTCACAAAAGACGAAGAACTTGGAAAACAAATTTATTTTATGCAAAATTCAATGGGCGCTATTTTAGGAGCACAAGATTCATTTTCTTTGATACAAGGGATTAAAACATTAAATGCTCGTTTAACACAATCATCACAATCAGCAATGAAGATTGCTACTTACCTCAACCAGCATGAATTGGTGGAAGAAGTTCACTACCCTGGATTACCGAGTCATCCAGGATATGAAATCCATGCGAGCCAAGCATCAAATGCTGGTGCCGTATTATCATTCACATTACCAAATCGTGAGCTGACAAAGGCTTTTGTTGAACATGTTCAAATTCCAATTTTTGCAGTAAGTCTTGGAGGAGTTGAATCTATTCTTTCATACCCAGTGACAATGAGTCATGCTGCTATTCCTAAAGAAGAGCGCGATAAACGTGGCATTACAGAAGGACTTTTAAGGTTCTCAGTCGGACTTGAAAATGTGGATGATTTAATCGCTGATTTTGAACAAGCTTTTCAAGCTGCAAAAGAGATAGTTTCAGTTCAAAAATAAAGTGAAATAGTGAAATTAGTCATAAAAAAGCTGATGTACAAACTAATTTAATTTGTACATCAGCTTTCTTCTTTTTCTCAAATTAATCTTCAAATAATTTTACGAATTCTCCATAGCCAGCTTGTGCTAACTGACTTTTTGGAATAAATCGCAATGCTGCAGAATTGATACAATAGCGCAGGCCACCCGCTTCAATTGGTCCATCTGGAAAAACATGCCCCAGATGAGAGTCAGCTTCTTTACTTCTTACTTCTGTTCTTAACATACCAAAACTTGAATCTGTATGTGCAGTAATCCCTGCATTTTCTACAGGTTTAGTAAATGCAGGCCAACCACAACCTGATTGAAATTTATCCTTTGAAGAAAATAATGGTTCACCGGAAACAATATCTACATATAGCCCCTCTTCAAAGTGATTGTCATATTCGTTGCGAAATGGAGGTTCTGTACCTTTTTCTTGTGTTACATGATATTGCATCGGAGTTAATTCTCTTAAACGTTTTTCTTTATCCATTAATGTGACCCCCAATTTTCTTTTTGAAATGCTGCACGACCTGAACCTATTGAATAAAGTTCGTAGTGAGTAGGATTCTTCTTATAATAGTATTGGTGGTACTCTTCAGCAGGATAAAATGGCTTTGCTTCTAAAATCTTTGTTGCAATTGGAAGATTGAACTTTTGTGATTCTTCTAATGCTTTTCTTGATGCTTCCGCTATCTTTTTTTGTTCTTCATTATGATAAAAGATTGCTGTCATATAGGATCTACCACGGTCATGAAATTGTCCACCAGCATCAGTTGGATCAATTAGTGTCCAAAATATCTCCACTAGTTTTTCATAAGGAAAGATTAGAGGGTCATATGTGATTTGTACTGCTTCATAATGACCTGTTAAATCAGAGCATACTTGTTGATAACTTGGATTTTCTACATATCCACCTGTATATCCCGAAATAACCGACTCAATACCTGGCTGCTCATCAAATGGTTTGACCATACACCAGAAACACCCTCCAGCAAAAGTCGCTTTTTCTAGCGCCATACAAAAACCCCCTATTTTTTAGGAATTACTACGTCTAGTATAATGCGATTTTCCTTTAAATTGAATTCTTTTGCTTGTACTCTTCCTTCTAAATTATCGCCCAAAGGAATTTTCATTTCTGTTAAGTTTATATAGATTTGCTCTTCTTTCGGTTGAATAACCATCCAATTTGGTAATTCAACCGAATCCTTTAATAATTTTAAGGCCGTCGCTGGTGGAATATCGAGCATCCCTACTTCTATTGTTTTTTGCTTCAGTAATAGATTTCCATTAACAATAGTTGGCTCAAATGTCATAACAATTGGTAAATCCATATCAAAAACTGGTAACGTTCCGCTCAGTGTTACTTGTTCATCAACATACATTTTGACAGGAATTTTAGAGCCTTTCATCGAATTAGATATGAGCTGATTAGCCAAATTTTCAAAGTCATCAGCAGTTGTATTTACTTGTAGGTGACTTCCTTCAGGTAGTTCACTTGTTGCTGGAGTAGGTGTTTCAGCTATTGGTCTTGTAATAATAAAAACAGTGGCAGCTATTGTTAGAATAACTACTGAAAAGAGGAGTATAAATGCCATTTTCCATTTATTCATCTAAAGACT
>NZ_QWUA01000019.1 GCF_003576525.1 Rummeliibacillus sp. POC4 | reverse complement strand
TTTATAAGTCTTTTAAACAGAAACAATATATTTCATAAAATTCTATATTTTAACTATTTAGTGCAAATGAAGAAACACATATCATACTTTTCACACCTTTCTTTACAATAAGCTAGTGTTATTTTCACAGTGACTTGTTATTTCATTTCAAGGTTAAATATAAAACCGAGTAAAACCTGTTACTATTCAAGTAAGTTTTGGTATTGAAACTATTTCCAAAGTATTAGATTTTCTATATTAACTGATTATAGAGAATTATCTTTTTGTAAACTATTGAGGAATGTTAACAATTGGGTATTAACATTCCTCAGTATTTTTCTTTTTTGACTGTGGTAGCTGGACAAAGAGGATGTTACAGGCAGGTATCTTTTTTTGCAGAATATATGACAAAGCAATTTTAAATCTCTTTTCACTATCTATTAAAAGTCAGATTGTTCACTTCATGATATAATTTGTATTGCATTTTATAACTTATAGTAGAAGATTGGTGAATAATAATATGAAGAAACAAAAAACAGGTTCTTGTACAACACTTTTAGTCGGAAAAAAGGCTTCAATCGACGGCTCTACAATGATCGCGAGAAATGAAGATAGTGGTAGTGCTGCATCGAATCCTCAACGATTCGTTGTGATGAATCCAGAAGATCAACCGAAACTTTATAAATCTGTTCAAAGTTCGTTTGAAATTGAACTTCCTGATAACCCTTTGCGCTATACATCAACACCAGATGCCAGTGATGAAGCTGGAATTTGGGGAGAATCAGGTATCAATAGTGCAAATGTAGCGATGACTGCAACAGAAACAATTACAACCAATTCACGTATTTTAGGCGTTGACCCACTCGTTACAAGCGGGATTGGTGAAGAAGATATGTTAACAATTGTTCTCCCTTATATTCGTTCTGCCAAAGAAGGGGTAGTTCGTTTAGGGAAAATTTTAGAACAGTACGGTACTTACGAATCAAATGGTGTAGCGTTCTCAGATAAAGATGAAGTATGGTATTTCGAAACAATCGGTGGACATCATTGGGCAGCGATTCGGATTCCAGACGATGCATATGTCATTGCACCGAACCGCTTTAACATCGATTATTTTGATTTTGAGTCTCCTGATACACTTTACTCAGAAGATCTACCAGTATTAATCGAAAAATACCACTTAAATCCTGATACAGATCAAGTGAACTTACGACACATCTTCGGCAGTGCATCTGTAAAAGATACGCGTTACAACAACCCACGTGCATGGTATGTTCAAAAATTCTTTAATCCAGAAATTGAACAACAACCGATGGAACAAGATTTACCATTTATATGTCGTGCAAATCGCAAAATCTCTGTAGAAGATGTGAAATGGGCGTTAAGCTCCCACTTCCAAAACACACCATTTGATCCTTATGGTGAAGGTGATGAAAAATCGAAAAGTATGTTCCGTACAATTGGCATTAACCGCAACCAAGAATCACATATTTTACAAATTCGTAACGATGTACCTTCTGAAATTGCAGGTGTGCATTGGTTAGCATTCGGACCAAATACATTTAACGCTGTTGTACCGTTTTATGCGAATGTTACGGATACTCCTGCATGCTATCGTGATACGACAACAACGTTCGATATTAGTAAAATCCATTGGTTAAGCCATACGATTGCTCTACTTGGCGATACCAATTTCGATCTTTATAGCGATTTCCAACGAGCGTTTGAACAAAATACCGTTGCAAGTTGCCGCTTCATTCAAATGAACGCCGATCAAGAAGCGATGAAACAAACTGATATTCAATCATATTTAGAACAAATAAATGAACAATTCGCGGATATTTGTTTTAAAAACACTAATAAATTATTAGGTGACATGGTAGGAGTCGGTACAAAGAGGATGAAATTAAACTTTTCATTGAATGATTAATAATAGAAAAAGCTGTGCAAAAAATGAATTTGCACAGCTTTTTTTAGGAGATTTTTAGACTTTATGTGTAAGATTTGAATTTTGATATTACTAAAATAAATGCTTCTAATAAATTGTTGAAAATTTTATCTATTAAAAATGTTAAAAAGAAAAAAAACGGCATGTTACCACATTTTTTTAATTAAAAGTCCCCCATATATCCACAAAGTTACAATGTGATAGCGGTTAATGCTTCTATTTCTTTTTTCAACTGGTATAACTCTTTACGTTTTTCTTTTATTTCCTCTAGCCTTAGTGCTTCTAATTTTGCCATGGTGTGAATGGAACGGATTGTAGCATCTTGTAACGCATTAATGCGACCATCCTTTTCAATTAATACAGTACAACATTTTTCGCACTTTACGGGTTTCGTATCTCTTAGGATGGACCTAAAATATTCAATTGGATATCTTTGTTGACATTTCGGTTTTGGGCAAACTACATATGACATCAATAACTCCTCCTTATTTATGAATGATAATAATAAAAGAGTTTCTTTCTGAAAATGGAAGCCCTGATTATGTAGAAAATGATAATGACCATTACTCAAAAGTATCATAGCCACAACCAACATATTCACAATGTCTACAGGATCACCATATGAGAACACCTTTAATAATAAACCCATTCCTCCGGTTTCTCCTTTCCTGTGGCTAATATGATACATTTTTATTCGTTTTTGGATACTTTGGCTTTATAACCTTTAGTTAAGATAGGTTTTTTAGTGTATTTTGTATCATTTATTTAACATCTAAATTTTCAAAAAATAATGTACAAAAGACTTATTATATGTTATTTATTACTATTTAAACAGGATTTTTGTTTTACAGCAAAAAGCCTTTTGAACTATTAATTATTTGGTAAATTGAAGGGCCAGATGTGACTTCACTTACTTAGTCATTCCAAAAAACGTGGTTCTCTTTTTTCGATAAATGCTGCAACGCCTTCTTTAATGTCTTCTGTTTGGAAAACACGACCAAAATAGTGAGCTTCCGTTTCTAGCGCATTGGATAGGCTTTGTTCATAACCCTCATCGATTGATTGCTTTGCATAGATTAGTGCTTGGCGTGAATGATTGGCAATTTTTTTCGCGAGTTGGAGGCCAGTTGTTAAGCCATACCATTTCTTTACAACGATATTCACTAATCCTATGGATAAGGCTTGCTCGGCTGTTAAGGGTTCTCCTGTGAAAATAATCTCTTTAGCTTTTGCTTTTCCAACTAATCTTGCAAGTCTTTGTGTGCCACCAGCACCAGGAAAAAGGCCAAGTTTGATTTCTGGTAAGCCAATCTTGATGTGTTCTTCTGCGATGCGAATATCACAAGCTAATGCTAATTCGCACCCTCCGCCAAGGGCAACACCATTTAATATACAGATAGTTGGGTAAGGCAATCCTTCGATTCGATTTAGTGGATGTTGTAGCCATTGAGATTTAGTCTTAGCAACATCTACCCCTTTTCCCATCCATTCAGGAAAAGATTTAATGTCTCCTCCAGCCATAAATGCCTTGTCGCCAACTCCCGTAATAAGAACAACTTTGACAGTTGGTGTTTGTTCTATTTCATCAATTTTACGATGTAATTGCTCGACTACATCAGCATCGAGTATGTTAACAGGGGGATTTTGGATTATAAGAATAGCTATTTGGTCTTCAATTGTTAAACTTACCTTTTCTTTATACTCCATAAAAGTCCTCCTCTTGTTTGCAATTGCTATACATATCACGTAATACAAACTTTTTCACCTTTCCAGAAGGTGTACGTGGAATGTCATCTACAAAAATAACTTTTTTAGGCGTTTTATAACTTGCTAAAAACTGCTTACTATATTGGATTAACTCTTCTTCTAATATCTTACTATCCCCTTTTAACACAATCACTGCACATACAGCTTCAATATATTTTTTGTCAGGTATCCCAATCACAGCTACATCTTTTACCGCTTCATGTCGATATAAGACATCTTCAATCTCTGCTGCATAAATATTTTCTCCACCACTTCGAATCATATCTTTTTTACGGCCTGCTACTGATAAAAAACCATCTTCATCAAACTTACCTAGATCCCCTGTTTTACACCAACCATTACAAAATGATTCCGCTGTTGCTTCGGGCTTTTCCCAATATCCTTCTGAAACACCAGGACTTTTAATCCAAATTTCTCCTACCTCACCTGGCAAAGCCTCACTTCCATCTTCTTTCATTACACGGACTTCCGTTAGTGGTAGTGGCGTTCCGACGGTTTTACTTTTCTTTATGGAGTGCTTCGAGTTCAAAGAAGTAGCAATTGGCTGTCCTTCCGTTAAACCATACACTTGTACAATTCCAACTTGCGGATAATGACGATATATTTTTTCTATAGCCCAAGGCATCAAAGGGTCTCCACCAGTATAAATTGTTTTTAAATATGCTAACTGATAATATGATAAGTTTGGCAAATTTAACATGTCATAAATCATAAATGGAAACAAAAAGCAGTCAGTCACCTTTTCTTTCTCAATTACTTTGAGCACACGTTCTATTTCGAATCCTCTACTTTTGGTAATGATGACTGTGCCTCCCATTAATAGAACGGGCAAGGCTAAATCCTCCATTGCACCAACATGATACAATGGCCCTGTAGTCATGGCTATTTCATTTCCTGTAAATCCCCATTGCATTATTTGAATTATTGAAAACCAAAAAGTTGTATTATGTGTCCACAGTGCCCCTTTAGGTCTTCCAGTTGTCCCAGATGTATACATAAGCATAACTGGATCATTTATAGAAATTGGAACATTATCAACTTCTTCAGTCGATCCATTCGATAATACATTCCAATCATCTGCCCAAGATGGTATTTTTCCATTATTAGAAAGACAAATAAAACGTTCAGTACAGATTTTTTCATGGATTGGATTTATTTTTTCACTAAATTCATTATGAAAGCAAAGAACTTTTGTTTTAGAATCATTAAGAATATATTCAAGTTCATTTGCCGTAAGTCTAAAATTAATACGAACAGCAATTGCGCCAACTTTACCTATAGCAAAGTATAATGCAAAATACTCTAAACAATTGGAAAAAAGAATCCCTACACTATCTCCTTTTTTTACACCTATTTTCAAAAGCTGATTGGCATAAGTATTGGATTTTTCATGTAAATCTAGAAAACTCCATGAACGACCAGATTCTTCACGCACCGCTGTTTTTTGCTTTAATCGTTCATCTGGGGCTATATACATTCTCCTTGTAAAATGACCAATATCCATTTCCACACCCCCTATTTTCTTATCAAAATCTGATGTGATTCTATCTGTTTACGCTTCTAAATCATTTATATTATTTTAGAGTCAAAAATATTATTTTTTGCCCCTACCATTGTTTTCTATACTATTTGGAAAAAAGGCAGCATATTGTATTCAAAAGGAGGTCGGCAAAAATGTTAGGATTTATAGGTGTATTTGGTAGTTTGGCATTATTAATTTATTTAACAGTTAGAGGTGTGAATATACTAATTGCAGCTCCTATTGCTGCATTAATCGCTGCGGTTTGCAGTGAAATTTCACTATTCCCTCAATTAGCACAAGAAGGAAATCCTGATCTTCTTACTAGTTATATGAATGGATTTACCGGTTTTATCGGTTCATGGTGGTTGATATTTTTAGCGGGTGCTATATTCGGTAAAGTCATGGAAGATAGTGGCGCAGCAGATAGTGTCTCCAAATGGATTGTTGAAAAGATAGGAGTCAAATATGCTGCGTTATCTGTTGTCATTGCATGTGCTGTCTTAACTTATGGAGGTGTTAGTTTATTTATCGTTGCATTCTCCGTCTTTCCAATGGCATTAAGTCTATTTAAACAAGCGGACATCCCTAGACGATTTATACCTGCCACATTAGCTCTCGGTTCTGTTACCTTTACAATGACTTCAGCGGGATCTCCTGAAATTCAAAATTGGATTCCTATTTCTTATCTAAACACGACACCATATGCCGGATGGGAAGTTAGTTTAGTTGTTTCTATTGTTATGGCAACATTTGGTTTTTGGTGGCTAAAACGAATGATGTCAAAGGCTATGGAAAAAGGCGAAAGATTCGTAGCAAAAGAATTTGATAAAATAAATGAAGTTAACGATCGTCAACTACCTCATCCTTTATTGAGTATGACACCATTATTAGTGGTCTTACTCTTCTCATTTATCTTCCATAACTCTATAGGAACATCTGCACTAATTATCGCTTTAATCGGAGGAATATTAACTACATATTTAGTAAGTTACAAATATATGCAGAATAGACAGAAAGCGATTTCAGAAGGAGGACTTGGCGCTGTAATAGCTATTGCCAATACTGCTGCTATTGTAGGATTTGGGGGTATCGTAAAGGAAACACCCGCTTTTTTGGCAGCGGTAGATTTTATGACTAATATACCGGGAAGTCCATTAGTAGGTGGCGCATTAGCTATTGCTGTTTTAGCAGGCTTAACTGGCTCCTCTTCTGGTGGCCAAGCAATCGCATTGCCTTTAATTGCACCGCATTATTTAGATATGGGGGTTGACCCAGAGGCTTTACATCGAGTAGTGGCAATCTCTTCTGGTTCTCTAGATACACTACCTCATAGTGGCTATGTTGTCACAACAATTCATTCTATTGCACAAGAGTCATATAAAGATGCCTATCCTGCTT
Organism: Rummeliibacillus sp. POC4; assembly: GCF_003576525.1. GTDB lineage: Bacteria > Bacillota > Bacilli > Bacillales_A > Planococcaceae > Rummeliibacillus. The sequence goes on along the minus strand of NZ_QWUA01000019.1, from coordinate 59,538 downwards.
TTGGCGCGCTAACCGTCATTATTCCTATATTAGGATCTGTACTGGCGATTATATTATTTTCAATCTTTTAATTTTTAGGTGCCACTCCGTTCAAATAATACGGAAATTAGTAATATAACCTAGACTATTCAAAAAATAAAAAGAAGCCCTTCCATAGAACTGATTTATCAGCTTTATGAAGGGCTTTTCTTTTATATTTTAAACTGACCACTACATTTTTATAAAATTGATACTTTTATAACAGTCAATCCTCTGTTAAGGTAGTTTGTAATTAAGAAAACACATTATCAAATTAGATTTCTGGAGACTAGTAATCTGTTTGTATGTAACTATTTCCCGATATCTAAAAAGGAGGGTATTATTATGCAATAAGCAGCAAGTCATACTTATTGTCGCTTCATTCAAATGAACGCCGACCAAGAAGCAATGAAACAAGCTGATATTCAATCATATTTAGAACAAGTAAACGAACAATTTGCAGATATTTGTTTTAAAAACACCAATAAGTTATTAGGTGACATGGTAGGGGTCGGTACGAAGAGGATGAAACTGAACTTTTCGTTGAACGATTAATAGATGGAAAAAGCTGTGCAGAATTGCACAGCTTTTTTAGATTATTATTAACTTACGATTTGAAAAACAATACTTGCAATCCTTGTTTCTAATTAGAAAAAACAACTACTGAAGCTAATTCATTAACTATTTCAAAAAGGTTTTAAAGTGTTGGTACGTTTTTTTAGGTATATATTTCTTTTGTTTGGTCGTAAGTTTTTTGTATGCAGTATTTACTTTTTTAATTTGTGCTTTCGATGATCGGCGGTTGATTTTTTCCATATCATTCGCCACGTCACCTGCTGCTCTCATATCAATCGTTTTTTCGTGATCTGTTAATACCTCTTTATAAATAAGGAATTTTTTTTGAGCTTTTGTTAGTTTATCATATTGAGATCGTACCTTTTTAACAGTTGATTTATAGTTTTTCGATGTGCTAAATCTAATGTTTCGGATGGCTTTATCAACGTTTGCCGCTGCTTTTTGATCTTTTACAGTTTGCTCATTTGTTAGAAGTTTTTTATAACTTTTTTTAGCAACTGCCTTTTGTTCTGAAGTTAATGCGTTATAATACTGACGGGCTTCCTTTACACGTTCTTGATAATCACCATCTTCTATAAACATATACAGTTCATCTGCAACGGATTCAAATTGGTGAATTGGTTCTTCAAATTTAATTTGCGCTTCAGCTTTCTCAAGTTTTGTTACGAAGTCAGGATTGAACATCTCTTTTTGTTTATCTGTAAGAATGGAGTATTGTTGACGGGCTTTCCAGACAAGCGACTCATCTGTTCCCGCTTCTATAATCAGGTTTTCAACACGTTTAACCCTATTTTGATTAACCGTAACCTCCATTGCTTTTGCTTGCTCGTAGCTCGCTTCAGCCAATTCCTCTGCAGCCGAACTAAGCTGTACAAAATCGCTGTAGGCCTGATTCAATTGCCCTAATGCGCGGTATGAATTGATATCAATACTGTCTACATAAGCTTTAAAAACATTCGCCTCTTGCTGGATTTGAACTCTTTCTTCACATTGTCTCAGCATGAAAGAGGCACCGTTTTTTTTCGCTATCGCCATCTGACTTGGCGTTAAATTCGTATACATTTCACGTGCACTACTTACTTTTTCTTCATCAATGATATCGGTTACTTCATATTTAAACTTATAAAGTTTTGCTACATAATGCACTACTTCTTGTGCTATTTTTTCATCTGCTAAATGTTTTTGATAAGCAATAGTCATTTCTTCAGTTGTTGCCGCCTTTACACCTTGCTGATTGGTTAGCAAGAGGATACTCATCCCAATCATTGCTGATGAAAGCATGATCCATTTTTTTCTCATATGTAATAACCTCCGGAAATTATTATGTATAAACGTATTTTATCATAATTTTAATAATTTTTATAAAAATATATAAAAAACGACCTAGAGATTAAGTCGTTTTTAAAAAATTATTCATTTGTTCTAGGCAATGTCCGTTCAGATTGTAATTGATTTGCTATTTTATTTAGTAGATTATCGATTATTTTTTCTATAGCTGAAAAACCCCACTCCTCAAAACATTTTCTAATTCTTCAAAAACTCTGACCACTACATTTTTTATAAAATTGATACTTTTATAATAGTCAATCCTCTGTTAATGTAATGTGTAATTAAGGAAACACATTATCAAATTAGATTTCTGGAAACTAGTAATCAGTTTGTATGTGACTATTTCCTGATATCCACAAAGGAGGGGATTATTATGCATAAAGCAGCAAATCATACCTACAACAAAACACGTACTTTTGAATTAATCCTTAGTGCAATGTGTATTGCACTTGTATTCGTTGCAACAATGATGTTAAATATTAAACTACCAATTGCAGCAAATGGTGGTTTGGTTCATCTTGGTACAGCTATGCTATTGATCGTATCTATTCTATTTGGTCCAAAAACCGGTGCTATTGCTGGAGCATTTGGGATGGGCATATTCGACTTAGTTTCTGGTTGGACATTGTGGGCTCCTATTACTTTTATCTCTCGGGGATTACAAGGATACATAGCAGGAAAAATCGCTTGGTCTAATGGACGTAAAGGAAACCATATTGCTATTAATATACTCGCTTCTATCGTTTCAATGCCACCTATGATTGCTGTCTATTATATTGGAGAAGGCATTCTATATGGTAATTGGATACAACCAATGGCCTCTATCCCTGGAGATCTTGTTCAAAATATATTAGGGCTCATCATATCTATTCCAGTTTGTGCCTTTTTGAAAAAAATAAAAGCTTTTCAATAAAAAATAGAAAAGTGCCAAAGAATTTACTCTTTAGCACTTTTTTCATCCTTTAAAATCAAAATCCTATATACTTTTACAACAACATTCTTAAGTATTTTTCGAAGTTAACGCCTGCTTCTTTTGGGGTTTGTTCCAAGGAAGTATCGCTGATGGCAGCATTTAGAAAACTTTCTGCAAGTTGAACTGATTTTCTTAAATCATCCCCTCGCATCATGCCCCCCATAATGACTGATGCAAATAAATCTCCTGTGCCAGAATAACTTTCACCATTATACGGGATGGCATCATAAAATGTCTTACTTCCATCTAAGTACATATTTCCTATTAACTTCTCATTAAGGTTTATCGGAGGATTAACTCCCGTGATAATGACTTTGGCACCTGTTTCTTGCTGTAACATCTTGCCGGCTTCCTCTATAGCTTTGATAAAATCCTTTTTATTCGAATAACTATGTAACTTATCATAAGATAATCCCGTTAATAGACAACATTCTGTCACGTTCGGAGTGATTACATCAGCATATTTCACAAGCTCCCGCATTTGCCCTAGCAATTCATCTGTAAAAAACTTATATGCTATGCCCATATCACCCATTACCGGATCCACCAGTAAACTTGTTTCTTTAGTTTGAAATGTATCTAAAAAGTGAAAAATATTATTAATCTGCTTTTTGCCTGTTACAAAGCCTGTGTAGATGCCCTCAAACGTTACATCCATCTTGTTCCATTCATCCTCAAAGTAATGCATTTTATCTGTAAAATCTTCGCAAAAAAAACTTGCATAACCAGTTTGTGCAGACAATATAGCAGTTGGCAAAGGACAGACTTGCGTACCCATTACCGAAAGAACGGGAATAGCAGCTGTTAATGAACATCTTCCAAAAGATGATAAATCCTGTATTACCGCGACCTTTTTCATAAAACCAGTACCCTCCAAAAGTTGTATCTAGCTTAAACTTTAACTATCGTACCATAAAAAAAGAGCAGGGAAAATCCCTGAATTACTAGCACTTAGTTTTATATTGATTTTTATCTTACTTCTTATAACAATCGAATTTCTATAAATAAAAATACGACTTAACGAAAACTATATTTTATCTAGTTTCATTAAGTCGTATGTTTCTGTATTATCTACGAAAATAGAATAATTTGTTATCTAATTAGTTTGTAGCTTTTTTTAATTCTTCTATTTCATCTTTACTTCCTACTTCATCCAATGATTCATCTCGCTCGATTTTATGCATGTGGAGAACGTGTTGTGAAGGAGGTATGATGAGACTCACTACAACGATTGTAATTCCTGATATGACAACACCTGAAAATCCAGGTACGAGCCATAACTCACTTAACAACCCGATAAATCCATCTGATTCAACTTTTGGTCCAGGAACATGTGTAAGTGATGTAATAATATAATAGGCAAGTCCAGCAGTAATACTTGCCCAAACAGCCGGTGTACTTACACGCTTCCAGAAAGGTCCAAGAACAATTGGCCAGAATATCGTAACAAAGATTATATCCCAAGCTAAATAAGCTAAATCGATTACTTTTTGTGCACTAACAGCTAATATAAAGCCTAATACAGCACTTAATAGAATCATAATTCTAGAGAATAATAATAATTTTTTTGAGTCTGGGTTCTTATTGATAAAATCGAGATAAATGTTTTTCGTCACAATCCCTGAAGTAGCAACGTAACAAGCGGCAACAGTTGACATACCCATAGCAGCCATCGCTGTTAAGAATATAGCTGACAATAATGGTGGGAAGTAACCTTGCGCGAATGCTAACATAAGTGTTTCAGGATTTTTGCTATTAGGATAAATTGTTTTAAAAGCTTCTCCTAACATTCCAGGCATCCAACTGATAGCTATAATGACAATCCCTGCGATAATCATACTTTTTTGTGCTACTCTTGGACTTTTTGCAGCAGCTACCCTTTGTCCTAAATCTACAGCTGGAATATCACCAAGCGCTAAAACTAAATAGAGCGTCCAAAATTCTACTCCACCCTTATTGAACAATTCACTTATATTCCACCAGTCTGGGTTAAATGTAATGTCATGATAATTGAACATAATGAAAATCGAAATACCTAAAATTCCAAGAATCGCAAGTGTTCCTTGTACTACTTCAGTATATGCAACTGCCCATAAACCACCTATAACGGAATATAAAGCTGTCAAAGATACGAATAATAAAGCAGCTGGTAAAAAATCAATTTGTAAAAGGGTTTGGATAATATAGGTTCCACCAACAGTTAATGCACCAGCATTGAAAACACCAAATGCGATAGCCATTACGATACCTGTATAGGCACCTAATTTTTTACTACCATATCGTAAACCATAATAATCTGCTAATGTCCAACCTCTTAATCTTCTAAGAGGTTTGGTCCATATTAATGCGCCTAAAATCATACATGTACCTAGACCACCCATAGTAGCAGATCCTTCAAATCCACCACTAGTGTAGCCTGAACCGACAGCAGCAAAGAAGAATGGAGCAGCTAATAATGCTGCAATCAGACTTCCAGTTACAACAGATAACGGCATACTCCAACCGGCCACGATTAAATCCTCAGCCGTTTTGACACGTCGATATCCTTTAAAACCAATAAAATATATAAAAATCAAATACAATGAAAAAACAATAATATTCAACAATTCCATTACTCCTTAACTACAACATTATCCATTCATAACGCCCCCACCATTAGGGCCTAAAATTTGTCCTGTATAAAAATCAGCACATGATGATGCTAAAAACAAGACACTTTTAGCAATTTCTTCTGGTTGGGCTAATCTTTTTAATGGATATTTTGCTGACTCTTCCTCAACATAGTTGTCACCGAATTCTGCTAAAATATCAGTAAATGTAGCGCCCGGTGCAACTGCATTAACATTAATATGTGGAGCCAGCTCTCTTGCTAATGATTTGGTAAATGCATTAATACCACCTTTAGCAGCGGAGTAATGTGCATATTCTTCACATCCTAAACTTCCTAGGTCAGAAGAAATGTTGACGATTTTACCTTTGTTTCTCTTTAACATTCTTTTTGCAGCTTCTCGACAATTATAAAAGTTTCCATAGAGATGAACCTTTATCATTTTGTCCCACTGTTCATCTGTCATTTCTGTTATAGGAGCATTTTGCGCAATTCCTGCATTGTTAACTAGGATATCAATGTCTCCTAAATGCTTGTCCATGTACTGAAACATTTCACTTACTTGCTTTGAATCAGATACATCCGCATTGTATTTAAATGCTTTTACTTCGAATTTTTCTGCCTCTAAACGCGTCGTTTCTGCAATTTGATCATTGCCTACATAATTGATCAAAACATTGGCACCTTGTTCAGCAAATGCTAATGCGATGGCTTTACCAATCCCCATACTAGAACCTGTGATGAGTACATTCTTTCCTGTTAGTTTTAAATCCATTATTTGTCATCCTCTAATTCAAATTTCGTAATAAGTGCTTGCAATTCTTCCGCTGTATGACCTAAAGTATTGGAAGCATCTTTTACTTCTTGCATTGCAACTAATTGCTCTTCTGTTGAATTTGAAACATTTTGTGAAAACTCTGCAGATTGTTGTGAATTTGTCTTCATATTATTAAGAGATGCTGCAACTTCTTCAGATGCCGCTGAAATTTGTTGTGATGCTGCTGAAATCCCTTGAATTTGTTCCGCTACATCTTCGGTAGAATTCAAAATTTCTTTAAAAATTGAGCCTGCTTGAGTTGTATAATCTAATCCAACTTTGACATTCTCTTTACCTTTTTCCATAACAGTTATGGAAGCATCTGATTCAGCTTGAATTTCGTTAATAATCTTGAATATTTCTGAAGCAAAATGAGATGATTGTTCAGCCAATTTCTTGACTTCACCTGCAACAACGGCAAATCCCTTCCCATGTTCACCAGCTCTAGCTGCTTCAATAGCAGCATTAAGTGCTAATAGATTGGTTTGATCTGCTATATCGGTGATGAAATTGACAATACCACTAATTTTACTTGAGTTGTCATTTAGTCCTCGAATTGTTTCATCCATCTGTTTTACAGATTCACTTATTAAATTCATTTGATTTATAATTTGCTGAATCACTTCATTTCCTTGTTTCGCTGCATCGGTAGTAAGTTGCGATGTTTCAGAAACTGTATAAGCTGATTCTGCAATTTTTTGTATACTTTCTGCTGATTCTCCCATAGCAAGAGCTGTTTCTTCTGTCATAACCAAAGCAGTTTCAGCATTTTGTGCGATTACTTCCATCTCTTTCGAAACATGTGTAACTTGGTCGTAAGTTTCATTTGCATTTGTTGTTAATTGACTTGCTGAAGAAGCTACGTTATTCGATGTATTTTTTATATTTGAGATGATATGTTGTAAATTTTTCACCATTGTTTGAATAGATTGTGAAAGTTTTCCTACCTCATCATTTGAGACTTTTAAATCTACATGAGTTAAATCTCCATTTGCCACTCGGTTTGCAACCACAACTGCATTGTTTAGTGGTTTAAGTAAACGGTCGATTGTAAAGTAAAGAATGACCAGTAATATTAATAGACCTACAATAGCTAAAACAATTTCCTTAATAATGCTTTTCATAATAATCTTATTAATATAATCCGCTGAATAATCGATTCCTAATACTGCTACAGTCTTTCCGCTTTCGTCTTTTAAAGGCGTGAAGACAGTTCGCCATGAACCATATGAATCTTTGAAAATATCTGTTACTTCTGGTCGATCATTCTTAATAGCAAGTTTTGCAGTTTTTACATGTATTGGCGCAAGGTCCGTAAATAATTCTCCTGCTTTATAAACTTCATTTAAATTTTTTGTAAAACCGAGAGTGGTAACTCCATTCGGTTCCATTTTCCAAATGTAACTCCAATACATAACACCTTGCTTATCTTTAATGTTATCTAGCTTTTGTTGTACATTAAGAAATCTCTGATCGTTTCCTCCACTTATGTTTAGTAAATCAGACACTTCTTTAGGACTTAAATTCATAGAAGTTAATAATCCTACACCTTTTAATTCTTGTTTAAGACTAGTCTTCATCTGACTTTGTAATTGTGTAATACTTTGCGTTGTAATGACTGCGAAAAGTGCAATGACAATTATAGAAACTGTTAATAAAATTTTGTTTTTTAGTGACAGCTTTTTGAAAAATTTCATAGTAAGTCCTTACATCTCCTTCAACTAATGTGAATCCAATTAGCAACCTCAAGTAATAAAATAATTATCTTAAATGGTTATTTATTCCTAAAAAAATCATTTTCCCATATTACAAAAAGACTAAAATTGAACCATTTGAAAATATACCATATATTCTAATTAACATCAATAAAATGTCCTATTATATTCAATATTTTTCATTAATACAAGTAAATAATAACTATTTATCGTTAGAGGGTTTGTATATATAAAGAATTATTTAATCTCCAATCATCCCCCACTATTTTTATCTCTCTTTTGCATCTAAGTCCCAGGTCTTAGAAAAAATACACGTCAGGGCCGATATGGATTTTTTTAATATTTCTTACAATTACTAAAGAGGACATGGAAAAAGGGGGCAATGTTATGGTGCATCATTAAAAAGTATGTATTTTTTCGAAAAAGTGTGATATTTCGCTCTACATTCATCGTATATTTTAATTTGTGTTTAATCTGTTTTTAAGAGGAGGTTTATTATGTCGAATATTACTAAATGGGCTTTTGGTAACAAGCCTGCCATTGCCTTTTTGACAGTTCTCATATTAGTACTCGGTGCTGTCAGTTATTTTAGGCTACCTATGGAATTTTTACCATCTGCGGATAATCCGCAAGTTACCATCATTTCGATGGGGCAAGGAACGGATTCTAAAACAATGGAATCTGAAGTTACCATTCCCATTGAACGGGCAGTAAAAGGGTTAAATGGAAAAACATCCGTCTATTCAACGACTGGAGATGGATTTTCAAAAATAGATTTAAACTTCGAATCAGATTATGATATGAAACAAGCGAAACAAGATGTAGAAGAGGCAATTAGTAATGTGACTTTACCTACTAATATCTCAAAACCAATCATCTCTCAACTGAATACTTCAATGATTCCAATTGTTAACATTGCTGTCACCTTTAAAGATGGTTTGACGGATCAAAACAAAGAGTTTGCACGAGAGGAACTTCAATCACGCTATCAAGAGATTAAAGGGGTTTCTAGTGTAGATGTATACGGGATTACGAATTCCAGTATTTCAGTCCATTTAGATGAGAAAAAAATGGGTCAAAACCAAATTACACTTCAATCAGTTATGGGGATTCTTCAAGGACAAAATACGGCAGTAGCTGTTGGTGAAAAGAATATTGATGGTAAAACAAGTAATATCAAAGTTATAGGTGACGTATCAAGTATTGCAAAACTTAAAGAGTTAACTGTAGCACCTAATGTTACACTTGGCGATATCGCAACTATTAAAGAATCTACAGATACAAATTTCATCAGTCGCTTTAATGGAAAAGACAGTTTAAATATTAACATTACAAAAGACAGTCAATCCAATGCAGTGGCAATAAGTAAAGAAGTTGAAGAAGTAACCAAAGAAATCAATAAAGAATTTGATCAGCAGGAATCTGTGATTTATGTTTCCTCAGCTGATTTGGTACAAAACTCCGTTCATACGATGATTAAAGAAGTACTCATAGGGGCACTGTTTGCAACCATTGTCATTATGCTCTTTTTACGCAATATCCGAACTACTTTTATCACGATTGTATCGATTCCATTGTCACTTTGCCTTACCCTCTTCCTACTATCAAGGTCTGGCGTTACATTGAATATTCTAACGCTAGGTGGTGTCGCTGTTGCAGTTGGGCGATTAGTGGATGATAGTATTGTTGTGATTGAGAATATTTTCCGTAAAATGCAAACAGAGAAATTCTCGATCCGTATGGTAATCGATGCAACAAAGCAAGTAGGCGTTGCCATTACTGCTTCTACCTTAACAACTGTAGCTGTTTTTCTACCTATGAGTCTATTGAGTGGAGGCTTACAAGCATTCCTTTTACCTTTCGCGTTAACAGTTACCTATTCCTTGCTCGCTTCTTTGCTCGTAGCATTGACAGTTGTCCCATTAATGAGCACCGGATTATTAAAAAATACAAAACTACCGAAACATAAACCAGCTGTTCGTTTTCCAAAAATCGTGAATTGGTCCCTAAACCACAAATGGATAATCTTCTCAATCTCATTGTTCTGTTTTATCGGTTCAATTGGCGCTTACTTTATCATTCCAAAAGGTGCAGTTGATAATTCTTCTGCAGATTACGTTACAGCAACACTAACTTATCCAGATGACACGCCATTTGAAACAGTAAAAGAAAAGTCTATTGAACTTGAATCTTCTATTCAAAAAATGGATAAGGTCAACCAAGTTTTTACACAGGTTGGCTCATCTGCAGAAGATGCACAATATGGTGTAGTAGGATCTTCGTCACAAGCATTCTATAGTATTCTGTTGGACAATAAAAAGGATACAGACCTAATAGTCAAAGAGTTAGAAAAGGAAAAAGAACAATATCCAGATGCCACTTTAGAAGTTACGGCATCCTCCTTTATGATGGGTGGAGCGAGTACAAATATTACTATTGATGTTGTTGGTGATAATTTAGAAGAGCTTGAAAATGTAGCTACCAATATTAAAGAAAAAGTACAAAATGTCAAGGGTGTCGATAAAGTAATCACAAATCAAGAACAAAAGAAAACCGTTTATTCCTTTACTGTGGATCCTGCAAAAGGAAACACTGAACAAATTGCTCAACAGTTAGGTGTCCTATTAAATAAAACACCAATTGGCACGATTAATGTAAACGACAAACAAAAAACAGTCTTTCTAGAACCTTTCCTAGACACTAAAACAGATAAAGATTTAAAAAATATAAAAGTTATCACAAGTGCAGGTCAAGTACCAGTGTCTTCCATCGCGACATTACAAAGCGAAGAACTTTCAACGACTCAATTCCATAAAGATGGAAAACCATACCTTCGCGTTACAGCAACAGTAGATCCTGCAAAACTATCTAATATAGCAAAAGATATTAATATAGTGATTTTCGGTGATAATAATGAGAAAAAAGGTATAGATATCCCCGAGAATATAAAAGTTCTAGTCGGTGGAGCGAGTAGTGATCAAGCAAGTGATTTTGCCGATTTATTTCTTATTATGCTAGCATCAATTGGCATTGTATTTTTGATCATGATTATTACATTTAAATCGATTAAAACTCCAATTGCCATTCTGTGCTCTCTCCCACTTGCTGCAATTGGTGCCATTTTAGGTATTTTAATCAGCAGAATACCAGTTGATATAACTGCTCTTTTAGGTGCATTAATGCTGATAGGCATCGTAGTGACCAATGCCATTGTACTATTAGACCGTGTCAGACAAAATGAACGCACGATGATTATTCGTGATGCACTAATCGAAGCAACAGCTACAAGGATGCGACCTATCTTTATGACCGCAGTGGCAACCATTTGTGCGATGCTTCCACTGTTATTGAAGAAAGCTGAAGCAGGAAGTTTAGTCTCACAAAGCCTCGCAATTGTAGTAATCGGCGGGTTAGCTATGGCTACCCTACTTACCCTTATTGTGATTCCATGTGTATATGAACTGCTTTACTTTAGAAAGTCGAAAAAACAGCGTATGGAAAAAAGACTATTGAAGAAAATTCAACTGAAGTAGATTCAACCGTTGTTTAGTCATGTTGTCTTCCGATATGAAGTTCAATCTGTATAGTGATTTCCAACTTCCATTTAAGCAAAGCACCTGTGTAAGTTGCCATTTCATAAATGATTAACTCTTAAAGAAGCTGTGCAAATGCACGGCTTTTTTTAAGAGTTTTTTTGCACGTGTATCCCAGAAGACTTCAATTAAACACTTCTTTTAGATGTCTGATAGAAAGATATTATTAATCTGCTTTGTGAGCTTACTTTTTTGAAAAGATATTTGCAGTCTTTAATGCCAGTTTGACAGATTTTCGATTTAATGTTCCTTCTTGATGTTTAATTTTTTTGTTAAGTTGTATTATCTTATTCTGTAATTCTTCTTGAATTACTTTAGATTTCGTCTTTTCAAGCTTGTTTTCTTCTTCTACTATTTGAAGCCATCTATCGATCATTTCCCCATGTGTACACTTGGTGAATGATTTAACCGATGGCAGAAAATCGATACTTTGAATTTTTTGATCGAATGAAGTGCCTGTAGGATTGGGATTTTCTTTGTAAATATGATCCAATCCGTTCTGCTCAAGAAATTGAATATAGCGGTCAAAATTGGCAGGTGCTGATTTTGCAACTTTTTGAAAATCACTTTGTTCTACTATATCTAAAATTTGAGTCTGTTCATTAATTTGTTGTGGCCATACACAATTCAAATTGTGATATTCTACTAGCTCTCGCATCCTACCATCTTTTGGAATAATTATACTTGGTGTACCCGCAAGTATCGCAGCAATATTCCCATGTAAACGAGCACCAAAACTTAGATCGGCCTTCCCAATAAAGTCGAGCCAAGTTGGTACGTTTGTAAAATAGCGCACACGATTCTCTTGATAGAATGAATGTTCTATATTGGCGGGGAAATTACGCTTTTTAGATAAGTTTGGTCCCCCAAGGTATATCATACGTAACTCACGAAGCCATTGTGGGATATAGTAATGATTGTTAAAAACCTTTACACTTCGTTCAATAAAATCCAAAACATTATCTGGTGATTTAGGCGAATTATTAATTGTTACAAGGGATTGTTCTGTAATGGTCGTTTCTCGAACTTTCAAATCTCTCCCAAACCCATACATTGATGGGCAACCAATTGCAATATGATCTACGCCTTCTTTAAATCCTAATTTCGTTAAATAGCGTGAGGTAATATCACCCCTCACCCCTATTATGCTTGATTTTTTTAAAACAGCCTTAACAAATGCTTTTACTTCCTCATCAAATGGATAGGCTTCATCTAAGTTTGGTTCAAAATCCGCACTTAAGCCAACTCCAATTACATACACAGGTATATTCAACCGATTGATCAATTCTGTATATTTGGCCAGCTTCGATGCAAATTTAGGACGAAATGCATCTGCTAGTGGAATTATATAACCATCATATGTATCATTTATATAGTCTGCTTTTTTGGGTTCAATTTTATAATAATCGGGAGTCAATTTTACATCATCCATAGTAAGTGTTCGGAATATGCTATACGCATAGACAAGGTTTCCAACATTACTACCAATTGAATTATTAACAATTTCATATGCAGGCGTAAAGTTGTCAAATGGTGACATACCTGCACGTATTAAATAGTGTTTCAAAAAAATGATTCTCCTTCCAAAAATGTTTCATCTCTACTATAAAAATATCATATCATCATAGATAAGCAGTTGACTAATATCCAAAAATTGTTATTTAACACCACAACTGAATATTTATATTTTCATTCAAAACGGCACTAATAATTATACAAATTTGCATTATTATAATGAATATATATACATTTTTATGAATTAATTATATTGTCATTACATTTATGTAACATATTCATTTCATATAATAAAATTATTAATTTTTGATGTCATACTCAAAATCACTTTATTGCTGAATCACATTAAAGTGAAGATAAGAAAAACCAGACTTTAGCTTGAAGGCCAGAGTCTGGTTTTTCGTATTTTTCTCAGATTCAAACTGAACAGTTCTTAAGTACCACAATACGTAATAAACGGTCCGTTTTCTTTTGGAGGGTTTTGTAAATGTTGATGTTCTTTTTTTACTGTAAAGGGTGAACGTAAAGCATCGACTAATGTTTCGACATATGAAAGATCACCCTGATCTGCAAATTTGAGTGCTTCTTCTACATAATGATTTCTTGCAATAATCGCTGGGTTTATGTTGCGCATCGAATACCTTGCCATTTCTAATGATGTATTTTCTTTTTGTAAGCGAAGATACCATTTCTTTTGCCACGTTTTAAAATCTTCTGTTTCGAAAATGTCTTGTGCTTCATCCGTACTTAGGCTACGGAATGTATTCGTAAAATCAGCTTGTTGTTGATACATCATTGTTAATAGTTCATCTATTAATGAGGCATCTTCTTCCATTGCTACTTGTAAACCTAATTTTTTACGCATACCCTCAAGCCAATAGTGTTGAAATACTTTTGGATATTCATCAAGTTTTTCTTGCATGATAGTTAAAGCTTGCTCCTCATCCTCATGCACAAGTGGTAATAAGGTTTCCGCTAAGCGTGCTAAATTCCAGCTACCGATTTTCGGTTGGTTTTCGTATGCATAGCGTCCCGTTGTATCAATGGAGCTAAACACAGTTGCTGGGTCAAAGGTATCCATAAATGCACAAGGTCCAAAATCAATTGCTTCGCCACTAATGGTCATATTATCGGTATTCATGACACCATGAATAAAGCCGATTTGCTGCCAGCTAGCTATCAACTTCGCTTGTCGATGAAGTACATTACTGAAAAAATCAGCATATGGATTATCGTGAGATGCAAGTATAGAATCATGGCGTTGAATCGCATAATCAGCAAGGGCTTGTAAGTCTTCATGATCACAGAAATGACGTGCAAATTGGAATGTACCTACGCGTAAATGACTAGATGCTACTCTTGTTAAAATGGCACCATCTAACACTCGCTCTCGATATACAGGTTCACCTGTTTTAACAACAGCTAAACTTCTCGTCGTTGGAATATGAAGTCCATGTAGAGCTTCACTAATGATATATTCTCTTAACATTGGCCCTACTGCAGCGCGTCCATCCCCACCACGTGAATAAGGCGTTCTCCCTGATCCTTTTAATTGAAAATCTCTTAAACCTAACTTTGTTCCTTCTTCACCAATTAATATAGCTCGTCCATCGCCAAGCATTGTAAATTGTCCAAATTGGTGACCTGCATAGCTTTGTGCTATTTGCGCTGCAGATTCCGGCATCTCATTCCCCGCAAAAATTTGCAATGCTCGCTCACTCTTTAAAATACTGACATCAATCCCCAGTTCTTCTGCCAATTGTTCATTTACAACTAAAAAAGAAGGATTCTTCACTGGATTTAATGGTACAACTTTATAAAAAGAAGATGGTAGCAACATATAACTTTGATGTTCTTGCATATTTTCTCCTCGCTTGTTACATATTCTTATTAAACAGTATAAAGGAAAAACTTTAGTAATGCTGGTTTAGGTATTATTTAGAAAATCTTGCATCAGTAGGTGCTTCATTATAAACAAAAACTTTATCAATAAGTATTTGCATTAATTCTTTACATATCCATATCATTTCACAGCTATTAAGGTGATACATTTTTTAGTCTTGCTTTATATTTGGTGCTCTCCCGCGGTTTTGGGCTGTTCTCCCGCGGTTTTGGGCTGTTCTCCCGCGGTTTTCTATTAAACTCCCGCGATTTTTTGCTACTCTCCCGCGATATTCTACTTCTGTCCCGCGAAAAAATAAATTTAAGTCCTAACACTATATTTATATGTACCTTTTAAATCGATCCATAATAAAAATACAGCTTGATTTCCATAAAATTCAATCAAACTGTTTATCTTTTATAGACACAAACGTTTTAAAATAGTTAAATTCTCTTCCAAAAACATTCTATGTTCTTTTATACCACGTCTTTTACACCAACCAACACTATTAAAGGCATCTGTAAACTGATAAAAGGGCAATGTTTCTTCTAAATTGATCAATGGTCGAATACTGTTATAGCCTTCTTTATATGCATTGTATAATGTTTGGTCAAAGCGTAAAAAGTCTCGATTTATCTTGGTGAAATCTATTTCTGTTGAACCAAATCGTACACTTTCAAAATCGATTACGCCTGAAACTTGATCTCCATCAACAATAATATTTGCTGGACGAAAATCCATATGTATAAAACTAGGTCCATCAGGTGGTGCTAACTGTTTCTTCATATTCTCAAATTTTTGGATAACCTGATTGTATAAACTTTCATCCAGTACTTTCTTTACATCCTCTGCGAAACTATAAAATTGGCGCTCTACGAAATTCGACCAACTGGAAAATTCATTTTGTATCCATTCTATATTTTGATCATTTGGGTTAATGTTATGTATTGAGCCATGAAGGACACCCACTTGGAAAGCTAATTTTGAAGAGACTTGAGGTGTTAACGGTATTCCCGGTAATCTTGATAATAAAAATGCTCCTATACAATCCTCATCACCATCCCAATAATCAAGCATTTTCGGAATAGCAACCTTCCCTTCTAAAATTTGATATGCTTCTAACTCACGTTGAAACTTCAATTTTGTATAAGGAATTTTGATATAGACCGTTTCACCATTTAACAAATTACATTTATAGACAGTTGAACTATGAGAATCTTCAACATTGTCAATTGACAGTACGTTTAATCTAAATTGATCTATCACACGATTTAACATTTATATTCACCCTCTCTTTTATATTCATCACATAATTATATAGTAATTTAAAAATTCTGTAATTTAAGAGGGCTATTAAAAAAAAAAAAAAAGGTGCTCCTTATTCTCAAATAAGGATAGCACCTTTATAGTCACTAAATCTTTGTCAAAACAATTCCACCAATTGCCGTTAAAACACCGATAATTTGATAGAGTTTCATTTTTTCTTTATACAGTAAAACACTTCCTAATACGACAACTAAACAACTTAGACTGACGATTGGGAATACAATGCTTGCGATACCAGTATCTAATGAGAAAAAGTAGCTGCTATAGCCTACTACACTGAAGCACCCAATCACTGCTCCAATTTTCACTTCAGAGCGACGCCATTTTTCCTTTGTCACCAAGCTTTGGATGATTAAATAGACAGTCCCACCACCATACATACAAAATAATGTATTAATGGAATCAATTTGTAAGTGTGATGAAGTTTTCATCAAAATACCTAGAACGCCAAAGCATAAAATAGATAGTAAAATCCGATACATCCAAGGCATATAGTTGATATTGTCTGTTGTGCTACCTGGACTATATTGAATAACTGCTGCTGAACCAAGCATCACTATAATACCAATCCATTGAATGAGTGAAATATGCTCATGAAAAATCAATGCTGCACTTAAAATTGGAATAACTGTATATGTACTAATAATAGGTGATGTTAAACTTCCTGGCCCATTTTCAAAAGCCTTTGTCATTTGAATATTCCCGTTCGCATTTAATATACCAATTACTGCTCCAAGTACTATTGTTAATAAATTAAAAGGAGCAAATCCTTTTATACTTCCATACCCTACCATTAACAAAAATGCGATCAGGTAGAAGAAAAACTGCATATGTACTTTCGACATCATTTTACCTGATGTTGCTTTAAAAATAAGATTATTGATGCCAAAACAGAACATCGTCAAAACTGCTGTAACAATCCACATAAAAATCCTTCTCTCTAGTTGCTATTGCTTATTTTAATATGAAGATTGCGTTCATGTAGCAATATTTAAGAAATTCATCATTTCTCGTATAAAATTGGTAGGTTATAAACATGAAATAGAAAATCTAATTCAAAAAAGGATCTTGAAAAAGCACATTCAAGATCCTTTTATTTGTATTTTACTTTTTCAATTTTTTGTTTTGTTCTGTTGCACTATCTGCTCGTTTGAATTCTTTTCGATAAGTGACTTCTTGCATCGATGTCAATCCATTATCTTTTGTTGTTAACTGTTGATGTGGTAACTTACCATCCTTCAAATAGTAACACTCCCTTCTTTATTATCTACTTCAGTTTTTCCTATGTAACGATTGATATACATGAGGGTTTTTCAGTAAAAAAATCAGAGAAGCACTAGTCTTATTATGTTTCATTAATCCAAAAAATTTTTCAATCAAAATAAAAAATAGAAGTGAGCTATTTTAAACCCACTCCTACTTCTATCACCAATCTCTTTGTATCCAATCATTACTAGTAAACTGTGGCAGGATTTCTTTGTTACCTGTTTTTACTTTTGGTTGTAAAACATACCATCCTCTGCCATTGACAGAGTCGTCTGTAGAATATTGAAAACGGATAAATTTCGTTCCTATTGGTAAAGATGTCGATTGTTTTTGCCATCGATTACTAATACCTGTAAATGTGTCGAGCTCTCGCCAAAGAATGCCGTCTTGAGAACTTTCGACTTTGCCGAAATCCTTATTTTTTTGAATTTGATACCAAGTTTGAAATGTAAGAATGGAAGGTTTTTGTATGTTTACTTTCGCTTGTAGGATTGATTTTTTGTTGTCTCCAAATCCGGCAAACCACGCTTTTTGATGTCCTGGAATAGCGACAGGAATAGCATCAGCTGCCTTTCTTGCTACAAGTCTCCTTGTTTGATTGATCGAAGTTGTTTGACGCGTTGGATGTACGCGATTGGTAAGTAAAATGACGATAGTGTTGTTTTTAGGGCTAATTACTAAAGACGTTCCAGTAAAGCCTGTATGCCCCATTGTATTTACATTACTTAGTGCATCCATATACCAGCCTTGGTTCAATTCAAATCCAAGTCCATGCTCAGTATCCGGGATTGCTTGAATCATATTTTGTTCCATTAAGGCAATTGTAGATGGCTTTAATATTTGTGTTTGACCATATTTACCTCTGTTTAAAAATATCTGTCCTAAGATTGTTAAATCATGCGCTGTAGAAAACAAACCTGCATGGCCCGCAACTCCATCCATAGACCATGCATTTTCATCATGAACTTGTCCCCATACTAGATTTCTGCCAGTCCAAGGTTGGGATTCTGTAGCTGCAATTCTATATTTTAAAGAAGCTGGTGGATTAAACATTGTGTCCTTCATACCTAATGGCTCTGTTATATTTTGCTTTATATATTCATCTAATCTTTGTCCTGTTAGTCTCTCAACAAGAACGCCTAATGTAATCATATTTAAATCACTATACTTATAATTTGTACCTGGAAGATTGACAAGACCATGCTTTAAAACGATTGCTATTCGTTCTTCTCTTGTTTTCCCCATTTTATATAGTGGGATTCCAGATTCAAATCCAGACGTATGTGTCAGTAGTTGACGAATTGTAATTTTCTCTTTATTATTTTCTGCAAACTCAGGGATATACGTTACAACAGCGTCTTCTATCGATAATGTACCTTCTTCAAATAATTGCATAACTGCAATAGATGTGAAGATTTTGGTGATTGATGCAATATCAAAAATGGTATCCTTCCTCATATATATTGGATTTTCTGCTTCTGTAAACTGATCATCCAAATATCTGTAGGCATATCCATAGGCTTGCTCTTTCAAAGTTATTCCTTTTGTAGCGATTGAAACAACAACACCTGGCATAACGTTCAGATGAATCGCATTTTGGATGATTTGATCAATCTCATTCAAAGGAGCCTTGACGATTCCATGAATATTGATCATGATTATTATTCACCTCTGACTTTTTAGACGAAGATGTAAGTACTGCTAATGCAAGGACTTAATAAGCACACTGATCGAGCATGGTTTGCATATCCTCTACTCAAACTACATCCTCCTGGTATTACTTATTATATTCAAAAACAATTATCCAAATTAGATACTAATCCAGAACTATTCACTTTAATCGTGAACACGCAGCAATAATGTCGTAAATTTCCCGCGCACGAAAAAAAGGCACCCTATAAAGGATGCCTTTTATATTTAATGTAATATTAATCTACTAAAGATTAAAGTTTAGTTACATTAGTAGCTTGTGGTCCACGGTTGCCTTCTTCGATACCGAATTCAACTTTTTGACCTTCTTCTAATGTTTTGAAGCCTTCGCCTTGGATTGCTGAGAAGTGTACGAATACATCGTCTCCGCCTTCAACAGCGATAAAGCCGAAACCTTTTTCTGAGTTAAACCATTTTACTGTACCTTGTGTCATTTAAATGACCTCCAATAATAAATTTAATTAATTCATTTTCTAATAGAGATAAAAAAATCACCTTTTAAAATGATCGTTACAAACACAATCATTTTTGAAGGTGAATGCTTTGTTTCCGATTAGTTCAATTAACTATTGTATTAATTATATATAATTTTCTTTCATTTGTCCACTAAAACAGGATTATTTTTTGAATATCTTTTTTCTTTGACTCTCAGCTTGTCATTCTATCTATAATATATCCGCCCAAATTTTAATAGCTGTAACTAAGATTAGAACAGCTAAAAAGAGTTGCAACAGTTTAGTATTCATTTTCTTACTCACTTTTGCACCAATCGGAGCTGCGATTAGTCCAGCAATAATGACAATAACTGCTGGGAGATAATCGATTTGTCCAGTTACAATTTTTCCGAAAGAACCTGCAATCGATGAGATAAATGTTACAGCTAAACTAGATGCAATTGTCATTCTTGTTGGAATACGTAAAATGAGAAGCATGATTGGTATTAACAAGAAGCCACCACCGGCTCCAACTATTCCTGACCCGATTCCAACAAAAAATGCTAAAATCGCTGCTAATGGCGCATTAAATTTTACTTGATCAAGTGGGATATCATCGATTTGTTTCTTCGGAATGAGCATCATAATCGCCGCAAGAAGCGCAAGTACACCATACACTATATTAACTGTTGCTTCAGATAAATGATCGGACCCAAAGCTACCGATTAATGTACCAAATAAAACCGCCGTCCCCATAATGGCAATAAGTTTCTTATTTAAGTAGCCACCATTTTTAAAAGCAAGAACACCAGCAATCGATACAAAAAATACATCTAAAGCGCTAATGCCAGACACTTCATGTGCTGTAAAAGCCGTAAAACCAAATAGTGGTGGAACATATAATAAGAGTGGATATTTTACGATGGCTCCACCAATTCCTAACATCCCCGAAACAAATGAACCAGTTAGACCAATTGCAAATAAAACTAGGATATACATAATATCCACTTCATTTCCTTCTTTCTGTAAAAAGTGGCGAGTTCTCAATTGAAAACTCGCCTCCTTTATTAACCTTTTTGAATAAAGAACGTGATGACACCATCATTTTCAGTATGTTCTAAAACAGTGTGACCACCTGCTTTTGCCCAAGCTGGAAAATCTGCTAGTGCACCTTTATCTGTTACATTTACTTCTAGGACTTCACCTGTATTTAGTGTATCCATAGCTTTTTTAGTACGTACGATCGGCATAGGACATGATAATCCTTTTGCATCTACTACTTTATTTGAATTCATTATTATTCTCCTCGTCAATCTTTTCACAAATTATTACTGCAGTTTTATCGAACTGCACAACGGTTTGGACCGATTTCCATTTCTGTTTGTTCATCTTGGTCAGGTGTTATTTTACCCATATTCACTTGACGAATTTGTTGATATGCATTTGGTTGTGGTGGTAGATTTTCTGTTACAACTGAACGGAATTCAGCTTCATCTTTAATATTTAGACCATGATTTTCTGCGAATAGGTCACCTAAGCGTTTAGCTACTGTACCATCTTCGTTTAATTCATCAATAATCATAAAGTGAGCTGGTAACACGATTAAATCTTCTGCTAATTCTCTGTAACGACGATACAAAGTTTCGCGAAGATCGCCTACCCAATCCTCTGCAAGTCCAGCTAAGTCAGGGCGACCAATTGAATCGATAAATAAGATATCACCTGTTAGTAAATATTTGTTATCGATCACAAATGATGTTGAGCCAATTGTATGACCTGGTGAATAAAGTGCGCCTACTTCTATTTTTGATGTTCCCACTTGTACAGTTAGGCCATCTTCAAGTGCTGTATAGTCAAATACTGCTTCTTCTGCATCTTTTGGTGAAAGATAATAGCTTGCACCTGTTGCAGCAGCAATTTGACGTCCACCAGAAATATGATCTGCATGTAAATGTGTATCAAAGACATGTTTGATTGTTACATTTTTTTCTTTTGCAAATTCAAGGAATACATCTTTGAAACGTACTGCATCAATAACTGCAGCTTCGTCTCCAGAAATCACCATATAAGATAAGCAGCCTTTTCCAAGACGAACGAATTGATAGATTTCACCACCATCAGTTAAATCTCCAACTTTAATTGGTTCTAAATGCATACTCCAAGATTTCATACCGCCTTCTAGATATGCAACATCACGGCCTGCATCAGAAAGCATTTCTGCTACCATTTTTGAAGAACCTTCTTTTGCACATACAACTAAAACGTCTTGATCAGTAGGAATCTTCGGTAAGATTTCTTCAATGCCGTCTAGTAATTCAAAATAAGGAATGTTCAAATATTCAAATTGATGACCTTCAATTTTCCAGTCTTCAAAAGCATCATGATTACGTACATCTAATATAAATAATTTTTGATTTTCAATTACTTTGCGAGCTATTTTGCTTGCTGGCCATTTTTCTATAGTCATTCAAATTACCCCCGTAGGTATATTTTCATCTTTTTAATTGGGAGAGCTTATTTGCTCTCCCATTAGTATTGTCAAAATTAAAAAGTTAATGTAGGTGAAGCATCTTTTGCATATTCAAGGAATGTTACTGCGCCACCAACATCAATTCCATCGATGAAGTCTTCTTTAGTAAGTCCCATGATATCCATAGTCATTTGACAAGCGATAAATTTAACACCTAGTTCTTGAGCCATTTCCACTAATTCTGGAATACTTGGTACATTTGCTTTTGCAAATCCTTCTGCCATAAATTCTTTTCCTTCAGGCATTGATAATGCTTGCATTGCTTGTTTGTGGATAAGATTAAGTCCTTCAAAAGTGAAGAAAATCTCTACTTCTTTATCTGAAGCTGCTGCTGCAGTTGCGATATTGAATACTTTGTATGCGTCGAAAAGACCACCGTTACTTGCGATAATTGCTACTTTGTTTGACATTTAAGTTCCCCCTAAATTATATTGTTTTTGTTAAATCGCCTTGCCAGTTTGTCATACCTGGTAAGACATTATATACTTTTGTAAATCCAGCTTTGGCTAGTTTTTGAGCTGCTAAATCACTACGTTTTCCTGTTCGGCAAACGACATAGATTTCTTGGTCTTTATCTAATTCATCCAAATGTTCATCTAAATCGCCCATTGGAATTGATTTTGCACCATTTATATGACCAAATGCATATTCAGCTTCTTCACGAACATCTAAAATAAGACCGCCATTTT
This sequence comes from Rummeliibacillus sp. POC4, assembly GCF_003576525.1. Lineage (GTDB taxonomy): Bacteria > Bacillota > Bacilli > Bacillales_A > Planococcaceae > Rummeliibacillus. The sequence continues at coordinate 36,557 of NZ_QWUA01000019.1, read as the reverse complement.
TTGCGCGTTCTTCAATTTGTTCAATGGAGATCGTTGGCTCGTATGTTTTTTCAACTACTGTATCATTTGAACATTTTCGGATATAGTGAAATAACACGCCATCTTCTTCTGTTACACCAATATATTGGTGACCAACAGATTCTGACCATGCAGGTAAATCTGCTTTTGAGCCTTTATCTGTTGATTGAATTTCTAAAATTTGTCCATCTACCAAATTACTCATCGCTTTTTTTGTTTTGACGATTGGCATTGGGCATGACAATCCTTTAGCATCTAATTGTACATCTGCTTTAACCAAAGTTAATATTCCTCCTTATACCTTGTAGGGTATAAAATATTTCATAAAATTATTCAACATTACCTTCCCAAGATAACATTCCGCCAACCATATTGGTTACATCATATCCTAGAGAGTCTAGGAATGCTGTTGCTTGACCACTTCTACCACCTGAACGACATACCATGATATATGGTTTGTGTTTATCTAAATCTGGTAGTTTTGCTTCCAATAATCCTAATGGAATATTGACGATTCCTGGAATATGGCCAGCTTTTACTTCTGCTACTTCTCTAACATCAATTAAGTTTAATGCTTCGCCGTTTTCTAAGCGTTTTTGTACTTCTTGAACAGATATTTCTTTCATGTTATTTACCCTCTCCATGCACTCATGCCACCACGGACATTCGTTATTTTTTCATAGCCTAATTTTTTCAATTGTTTACATGCTTGACTACTGCGCATTCCACTTTGGCAAATTACTACAATTTCCTTATTATTCGGTAATTTCGAAAGGTCAGATCCAAGTGGTATATTCTTAAACTGGCGAATATTTCGTCCTTTATACTCGCCAGGTGTGCGAACATCGATAAAAACTTTATCTTTATCATTAAGTATCGATTTTAACTGCTCTGTAGAAATGGATTTAACACCTTTCGTTGGCATCATTCGCCATGCGATAAATGCTATTACCAAGATAATAATCACAGCTACTTCCATCATGTTCCCTCCCCTAACTTTATCTTAAGTTCTCGTTTTCATTATAATACATATACCCGCATAGGTATATAAAAATGAAAATAAAAACTTCGTTATCATCGACTCTTTACGAGAAGGTTCACTGCTTCTTGAATAGAGTTATTCACTACAGCCGGATCACCTTCCGAATTTTGTACGCATGTAACTAAATTTTCACTTACAATTACGCCAATCGTTCGATCTACGCCAGAACGTACAGCAGAAAGTTGTGTAACGACTTCTTTGCAATCTTTTTCTTCGTCAATCATACGTAGAATTCCTCTTAATTGGCCTTCCATTCGTTTAATACGATTTACAACCTTGCTATCATATGTCATTTCACACACTCCTTTCTTCATGTCGCTGGCTTCGTATTACATGACTAATAATATACCCCTATAGGTATAGTGTCAACAGAAAAAATTATTTTTTTATTTTAATTGGGTATTTTCTTTAGTATGAAGGGCAATCAGCACAGAGATGATTGTGTTTGCTGGGCTTTTGCAGGACTTAAGTTGTTGTAAGAGCGGATACTTTTTTATTTGGAGCGGATTATTTCTTTCCAAGAGCTAATTAAATGGCATCAGGAGCGGATAAATTGATCAGAAGAGCAATTAAGTATTGCAAATGACTACTAAAATATTGCAAATAAAAAGAGTACAACCCCAAAGGAATGTACTCTTTCGAAACGAACCATTACATTGCTGTTAATCCGCCATCAACGATGAATTCTGAACCAGTTGAGTAGCTAGATTCATCAGATGCTAAGTAAAGAACTAAGTTTGAAACTTCTTCTGATTGTGCTACACGTTTAAGTGGAATATGTTTTGAAAATTCTTCTACGGCAGCTTTTGTATCCTCTTGAACAACCATTGGCGTTGCTATGACACCTGGGTGTACAGAGTTTACGCGGATGCCATAGTGAGCGCATTCCATTGCAGCTGCTTTTGTCATACCACGTACAGCAAATTTTGTATCTGTATATCCGATTGCACCGGCAACAATACCATTCATAGATGAGATGTTGACGATTGAACCACCACCAGCTTTTTGCATTGAAGGAATAACTGTTTTCATACCTAAGAAAACAGATACTTGGTTAATATCTACAATGCGACGATACTCTGCTTCTGTTACTTCTAAAATCGATTTAGCCATTGTAATACCTGCATTATTGACTAAAACATTGACTGCTCCAAATGCTTTTTCTGCCTCAGCTAATACTGTTGCCCAATCTTCAGCACTTGTTACGTTTTGTTTAACAAATAAAGCGTTTTCACCAAGTTCAGTAGCTAACGTTTTCCCTTTTTCTTCGTTTAAGTCTGTTAATACAACTTTTGCGCCTTCTTCGATGAATTTACGAGCATGTGAAGCTCCCATTCCTTGAGCAGCACCTGTAATAATAGCAACTTTTCCTTCTAAACGAGCCATGATGTATTCCTCCAATGTTGGTTATCGAGATTCTGAATCGATAATTTTATACTACATTTGTAAATTAACAGATAAATGATATATTTGTCAATTAAAAAGAAAGGTGCCATAATAAGTTCAATATTTGTTCAAATTCAAGCAATGAAATAGGTGATATTCCATGACAAATAACGAAGATCGTCGTGCAGCTCGGACACAAAAAAACTTAAAAAAAGCACTACTGCAATTATTAAAAGAAAAAGATTTGAAAGATATTTCTATTACAGAAGTAACTCAATACGCTCATTGCAATCGGGTAACATTTTACTCGCATTATAAAGATCTACAAGAATTGTTAACTTCTATTTTTGATGATTATTTAAAAGACTTAACTGATTACTTTCGCAAAACCTTTAAAAACCTTGAACGTTTTTCTTCAAATGATGAACAACGTCATCTCCCAATATTTGAATTTATCTATCAAAATCAGTTTGTTTTTTCTCTAATCTTAAAGGGTGAAGTCTTACCAGGTTCTCAAAATCAGTTTTGTGAAAGCTTAGTCCAAATTTCAACCAACGAATTAACACTTGAAGAGAAAACAGATATTGAGATTCCAGCACTTAACTACTTCACCACTTATGGAAGTCTTGGATTTTTTATCTATTGGATTCAGCAAGATTTCAAGGATTCTCCTGAAGTAATGGCAAAAAAACTAACATATTTACAAGGAAAGATGTTCAACGAGGCAGTTGTTCGAAACAAGCATTAACAGATTTAAAGATAAGACGTATATTATTATCTAAAAATAGCACCGCACTTATAATCTTTGTGCGATGCTATTTTTATGATTTATTCGAAGTCCTGGTAGGTGTATCCCGGAAATCTTACTACTGGCCATTTTTCTTTTCGTAATGTATTCATCAGTTCTGGCCCAACATTTAAATTACTGCTAACAATTTGTTTTGGAGTAAGTGCCATCCATTGAGTAAGAGAAATATCGGCATATTTCGGTGCTTTAAATACTTCTAGATACCAAAGAGTTTCTTTTCCTGTATTTTGGATATAGTGACCATAACAAAATGGAACATATCCCACATCACCAGCACGGATATTAAAAGTTCTAGCTGTCCCATCAGCCGCATACGCTGTCATTCTTCCTTGACCAGAAAGGATATATTGAAACTCATCATTATTGGGATGCCAATGTAATTCTCGCATACTTCCTGGCAAGATTTCTACTAATGCTGCTGAAATTTCGTGCGATACTTTAAAATTCGTAGAATCCACAATTCGTACAGTACCACCTGGAGATTTAATGGGATCTTGACCTAGTAAATCATGTGTGAAATTCCTAGTGCCGAATGGATCAGGAATCGCAACACTATCAATAGGTCCAGGAACTTTTCCTTGGTAAATATACTTTTCTTTCTTAGGAATACAATCGAAAGCACTTAAAGGTGCACCAAAATTAGCAGATAAAACGTCTTTTGGTGTATGTGCAAACCAATCTGAAATCGTAAATGTATCTAAATCCGAGAAGTCTCCAGCATCAAATACTAATAAAAATTCAGTTCCCTCTTCCAACCCTTGAATAGAGTGTGGAATCCCAGGAGGGAAATACCATATTCCTCCAACACCTACATCTGCTATAAAATTTTTACCATTCTGATCAACAGATGTAATTCTTGCTTTACCTACTGTAACAAATCCCCATTCCACTTCTTTATGCCAATGTAGTTCTCTAACACCGCCAGGAGTTAATCTCATATTTACGCCAGCAAGTGTAGTAGCTACAGGAAGTTCTCTATTCGAAATCTGTCTAGACCATCCTCCGTGCTTAAGTGTCATGTGTATCTGAAAATGAAAACACTAAATTAGGAACTGTCCCGGCATCCGTTTTAGGTGGCACTAGTAAATCAGGATTTTCCAATGCACGCAGTATATCTCTTGGTCCGGGATCCGTTGCACCAGCCCCATCTGCACGAATCGGTTCCGGTATTTCCTCTGAGAAAACTTTAAACTCAATTGGTTTTGGCATCATCATCCTCCTATAATATAGTGAAGCACACAGAAAGAACATCTTCCACTCCTTATGTAACAACATCTTAAGAGGAATCGGCGTGGTGTTAACTTTCCATTCTTATGTGTTTAGCTTCTCATCCCTATATAGTTATGATGTCATTTAGATTAGTGTTACGCCTAATTAGTTGTTGGAGTTGGATTCAACTATTGAAGCGCGCCTATGGAAAATAAATGTCCACAGCTTTATATGAAAAAAGCGAATACGGGAACGAATTTACTCGTTCTCATACTCGCATAAAAATGGTATATGTTATAGATTATTTTCCTCTAAAATACAGCACCTTAAACCACTGATTTATCAAAAATGGCATAAAGGAAAGGACATAGATAAATCCTAATTGATAGGTAGTTAACTTTGCTACTTCAAATACACTAGAAAGTCCTGGTAGGAATAATACTGCATGTAAACTCAATGTCCCTATTATAAAAGCATACCAAGTATATTTGTTTGAGAATACGCCAATCGAAAAGATAGATTCTTTGGACCTTGAGTTAAATCCGTGTATTAATCTGGACAAGCATAATGTTGCAAATGCCATCGTAGTGGCTACTACATTATCACCGGTTGAAAGCCCCATTTGGAAAGCTATAATAGTAGAAATTGCGATTAATATACCTTCTAGAATCATTTGAGTCGTAAATTTTTTATTGAGCAATGGTTGATGAATATTTCTAGGCTTGTCCTTCATGATTTTTTTGTTATGTGGTTCTAATCCAATGGCAATAGCAGGCAAGCTATCTGTCAATAGATTGATAAATAAAAGATGTACCGGTGCAAAAGGAACTGGCAATGCAAAAATAGTAGCATATAAAACGACGAAAATAGCTCCAGCATTTCCAGATAATAAGAACATGATGGCATTTTTTATATTCGCATAGAGACTTCTTCCATTTGCAATCGATTTTACAATGGTAGAAAAATTATCATCTGTTAACACCATTGATGAGGCATCTTTTGCTACTTCTGTTCCGGTTATTCCCATGGCAACCCCAATATCAGATTGTTTTAATGCAGGTGCGTCGTTAACACCGTCACCTGTCATAGCTACGACTTTTCCATTATCTTGCCATGCTCTAACAATTCTGAGTTTATGTTCTGGCGACACTCTGGCGTATACAGACACATCTTGCACCTTTTCTTTAAGTTGTTCGTCTGTAAGATCTTCTATTTCATACCCTTCTATCGCTTCTGATGAATCTTTTAAAATACCTATTTGTTTTGCAATAGCCGTAGCTGTTATTTTATGGTCACCTGTAATCATTACCGGCTTGATACCCGCTTGAATACAGCTTTCTACAGCTTCTTTCGACTCTTCTCTTGGTGGATCCATCATGGCAATGAGGCCAACAAAGATTAGGTCATTTTCATCGTTTAAATCGATTGATTGTTTGTTTGTATTTTTGTATGTGATAGCTAATACGCGTAAGCCATTTTTTGAAAATTGTTCGTTTACTTCCTCTATCTTTTTGCGAGATTCTTCTGTTAGAAAACTGATTCCTGTTGAAGTTTCGACTTTAGCTATTCTAGATAAAATGACGTCTAGCGCACCTTTTGTAATCATGACATTTTGTTGATCGACACGATTTAATGTACTCATGAGTTTCCGATCACTATCAAACGGAATCTCTGCTAATCTTGGATATTTTTCTCTAACAGCTACTTCATCGAGCTGATAATTCCTTCCTAATTTTACAAGAGCGATTTCTGTGGGGTCACCTATATCTTTCTTTTCACCTGTTATGGCATCACTACATAATTGTGCCATCAGTAGAAGATCTCTTTCCATTTCATGTTCTGTATTGAGTTGATCTTGCGGAATGATTTTTTGATTGACAAATACTTGTTGGACAACCATTTTGTTTTGGGTAAGTGTTCCTGTCTTATCCGAACAGATAACCGATACACTTCCTAAACTTTCAACCGCAAAAAGCTTTCGAATAATCGCATTCTCTTTCGCCATTTTCTGGGTTCCAAAAGCTAACACGATGGTCACTATTGAGCTTAATGCTTCCGGTATTGCAGCAACAGCAAGGGAAACAGCAAACATAAAGGATTCTACTATTTCACGGCCTCTTATCATATCAATCGTGAAAATAAATAAGCAAATTATCGAGATTCCTAAAGCTAGATTTTCACCAAAATGATCTAAGCTAACTTGTAAAGGCGTTTTCTTCTCTTTTGCCGTATCTAGTAGATTGGCTATTTTCCCAATTTCTGTTTCCATACCAATAGCAGTTACAATGACTTTGCCTCTCCCGTTGGTCACAAAGCTTCCTGTAAATACCATATTACTTTTATCTGCAGTAGCTACTTGATCATCCTTGATTAAATCAGTATTTTTTTCAACTGCTAGTGATTCCCCAGTTAACGAGCTTTCGTTTATTTGAAGATTGTGACATTCTAATAGTCGTCCATCTGCACTAACATAATCCCCCGCTTCTAATAAGAGAATATCGCCAACAACTATTTCTTCTGAAGGAATCTCCATAATTTTGTTATTTCGTTTAACCTTCGCAACTGGTGATGTCAAAGCTTTTAGATTATCTAACGACTGTTCTGCCTTTACATGCTGAACTGTACCGAGAACAGCATTTAAAATGACAACAATCATAATAACAATCGTACTTTCGACTTCTCCTAAAAGAAGAGAAATAATAGCCGCAATCATTAATATAATGACTAAAAGATCTTTGAACTGTGCAAAGAAAACTGCTATGGTACTTGTCTTTTTTCCTTCCTCAAGCGCATTTGGACCGTATTCTTCTTGTCTTATTTGTACTTCTTGATTATTTAATCCTTTTTCTGTTACATCCAGCTTCTCCATGACTTCAACGGATGATTGTTGATGATATTCCGACATGTACTTCCCCTTTCATTATGGATTCTGATATTTCTACTAGTACAAAATCTCAAAATATAAGTTTTTCATTTTGGACGGCAACTAATGTTTTTTATATTTGCCACTATTACTTAGCTTTTATACTATATTCTTTTAATTCTCTTAGTATGATTAGAAATTAGAATCGGTATTTTTCTTGATTAGTGAAAGCTATTTAAAAGTGATAAAATATTATTGACAATCAAAAAACATTAACAATTAGGAGCTGAAAAGTTTGGCAAATAAATTTTATAAAGCAACTTGTATTACACTGATGACGGGATTAATCGCAGCGGGTTCTGCTACGGCTATGGCGACATTGGATACCACAACTGCAGTTGCAAAAAGCATATATAAAGTAAAAAATAGCAAGCTAATTTCTATTAAGACTGGAAAAGTAGTGAAAGGGTTCAAAGTCTTTAAGTCTACCTTATATAAAAACGGAAAGAAATATACTGGCGTTTACAAAGGTTACCTATATAAAAGTGGCAAGAAATTTACAGGCTCTTATAATGGTTATCAATATAAAAAAGGTGCAAAATTCACAGGTAGAAAAGATAATATTACATATAAATACGGAAAAGTGGTATCTGCCAAAAATGTAAGTAAAGTTGCAAAAACAGCAATTGTCTATTTTGAAGATAAAAATTTGCTTCATACATTAAATGACCTTATGGGCCGCAAAAATCTATCCCAAAATATTAAAGTTGCTGATTTAAGAAATTTAAAAGGTACATTGGATTTGAAGGGTGATACGGATGAAAGAGAGTATTTTGGCATGATGGATTACGTGAACATCCAACCACTCGCTTTCTGTACAAACATCAGTGAATTGTCTATTGCCAATAATGCCATCAATAGTCTATTCCCTATCTCAAACCTAACAAATTTAAAGAAATTGGATATTAGTTTTAATAAAATATCTTCTATCGACTCTTTAGAAAAACTAGTAAACTTAACTGAGTTAAAAGTTGCTGGAAATAATTTAAAAGATATATTGGTTATCGGCAATTTCAAAAATCTAAAAGAATTGAATGCTTGGGACAATAAAATCGATTACATCGATGAAGAAATCAAATATGCTACCAATCTTGAAAATATCGATTTGAGTAACAATAGAATCAGAAGTATTTCTGAACTTGCTAGCTTAAAAAATTTAAAAGAATTAAATCTGACTAACAATAAGATCAAAGATATTCAAACATTAAGTGAAAATAAAAACTTAGAAACTTTATATTTATCCTATAATAGTATTTTCTCAGTTGATGGTTTAGAAGCATTACCGAATTTAAAAACGCTTTATTTAAATGCTAACTATCTAACATCTATGAACCCTCTTGCAAAAATCAAGACATTAACAACGTTGCACATAGAATATAATGATATTCCAAAAGAATCCATCCTACCTATCAGTACATGGGAATCAATGGAGCAAGAAAATTATGTGAACGATACTAATGTTGATGACTAATAAATAAACAAATACCCCGTCAGAGTGTAGTTTATCAAACATTCTGATGGGGTATTTTTGTGAAGTCTTATAACTATGATTTGAATCGAGAATCTATTTTATGTTTCCACTCAGCTGATCCTATTTATCCGCTATTTTGCTTCGTTTATCCGTTCTCTCTGTTGTTTTATTCGCTCTTCGTGACCGTTTATTCGCTCTCTCTGCCCGTTTATTCGCTCCAAATCAAATTGTATTCGCCCTTTCAGCAATTTACGTCTTTTTGAGTAGCTCTATGCAGCGGTAAATACTCTTATATGTTCGCGGCAAGATTACTAGATTGGACCAAGCATCTGGGCCGCGTATCAGGTCCAGCAACTATAATTATTCGCTCTTCGTGACCGTTTATTCGCTCTCTCCACAGATTTATTCGCTCCCTCTACCCGTTTATTCGCTCCAAATCAAATTGTATTCGCCCTTTTAGCAATTTACGTCTTTTATATTGAGGGATTTTCTCATCAATGGCCTAACAACAATTTACGTCCTTGAAACCGCTGATATTTCCAGCTATATAATCTCCTTCAGAAGCACAAAAAGACCAATTGATTTGGTTGATCGATTGGTCTGGAAAATGGGTGATTCTTTACTGTTATATAGCTGCGAAGACTTTTAATTTGTCATTTAATTTTTGGTAAATAATTTTCATATAAGGTTCGCTCGATTTTTCTACTGCTTCATCCAACGACATCCATTGAATGGCACTGTTTTCATCGGGTTTGATTTTTGTTATTTCATTTTCGTCTGCTTCGATAAGATATGTTACATTTAGGTGAACATGTGTTGCGACGTGCTTTCCCTTTTTCACATGGCCATCTACACCTAGAATTTCAAGAGAATAGATTTGTTCAGAGAGTGGTTTGATATTCTTCAATCCTGTTTCTTCTCCTGTTTCTTTAAGAGCAACGTGCAAAAGATCAGGATCTCCATCTGCATGCCCTCCTAGCCAAGCCCAAGATTTATAAATATTATGGTATGCCATTAAAACTTTACTATGATCGTGGTTAACTATCCAAGCAGATGCAGTAAAATGAGCAAATTCGTTATTTCTTGTTAATGTATCCGGAAAAGTATCTATATATCGAATCATGACTGCACGATCTTTTTCCTCTTGTTCGTTGTATGCTTTATAAGCAATTAATTGATTTCGTATATTCAAGTGACTCTGCCTCCATTGAGAAATTCATCCTTGCTTACATTGTAGCTTTTCGCTTTCCTTTGGTCAAAGTAGCTTTTTTCTTACTGAAAATAAATCTTCTCTGGGTAGCTATAATCACCAAAGGTTTTATTGTTAATCCTTATAAAATCTTCATTAACATTCATATATACATTATTTTTTAATACTTTTTTATTTGTATCACTTAATTTATTATAAATTGGTTTGTATGCACTACCTGGTCCATTGTTCATCCATACCATAAACTGCATAGCTCGGGGGACTCCAATAAATGTATTCAATTGAATAGTTGGATTACTAGCACCACTCAATAATATACCGCGAGTATTGTCATCGGAAATGCTTTTATCTCCTATATCCGTAAAAGTATTTTTTTCAATAATAAGATTAGACCAATTCATCACTCGAATAGCATCTGAGCTCATATTTTGAATCTGGTTATTACGAATTACAACTTTTTTATGTAGGCTACCTTCAGAATATTTATGTGTTCCAACAGCTCGATCCAAACTATCGAATATGTTATTCGTGATTAAGACATCATTATTTGCCTGTTTATCATATTTACTCCAATCATGAGTAAATCCTTGTGTTGTAAGATCTGGTGTATCTAAATTAATCCCTTCTTTATCATGTCCTTCCCAATGTTGAGATGAAACAAAAGTAGAATTCTTTATAACAACATGATTTGAAGCATCAAGTTCGATAAAGTGACCACCATACATATTTTTAAATTGAATATGGTCAATCGTAATATTCGAGTTATGTCCCATAACAATTCCTAATGATTGAAAATCATAGTTTAAATCAATGGTTGCATCGCCTTTGCCAATCAGTTTAATATTTTTTTCTCCATTAAACTTGCCATATACATGCTTCTTATTAGCTTTAGATGGTCGAACAAATTGAAAAATGGAGTGGGATGGATCCATATTCTCTACTCCTGTTTCATTTCCTTTTACAATTTCCACACCATCTTCTAGCTGAATCGTAACATTGGATGGTACATATAAAGAATTCGTGACTATATATGTTCCCTTTTTTAATACTAATTTCCCGCCACCGGTTTTTTCAAGCTTCTCAAGATACGAGCGAAGCATATAATATGTTTTCGTATTGCTATTATATGTAGAAAACTTCGTCATCTTTTTATCTAGCACTTTAGTTTTAGTTGATAAAGTATACGTTGGCTTTTTGGGTGTTTTTGTCTTTGCATTAGACATAGATTTTGTTCCCATAAAATTAAACAAAACTACCGCAAAAATTAAGATTGAAAGAGTAGCTTTCTTAAAATATTCAAATGAAGTATTTCTTTTTGCCTTTATTTTCGGCATTTCCATATTGAACCAATTCCTTTTTAAAATATTACAAACCGACATTAATAAGTCTAATTACCTATTATAATTCAGTCTGATTTATATAGTATAGACTACATTTTTTATGTTAAAATATTAAATACAAATACGAGCATAATTGTTCATTTTTCAAACAATTCCTTCACAATTATAGAATAATAAAATGGTCGTTTTTTAAAAACCCCCTTCCTATTTTCTATTTTTTAAACCTTAATGGTTATAAAAGAAAGGTTTTTTATTATAAACTTTTGTATTATCAATTCAAGTGAATGAGGTATAATTTATCTATACAATAGATAGTAATTGGTACTTTATATATCATGAAAATATAGGAATTAAGTTTCAAAAGGAGATTCAATTAGTAATGAAAGCAGCTAGATTTTTACTCGAATATTTAAGAGAAAATGGAGTTAATTATATCTTTGGTATCCCTGCAGGATCAATAAATGCAATTTTTGATGAACTTAATGATGTACCCGAAATAACTCCCATTGTAACAAAACATGAAGGCGCAGCTGCTTATATGGCTGCAGCCTATGCAAAATTCACAAATAACTTAAGTGTAAGTATTGGTAGCAGCGGCCCTGGTGGAACTAATCTATTATCAGGTGCTGCCAATGCGATGCGTGAGCACTTACCAATCTTATTTATAACTGGTTCTGTTCCATTAAATTCAATAGGTTTAAATGCGGCTCAAGAATTAGATGCTAGTCCAATTTTCAAACCCGTTACAAAATATAGTGTATTGGTAAAGGATTCAAAGGATTTAATAAAAGAAGTGAAGAAAGCATGCGAAATTGCTATTTCCGATGTACCAGGTCCTGTACATATTGCGATACCACTTGATATTCAAAATGCGACAATAGAAGATTGGAAATTCCCAGAACCAATCAAAAAAACAATAATCCCCCCTGACCCTACCGCCATTAAGAAAGTTGCACAAAAATTACTTTTAGAAGAAAACGGTATTATTTTTGTTGGTCAAGGTGTGAGATATTCTGCTCCTCAAGTTATAGAATTGGCTGAATTACTAAATTGGCCAATCATAACTACTCCAATTGCTAAAGGGATTATCCCCGAAACTCATCCACTCGTAACCGGTGTTTTCGGCTTTGCTGGTCATGAAAAAACTTCATCAATTATCAATAACGGAAATGGGAATGTACTTCTGGTCATTGGATCAAGCTTAGGCGAAACAGCTACCAATAACTATAATCCCAACCTTACAAAAAATCGTTATACAATCCAAATAGATTTTGACAAAACCGTCTTTAACCGTAAATATTCTATCGACTTACCTGTTCTTGGAGATATTCAGTTAAGCTTAGATTTATTATTAGACGAATTAAAAAAATCTGGGCGAACTAGAACCATTTATAAGTTAGAACATAGCAAGTTGGAAAATTTTGATGAAACTACTGTTGAATATAATACGATGAATACTCTACAAGTTCTTCAAAAATACTTACCTATTTCTACTCGCTATGCGATTGATGTTGGTGAATTTATGTCATATGTCATTCATTATATGAAAGCTTTAGATTTTACTTCTTTCGATATCAATGTACACTTTGGTGCAATGGGCAATGGTATTGCAACAGCAATTGGTTCTAAACTAGCTGAACCTGAGCGCTCTACCGTTTGTATTACAGGTGATGGATGCTTTTTCATGCATGGCATGGAAATTTTAACAGCAAAAGAATATAATCTTCCAATTCTTTTTGTTGTCATAAATAATGCACGATTAGGTTTGGTATATCATGGTCATGAAATGCAATTCCACCGCACACACCCATCTTTTGAACAACAACCAGTTAAAATAAGTGCAATTGCCTCTGCTATGGATATTCCAAGTTATCGGGTATCAAGTATGCAAGACTTAAATAATGAGCTGATGAAGCAATTTAAAAACTTAAAGGGTCCTGTAGTTTTAGAAATTGCTTTAGTTGATCATAACCTTCCTCCAGTTGGTGATCGCGTGAAATTCTTATCTTCTTTTGGTAAGTAATATAAAAGCCATATAGAAGGAACTGTAAACCCTTCTGTATGGCTTTTATCAAAATTTTATATATTAAAATATGATTCTTGAATAACCTTTTTAACAACTTCCATTGTTTGCCCTTTAAATTTGTCTGCTACTGGGATCCCTGACGGATTAGAGTATTTACAACTCCCCTCATTCCTATCATATTGATAGCCAAGCTCTCTTAATAATCTTTGCAAATTATTTGGAATTCCTTCTAGTTTCGTTTGTTCTTTGAAATAATTTGTCGGTAAAATTTCAACGTCCACATCCTTATTGCTTGTATGTACGATAAACAGGTCTTGTTCATTTTGAACAATCCATTGATTTTTAGAGTAAATTGAAATTCTGGCTTCATCTAAAGCAGATATGGCATTTAAATTCACACCAAAAATGTCGTTTATGAACTGACGAATCCCTTCACCAGTAATAGCTTCTTTGGCATGATTAATATATGCATCAAGAACAACTTTGACTGTTAACTCATTATTAGGATGCAAATCTATTGTTTCAGGTATATGTAAAATAGGTGCTTGTTCTAAATCAATTTCAAAAACTTTTTTAACAGCATCACAAACGTCTGAACTATCAATCGCTTTCCCTTGTGAAACCAAATAACAATCCATGGTCGTAACTTTTGACATTACTTTATCTCCTAATCATTGTTAAATTTGTGTGTGATTATAAAAATGAATAATTTTCTAATCTATTTAATTGTACAACAACAATATAATATTTTAGAATATTATTTTCAATTCTTCTTTTACATAAAAAAGGGCATAACAAATTTGTAAAATGTTATGTCCTCTTTTCATTTTAAGATATTTAAGATTAAACATATTGATAAATATCCATTTGTAGTTTTTCAAAATTAGTAGATAAAATTTCTGGGCGTAACGATTTTCCGCATAAGTATCCTTGGATATAGTCACATTCTAATTCAGCTAAAAAGGCGAATTGCTTGATATCTTCTACACCTTCAGCGATTATCTTCAATTTTAATAGTTTTGCCAAAGAAATAATCATTGAAATCATAACAGTATCCTGATCGTTAGCGGGAATATTCTTTACAAAAGCACGGTCTATTTTTAAACAATCGATTGGGAAATCTTTTAAATAAGAAAGCGATGAATATCCTGTTCCAAAGTCATCAATGGCGATTTTTAAGCCCAATTGTTTTAATGCATGTAAAGTTTTAATCGTATAACTCGTTTCCATTGTCATACTTTCTGTGATTTCTAATTCTAATAATTCTGGCGATAGCTTCGTTTTCTGAAGCTTTTGTTCTACCATTTGCACTAAATTATGTTGGTAAAATTGACGAATCGATAAATTGACAGCTACCCCTATGTTCCCTAAACCTTCTTCTTGCCATTTTTTAGCTTGTGTACAAGCTGTTTCTAATACCCATTCGCCGATTGGCACTATAAGCCCAGTTTCTTCAGCAATCGGAATAAATGTAACTGGAGAAATAATTCCTTTTTCAGGATGTCCCCAACGAAGTAAAGCTTCTACAGAATCGATATGACCCGTTTTCACATTAACTTGCGGTTGATATTCTAGGAACAGCTCCTTATTCTCAAGCGCTCTATGCAAATCATGTTCCAATATTAGTCTTTCTTCAAGGTACTGTTCCATATCTGGTTGATAAATGAGATAACGCTCTATTTCATTTTGAGCCCTTCCTTTTGCAATCTGGGCATGTTTAATGAGTATCTCCATATTATCCCCATGTTCTGGTGATATGGAAATACCTATGTTTAATTTTACTTTTAAATTAAAATGCTGAACTTGAAATTCTTCTTGCATACATTCGTGAATTTGCTTACTAACTGCAACCACTTCGTCGATATTCCCTAGTTCATGAAGAATAATGATAAATTCTCCACCACTTAATCTACTGATAAAAATTTTACTTGGTAATAATCCTCTTAAACGAACCGAAACTTCTTGTAATATCGTATCCGTTATAGAAGAACCGAGTGATTCATTTATAAACTTTAATCGATCAATTTGAAGCATCATAACTGCTGTTTTTGAATTCCTTTTAGCCAACTCTTTAGAAAGATGCTCTTCTAAAAAACGTGAATTTGGTAGTCCTGTCAATTCATCATGATAGGCTGTATGATGAAGCGATTTTTGCGAATGTTCCAATTGTTGTTGGGCTTCAACTAACATTTCATAAGGTTCTTTAACAGAAGAATAATACAATGCCTTTAAGAAATACTGATAACTAACCAATGAAAAGAGATGACCTATTAAATTCCGAATATCATATACATTCTTATAAGTGGTAAACATTAAATTAGCTAATATTAAATAAATCGACCCTATTATTATCATCGATTTTTCTATTGTACTTATTTTTTTACTAAACCATAAATACCCTATTAGCAATAGTTGCAAAAAGATAGAAAAATATTGTAATCCATTTTTTAATGGAGTTGTTCCTATCCCTTCAATTACAAGATCAGGAAACAGATGCCTTGGATAATAGATTACTGCAACCCAAATAACCACATATATAATTGCACTTCCATAAATAATCTTTCGTTGCGCTGGAAAAATACTTTTAAATTTTAATATGTATATCAATAATAGTCCGCATGACAAAGTCAAACTGCTTATTATATAAAACCAAGTGGCCGAATAAGCAGAACTATTTTCGATAAAAAAAGGCATCCCTTTATAAGAAATTGTGTGAAAAGTTTCTAATAATCCTAGAGCTAAAAAAAGAGCTCCAATATACATTCGTTTCTCCCTTTGAGTATATGGGACTATAAGCCAAGCTTGAATCGCAATAGAAAATGATACTACAATAATTAGTATTTCTATAACCAAATGAATTGTCACATAATTATCTTCACCAAATACTCCATAAAAATTGCGGTTGAATATCAATGTCAATAAAAATAACAGAAGTGGTATGATGAACTTCCATTTATACTTTTTTAAAAGATCCCATTTTTCCATTTATCAATATCTCCTTTCCTTAAATTCTTAGTGACTTCTTAATGCTAACGTTAAGTTGGTAAAGGAAAATAGTTACAGGTATTTTGGATTATTAATTCGATATATTTTTACATAAAAATCATATTATTGATTACATTATACCCATATAAATAACATGTTACTAGAATAAATTTAGTTGATTTTTAATATATTAAAATATTCATTCTTATTTTCGCCATTATTTATCCTTTTTAAGGAATTCACCTTTATTCCTATAAAAATAGGGGCTAAAAATATTTAGCCCCCATAAATCTCAATGTGTTGTCCAGCTATGAGCAAATTTTAAAAGCCTTTAGAATTATAATACAATTCGTCGCATTTTCGGTTTGAATGTTTTACAACATGTATCTGCTGAATGGTTTGCTTTATCAGCAAGTGCTTTTAAGTCAAACTCTTCAGCAAACTCTACATTTCTGTTTCTGGATTGATCCATCTGAACTTCTATTTTCTCAGCTCCACATACGTTTCCTTCGGCGTGAAAAAAACAATCCGATACAGTACATTTAACTTTTATATTTGGCATAGCGTCCTCCTCATTGATTTGTTGTGAAAAATATGTTGAGGATAACAAAATCCTTAATATTCTTCAATTTTATTTTAACCAATTCGACTATTTTTATTTTTGGTTTAATTTTTGGATTTTGTTCATTATAAAAAGGACATCAATTTTCAAAAGAAAAATTTCGATGTCCTTTAAGACTTCACTTATTGTGAAATATGGTGTTTACTTTTGGTTTAATTTTTCTAACTCTTTAATAGCCATGATTACTCTAGATGCAGTTATTTCCCCTACTGGCATTAAGTGTATTTCTTGTTCTGGCACGGTTGCCTTTTCAGCTACTCTTGCGATTATTTCATCAGTAATTTCATGAATACCCAAATCAGTCAAAGAGAACGGTAAACCTAATTGATGATAGAACGGTTTTAGACGTTCGATTTCATCCAAGCGATTTTCAAGTACTAATTGTACTAAAATTCCATAAGCTACTTTTGATCCGTGCAATGCTTGATGTGTTTCTTCTAAAACTGTTAATCCATCATGAATGGAATGTGCACCTGTCGTTCTACCATACTCATCCCCAAATCCTCCAACCATTCCTGCATAAACAATAATCGTTTCCACCGCTTTAATAAAATCATCATTTACTTGGCCAGTTTGAACTGCTTTTACTCCTTCTTGGAAGGACTCTAACAGAATATCTTTACACTGTTTTGCAGAATAATACGAAATCATCATTGGAACGGTTTTGTTTTCAATGGTTTTCAATTGTACATCAGCTTCATACCATTTCGCGATTGTGTCGCCAATCCCTGCGATAAACATATCGAGTGGTCCTTTCACTAAAATTTCGGGTTCAATTAATAACAAACTAGTTGAAACTGGATAAATATCAAAACGTACGTAGGCACCAAAGTCATCGTATAGTACACTTAGCGGTGTCCAAGGAGCGCAATTCGAAGCTAAAGTAGGGATTAGTATGACAGGCTTATGCGTATTGTTACCGCTTGCCTTTACTAAATCTAAAACTTTTCCTCCTCCTACACCAATAATGGCATCATATTGCTGAGAAACGACTAAATTAGTAACTTGCTCAATTTCAGATAACGAGCACTCACCACCATATGTATATTCTGTTGTTTGAATCTCAGTCATTTGTGGCCAATAATCTTTTGCCGCTTCCCACGATTTAACACCATGGACAACTAAGGCTTTTTTTACATTTCTTTCTACTAATTTTGACTCTAAAAGATTTAACGCACCCTTTTCCAAAATATATTCACTTGGTGCAGCATGTACATGTATTGTTTTCAATTTTCCCACTCTTTCTAAAATATTGATACTTTTCTATCCATTATAAAGCTCTTAAAGTAACTTTCAATCATTATTTTCAAAAAATAAATTAAAATCAGAACTCTAATAATTATTGATAATGGTTTGTGATAAAAAATCAATACAAAGCCATATTAAGTATGATTCATATCGAAAGGAGAATGCATCCATATGGGAAGAGACAACAAACAAGGAAAAAGCAAAAACAAAGGCTCACTACCACAAACACCCGCGAACCAAAAAATAGCCCCTTCACAAGCAAAAGAAGAAGTAGCTGCTGAGTTACTAGAATTAGAAAAATTAGCAAATCAAAATAAAAATCACCCTCAAAAATAGGAGGTAATTAAATGGAATATCAACGTGCCCAAGAAATCGTTGCCTCACCTAAAGAATTTGAAGTAAGTTATAACGGTGTATCTGTTTGGATCGATAAACTGTTAAATGAAAGAACCGCAACTGTCCATTTGAGACATTCATTGGAAGAAAGATCCGAAGTGGATATTTCCGAATTAAAGGAAGAGAAATTATTGCAATAACATAAATTTCAAGTGGGGATTCTTTTCTCCCCACTTTTGTTAAAGTGTAAATTAAAGTATAATCCACAATGCCATTGATTAAGATACTTTGCAAATCATATTATATTCTGGTATTATATATTTGATGTGTTTATAAAAGTAAAATGTAAGACGGATCTACTATTCTTAGAGAAATCCAAACAATTACATATTTAGCCCTTATAGCTCAGCTGGATAGAGCAAAAGTTTCCTAAACTTTAGGTCGCAGGTTCAAGTCCTGTTAAGGGCATATTTTAACGGTTCAAACCCTTGATATATCAAGGGTTTTTATTTTTTTGTGTAGTAAATATTTATTTTTGTTATTAGTTTTGCAGCTTTGTGTTTTTTAGATAATTATCACTTATCCCTCCTACTTCACTCCACAATTATTTATTCTTTGCATAGAAATTAAATTTAATGGGCAAAATAAAACCAATAGAATATGGAGGTGAAAATCTAATGATTAAAATCACTGCAGAAATTAATTTAAATGATTTCCTTTTGATTTTAATTATCCTTTTTAGTTAGTGCTTGAGTTCTCACAGGACAATGCATTAATTAATGTTGAATACATATTAAACCAAATACATCATTCATTTTTAACCAATGAAGTACATATTCCACTCCTGCTGCACCTTATCAAATTCTATGCTTTGTCCTGTTGTTATTCAGATTTGCAATTAACTCAATTACACATTCAGAAGTAGGCCATGATTAGTTTATTCGCTCTTTGGTCGAGTTTATTCGCTCCCGTAGTCGTTTTATTCGCTCTTCGATCAAGTTTATTCGCTCCATTTGGAATTGTATTCGCCCTTTCAGCAATTTAAGTCCTTTTTTCTGGCTATCTACCATTTCGAAATTATTTATTATCTATCACTTTTAAAATCTTTATTACCTCCATTGTCTATTCGCTCTTTGACCGGGTTTATTCGCTCCCGTAGTCGTTTTATTCGCTCTTCGGTCAAGTTTATCCGCTCCATTCCAAATTGTATTCGCTCTTTCAGCAATTTAAGTCCTGGTTTCTGGTAATCTACCATTAGCAACAATTTCTCATTTCATCTCACATTCAAATCGCTAAATATACAAAATTATCATAATATTTAGTAGTTAAGTATTGTTTTACGGTATAATTAAAGAAAGGAGGCGGAATGGATGATTAAACAATCGGTCATTGAAAATGTGTTAGAAATGGCGCTTTCAACTGGTGGCGACTTTTCTGAAATCTTTATTGAGGACAAATATGTGAACTCACTAACCTTACTGAGCAATAAGATTGAAAAGAGTATATCTGGTCGTGATTTTGGTATCGGAATTCGTATCTTTTCAGGGCTTCAAAGTATTTATACTTATACGAATGATTTTTCAGAAGAAGGTCTTTTATTAGCCGCTAAAAAAGCGGCACTTGCGATTAAGGGTGGAGAAAATGGTACTATTCATCCACTAAGTAAGAGAATATTTCCAACAGTTAACCCAATTGCACAGCTCCCGCTATCGGTTGAGCACGCCAGAAAAGTTGCCGTTATGAGGCAAGCGAATGACATCGCTAGAAACTATGACTCTCGCATTAATCAAGTAGCTGTTCGCTGTTTAGATGAAGTGCAAAATGTTATCGTTGCAAATTCAGAAGGGACATTTGCGGAAGATAAGCGCGTGCACAGTCGACTAGCTATTCAATCTACTGCTTCTGAAGGAAATGAAGTGCAAACAGGGTTTTATGGTCCGGGTGCACATGCTGGTTTTGAGTTCATCGAAAATTTAGACTTAAATCACTATGCCGGAGAATCTGCGCGGATTGCTATAAATATGCTTCATGCAGATGAGTGCCCAAGTGGTAAATTCCCCGTTATAATCGATAATGAATTTGGAGGAGTTATATTCCACGAGGCATGTGGCCATGGTCTTGAAGCCACTGCAGTAGCAAAAAATAATTCCGTTTTTGCTGGGAAAATTGGAGAAAAAGTAGCTTCTGAAATTGTTACTTATATTGATGATGGTACTCTTCCGAACGAGTGGGGCTCCTTAAACATGGACGATGAAGGAGAAAAGACACAAAAAAATATATTAATCGAAAATGGTATTTTGAAAGGTTACTTGATCGATAAATTTAATGCTCGACGGATGCATGCACAGCCAACAGGCTCTTCTCGCCGTGAATCATACCGTTTCAGTCCTACTTCTCGAATGACAAATACCTTTATCGCTCCAGGCACTTCAACACCTGAAGAAATTATTGCAGATACTGAATATGGTCTGTATGCCAAATATATGGGTGGTGGTCAAGTAAATCCTTCAACAGGTGACTATAACTTTGCAGTAGCAGAGGCCTATATTGTGAAAAATGGTAAAATTGAACGCCCTGTTCGAGGTGCAACACTAATTGGAAACGGTGCAAAGACGTTACAACTAGTAGATCGCGTTGGTAATAACCTTGCCCACGGCGCTGGTATGTGTGGTTCACAGAGTGGTAGCATCCCAGTTAATGTAGGTCAGCCTATGATTCGTGTTAGTGAAATTACAGTCGGTGGGACGAAGGGAGAATAAGCGATGATACAAAAAGAATTCAATGAACAACTTCTTCAAGCTGCTTTGAATGCTGGGTTTCAAGAAGCTGAAATATACTATCAAAGCGCTGAATCTTTTGAATGTACCGTTTTTGAAGGAGAGATTGATAGTTATGAAACGTCTGAAGATGGAGGTCTAGGTTTTCGTGGACTATATAATGGAAAGATGGGCTATTCTTATACCGAAAAAATTGATGTAGACTCTATTCCATTTTTAATTGACAGCGCCATCGCCAATGCTTCAATTCTCGATGAGACTGACGGTACAGATATCTTTGGAGGCAGTCCAAAATATGAAAACCATGATTTTTATTTTGAGAAACTTGATAAAGTCGAAATCCCAGAAAAAATTGCGCTTCTTTGTTCGATTGAAGAAAAAATCAGAGCTTATGATCCTCGTATAATTACCCTTGATTATTGTGGATTAAGTGAAACGAAATCCGAACGTTCAATAAGGAATAGCAAGGGGCTTTCATTGTCAGAAAAGAAAAATGGTCTTATACTCTACTTTTCGACAGTTGTTCGAGATGGAGAAGAAACAAAATCCGGCTTTTATATCAAAAGAACAAATGACTTTTATGCCTTGGATGCTGATAATATTGCTAAAGAAGCGGCGGAAGAAGCACTTGCTTACTTATATGAACAATCCATTCCAACAGGGAAATATCCAATACTTTTAAGGCATAATACCGCCGCGTCATTACTCAGCACATTCTCGCCCATCTTCTCTGCAGAAAACACACAAAAGGATCAATCTCTTTTAAAAGGGAAAGTAGGAGAAAAAATAGCAGCTGATCAATTAAATATAATTGACGACCCATTCCACTCATTTTCACTAAACGGAGCCAATTTCGATGGTGAAGGTGTGGCAACTAAAAGACACGCTATTATAACAAATGGTACGTTAAACACATTACTTCATAACCGAAAAACAGCTAAAATCGACGGTTGTGAGACTACTGGTAATGCTGCAAAATCATCCTATAAGGGCACAATTTCCGTTGCGCCACAGAATATGTACATCGCACCGGGTCAAAGAACAAAAGAGGAAGTAATCTCGTCTATTAACGAAGGTCTTCTTGTGACAAAGCTATCTGGTCTCCACTCTGGAACAAATACTATATCTGGTGACTTCTCAGTTGCTGCAAGTGGCTTCTATATTAAAGATGGTCAAATTTCATCACCTGTCAAACAAATCACTATTGCTGGAAATTTTTATAATCTAATGAAAAACATCAAAGAAACTTGCTCAGATTTAGAATTCTCCTCCAGTTTTGGTTCACCTTCTATTTTAGTAAATGAGCTTTATGTAACGGTAGATTAAATATTTTGATTTTTTAACTTTGTGAACTACCAACACGAAATTGTGTAATTGCTTAGCATAAACAAAAATACACAGCACTAATTTATAGTGCTGTGCATTTTTTATTACTCTACTATTTTTGTATACCAAGCCGGATTTCCTTTTGTTGTTTGGTTACCTTTGCTTAAATAATGGAAGGATATATTGTGGGCTTTTAGTTTTTCCATAAAAGGCTTAACTTCTTCGTTTGCTACAACCCATAAGCTTCCATCTTGAAGTCGGTAATCAACAACTTCGAACCCTAAGTCTTGTAAAAATTGGGCGATCGAAGTTTTTCCTTCAATCACTACATTTTGAATAAGTTCTGGTGGAATTTCATTTAAATTTGATAGCGAAAAAGATTTGGATTCGATTTTTTCTTTTTGAGTGAGTATCACTTTTGACTTTTTAGGAATTTCTTCTTTTGTTCGTGGTTGTTTATCTTGAATATAAAGCTGTTTTTTTACTTCTGGTTGTTCAGCGGTTTCTAGCTTGACTTTGGATTTTACTTCTTTTCCTGTTTTAGCTTCTACTTCTGATTCTTTTTCTATTGCCTTTTCTTCTATTTCCACTTCTTCCTCTGTTTTCGCTTCCACTTCTACTTCTACCTCTACCTCTACCTCTACCTCTTTTTCAACTTTCGCTTCTATCTCCGTTTCAACTCTTACTTCATCTGCTTCAATTTCTTTTTCTATTTTTGCTTTTGTTTCTTCTTTTATTTCTTCTTTTGCTTCAATTTCTATTTCATTATTTACTTCTACTACCTCTTCTTTCTCTTTCTCGACTTTTAACTCTATATCAGCCTCTGCCTTTGCTTCTTTTTCGGCCTCTATTTCTGTATGTGCTTCTGCTTCGTCTTTTACTACGTTGGTGGATAATTTTATAATTGTGTCTTGCTCTGGGTCTTCTTGATTTTTGTTACGTTCATCCGTTTCTTGTGGCTTCTTTATGATTTCTAGTTCAGGGCCATTTTGGCCTTTTTTGCTCTTCTCTAATGGTTTAAGTAATTCTAATTTTTCTGCTACTTCTTGATAACCTTCATTTATTTTATCTTGTGAAATAGGTTTTTGAGTTTGAAATTGAAATTGAATACTTGGTATTTCTTTTTTAACATCTATGCTTAATGTCTTTTCATGATTGGAAGGTTCTTCTTTTAGCGGGTAAATCCCAAGACTTAATAATGTTGCCCAAAGCCCTTCCATTGTTTTGGCTTGATCCGCATAGAAGGATCTGCCATTCACTGTCCAGAATTTTAAGTTTGCCTTTTCTAAAGCTTCGCGCTTTAAAAGATTTTCTTCGTATTTTTCAGTTCCACTCCATTTTTCCCCATCACATTCAACTGCTAGTCGTTCTTTCCGTCCTTCAATGACAAAGTCAATGCAATAGTCTCCAATTTTAAATTTCGGTATTACATAATAGCCCTTTGAGATAATCCATCTCAACACATCGACTTCGAAAGAAGATTCACATTGCTGCTCTACTGCTTTTAACTTTAACGGTTTAATCGGTAATTGCTCGTGAGTGAAAGGAATATTTCCCGGGACAGAATAGTGAGTATCTTGAATTTTAATTTTATTTTCTTTTGCCACAGTCTGTTCTGCAATATTGAAAATCGAGTGGGAACCATCATACAAAGAATAATTTGGAATGTCTTGGATGTATTGCTGAATCAATTCTGTTACTTCTTCACCACTATATTGAGTCGTTGAATAAGTTCCTTTTTCGTCTCCAATAAGGATTACTTTTTCACCTCTAATTAAAACATTCAAAGCAAAAATGTCTAATTGATCACTAGAGTCTAAAATAACTACATCAAATTTTTCATTTGTTACTGGTAAGGTTCTAAAGACTTCTTGAATCGGCATGATCCAAACAGGTATAGCATTTTGAGCTTTTCTGATTGACTTTCTTGCTCCCTCGATAAATTTAACTGCATGTTTTCCTTTTCCTGCACCTATTTTCTTTGTATAGAACTTCCAATCTTTGAGTGCTGATTTTTCATCATCTGACATACGTTCAATTTGGAATAACCAACTCGCATCTTTGATGATTTCTTGTATCAATTTTCTTTGCATTTTCTTTGTATATTGAAGCTGTTTTTTAACAGTTTTACTATTTATATCACTATCTTCTTTTAACCAAATTTCCATTTTCTTCAGCGTAAATGCATCTTTATAGTTTGTTGGTTCTAGATTTTCTTTACCCAAATTGTTTCTTAAATATTCTGCTGTAAGTGGCATTTTCGCCGCTAATTTATCGAGGTGTGTTTTCCATTTATCAATTACAAGTTGTCTTTTCTTCTGTTCATTCAGTTGTCTTATTAATAATTGCCAAGTATCAAAATCTTTTTCTTGATAAGCGATTAAAAATCCATGAGCAATCGGATGGATGTCTTCTGTTTTTGTTAAATTCACTAATCGATCCAATACTTCTTCGTATGATTGTTGCCATTTTGTTAATTTCATATAATTTAGTGTGTGTTCAATTTCATTTTTTAACTTTGTATAGAATTCCGTATCGAAAATATTGCCTACTGGCAGATTCTCAACTTGAAGTTTTGATGAAAGTGTATTGTTAAGTTCTACGATATTAATAATTCCCTTTAGAATATTAACTTTTTCCTCTAATACTTCAGGAAACTCTTTCACCGTGATATCCATCTCAGGAATGCCCACTTCACTGAAGTTCTGGTTAAATAATCTAGCTAATTTTGTAATAAGCCCTCTATATTCCAAATATTTTTGAAGTGTTATAATATCCTCTAAATTTTTAACGGGTCTACCATTTAACACAGCTGTTTGGAAGAGATATTTGGTTGTTTTCCCTTTAAGCATGAAGAATAGAGAATTTGGCAATTTTCCAGATAGGATCCGCTCTCTTGCCATATCCAAATCGAATTGAATTTCACTAGTCAATTTTTTAGGTAATGCAATTCTATGGCTGATTACCTCTGGATACAGTGAAAGTGCTTTTTCATTAAATTGCGTGATTTGATCAAGAAGTTTAACCCAGTATTCTTTTCTGTTCTCACTAGAAAGTAATTCTTGAATAAACGTGAAGTAAGTTTCTTCTTTTACTAAATATTGAGTTGCACTTATTTCTTCCACAATATCTTTCATTATAAGTAATGGGGACTTTTTAGACGCTGTTAGATCAATTGGTAGAATATATTGCATATCAATATCATCCGTTATTTTCTTCTCTTCTTCCAATAGCGTTTTAAGTGAAGATTCACTGATTAGTTCGTTTTGAATAGACGGCAGATTAGTATGAAGTAGTACTGTGTCTTTTTGATTTAAAGAGTTGTACAGTAAACAGAATTCTTCCCATTCTTCCGCATTCAATGGAAATTTCATGATAAGCGGTAAATCGTCTTTAATCCATTGATAATTGACAGCTGGCTCTGCTAGTTGTTTTGCAACATCATATTTGTATAAAGACTGCTTTTTATACTTAATAGGTGTGCCTTCAGACTTTGCATATTTCTTTAAAATCTCATTATATAATTTTTCATTTTCATTGCTTTGAATTAGTAATAGTTGGTTACTTCTTATTTTTTCTTTTAATGCTTGAACATTTAAATTCTCTAATCGATCAGCAATAACACTTATTGCCTTTTCAATTTCCACATTTCCATCTAAATCTTCATCTACTATCGAAACGCACAAATCTTTAATATCGTCTGGGATTTGATCTTTTAGTGTGGCAAGAGGGCTATCTTTTTGTGTAGTTATGAGGATTTTTTTTCCCTCAGTTAAATAATGACTTACTATATTTGCAACTGTTTCTGCTTCTACAGTTTTATCTTCAAATTGAACGATAACATTGTCACTTTTTTCTACATTTTGGATGATTTCTTTTTGTTGTTTGGTTGAACTTCGTGAAAAATATAATTGTTCAGGTATAGTGGTTTGAAGGAAATTAGGTTTTGCTTGTTTAACTGTTGGAGCAAATCCTAGAATTCTTTGAATAGTATTTGGGAGTTCCATTCTGTTTTGATCTATGGCTTTCATCATTTGTCTTAAATCATTTGCTAAGATATTGTTCTTTTTGTTGCGAATGATTAAATACGATTCGTCTAAAATAACAGGTATGTTTTTGCTATAAAGTGCTGTGTTTTTTTCGATAAAACGTCCATTTGGATCTAGCGCTTTTGCGAGTTTTTTCCATTCTTCTGTAAGATCTGCTATGAAGTTCATATTCTCAATTTTTTTAATAAGTGATTTAAATTCTTCGCTTTTCGGTTGCGGCAAATCATCCAATAAGTCATATTCGAAATGTAATTTTTTTGTGATATCCTTTAGCGCAATCATGTTATCTTCTGAATTATAGGTTAATGTAACTTTTGCTGTAAATAGAGGAAGTTCTATATCTTCTCCTTTAGCTACTCCTCCCCACTTTAATATTCCCTTAGTTAGCACTATTTCAATTTCATCACTTTTGTCCTCTAACGTTTTATAAACCTCTTTTAATTCCGCATAAAGATGGTTAGCCCGGTCAAATTGCCTTTTCCTAGCTGCCCATGCTTTCCATTCGGCTAGTTGTTGATCGTTTTTGTTGTTTTTACTTTCTTTTAGAATATCTTCAATCTTTTTATGATTTTGGATGGAAGTAATTCCTGAGTCTTTATTGAGCTTTACATTTGTCCATTTAACTAATTCTGGATAAGGTCGAGGGCAAACAAGAGCTGTATGTTCGAGAGTGGGTTTATGTATTTCGAATAAGTTGGATGGTTGCCCGCATTGATTGCCAATTGTACAGCCCTCAATTTCACCTAGTTCTTCAAATACCCAAGTTTTCTCGTAATCTTGAATCGTCCGAACGGTTTTACTATTTAAAGATGATAGTGCAAATAAATATTCAAAAAATCTTTTTCCTTTATCATTAATTTGGTTCTGCAAAATCAACACTCCTATCTTTTTCTGTCATATATCTAGAAGGCCATTCAGTACCCATTTAACTATTTAAATATATGCACTAAAAGATAGACTATTCCTTACAAGAGGAATAATTAAACATTTCTAATTAGATATTGTAGTTTTCCGAAATCTTGTTACGAACTTCAAATTACGGAGCTGAGATTAAAAAAATGCTCTTCTTCATATAATGAGGAAAAGCATTTTCTATACTTAATCAGAATTTAACTTATTGCATTAACTGCTATATCAATTATTCACTTAGTTCTTTCTTCATTTCTTTCAATTCTTCTATTTGTTCTTTCGTCAGTTGGATTAACTCCGCTGTAGCTGTATCAATGATTTTAGAAGCTTGCAATTGTTTTAATGTTTCCTGTGCATCTTCAAGCATCATTTCAATATTTTCAAGTTTTAACATTCCCATTTAATCTACTCCTTAAAAAACATCCTTTAAAGCTTTTCTATTATAGCTTATTTTAAGTGTTACCGCATGAATTCTAAGTCTAATTGTTATGTGAAAATCAAACAGTTCAAAAAAATTCCGTTTATTTTATAGACAATAGTATAAGCAAAATGTTGTCAATAACATATTCTAATACATATATTTTTTCAATATCCAATTACTTATAGTCTCATTAAAATTTTTATTTAAAAAGAAGGAGTTTTTCTTTTCCTGTAGAATATAACAAATAACAATTTTCTAAATTTTCTTTCTATTTTAAAGTTAGGTAATAATTTTCACTATTTGAGCACATATTATACATAAACAAATTTCTGTTTATGAATATAAAAAAGGAGTTGATAGAGATGAAAGTAGTTTTGATTAATGGGCAATACTTAGCCATTATAAACGAATCTCAAGTTGTTGAGACGAGAGAGCTGCCAGAAGGTGTTAATCTTGGTGCAATGGGAGAAGTCGAATATGACCACCAAACAGGCCAAATTATCATTGATGGACAGATTTATTAATCTTAGTCCATCTTTTTTTATTTCCGTTTAAAAAGGCTATCTTGAAAGCCTAAATAACCTTCAAGAATAGCCTTTTTATCATTTTAATTTGATACCTGAACCTTCAAAAATGAGCTTGCTGATGCATTTTCATAATTATTGGACTTTCACTTTTTTAACCTTTGACTTATTTCCTGCTTTATCTTTTACATAGATCAATATTTCTGTACCTTTTTTATACGTTTGAATAGTTCCTCGTGCTGTTCCTTTGCTTGAAGCCTTAAGTGTTTTAAGCTTTTTCGTATTTTTATATACATAAATCGTTGCATTTGGCTCTGTAAATAAAAAAGAACTCAGCTTATTCAAACTGAGTTCCTTTTCAATACGTATTAAAATATTACCAAACAAATAAACCGACAAGCATTGCACTTAATAGTGAGACTGCAATACCACTTACAAGAAGTTTCCAAACGTTTTTACCGATAATTGCAGATTTTTTTTCATCTAATAATGAGTTAAATGCACCGTAAATCATTCCAACTGTACTAAAGTTTGCGAATGATGTTAAGAATGTTGCTGCTACTGCAACAGTATGTGGCGCCATTGAATGAACATGTTTTGTTAAATCCATCATGGCAACAAATTCATTAGTAGCTAATTTCATACCCATTAACTCTGCAACATACATGGCATCCTTTGTTGGTAAGCCAAGTAAATATGCAAAAGGACTGAAAATGTAAGAAAAGATTTTTTGGATTGTTAAGCCGTCAGAGACTAAACCTAAAATTCCATTAACCGCAGCTGTTAAAGCTACATAACCAACAAGCATCGCTGCAATAACGATTACCATGTTCATACCAACTAACATACTGTTAGAAATAGTTGAGAAGAAGTCTTTTTTCTCTTCTTTTGAAGGTTTGTATACAACGTCTTCTTCTTTTGGAACGTCAACTGGGTGAAGCATATTGACAACAAGTAATGCGTTTAAACAGTTTAGCGGAATAGCACAGAAAACGTATGCAGCTGGAACCATTGATAAATATGCACCAACAATTGAACCACTAATACAGCTCATACTCATAATACCAAAAGTAAGTAAACGATACTCTTTTAAATTATCCAATTGGTTTCGGATAACAGCTAATGCTTCGGTATTACCTAAGAACATCATTTGAATAGAGTAGAAACTTTCTAATTTTGGTAGACCTGATACTTTAGAGATTAACCAACCAACTTTATCAATAATCCAAGTTAATATACCAAAATAAGATAAAATATCAAAGAAAGTAACGATGAAAATGAGTGGAACTAATGCATTGAAGAAAAAGTCAACATTTTCATTTGCTAAAGCACTTGGCCATACAAATGAAATCCCTTCATTTGCACATTTGATTAACCAAGTAAAGAAGGCTGAAATTTCATTGATAATCCAACCACCAATTGTTGTTTTTAACATAAACCAAGTGATCAAAACTTCAACAACAAGAAGTGTAACAATGGCACGCCATTTAATTTCCTTCTTACGAGGTGAGCAAAGGAATACGACTCCCATAACTACAATAACACCTATAAAGTTTAGTAAAAAATACATTTGAGCAACTCCTGTATTAAGAATGGGCAATAAAAAAGCCCTTACATTTTCCACAGTTAAAAGAATGGAAAGTAAGCGTGTCAGAGTAAAAAAAGTCCTATTCACTTCATAACTAATTCTATTCAAACTTTCCTATTATTTAATGTGATAGTTGTTAAAAGCAACCACCATTTAAATAAAATTTAATACTGAGGAAATATTTTTGTTCAATTGATAAGAATATTACACTCGATGGGCTAATTAATCAATATTTTATCATTTAGTCGCAATAATAAAATTAGCTTGAAAATTTACAAAGGTCAGACGACTAACTTTATTTAAAACTTTTTATTTTTTCCGTTAGTTATCTTCATTTATTTTGATAGTGCAATTTTCTGAAAAGACTTTCAAATATTATTTCATTAAATTTCCACTATAATAAAAATAAAAATGGAAAGAAGTATTGAAATTCATGTTATGACCAATAACTGAATACATAGCAAAAATTAGTTGGGAGATTTAAAATGCGTAATATTATTACAATCATATTTGGTTCTGTTTTAATCGGATTTGCTTATAACTTTTTGCTGATACCGCATAAAATATTGAGCGGTGGTTTGAGTGGGATTGCAATGATGCTTGGAATCATCACACCATTAAATACTGGTTTGTTAAACTTCGTGTTAAATTTACCATTACTTATTATTGGATATTTCAAATTAGGTAAACGGTTTATTGGGTACACGATTTTATCCGTCATTGTACTTTCAACCAGTTTGTATATAATCCCTGTTTATGAATTATCAAATGATCCAATTTTAGCTTCTTTATTTGGTGGCGTTATAGCAGGAGTCGGGGTTGGAATCATTTTCCGTGCTTCTGGTTCGTCAGGTGGCTTTGATATTATAGGAATGTTGTTAACGAAAAAGAGAGATTTTCCACTTGGATCAGTTATTTCTGGCATGAATGCTATTGTCATTATCATCTCAGGATTTGTATTTAGTTGGGATGCTGCATTACTAACATTAGTATCTATTTATGCAACGGGTAAGGCGATTGATCTTATTCATACAAATAACTTAAAACTTACTGTCATGATTGTTACTTCTAAAGGCGATGATATGAAGGACAAGCTCTTTTCAAAACTTTATCGAGGAATTACCATTATGAACGGTCAAGGTGCTTATACAGGAGAAGAAAGAAAAATACTAATTACAGTTATTACCCGTTATCAGTTGTCCGAGGTAAAAAACACTATTCGAGAAGTAGATCCTCATGCATTTGTTAATATTACGGAAACTAAACAAGTAATAGGTTCGTTTAATAGAGGATAATCGAGAGTTTATCCTTGCTCTGATTTTTAAAAATTGATTTTTTAACTACAATCTACTTTAATAATTAAAAAATGAAAAAGGCTGTCCCATAAGCTAGGCTTTCTACTTATGAGACAGCCTTTTTCTTGTATAACTCATTCATGTTGAACTCTTTTATAAGTCCTACGAAAGTCTTCCCTTAAAATCTTCATAATTAAATTGACGAAGGATCCGGTAATCTCCACTTTTATCTTTTACAACAATATTTGGTAGTGCCATTCCGTTAAACGTATTAGTTTTTACCATCGTATAAATAGCCATATCGCCAAATATTAATCTATCGCCATTTTCTAAAGGCTTATCAAAAGAATAATCACCTATTATATCACCTGTTAAACAAGTTGGACCACCAAGTCGATACGTATATTCTTTCTCACCTTTTTCACCTGAACCAAATAGTGGTGGACGATATGGCATTTCTAGAACATCTGGCATATGGCAACATGCTGAGGTATCTAGAATAGCAATTTCAATCCCATTATTAAGTGTATCAAGGACGCTTGTTACAAGAATGCCTGCATTTAATGCAATTGCTTCCCCAGGTTCAAGATAAACTTCAACATTGTATTTTTTCTGAATCCTAGTAATACAGTCTTCCAACAAAGGAATATCATAATCTTCCCTAGTGATATGGTGCCCACCACCAAAGTTAATCCATTCCATCTGACCAAGCCATGGTCCAAACTTTTCTTCAACAGCATTAAGTGTTGTTACTAAATCATCTGAATTTTGCTCACAAAGTGTATGAAAATGTAGGCCAGAGATTCCTTCAAGTAACTCAGGACGGAATTGATTTAATGTGACACCAAATCGTGAACCTAGTGCACATGGATCATAAATTTCATGGCCAACTTGTGTAGAACATTCAGGATTTATACGTAAACCAATACTTTTTCCGGCTGTTAGCACCTGATCACGGTACTTATCTACCTGTGAAAAGGAATTGAAAACAATATGATCACATATTTCGATAATCTCTTCTATTTCATCCTCACGATAAGCAGGTGAAAAAACATGATTTTCTTTTCCCATCTCTTCATAACCAAGCTTTGCTTCATATAGACCACTTCCTGCAGTACCACACAAATACTGACCAATCAGCGGATACATTTCATACATTGAAAATGCTTTTTGTGCAAGTAAAATCTTACAACCAGTTCGATCCATGACAGTTTTTAAAATTTGTAAATTCTTTTCTAGTAAACTCTCATCTACTACAAAACTTGGTGTTGGGATATCTTCGAACTTCATATTAGTCTACTAACTCCGGCTCAAAACTTTCTTTCCAAGGAAGGCCCCATTTGTTTAGTGCATCCATGAATGGATCTGGATCGAATTCTTCAATATTGTAAACGCCATTTTTATCCCATGTACCTGTCATTAACATCATGGCACCAATCATAGCCGGGACGCCAGTTGTGTAAGACACCGCTTGTGAGCCAACTTCTTGGTAGCATTCTTCATGATCACAAACATTGTATAAATAATAAGTCTTATCTTCCCCATCTTTTTTACCGCGGAAAATACAGCCAATATTTGTTTTCCCTTTTGTACGTGGTCCAAGTGAAGCAGGATCTGGTAGTACAGCTTTTAAAAATTGAAGTGGGATAATTTGTTTTCCTTCGTATTCAATTGGTTCAATTGAAGTCATCCCCACATTTTCAAGGCATTTTAAATGTGTTAAATAACTTTCACCAAATGTCATGAAAAATCGAATACGTTTAATACCAGGGATATTCAATGCAAGAGATTCAATTTCTTCATGGTGTAACAGATACATATCCTTTTCGCCAACTTCTGGGAAATTATAAACACGTTTAATTTCCATTGGTTCAGTTTCTACCCACTCACCATTTTCCCAGTAGCTTCCTTTTGCAGATACTTCACGGATATTAATCTCAGGGTTGAAGTTTGTCGCAAATGGATAGCCATGATCGCCCGCATTGCAGTCAAGAATATCAATATATTCAATTTCATCAAATTCATGTTTTAAGGCATAGGCGGAGAATACGCTAGTAACACCTGGATCGAATCCGCTACCTAAAAGCGCAGTAATACCGGCCTCTTCAAAGCGCTCGCGGTATGCCCATTGCCAGCTATATTCGAATTTTGCTGTATCTTCAGGTTCATAGTTTGCTGTATCTAAATAGTTTGTTTTCGTTGCAAGACATGCATCCATTATTGTTAAGTCTTGATATGGTAATGCAAGATTCATCACAATATCAGGTTTCACTTCGTTGATCAATGCGATTAGTTCATCTACATTGTCTGCGTCAACTTTTGCCGTAGTAATTTTTGTTTTAGTTTTTCCTTCTAATTTTGCTTTTAAATCATCACATTTTGATTTTGTACGGCTTGCAATACAAACTTCTTCAAAGACCTCTGAATTTTGACAACATTTTTGGATAGCGACTGAAGCTACTCCTCCGCAACCAATTACAAGTGCTTTTCCCATTTTCTTCTCTCCCAGTAAACAATATTTTTAGATTGTTTATAGAATCAAGCTGTATTCAAAATCGAATTAACAGCCAATTCTATAAAAAGTTTCACTGTGAAATCGCCTAAAATGTAAAAGAAAAAAGCAAGTGAAAAACGCCATTAGCGCATCACTTGCTTAGATATATCGATAACAATAAGAAAAGCATACCTAAAAGACACACTTATACTAAATTACATCTTTCTAGTAAATTACTTTCCTATATCAATTTATATCATTTTAGGATCAGAGTCTATATAGCAAACAATTACTTTTACCACTCTTATTGACCGTTTCACAAGTTGATGTGCATTCGCACTGGTTGTAAAGTAACCAACTTATAAAATTTGAGCTTCTAACTCAATCAATAAGGCAACGAAAAAGTTGCCAATCGGCATTTGACCCGGCACACCGTTGCCTTAACTTTCAAAAGAGAAAGTGGTCAAAATCATCTGCTTGGAAAACCCTAATACTTTAATATCTGCTTTCCAAAATCTAACTTCATCATAATATCAACTAATTTCAAATTAATCAATAGAAAATAAAAAACTTTTTGAATATTAATAATACGATTACATTTAGAGTGTTATTGGAAGATACTAAATATATTTCATAAAATCTATCTCTTTTTGAAATTAATTTTAATTAAAAGAAAAAAAGCCGCTCCTCAAGTAATTGGGAGTGGCAAAAAAGTATATCTTTATTTATCAATCTGACTCTACTTGATTGAATAAACGGATATTGAAAATTTTGTGATAAATGACAAAGAATAATACTGGTAAAGCAATTAGCATTAGCATTGAATATTGAATTGGTAAAGATGTATTAATCAGATTGCCTATAATGATGAACAGTAAAGTTGCTAATATAAATTTGAGCATTCCAATAACTTCCTTTTCAGATTATTATTTAAGGATGACTTTTAAAATAGATACAAAACTTTTCTTGCGTACATATATGTGAAATTCTTTGTTAGTAAAGTATTATTCTTTCTGTATTTTACATCATTATGTCTTATTTGTGAACAAATTGTGTAAAATTTATATCTAAATTCTGAACTTTTTTATTTGTTTTTTAATTTGTCATTATTATGTTAGCCTTTTAGTTTACTAATCTGAAAAGTGTTTTACTATATGTTCAAAATTAAATTTCAACAAGCTCATGATATCTTGATGGCTTATCATGTAAATCCCTATTTTTCTTCTTAAATATAGTTTGCTTGTTCTTCTTTCGGTACCATACTCCCTCCAGTTGCCCAAACAATATGAGTAGCATCAGGGTCATGAATATTCTTCTTCAAATTCTGTGGCCCTATGAAACCTGCCGCTGCTGACGGTTCTAAAATAATTTGCTCAGCTTTATAAAGCTTCCGAACATATTTAGATAATTGTTCATCTGAAATTGTCATGATTCCTTCTAGAAGAGGTTCCATCTGTTTACCAACGAAAGATGATGGTCTTCCTACAGCAAGACCGTCTGCAATAGTTCGATTCGTTAATCCTATATCATTAACAGCAATTTGATCATGTAAACCAGTTGCCATTCCTAACAGCATACATGGTGATTCAGTAGGCTCTACAAAGTAGCAATGTACATTTTCTCCAAAGCTTTCCTTTAAACCGTACGTTACACCACCAGGTCCTCCGCCAACTCCACATGGAATATAAACATAAAGTGGATGACTTTGACTAATTTCTACCCCCTGTTCTCGTAGTTGTTGTTTTAGTCTACGCCCCGCTACCGCATAACCGGCAAATAGCTGCTTAGAATTCTCATCATCTATAAAATAATAAGTTGGATCTAAAGATGCCTCTGCTCTCCCCTTGTCAACAGCTAATGAAAAATCCCCACTATGTTCTACTACAGTCACACCCATTTTCCTTAATAACTCTTTTTTCCAATCTTTCGCATCATGTGACATATGAACTCTTACATTAAATCCAAGTATCGCGCTCATAATTCCTATACTTAACCCTAGATTACCTGTTGATCCTACGACAATGGTGTAGTTTCGCAAAAGTGGTCGGATAGCATCTGTTGCAAAAATAGCGTAATTATCCTTTTTACTTACTACCTCATGTTCTAAAGCAATTTTCTCAGCAACAAAGAGAACTTCATGAATGCCACCCCGTGCTTTTATGGAGCCACTTATCGGCAATGCATCGTCTCTCTTTAAGTAAAGTTTTCCTAATATACTTAGTTCCATTTGCATTTCTGGAATCAATTGCAATTCAGACTCTACTCTTCCATTATGTATTTTGGTTTCAGGAAACACTTCTTCAAAATATGGCGCAAATCGATTGAATCTATCTTCCGCATCATCAATTAGAGAAGAGTCTATTTTAATCTCATTTGTCTTTTTAGGGTTGAGCCAAACTATTTGTTTCCTACTTTGTAAACTTTCAATTATATCTTGATAAAGTGTTAAATCCATCTCCATCCCCCACTCTCTATTATTTGAAAATATTTTTACGTAATAAATACACTCTGCTTCAAAAACTACAAAATAATAATAAAAACTGTCGTATA
>NZ_QWUA01000018.1 GCF_003576525.1 Rummeliibacillus sp. POC4 | reverse complement strand
ATAAAAAGAAGAGATTTAAGTTATTTATAGAATTAAATGAAAAATTAATTGTATGATTATTTAAAAATTTCCGTTACAAACTGCTTTTTTAAGTTAAAATATGTTATAGTGAAATACATATACTTTAGCGAGTTGAAGGGAGAAAGTGCTATGCGATATTTAACAGCAGGAGAATCACATGGTCCACAACTAACAACGATTATAGAAGGATTACCAGCGCAATTACCGCTAACGGCTGAGATGATCAATAAAGAATTAAAACGTCGCCAAGGTGGTCATGGAAGAGGCCGCCGTATGCAAATTGAGACAGATACGGTCGAAATTACTTCTGGTGTTCGACACGGCAAAACATTAGGATCTCCAATTGCTCTAGTTGTAAAAAATGATGATTGGAAACACTGGACAAAAATCATGGGGGCTGAACCTCTGCCAGATGATGTGAATCCAGATGATATAAAAAGAAAAATTACAAGACCTCGTCCAGGACACGCTGATTTAGTAGGTGGTATGAAATATGGACATCGTGATTTGCGGAATGTTCTTGAACGTTCTTCTGCTAGAGAAACAACCGTTAGGGTTGCAGTTGGTGCAGTAGCAAAAGCTTTGTTAAGTGAGTTAGGAATTCACATCGTTTCACATGTTACGGAAATTGGTGGCGTCATTGCAGACCCCAATAAGATTGCCCAAAAGTCTGTAGATGAGATTAGAGCAATAATTGAAGAGGATCCATGTTATTGTGCAGACAAAATTGCTTCTACAAAAATGGTAGAAGCGATTGATGAAGCAAAGAAAGCTGGCGATTCTATTGGTGGAGTTGTCGAAGTCATTGTAGAAGGATTACCAGCAGGAATCGGCTCTTATGTACAATATGATCGAAAATTAGATGCAAAATTAGCTGCAGCTATGTTAAGTATTAATGCGTTTAAAGGTGTTGAATTTGGATTAGGCTTTGAAATGGCACATTTAAAAGGCAGTGAAGTGCATGATGAGATTTTATGGTCAGAAGAGAATGGATATACAAGACGTACTAATCGTTTAGGTGGTCTAGAAGGCGGTATGTCAACAGGTATGCCAATTATTGTTCGAGGTGTTATGAAACCAATCCCGACTTTATATAAGCCGTTACAAAGTGTTGATATTGATACAAAAGAACCGTTTAAAGCTAGTGTTGAGCGTTCTGATAGTTGCGCAGTACCAGCGGCTTCTGTTGTAGCAGAACATGTTATTGCTTTTGAAATCGCAAAAGCCATTGTAGAACAATTCCATAGTGATCAAATTGAACAACTAAAAGCACAAATTGATGCTATGAAATTATATACGAAGGAGTTTTAAGAATGAATATTCCTGTTAAAGCACAATCACATGCTTATGAAGTACAAATTGGTAGCGGTAATTTTACAAAAGCTGTTCAGTCATTTGAAGGGGACATAGCTAAAGCAGATCAATTGATTGTTTTTACGGATGAACATATTTGGAAAATCTACGAAGAGAAATTCACACGAGAATTTCCATATACATTCAAAGTTTTTGTTTTACCAGGTGGAGAAGCATGTAAAACATTTGAAAATTATTTTGCTGCCCAAACCTTTTTACTCGAACAAAAGTGTACGCGAAAATCATTTCTATTTGCATTTGGTGGAGGAGCGGTAGGCGATTTAACAGGATTTGTTGCAGCTACCTTTATGAGAGGAATTCCGTTCATCCAATTACCAACAACTATTCTAGCTCACGATAGTGCAGTCGGTGGTAAAACAGCCATAAACCATCCATTAGGAAAGAATATGATTGGCGCTTTCTATCAACCTAAAGGAGTCATTTTTGATATTGACTTTCTAGAAAGTTTACCGAAGCGTGAAATTCGTTCTGGTATGGCAGAAGTGATTAAACATGCATTAATTTCTGATGAAAAATGGTTGCAACAATTGATGGAAACAACTTCTATTTTGTCATTATCTAAGGATCGATTAGAGAACAATCTAGAGCAAGGAATACGTGTTAAGGCATCCATTGTAGAACAAGATGAGGAAGAACATTCAGTTCGAAAGTTTTTGAACTTTGGTCATACATATGGTCATGCAATAGAAGCTGCTTCAGGGTTTGGAAGGGTTGCACATGGAGAAGCGGTTATGATTGGTATGGTATATGCGCTTCTTCTTAGCGAGCGATATGGAGAAATTTCACGTGCATTCACGATCGAATTTTTACAATTCGCTTTACGTAACGGCTATCCGTTTGAGGCTGTAGCAAACTTTACCTTTGATGAATTATTAGGTTATTTGATGAAAGATAAAAAGGCAGAATATGGTGAATTGCAATTTGTCTTATTACAAAAAGTAGGCCAACCATTTGTTCAAAAAATATCTCAACAAGAATGTCGTGAAATAGATCACGTTTTAAGAGGATTGCTAGAGGAGGTTGCTTATGATTAGAGGCGTAAGAGGTGCAGTAACAATTGAGTATGACGATGCCCAACTGGTTTTGCAGGAAACTGCTCATTTAATGCGTGAAATAATTATAGCTAATAATATTAAGCCAGAAAATGTTGCTTCAGTAATTGTTTCAACAACACCAGATATTGTATCAGCCTTTCCAGCGAAAGCAGTTCGTACGATAGAAAACTGGAATT
Organism: Rummeliibacillus sp. POC4; assembly: GCF_003576525.1. Lineage (GTDB taxonomy): Bacteria > Bacillota > Bacilli > Bacillales_A > Planococcaceae > Rummeliibacillus. The sequence goes on along the minus strand of NZ_QWUA01000018.1, from coordinate 66,029 downwards.
ATGTCCCTGTTATGTGTATGCATGAGATGAATGTTCCAGAGGCATTACCGCTGTGTATTCGTGTATTGGTACATGTCAATACGGAAGTTGAACAAGAAAAAATACAGCATATATATTTAAATGATGCAGTTAAGTTACGACCAGATTTAGCGAAATAAATGTTACCGAAAAGAGGAGATTTTTTATGAAATGGAAAGAACAGATTAACGGCATGAAAGCTTACCAACCAGGTAAATCAATTGATGCTGTAAAAAGAGAATTTGGATTAAATGAAATTGTAAAATTAGCTTCAAATGAAAATCCATTTGGCTGTTCCCCAAAAGTACATGAATTTTTAGCCAACGAATCTTTTAACTTTGCTTTATATCCAGATGGTTATGCTACAGATATGCGTGAAGCTGTTGCAAAACATCTCGGTGTTTCAGGGGATGAACTTATTTTCGGTAACGGTTCAGATGAACTAATTAGTATTATTACACGAGCGCTTTTACACCCAGGTGTAAATACTGTAATGGGCAAACCAACCTTTTCTCAATATGCTCTAAATGCACGAATCGAAGGTGCAGAAATACGAGAAGTCCCATTAAAAGATGGTAATCATGATTTAGATGCGATGCTTCAAGAGATTGATGAAAATACCGCTGTTGTATGGGTATGTAGCCCAAATAATCCTACAGGAGTGGTAGTTGAAGATGCACCTTTAAAAGCATTTTTAGATCAAGTACCAAAAGATGTTTTAGTAGTATTAGACGAAGCTTATTTCGAATATGTTACAAACGATAAACACAAGGATACAATTCCATATATAAAGGATTATTCAAATGTTATTATTTTACGCACTTTCTCAAAGGCATATGGTCTAGCTGCATTCCGAGTAGGATATGGTATTGCTAATAAAGATTTAATCGCAAAACTTGATCCAGTAAGAGGACCATTTAATAACACAGTTTTAAGTCAAGCTGTTATTCAAGTTGCGTTAAAAGACCAAGAATATATTGAAAAATGTCGTGTTGAAAATACTAAAGGAAAAGAACAGATTGAGGCATATTGTGATGAGCGCCACTTACAATATTATCCAACTGATACGAATTTTATTTTAATGGAAGTGAAAATGGATAGTGATGTTGTATTCCAAAAATTAATGCAACGTGGGTTTATAATTCGTAGTGGTAATGCACTTGGAACACCAGGGTATATTCGTGTCACAATTGGAACACAAGCACAAAACGCAGGTTTACTAGCACAGTTAACAGCAGTATTAGAAGAAGAAGGCGTCTTTGCTTGAAGCAAACAGTCCTTGTCGTAGGGCTAGGCTTAATAGGTGGTTCAATTGCTCTAGCTCTCCAAAAATCGCCGAATATTCGCGTGATTGGATTTGATGTAAATGAAAATACTCTTCAAAGTGCTAAAGTGTTAGGCGTTGTGCAAGATGTAACGAAACAACCAGAAGTGGCTGTGAAAAATGTTGATATACTGCTTTTTGCCACACCTGTGAATGCAACAATTGAATGGATGGAAAAACTAAAAAATTGGGATTTACCTGAGAAGCTAATTATTACAGATACAGGAAGTACAAAATCATTAATAATGGAAAAAGCACTTGAGTTAAAAGACTTAGGTATTACATTTATCGGAGGTCATCCGATGGCAGGTTCTCATAAAAGTGGAGTACTTGCTGCAAAACCATATCTTTTTGAAAATGCTTATTATATGTTGACACCACTAGCTGATGAAGAAGAAAGTAATGTCCAACAATTAAAAGATGTTTTACAATATACACGTGCAAAACTAACAACAGTATTAGCGGATACTCATGATCAAATGACGTCTGTTGTAAGTCATTTTCCACATATTGTAGCAGCATCGTTAGTACATATGTTGGCTAATGAGAGTAAAGAAAATTCGTTGACAAAGCTTTTAGCAGCAGGTGGGTTTAGAGATATTACAAGGGTTGCATCATCCAATCCGATATTATGGCGTGACATTACATTGCAAAATCGTAAACAAATCGCAAACCAACTTGCAAATTGGCAGCAAGAAATGTCTAGAGTTCAAACATTGCTTGAAAATGGTGATAATCAGCAAATTGAAACATTTTTCGCAAAGGCAAAGCATTTTAGGGACGATCTTCCGAGCACATCGCAGGGGGCACTTTATTCTACCTATGATTTATATATAGATGTCCCGGATTACCCAGGTAGTATTGCTGAAATCACTGCTTATTTAGCTGATGAGCGAATTAGTATTACGAATATACGAATTGTAGAAACGCGTGAGGATGTTTTCGGAATATTGGTTGTTAGTTTCCAAAATGCAGATGATAGGGAAAAGGCGGCAGCTTGTATTGAAAAACGTAGCCCCTATGAGGTATATATATCCTAAAGGAGGTAGCAAATCATGGTAGAAGCAAGACTGAATTTTAAAAAGCCTGTGCTTAAAGGCAATATAAAAGTTCCAGGAGATAAATCCATTTCACATAGGGCTATTATGTTCGGAAGTATTGCAGAGGGCAAAACAACTGTGAGTGGCTTCTTATTGGGTGATGATTGTTTAAGTACGATAGAGTGCTTTAGAAAATTAGGTGTCAATATTGAGCTAGATGGCACAGATGTAGAGATTAATAGTAGAGGGATTATTAATTGGGAAGAACCTACAGATATATTGTATACAGGTAATTCCGGCACAACTACTCGTTTAATGCTTGGTCTACTATCAGGCTCTAATATACATTCTATTCTAAATGGAGATGCTTCAATCGCTAAAAGACCGATGAAACGTGTGATTACACCACTTCGAGAAATGGGTGCTCAAATTACAGGAAGAATGGACGGTCAATATACACCATTAGCGATAAAAGGTAGTCCGTTACACGCTATTGAATACACGATGCCAGTAGCTAGCGCTCAAGTAAAATCAGCTATCTTACTTGCAGGCATACAGGCAAAAGGAACGACAATTATCCATGAAAAAGACATATCAAGAGATCACACTGAAAGAATGCTTCGCCAGTTTGGCGCAGACGTTTCTGTCGAAGAAGGAACGATTTTCTTTAAAGGTGGTCAAACTTTACAAGCAACTCATGTAGAGGTACCAGGTGATATATCGTCTGCAGCATTCTTTTTAGTTGCGGGTGCAATGGCTGAAAATAGTGAAATAATTTTGCGCAATGTCGGTTTTAATCCTTCAAGAACAGGAATTATAGATGTACTAGCTGCTATGGGTGCTAATATGGAAATCATTGTAGATGACGAAGATGCTGCGGAACCTATAGCGACTATTACAATCAGAACATCAGATTTAGTAGGTGTCACTATAGATGGAAATATTATTCCTCGATTAATCGATGAGATTCCGATTATCGCTCTGCTTGCAACAAAAGCAAAAGGAACGACAATTATTCGAGATGCAGCTGAGCTAAAAGTAAAAGAGACGGATCGAATTACAGCTGTTGTTACTGAATTGAAAAAATTAGGCGCTGATATTGAGGCTACAGAAGATGGCATGATTATTCACGGCTCTAAAGAACTACATGGTGGATCACTAAAAACGTATGGCGATCATCGAATTGGCATGATGGGTGCAATTGCGTCATTATTAATAGATGATGAAGTGACATTAGATGATGCTGACTGTATTGCGGTATCTTATCCTACATTCTTTGACGATATAAATAAGCTTATAAAATAGTAAAATTCCCAAAAAGCTCTCCTATATTAGGAGAGTTTTTCCTTGTATACAAAGCAGTAGTCATGTAGCATAATGTTAAAAGCAAAGTTGACCATTATGGAGTTAGCCTAAAGTATGGAAACTATTACAGTTTTTTTAGCTACTCGTAAAAGTTGATGTAGCCGATATATGAAGGTATTAAAAGTAGGATTAGGTGACAAAATGGAAATTCAAAAAAAAATGATTGATGCAATTCAAAAAGGAGACCTAGAGGGAATCCATAATTTGCTTGAAGATTTTAAAGTTCAAGTAGATCCAGACATGCAATATGAAGTAGTAGGTTTTCTGATGAATTTTGGTTTTTTAGATGAAGCTGATGAATTATTAGAGCACTTGCAATACTTATTTCCAGATGAGGCTCAACTGAAAATTGATCGTGCCACATTATTAATGGAACGAGAACAAGGGGATGCAGCATTAAACATTCTGATGGAAATTAGCCCAGAGGCAGAAGAATATCCACAAGCTTTACTTGCATTAGCAGATTACTATCAAATGCAGGGGTTATATGAAGCATCAGAGCAGCGTATAAATGAAGCATTAGATTTATTGCCAAATGAACCATTATTGCATTTTGCAAAAGCAGAGTTACTAATGGAAATGGGACGCTTTACTGAAGCAGCTCGTATATATCATGAATTGTATGAGGAACAAAGCGAAATTGCAGGAGTAAGATTAGTTGAGCGATTAGCTGAAGTACATCGTGCAGGCGCAGCATTTGAAGAGGCTCTAACGTTTTATATAAAAGCATTGGAAGATAATACTTCTCCTGATTTATTATTTGGAGCAGCTTATTCTGCATTCCAATCACAAATGTATGAAACTGCAATACGTTATGCGGAAGATTTGAAAACACTTGACCCAGATTATTTCTCTGCATATTTATTATTAGCTCAAAGTTATGCAATGCTTGAAAACAATAAAAAAGCATTAGAAGTAATTACAGAAGGTATATCTCGTGATGAATATGATAAAGAGTTGTATTTATTTGCAGGGAAGATGGCGCTTAAAAACAGTTTACCAAAAGAAGCTGAACAGTATTTACGACAAGCAATTGCATTAGATAGTGAATATATGGAAGCGATAATTACCCTAGTTTCTATTCTTTCTAAAGAAGAAAGAGATGAAGAAGTGGTTGAGCTCATTGAAAATTTAGAGAAGGAAAGTTTCGATTGGCCTACATTATCTATGTTCGCAGCCATCTCTTTCGATCGATTAGAAAATTATGAACGTGCATATGATTTTTATCAATTAGCATATAATGACCATAAGGAAGATCCATTATTCCTTGAAAAATATGCTTACTTCCTAATTGAAGATGGTAAACGAAATGAAGCAAAAGAAGTGGTAAATCAATTAATTGCTATTCAACCAGATGAACCTACTTGGCAAGATCTTTTACAAACTTTTGAATGAGAGGAGGCTCATACAAAATGACCGCATCCGTTTCTGTCTTGGACAAAAAAGAATTTGTCCGTTGGTTTTTAAAAAAGTACCAAATGAAACGTCGTGAGTGCGTATGGATTTTGAATTATCTGCTTGGTCATGATGAATTATTAGAGCATATTCATTTTGTAGAAGAAGCACATTACTGCCCACGAGCAATGGTTATGTCAACTACTGATTCATCTGGCATACCGTTTCGCTTCTATAGAGGTAATATAATGACAGCAGATGCGGAAAAATCCTTCCATGATTTAAGGCTTCATCCAGATGAAGCTATGTATATTCAATTGAATTTCCCAAAGGTTCCGCCAAGTAGAGAGTATTTAACCGTATTAGAGGAAAATCCATACATGCCTAATTATTTGCAAATTAGTGAGTCGGATCGACAGCTTGCAGAGGAAATTTTAAAAGATAGTATGAAAACATTCCAAGAAGAAGCAATATTAAAACAGATTGATGAAGCGTTAGATCAAAATGACAAAGAGAAGTTTTACAAGTTATCTGCATTACTTAATGTTATAAAAAATGTGGAAAAATAAAAAACTTCATCCATCATTGGATGAAGTTTTACTTTTGGAGGAATAGATATGTTTTGGACAAGCAAAGACATTGAAGAATTTTTAAAACAAAAAGAGTTTATCGATACAGCATTAGTTCCATTAGTTTTATTAGAAGGAAAAGATTTAGGTATAAAACAGAGTGCTTCTGGGGCAGAATTCTTAATGTCATTGACTAACTTTATTGAACAACAATTTAAAGGGCGTATTGTTTTAACTTCACCGATTACATACACAAAAGTAATGTCGAAAGAATCTTTAATCAGCTCAATTCAAGAGGAACTATTGGAAGCTGGTTTTAAATATATTTTCTTCATCACGTCTGATCATGATTGGACCCAATTTGTGATAAATTACGACATTATTTGGCTTCCTTCTATTCCATTGGGTGATATGGATCAAAAAGTTAAACAATCAGTACTTAGTGATCAGTTAAGACAAGTTATACCAATGCTATCTCAAAAGTGGGCAAAACAATAAATCTAGATTGAATGCAGATTCAATAAATGTTCACAAATGTGTATAAAACACTTGAATGCGTTATTGACCTTACATTTTACTTGATATATCATAGATATGTCCTAGTATTACTATTTTGTATAAGTTTGTCCGTTGGACTGACCTTAAGTTAGAGGGGGGAAAAGAATGAGTAACAATCGTGTCACAAGACGTCAATTTTTAAACTACACACTTACAGGTGTTGGTGGCTTCATGGCAGCTGGTATGTTAATGCCGATGGCTCGCTTTGCAGTTGATCCAATTCTTCAAAAGAAAGCAGGCGGAGACTTTGTACCTACTGACAAAAAAGTCTCAGAACTTTCAGAAACTCCTGTAAAAGTAGATTTCACATTCGAACAAGTTGACGCTTGGTACAAATCTGATGTTACAAACACAGCGTGGGTTTATAAAGATGGCGATAAAATTGTCGCACTTTCACCTGTATGTAAACATTTAGGCTGTACAGTAAACTGGGCTGGTGATACAGCACACAAAAACCAATTCTACTGCCCATGTCACGGTGGCCGTTATGAGAAAAACGGTAAAAACGTGGCAGGTACACCACCACTTGGTCCGTTAGACGAGTTTGAAGTAAAAGAAAAAGACGGTCTATTATTGATCGGAAAAACAAGAGCAAATACTTTAGTATAATTGTAAGGGGGTACGACATCAGTGCTTAATAAAATCTATGATTGGGTCGATGAACGCTTAGATATTACACCGATTTGGCGTGATATAGCCGACCATGAAGTTCCAGAGCACGTAAACCCTGCACACCATTTCTCTGCATTCGTATATTGTTTCGGCGGGTTAACGTTCTTCGTTACTGTTATTCAAATTTTATCAGGTATGTTCTTAACAATGTACTATGTACCAGATATTGAAAATGCATGGAAGTCTGTTTACTACCTTCAAAATGAGGTAGCATTCGGTGAAATCGTGCGTGGTATGCACCACTGGGGCGCTTCCCTCGTAATTGTCATGATGTTCCTTCATACATTACGTGTATTCTTCACAGGTTCTTATAAAAAACCTCGTGAGTTAAACTGGATTGTTGGGGTACTAATTTTCTGTGTAATGTTAGGCCTTGGCTTTACAGGTTACCTACTACCATGGGACATGAAAGCATTGTTTGCAACAAAAGTAGGTATTCAAATTGCAGCATCAGTTCCTTTTATCGGTGAAGCAATCAAAATCCTTTTAGCTGGTGATTCAACAATCATCGGTGCACAAACATTAACTAGATTCTTTGCGATTCATGTATTCTTCTTACCAGCATGCTTACTTGCATTGCTTGCTGCTCACTTTATCATGATTCGTAGACAAGGGATATCTGGCCCATTGTAGTATTTACTACATATTTAGCCATTAATATTTCCTTAAGGAGGGGACAAAATGCATAAAGGAAAAGGAATGAAATTCGTAGGAGATACGCGAGTACCTAAAAAAGATAACAAAAACGTATATCCACCAGATTATTCCGAATATCCTGGTAAAACAGAACCATTCTGGCCAGACTTCTTATTAAAAGAATGGATGGTTGGTGCTGTATTTTTAGTTGGTTATCTAATTTTAACAGTTGCTCATCCATCTCCATTAGAAGGACAAGCAGATCCAACAAACACAAGCTATATTCCAATGCCGGACTGGTATTTCTTATTCTTATATCAATTGCTTAAATACGAATATGCTTCAGGTCCTTACAATACTATTGGTGCAATCGTTGTTCCAGCAATTGCGATTGGTGCTTTAATGTTAGCGCCATTCTTAGATAGAGGTCCTGAACGTAAACCTTTAAAACGACCATTGCCAGTAGCATTTATGCTATTAGCACTTGCCTCAATGGTATTCTTAACTTGGGAATCAGTTGTTAACCATGACTGGGCTGCAGCTAAGAAACAAGGTGAAATTGTTAAAGCTGTTGAAATTGACCAAGAAGATCCAGGTTATAAAGTATACGCTAAACAATCATGTATTAACTGCCATGGAGATAAACTTCAAGGTGGTGCAGGTCCTGCATTAACAGATACAGGCTTATCACCTGAAGAGATTACTAAAATCGCTCATGAAGGTAAGGGCGGTATGCCAGCAGGCCAATATAAGGGATCTGATGAAGATCTTCAAAAATTAGCTGAATTTATATCTGGTTTAAAAGCTGAATAATAGCTAGAAAGAAGAGTCAGGAAACTGACTCTTTTTTTCTATATACATAGACGAACCCTAGCAAAAAAGGTTATAACATAATTAGAATATTTTATCGAGGGGGTACCAATGAATAACTTATTTTCTCAAGTGTGGCAGATACTATCCCATAGGGCTTTTCTGTGGCTACTATTAACTGTCAATATTTTAGGAACAATTGGCGGATATATCTGGTATGGTGGACAATTATCTATAACAAGACCTCTTTTTTATATATTTGTTCCAGATAGTCCAACCGCTACTTTATTTTTTTCGATAGCTGTAATTGGATGGCTTTTAGGAAAAAATTGGCGCGTTATAGAAGCACTTGCACTTATTACTTTAGTGAAATATGGATTATGGGCTGTCGTTATGAACTTATTAGCAATCATAGAAATAGGTTCTATTGGTTTTCTTGGTTGGATGCTTGTTGTTTCTCATTTGGCAATGGCTATACAAGGAATTTTATATATACCTATGTACGATATTAAACTAACTCAAGTTAGTATTGCAGCAATCTGGACACTACATAATGATGTTATAGATTATGTTTTTGGCCAAATGCCAATCTATAGTATGCTTTCTGCCTATATGTCTGAAATTGGCTATTTTACATTTTGGTTGTCTATTGCTTGCATAGCATTAGCTTATTATGTTTCACGAAAAAGGATATCATTTGCGGCTAAAAAAGTTTCCCTTTAAAATGAGAGTAAGTAAGTAATAGGAGGATGGTTTAATTGTCAATAGCGATGTATATCGTGTATTTTGCTGTACTATTGTTATTACCGCTTTATGCTCAACGAAAGGTAATGAAAACCTATAAGCGGTATGCAGAGGTAAGATCTACTTCTGGTATGACAGGGGCGGAGGTAGCTAGAACAATTTTAGATAGTAATGGGTTAAGTAATGTAAGAGTTGTAGAAACTCCTGGTGTATTATCTGATCATTATGATCCTAGGAGTAAAACAGTTGCCTTATCATCTCAAAACTATCACAATGCTTCAGTTGCTGGTACTTCTGTAGCAGCTCATGAATGCGGACACGCTATTCAACATAAAGAAGCTTATGCATTCTTAACGCTTCGTTCAAAATTAGTGCCTGCAGCGAATATTTCTTCTAATTTATCTTGGATTTTCATCATGATTGGTATGCTTAGTTCATCAATGCGCTCATTAATGCTTATAGGTATAATCCTATTAGCAATCGGTGTGTTGTTCCAAATAGTGACTTTACCAGTCGAATTTGATGCATCTAAACGTGCTCTCAATCAGGTTGTTAGCCTAGGGATTATTAGAAACGAAGAAGAATCACATGCCAGAAAAGTATTAAGTGCAGCTGCATTAACATATGTTGCAGCAGCGGCAACAGCTGTTATGGAATTAGCACGTTTGTTGTTAATATACACCGGCTTGAATAATAATGAAGATTAGTAGTTAATTTAAAAAGCAGCGTGATTGGATAACCAATCACGCTGCTTTTTCTAATAATCTGATAAAAATATTATTTTATTCAATGGGTCTTTTTTGATCGTCTAAAGTAAACCCTTCACCACTGACATCATGAACTTCAGAAACAGATATGAATGCATGTGGGTCTATTGATAGTACAATACTTTTTAATCTAAACATCTCATTTTTTGCAACGACACAATAAATGACTTCTCGATCTTCTTTTGTATAATATCCATAGCCTTTTAAAAAAGTAACACCACGATCCATTTGCTTCGCTATTCGCTCTGCAATTTCGTGATTATGATTAGAGATGATAATTGCTCCTTTTGCGGCATAAGCCCCTTCTTGTACAAAGTCAATTACTTTGGCTGTTACAAAAACACAAACTAATGTATACATAACAGAACGAGCATCTAAATAAGTTGCCCAAGATAAAATAATGACAACTGCATCGAAGATAAACATCGTTTTTCCCATTGGCCAACCGAAGAATTTATTTACAAGTCGAGCGATAATATCTACTCCACCCGTTGTTCCACCAACGCGAAAGATAATTCCAAGTCCAACTCCAAGGAAGATACCCGCAAATAATGAAACAAGGAACATGTCGTCATGCAAATCGATAGGAAATTGATAAATTTGAAAAACTTTTAAGAAGACAGATACAGAAACGGTTCCGATAATTGTATAAGCAAAAGTTTTTTTTCCGAGTATTCGCCATCCAATGATAAACATTGGTATATTTAATACTAAGTTCATAATAGCAGGGTCTAGTTTGAATACATTGTATAGGATTAATGTAATACCGTTGAATCCACCTTCACCAAGATGATTTTGTATATTAAAATGTACAAAACCAAAACTGAAAATAGCTGCCCCTAGTATAATGAATAAAGTATTTTTTATTTTAATATTTGGCATTTAGTTTCACCTCAATTTTTAGTTGTAGAGTATAATAACGTTAATGTGTAGAAAAATATTCTAGTTTGAAGTTATCAATAATTTTTGTGCTAATTGGGAATGTTTCGTGTTTAGTTAGATATGTTCCGTTTAAATAGCTTCACAAGACTATATTATCATGCATTTTTGGTATTTTGACAACAACGTTGATAGTTATTTAGGATAGGAATAGGAGTAAACAGTAATTTAAACTTAAAAATAGGTTAATTTAATGACTAAAAACTATTCATTTAAACGTAACGTTTAATCAGACATTGTTCAATATGAAAGGATGAGATATAATGACGATTCGAGTTGTAATTGCTGGACCAAGAGGGAAAATGGGACAAGAAGCGGTACATACGGTTATGAATGATGATAATATGGAATTAGTAGCAGTACTAGACCATAAAGAATTAGCCCCGAACTTAGCACAATATGAAATGTTTCCAGATGAATACGATGTACCGGTATACACAGAGTTACATACGTTGTTTGATGTTATCCAAGCAGATGTTTTTGTCGATTTAACAACCCCTAAAGTAGGGTATGAACATACAAAAACAGCGCTATTTGCTGGGGTACGACCTGTAATTGGAACAACTGGTTTTTCAGATGCTCAATTAGAAGAACTTGTGTCTCTATCTAAAACTTCTGAGGTTGGTTGTATAATTGCTCCTAATTTTGCGATTGGTGCTGTTTTAATGATGAAGTTTGCTCAAATGGCGGCAAATTATTTTTCAGATGTTGAAATTATTGAAATGCACCATAATCGAAAATTAGATGCACCATCTGGTACCGGGGTGAAAACAGCCCAATTAATTGCCCAAAGTCGTGTGAAACATAAACAAGGCCATCCAGAAGAACACGAAAATATTGCAGGTGCGAGAGGCGCTGATATAGAAGGAATGCGTATTCACAGTGTTCGATTACCAGGTCTTGTAGCACATCAACAAGTTCTCTTCGGAGGAACAGGGGAGTTATTAACTATCCGTCATGATTCATTTGATCGTAAATCTTTTATGACAGGTGTGAAATTATCGATTGAAAAAGTTATGGGATTAAAAGAATTAGTCTATGGACTTGAAAATATTTTATAGTAGAGGGGCAGAATGCTATGAAGATTGCTTTAATTGCACATGATAAGAAAAAAAGTGATATGGTGCAATTTGTAACTGCATATCGCGATATCTTGGCACAACATGAATTATATGCAACAGGAACAACAGGGCAAAGAGTTATAGATGCTACAGGGTTAAGTGTACATCGCTTCCGCTCTGGTCCATTAGGTGGAGATCAACAAATAGGCGCAATGATTGCAAATAACGACATGGATATGGTAGTTTTCTTCCGTGATCCATTAACAGCACAACCACATGAACCAGATGTGTCAGCATTAATCCGTTTAAGTGATGTATACCAAATTCCATTGGCAACAAATATGGGAACTGCAGAAGTTTTGCTAAAAGGATTAGAAAAAGGTTTTATCGATTGGCGATTAATACAAGAAAGAAGAAAATAGAAAGGTAGTGGTCGGATGAAAAAACTTAAAATCGGTATCACATGCTATCCGACCGTTGGAGGCTCTGGTGTAATGGCTACAGAGCTTGGTAAAATGATGGCAGAAAGAGGGCATGAAGTACACTTTATTACCTCTAGTATGCCATTTAGACTAAATAAAATTTATCCAACAATTTTTTATCATGAAGTCCAAGTAAACAATTATTCCGTTTTTCAATATCCGCCATATGATATTGCTTTAGCAAGTAAAATGGCAGATGTTATTCAAAGTGAAGATTTAGATTTACTGCATGTCCATTATGCTATTCCACATGCTGTTTGTGCAGCATTAGCACGTGATATGTCAGGCAAGGATGTAGGTATCGTAACTACCCTACATGGTACAGATATAACGGTTTTAGGATATGATTCATCTTTAACAAGTGCTATTCGATATGGCATTGAGAAATCAGATATTGTAACTGCTGTGTCAAACTCTTTAAAACAGCAAACTTATGATTTGATTGAAACCGATAAACCAATTGAAACCATTTATAATTTTGTGGATGAACGCGAGTATTATCCAAAAGATGGAAGTTTGTTGAAGGAAGAATTCGGTATACAAGAATATGAAAAAGTTTTAATACATGTTTCGAATTTTAGAAAAGTAAAACATGTACCGGATGTCATTCGAACATTTATAAAAGTAAGAGAAAAAATACCGGCTAAATTATTGTTGGTCGGTGATGGACCTGAGAAAAACCAAATTATGCAAGAAGTAAAAAAATGTCCATTTGCATCAGATATTTTATTTTTAGGAAAACAAGAAAATTTATCTGAGCTATATGCAATGAGTGATTTGAAGTTATTGATGTCTGAAAAAGAAGCGTTTGGTCTAGTGTTATTGGAAGCAATGGCATGTGGGGTACCAGGGATTGGAACGAATATTGGAGGAATACCTGAAGTTATACAGCATGGGGAAAATGGCTATATTGTAGAACTTGGTGATTGTGAAAAGGCAGCAGAATATGCAATAGGTCTATTATTGGATGAAGAAAAGCTTCGACAATTTAGAGAGACTGCAATTTTTACAGCGAATAATCAATTCCATTCTTCTAATATTGTGGAACAGTATGAAGCGCTCTATGAAAAGGTGGCACGAAAACATGATTGAACAAACCGCTTGGAAAGCAGCTTTTGACGTAATTGCATCACTTGAAGAGCATGGCTATGAGGCAGTTATTGTAGGTGGTGCAGTACGTGATTCTTTAAGAGGTCATCAGGCAAACGATGTAGATGTTGCGACGAATGCCGTTCCTGAAGAAGTGAAAACTGTTTTTAAGCGTACTGCTGATGTAGGAATCGCCCATGGAACAGTTCTAGTTATCCATCCACTTAGTCCTGTAGAAGTGACCACATATCGTACAGAAGGTACCTATCAAGACCATCGTCGACCAGATCAAGTCAACTTTGTGTCTTCTTTAGCGGAAGATTTAAAAAGACGTGATTTCACGATTAATGCAATGGCAATGACCGGACATCAAGAAATTATCGACTTATTTGGTGGTAAAGAGGATATTCAAAATGGTGTTATAAGAGCTGTTGGTGAACCAGTGGAACGGTTTAAAGAAGACGCATTAAGAATGCTTCGTGCCATTCGTTTTAGTTCTCAATTAGGATTTAAAATCGAGAAAGCAACATTCCAAGCAATATCAAAGCAAGCTCAGGATATCCATTTTATCGCAATTGAAAGGATAAAAGCAGAATTTGATAAAATCTTTACAAGTGAACATCCAGAAAAGGCCATCCAAAATATTCAACAATCTGGTTTAGCTAAATTTTTGCCTGGCGATTTTGATCAACAATCAGCTATATGGGAAAAGTTTAGAGCAAGTAAAGAGTCTTGGAAAGGATGGGCACTTTTTTGTCTTCTACAGCCCTCACAGGATATAGAAGTTTTGCGAGCATATAAATGCTCCAACTATGAAAAAAAACAGGTGGAAAATATTCTTATAGCTTATCAATTGTTAACTTCAACGGGATGGACAAAAAAAGATTACTTTACATTTGATATAGAAGTATTAACAATTGCTTATGAATTTTCAAGGGTTTTAGGAAAAATAGTTTTTGAACCAAAATCTAAATTAGAAATCGAACATATAAAATCAAATCTAGCAATACAGCATAAATCGGATTTAGTCATCACAGGACATGATTTGCTTAAATGGAGTAGTAAAAAAAGTGGACCATGGTTAAAGGAAACACTTGACCAAATCCTTATAGAAATTTTAGAAAATCGTTTACTGAATGAGAGACAACAGATAAAGGAATGGTATCTAAATGAGCTTACCCATTAAATATGAGCTTATCAAACGTTTAAGTGCTGCAAATGGTGATCCAATTTCAGGACAACAATTAGCAGATGACCTAAACATCTCAAGAACAGCAATCTGGAAGCATATGAAACAATTAGAGGAAGAAGGCTATAAATTTGAGTCTATCCGAAAAAAAGGATATATGATGCTATCGGCACCTGATACATTAGATCCGGCTAAAATTACAGCAGCACTTGAGACAGAACAATTCGGAAAGAAAATTATCTATGAAAAAACCCTATCTTCCACTCAAACTACAGCCCATCAACAGGCTCAAGATGGAGCACCTAATGGAACAGTGGTCATTTGTGAGGAACAAACAGAAGGCAGAGGTCGTTTAACGCGTCCTTGGAAATCACAAAGTGGTAAAGGAATTGCAATGAGTATTATTTTGCGTCCGAATGTTCCACCGTATGAAGCTCCACAATTTACATTAGTTGGTGCAGTTGCAGTCACATGTGCTATTCGGGATGTAGCTGGAATTCGTCCGGATATTAAGTGGCCTAACGATTTATTGATTAATGGTTTGAAATGTACGGGGATTTTAACAGAAATGCAAGCCGATCCAGATAGAGTTAATGCAATAATTATGGGGATTGGTATTAATGTAAACCACGATTCTCAAGATTTTGATGTAGATATTGCAAATATTGCAACGTCATTAAAAATAACTATTGGTAAGCAGATTGATCGTGCGGAACTTGTTGCGAAGATACTTTATTATTTAGAAAAATTTAGCAACCAGTATATTGCAGAAGGATTTACAAATATTAAAGCATTGTGGGAAGAATATTCCTGCACAATCGGTAGTCGCATCAAAGCAACAACTTTACGTGATGTTTTTGTTGGAAAAGCCATTGGTATAACCAATGAAGGTATTCTAAAGTTGCAACTTGATGATGGAACAATAAAAGAAATTTATTCAGCAGATATCGAACTTGAAAAATAAATATTGGCAATCGTTTTAATAATTGTTATAGTGGAATCACAGGACAGTATCTTTATAGAACTGTACCTTAGATTTGAGTTTCACTATAACAAAAAAATCTGCCTTGATCTTTGAAGACAGGGACGGAAGAAAACGATTCAATGTGATTACACTACCCTTCTGTCCATTTTTAGACAGAGGGGTTTTTGTTTTCTTCCCCAAAAAGGAGGAGAGAGTGTATGAAAAGTACAACTGAATTTCTAAAGATGAAAGAACGAAAAGAGAAAATCGTCATGTTAACTGCTTATGATTACCCTTCAGCTATGCTCGCTGAAAGCTCTGACATTGACATGATTTTAGTTGGAGATTCACTAGGAATGGTCGTTCTAGGCTATGATTCAACAGTAAATGTAACTTTAGATGATATGATTCATCATGGTAAAGCAACAAGAAGAGGCGCAAAAGATACGTTTATCGTAGTAGATATGCCATTTGGCAGTTATCATGGCGATGTAGGCGATACATTAAAAAATGCAGTCAAGCTATTTCAACAAACAGGCGCAAATGCTTTGAAATTAGAAGGTGCTGGCAATCTAGTGAATTCTATTAAGACACTAATATCAGCCGGTATTCCAATAGTTGGACATCTAGGGTTGCAGCCACAATCAGCTGCTGTGTTAGGGGGATATAAAGTACAAGGGAAAACAACTGAAGCAGCAGAAAAACTGATTCAAGATGCGCTTGAACTTCAAGAAGCAGGTGTCTGTGCTATCGTACTAGAATGTGTACCACACCAATTAGCAGGAATTGTAACTGAAAGATTAGACATTCCTGTTATTGGTATTGGAGCAGGTAAAGAGGTTGATGGACAGGTATTAGTATTCCATGACACATTATCATATGGTAGTCATCACGTTCCAAAATTTGTGAAAAAATTCGCAGATGTAGGTTTCGAAATAAGACATGGTGTCACTGCTTATAAAGATGCTGTTAAAAAAGGGGAATTTCCAGCACCTGAACATCAATTTTCAATGTCAGCAGAAGCTCTAGGTCATCTATATGGAGGAATTAAAAGATGAAAGTTGTCACAACCATCCTTGAATTACAACAAGAATTAGAAAAGCATAGAGAAACAAAGAAAAAAATTGCATTAGTTCCAACTATGGGCTTTTTACATGATGGTCATTTAACTTTAGCGAAAGCAGCAAGAGAAGAAAATGATCTAGTTGTAATGAGTGATTTTGTCAATCCTACACAATTTGGACCAAATGAAGACTATGATAGTTATCCAAGAGATTTAGAGCATGATATGAAATTGGCTACAGAAGCTGGTGTAGATTATTTGTTTGCTCCGACAGTAGAAGAAATGTATCCAACAGATGGAGGAATTCGATTTGAAGCAGGTCCTGCATCTAAAATTCTTTGTGGGGCAACAAGACCCATCCATTTTAATGGGGTTTTACAAGTTGTTTCAAAACTATTCCATATTGTTCAACCAACAAATGCTTATTTTGGGCAAAAGGATGCTCAACAATTAGCACTTATTAAAATGATGGTGAGAGATTATAATTTTTCAGTTACGATTTGCAGTGTGCCAATTGTTCGGGAAGAAGATGGCCTTGCGAAAAGCTCAAGAAATGTTTTTTTAACAGAGGAAGAAAGAGAACAGGCACCGAATATACAAAAAGCTTTGCAACAGGCAAAAGCAGAATTTGTAAAATCACACGATAAAGAAAAAGCAATACAAATAGCTGAAAAGATGATTGAAAGTGAAACATCAGGGAAAATTGACTATTTAGAATTACGTAGTTATCCGGATTTACAAGAAGTACATCCTGATACATGTCACTTTTTACTTGCGACAGCAGTTAATTTTTCAAACGTTAGATTAATAGACAATATTCTTTTTTCGATTGAGGAGACTAAATAATGTTAAAAATGATGATGACTTCGAAAATTCACCGTGCAACAGTTACTCAAGCTGATTTAAACTATGTGGGTAGTATTACAATAGATGCTGATTTACTTGATACGGTTGGAATTCTCCCAAACGAAAAAGTTCAAATTGTAAACAATAATAACGGAGCTCGCTTTGAAACTTATACAATTGCTGGTGAACGAGGTTCTGGAGTGATTTGTTTAAATGGCGCAGCGGCTAGGTTAGTTCAGCCAGGAGATATTGTTATAATCATAGGCTACAGTTATTTGACGCTGGAAGAGGCACAAAAAAATGAACCTAAAGTTGCCATACTAGATGAAAATAATAAAGTAAAACAATTAATTCACTATGAACCAGAAGCAACCGTTATGAATTAATTGTATAACTAGCTAGCAAGGGCTGTTTAATTAGTGTGAAAATCACTAACTAAACAGCCTTTTTGATGTTCATATCCTTAAAGATTATATTTTTGTAAAATAAAGAAAAATCATATTATTTACATTAATTGAAAATCCTTCAGAATATATTTTCCATTTATAATATTTTTCAATATAGATATTGCCGGTTCCTAAAATAAATAAAAACACATGGTATCAATTCAGCTATTCTCTTTGAAATATGATAAAATCATCAATATAACATGAACGGAAAGTTGTGAAGAATACATGGAAAGTCAAACTTATGCCATTGTCGATTTAGAAACAACTGGTCATTCCTCACAACAAGGAGACCGAATCATTCAAATCGCTATTGTATTAATGAAGGATTGGAAAGTTGTATCAACTTATTCATCGTTTGTAAATCCAGGTAAGGATATTCCTTTTTTTATACAAGATCTAACACATATATCAGATCAAGATGTTGAAAAAGCACCCACTTTTGAAGAACAAGCTGAAGAGATTTTTGAAATTTTGCAAGACACCATTTTTGTTGCACACAATACAGATTTTGACTTGCCATTCTTACAAGCGGAGTTTAAAAGAGCAGGCTTACCAAAATGGCTAGGAAAACATATGGATACTGTAGAATTATCAAAAATTCTTTTTCCTACAGCATATAGCTTTAAGTTACAAGATATTACGATGGAGTTAGGGATTAGTTTAACACATGCTCACCGTGCTGATGATGATGCATTGGCGACTGCTTATTTACTAAAGAGTTGCTGGGAGAGATTATTAACGTTGCCGCTAACAACAATTGAGCAACTTCATATGAGATCTTTCAGATTAAAATCCGATTTATCTCAACTTTTTTTAGATGCAATTCATACAAAAAGAAGAACTTCTCACGATTCAGATACAAATCAATATTACCGTGATGTCGCTATAAAAAAGCCTGTAGAAATTGTTAAATCAAATGTTGAACAGCTCTATTATCCATCTTCTTTTAAGGAAAAAGAAAAACTTTTTAAAGAAGCATTTGATTCTTTTGAGGTACGGCCTGACCAATTTAAAATGATGGACATTGTTTGGCAAGCACTTGTTACAAAACAAGAAATAATGACGGAAGCTTCAACAGGAATAGGTAAGACTCTTGCATACCTGATACCAGCAATCATATATGCTAAAAAGAACGCTAAAACAGTCTGTATTAGTTCATATACATCGCATTTGTTGGATCAACTTTTATTAGAAGAATTACCTAAAGCAGAAACAATTTTAAATACTACTGTTTCTACTGCAATTGTTAAAGGCATGGAACATTATATTGATATTGATCGTTTTTGTGATCTTTTACGAGTAGAAGATGATTCGTATGATGAAAATTTTACGAAGATGCAACTCCTTGTCTGGCTACAAGGAACAGAAACAGGTGATTTAGGAGAAATCACTTTATCTGGTGGAGGGAAATATTTCATAGACAAAATACGTCGAACTCATACAACATCTGAGACGCATCATAAAGGTGCCTATGATTTTTATATCCAAGCACTGTCAAATTGTAAAAAGGCTGATTTAGTTATAACAAACCATTCCATGATATTAGCAGATTTAGTAAGAGAAGAGCCTGTTCTCAAAGATTTAGATGGGGTAATATTGGATGAAGGACATCAATTTTTGCAAGCAGCTACATTAAGAGATGAAAAAATTTTCTCCTACACACAGTGGAAGTATCACTTTGGTCAGCTTGGTTCAACAGAAACAAAATTGTTGGAACATCCTTTTTATTTAGAGCTGTTACAAGAAGATAAAATACCACGTCGAAAATTGCAAAAGTTAGAATTATTATTTGGAGAGATCGTTACACTTTTTGATCAAGAAATCCATCGCCTAATACGAAAACTACCATTACAAAAAACAAGAAATCGCCAACATAAAAATAGTTTTTTGTTATCAAGTGTTCAATTAGAGCAACCTTTTGGAGAACAATTTAGTCGTAAAGTTATAGAGTGGATTCATCTCGCTGAAACAATTACTTCTATCTATTTACGTTATCCTGATGATTTATCGATAAAACAACAAGCAAATATTGCAGATTGGGAGTTTCAACTGAATGAATTAAAAGTAAAAGCTGCAGAATGGGATGCTGTTTTTTTAAGTCATTTAGAAGAAGATACTGCTTGGATCGAAGTAGATACAAGAAGTCTTCCAGGAAGTCTGTATCTATTTAAAAGACCAGTAAAAGTGGAAGATGAAATTACAAACGTATTGCAAAGATTCCGTGGTCAATCAGGAATTATTTGGACATCTGGGACATTGACAGTCCCAAATAATGAACGTTTTATCGCACAACAATTGGGCCTTTCAGAAGATATTCCTTTATATCAATTGCAGGCACCGAAATCTTATTATGATGGGGCAAGTGTATACATTGTTGAAGATATGCCCGATATAAAAACAGTGACTCAATCAGCATATATCGAAGCTGTGGCGGATGCGATTGTGCAAACTGTATTAGCTACACATGGAAGATGTTTTGTTCTATTCACTGCTCAAGATATGCTTAGAAAAACAGTGGAGCTTATCCAAGAGACTGGCATTCTTGAGGATTACATGTTATTTGCACAAGGAATGTCTTCTGGAAGTCGGATGAGACTTTTAAAAATGTTCCAGCGTTTTGAGCATTCTGTTCTTTTTGGAACGAATAGTTTCTGGGAAGGTGTTGACGTTCCAGGGGATGCCCTTTCTGCAGTTATTGTAGTACGTTTACCATTCTCTTCTCCAGAAGAACCATTCTTTAAGGCTAGAGCTGAGAAGTTGTCTAGTAAAGGTATGAATTCTTTCTATAGATTATCGTTACCGGAAGCAATCCTAAGATTTAAACAAGGATTTGGAAGGCTTATTCGTTCATCACATGATAAAGGTGTGTTTATAGTGCTTGATCGTCGTATCGAAACGAAATCATACGGAGAAGAATTTATAAAAGCATTACCAGATATTCCTATCAAAAAAGTGTCGCTCGAACATATGGTCTATGAATTAGAAGATTGGTATAATAATTAAAGCAAAGCTAGCTACGACGTTTATAGTGGCATAAATAAGGACTAAAAGAAACATAAGGTGATATCATGAAAAACTGGATTAAGTTCTTCTCAATATTTTTACTAATTCTAGCACTATCGCTAGTTGTCATAGTTGGATGGAGATCAAACGCTCCTTTTCATAGTGTAGAAAAAACTGCGAAAGCTGCCGTTTTGCATAACCAACAACTAAATACAGTCACTGAAACCTATGTATACCATGGTAAACAACCATATGTAACTGTAATTGGTAAAGATGATAAAGGTAAGAAAAAGGCTATTTTTGTTTCTCAAAATAATAGCGATGAGAAGCCACTAGAAGTCTATCTGAAAGATGGAATTTCAAAAAAAGAAGCTATATCAGAAGCTACTAGAAAAGGTGATGTAAAAGAAATTCTACATACAAAATTAGGAGTAGAAAAACCAGGCGTTGTATGGGAAATAACTTATCTAAACAAACAAGATAAGCTTAATTATGTCTATATCATGTTCGAAAATGGACAATGGTGGAAACGAATATTGAATTTATAACATTCAACAGTGCGATCTGGTCACGAATTTAACATGAAATAGATCATTTCAAAAGAAATTTACAGGAAACTCGTATATAATAAAGATAAGTAATTCTGCATTGTATTTACATAATATTTATGCTGATACTTTTGAAGAATTAAGTGGATCTAAATCAAGACCCATTGCACAATGGAAAGACAAGTAAGTAATTTAAATTTACCTTATGTCAATTCTAAAAAAGAAGTAAAGAATTTCATTGTCAAAACAACTAGAATACGCAAATATTAGGCATAAATAATGATTAGCTTAATGAATGCTTGAAATGCGGAGGTTAATATGGAAAAAATCACAATTCAAGACATGCCAAAACATGTTGGTGAAACAGTTAAAATTGGAGCTTGGTTAGCAAACAAAAGATCTAGCGGTAAAATTGCATTTTTACAATTACGCGATGGTTCAGGATTTGTTCAAGGAGTAGTTGTAAAAGCAAACGTATCAGAAGAAACATTTGCTACAGCGAAATCTATTCACCAAGAAACTTCACTTTATATCACTGGGGAAGTAACAGAGGATACTCGTTCATCATTTGGTTACGAACTTCAAGTGAAAGAAATCGAAGTAATTGCTGAATCTCATGATTATCCAATTACACCAAAAGAACATGGTGTTGAATTCTTAATGGATCATAGACACCTATGGTTACGTTCTAAAAAACAACATGCAAATATGAAAGTTCGTAATGAAATTATTCGTGCAACCTATGAATTTTTCAACAATAATGGATTTGCAAAAGTTGATCCTCCAATTCTAACTGGATCAGCTCCAGAAGGTACTTCTGAGCTTTTCCATACAAAATATTTTGATCAAGATGCATATCTTTCTCAATCTGGACAACTTTATATGGAAGCTGCAGCAATGGCACTTGGAAAGGTATTTTCTTTCGGTCCAACATTCCGAGCAGAAAAATCTAAAACCCGTCGCCATTTAATCGAGTTCTGGATGATTGAACCAGAGATGGCATTTGTAGAACATGATGAATCTCTTGAAATTCAAGAACAATATGTTTCATATATTGTCCAATCTGTACTAAAAAAATGTAAACTAGAATTAGAAATTCTAGGCCGTGATACATCTAAACTTGAAAAAGTACAAGCTCCATTCCCACGCATTTCATATGATGATGCGATCGATTTATTACACGAAAAAGGCTTTGATGATATTCAATGGGGAGACGACTTCGGTGCACCGCACGAAACTGCAATCGCTGAACATTTCGACAAACCTGTATTCATCACATGTTATCCAGTTGGTATTAAACCATTCTATATGCAACCACATCCTGATCGTGATGATGTTGTGCTTTGTGCAGATTTAATCGCTCCAGAAGGTTATGGTGAAATTATCGGTGGTTCAGAACGTATCTGGGATTATGATTTGATGAAAAAACGTATTGCAGATTATGGCTTAGACGAAGAAGCTTATGCATGGTATTTAGACTTACGTAAATATGGTTCAGTACCTCATTCAGGATTTGGTTTAGGTTTGGAACGTACAGTTGCATGGATTACAGGTGCAGAACATGTTCGTGAAACTATTCCATTCCCTCGTTTATTAAACCGTATTTATCCATAAGTAGTAGGTTAGCTTATATTATTATGTTGTAAATCACAAGAAGAACCGCTTAGGCGATTCTTCTTGTTCAATTTTAAAATAAAGGAGAGTTCGATGATATGAAAGAAGCAGAGCGTCTCCAAACTTGGATAGAGCGGGGAAGTGTTAATATTTCTCAGCTTTTTTTTCAGTTTTATAAGGAATTGCAAATCTCAGATGTAGAAGCGATGCTAATTATGCATTTGTATGCATTTCATGAAGAAGGAAATGAATTCCCTACACCTGCTAATATAGCTCAACGTATGAATATGACTGAAGATATGATCTCTACAAGTATGCAAAGACTTATGCAAAAGGGTTTCATGGAAATTCATCAAAAGTTAGATGACAATGGTGTACTTTATGAAGTGATTACCCTAATGCCTTTATGGAGTAGACTTCTGGATATTGTTCTTGTAAAAAGAGATACTGATCAAAATGAAGTAACAAAGTTAAAAGAAGGACAGTTATTTCAATTATTTGAACAAGAATTCGGAAGGTTCCTATCTCCTATGGAAACTGAAATGATTTCCATGTGGCTTGATCAAGATGGTCATTCTCCTGAAATTATTCGTCATGCATTAAAAGAAGCCGTTTTGTCTCAGAAGCTAAGTTTAAGGTATATCGACCGTATTCTTTTTGAATGGAAGAAGAATAATGTAAAAACTTTAGAAGATGTTGAAAAACAAAGCAAGAATTTCCGAAAAAATATTATTCCTAAAACTGTTGAACAGAAGTCCGCAAAAAAAGAGACAGAACAAAAGCCACCAGCAAGTAATGTCCCTTTTTATAACTGGCTAGATCGTCATAAGTGAGAGGTGGATTTAAATGTTAACAATTAAGCAGTGGGAATATTGTCTAGAAAAAATGGAAGAAATGTTTCCGGATGCTCATTGTGAATTAGTCCATGAAAATCCGTTCGAATTAACAATTGCGACTTTGCTGTCGGCACAGTGTACCGATGTACTTGTCAATAAAGTTACCGCTACATTGTTTAAAAAATATAAAACGCCTGAAGATTATTTAGCTGTCTCTTTAGAAGAACTCGAACAAGATATTCGCTCAATTGGTTTATATCGTAGTAAAGCGAAAAATATACAAAAACTTTGCCAACGTTTATTAGACGAATATAACGGTATTATTCCAGATTCACGTGAGGAATTAGTAACTTTACCTGGTGTAGGCCGTAAAACAGCTAATGTCGTTTTATCTGTTGCATTTGGACATCCTGCATTAGCAGTTGATACACATGTAGAACGTGTTACGAAACGATTAGGGCTTTGCAAATGGAAAGATAGTGTATTAGAAGTTGAAAATACTGTGATGAGAAAAACGCCAAAAGAAAAGTGGTCTAAAACTCACCACCAATTAATTTTCTTTGGTCGTTATCATTGTAAAGCACAAAATCCAAACTGTAGTGAATGTCCTTTATTTGAAATATGTAGGGAAGGACAAAAGAGAGCGAAGAAAGGTCTTGTGAAATAGATGATTGAGTGCAAAAAAGAAGCCATATTAAAAGAGCTCGTTGATGAGTGGATTATTAAATGGGAATCATTAAAACAAGAGATTCATCATTCACATACAGCTCGAGATGGTAAAGCTGGAGATATGATGAATAAAGGAATACAACTTTATGAATCTTTTATTATAAAAGCATCTAATGGACAAGATTATTTAGTAGAAAATGAGGATTACGAAATCTTACCGATCAATGCAATAGAAAGATTATCGTTTATCAAGTCCCGTCCGAGTCAATATGCATGTTATAGACAGTTGGATGAATTATTTATAGAAACGAAAAAAAGATGTGCAAGATTGCGTTTAAAACATTAACCAATATGATATATGTTAAGGCAGAATCATTTCCTCATGATTCTGCCTTTTTTTCATCATATGATGTAATTGCAATAATTAAAAAGGCTGTCAACAAGTTTTACCTATACTTGTTGACAGCCTAATATTATCTTAAGAAGCTATTGTTGACTTTCTAGTTCTTCGGGAGAGGAATTTCTTTTTATGCTATTTAGATTTGCTTTATTTTTTCCATTCCCATTCCCGTTATTCGATTGATTATTTTGTTGATTTGAATTTTCTGTTGTTTGATCATTTTGATCTGTATTCGTATTATCTTGGTCATTACCTTCAGAAGGTGTAGTTGGCGTTTCTGATTGATCTGGTGTAGTTGGTGTCTCCGTTTGATCAGGTTCTGTTACGTCAGGTTCAGGTTCAGGTTCAGGCTCAGATGCTTGGATCTGAATCGACGTTGTTGCCGCGCTACTTGTCTTACCACCAGCAATTGCTACAACGGAGAATACATATGTCTTTCCGCTTTCGGCACCACTATACGTGTAAGAATTTGAAGATGTTTCAGTTAAAGCTTGTGAACCTCCACCATCAACTGAGACTGAAATTTTAAAATTAGCTTTTTCGTCGTTAGTCGCTTCATGTGACCAAGTTAGATTAATGGCATTTGAATTAGCATCATATGTTGCCTTTAATCCAGATGGAGCATTTACTTTTTGTTCTTCATCTGTTGTTTCTTCTGGTTTTGTTGTAACCGGTTGTTGACCTTTTACATACAATTCACTTCCAACTCTTACAACTGAGTTTGGTTGAGTGAAATCAGGCGTTTCTGTATTTGCTGAAATTTGGGACATAACGGTTCTGAATAGTTGTTGTGGTAGAACACGTTCGGCACTTGTTGTAATTGGATTTTTATAATTAGTGTATCCACTCCATACAGCGATTGAATATTTAGATGTGTATCCTGCAAACCAAGAATCTGGTACAGATGACTCAGGGAGACCCCACTTACTAAAATCATCTGAACTATAGTTGGTTGTACCGGTTTTACCAGCAACATCTAATCCAGCGATACCTGCCGCAGTACCAGAAGCCCCGAATTTAGAGCTTACTACATCTCGCAACATATCTGTTACCATATATGCTGTGTAATCACTCATTGCAGGTACTGGATCTGGTGTATACGATTTAGCTGTTTTACCATCACGATAGACAATTTTCTTAATCGCATGAGGTTTAGTATAAATACCATTATTACCAAATGCAGCATAAGCACCAGCCATTTCAATAGGAGAAAGGTTGATTTTACCTCCACCAATTGCATCAGATTCAGTGACGTTACTTGCGTTAATACCAAGGTTCTTAACAAAAGATTTAGCTTTATCAGCACCAACTTCTTTAAATGTTTTAACAGCAGGAATATTACGTGAGTTATATAATGCTTGTCGAATTGTAATTGTTCCTTTGTATTGATGGTCAAAGTTATTAATTTGTTGGTTTGTTCCTGTGTAAGTCATTGGCTCATCAACGATTGTTTGGCCTGTAGACCATTTTAGATTTTCAATTGCAGGACCATAATCCATTAACGGTTTCATCGTAGAACCTGGTTGACGATTTGTTAACGCTTCTGCATAGTTAAATCCACGTTCAGGGCCGTAATCACGTCCGCCACCGACAGCTACAATAGCGCCTGTTTCTGTATCAATAACAGATAAGCCTGCTTGAATATCTTTTGTAGGGAAATTAGCATCATTATTCATCGTTTTTTCAACAATTTTTTGTGCTGATGTATCTAATGTTGTATATACATTCACACCATCCGCTAATGCTTTTTCATCCCCATTTTCTTCTAATTCTTTTAAGACAACGTCGATAAATGCATCGTACTTAGAAGAAGAGGCAGTTTTTCTTTTGTTTTCAGGAAGTAGACCTTCTGCTACATCAACTTTTTTAGCAGCTTCCATTTGCTCTTTTGTAATTTTTTTATGTTGATACATTAAACCTAAAACGATATTACGACGTTTTTCTGCACGATCTGGATTTTTAAATGGATTATAAGCATTAGGTGCTTGTGGCATCCCTGCTAAAAGTGCTTGTTGAGCTAAAGTTAAGTCTTTTAAATTTTTACCATAAAAGAATTTAGCAGCTGTTCCAAAACCATAGATACGACCGGACATTAATACTTTGTTAAAGTACATTTCGAAAATCTCTTCTTTTGAATATTCTCGTTCTAGTTGTACGGCTAAATATGCTTCTTGAGCCTTACGTTTTAATGTTTTCCCATTATTTAAAAATGAGTTTTTAATAACTTGTTGTGTTAAAGTACTACCACCTTGTGAGCCAAATCCAAAACGGAAATTAGCTAACACTGCACCACCTAAACGGACAAAGTCGATACCATGATGTTGGAAAAAACGTGAATCTTCAGTTGCGATAATTGCATCACGCATACTAGTTGGTATATCTTCGTATGCTACATGTTCACGTTCTTGATCGCCCATTGTATAAAATACTTTGCCATTATTATCAAAGAATTTTGATGATACTGGGTCTTTTAATAATTCTTCATCTAATTTAGGTGCTTGCGCTGCATAGAATGCAAACACTCCACCACCTATTGCAAACATTGCTATACCAATTGCTAAGATAGCAATGATAATTTTCTTAATCCATGAACGATTAGGTCCTTTGGGGCCTTTTGGTCCTTTCTTCTTTGTATGTCGCTTTCTCTGTTGTTCTTCTAGTTGCTTTCGTTGCCTACGAGAATTTATTTGTTGATCCACAACATTCTCCTCACTTTCTCATAACTACGATCAAGTTATGGTAGCAATTGTGTGATTGCTTTTAAATAATCTAATTTTGGAACAAGTCCTAGTTTTATTTCTATAGCTTGTTCCTCGAATTCACTCAAAGGAATTGATTTTCTACCACCTTCAAGCATTCGATTCCATGCTTTTAATAGCATTTCCAAAGGTACTACAAAATAGCGCTCTAAGGAAGAAAAACGTACTAATAAGAAGCATATTCCCTTCTGCTTTGCAGAAGACTCCATATGAGAGACTTGATGGGGATGGACATTTTTTAAAGGAAAAGATGTTTTATTTTCTGTTTCCTTTGCATCAAAGTCAATGTAGTAGCCATTATAAACACCATTGTAGTCGGTAGTGGATGGTGTTCGAAAATATGCTTCACGAATGACAGCGGCGCTTCTCGATGGGTACTCTACTTTGACGATTTGAATAGGAACAGGTTTCTTATGAATTACAGCAATATTCCTTTGTCGATAGAAATCATTGGTTTCATCTATTTCTTCTTCAAGAGTTCTCCCACGATTACTATAAGATAAGTCCTTCTTTTTCGGAAGTTTTACCTCTAGTTTTTGGGTTGGCGAATATTTCTTCCCATTTGGATAACGAATAGTCATAAAAACACCTCATCTGCATTCTATAATACCATAAACCTTATAGGTTATATGATGAGAATTCCATTAGAAAATGTTAAAAAAAATTACTATTATCGTCGAATCTCCACTTGTTTTGTCCACTATAAAGGATTTGTTTTTTATATCTTGAAAGTTAACAGCAGGGAGGCGATGAAGATGCAAAGAATAGATAAGCTTATTACTTTAATTGATATGGTGGATAAACTATTAGAAAACAGAGTAAACCATGAGGAAGAAATGTATAATAAAACACTTGAAAGAAATATGAGATACGTTGCAAACCGCCTTGAATTGATTGAAGAACAAAAAGAATATTTGTTCGCTTTAAAGTAGTGAAATAACAACTTTTTTGATACACTTAAAATAGTAGAGGAAAATATATTTTGGAGGTGTGTATAATGTTACAAACATTAACAGACGAGTTATTAGATGAATGTAAAGAATGTTGGCAACGATTTTTGAAAATGAGAGAAACTGACACATCTCCAGATTTTTTTATAGATGTAAAGCCACATGCAGATTTGTATCATCAAAAATTGATCACCTGGCAAAAGGAAATAGAAACTTGGATTGATCAAGAAAAGCCAAAGTATATGCATAAAACACAAATTCGAAATGCTGTCGATGCAATGGATCAGTTTGTTGTGCAATCTTTTTATCAGAAAACAAGTAAAAAAAGATTATATCAATCGATTCAATCAGTTACATATACATTAGAAAGTTTGCAACGTATTTTACAAAAGGATGATTTAGATGATTAGTAAAAAGAAAACCATCGAAGAACTTTTACAAGAATGGCAAGCCAATCCCGAAATGCAAGATAGAGTTGAATATGTTCATACTATACCACCTAAACCAGCTAAATTAGTTGACTTTCCTAGTAAATTACATCCTTCATTAGTAAAAGCATTGCATAAGAGAGGGATAGATCAATTATATTCCCATCAGAGAGAAGCTTTTGAATATGCTATTAATGGCCAATCTTTTACTGCTGTAACACCTACTGCGTCAGGAAAATCACTTTGTTATCATTTACCGGTACTTCAAGCCATTTTGGAAAATAAAGCATCGAGAGCTTTATATTTATTTCCAACGAAAGCGCTTGCTCAAGATCAAAAAAGCGATTTAAATAATTTAATCGAAGATAGTGGTGAAGAAATTTTAAGTTATACATATGATGGAGATACTGCACCTGGAATTCGACAAAAGGTCCGCAAAGCAGGTCATATTGTGATGACTAATCCAGATATGTTGCATTCAGGCATATTACCGCATCATACAAAATGGGTCTCACTATTTGAAAATTTACAGTATATTGTGATAGATGAATTGCATACGTATAAGGGAGTATTTGGTTCACATGTAGCACATGTACTTAGACGTCTTCTTCGAATTTGTCATTTTTATGGGAGTCATCCAATTTTTATTTGTACATCTGCTACGATTAAAAACCCTAAGGAATTAGCAGAGACCTTGACCAATACGCAGCATCAATTGATTTCGCAAAATGGAGCACCAACTGGCAAGAAAACATTTTTGTTTTATAATCCTCCGATTATCCATCCAACTTTTGGCGTTCGTAGAAGTGCCATTTTAGAAGTGCGGGATTTAGCGAGAGATTTGTATAACTCTAATATCCAAACGATTATTTTCGCGAAAAGTCGGGTTCGTGTTGAAATGCTAGTTACTTATATGAAATCTTTGACTGCAAAGAAAATTCAAGATGAGACAATCCGAGGGTATCGAGGAGGATATCTACCATCTGAGAGACGGAAAATTGAAAAAGGATTAAGAGATGGTACTATACAATGTGTTGTTTCGACCAATGCGCTAGAATTGGGGGTAGACATTGGTCAATTGCAAGCATGTATTATGACAGGGTATCCTGGTAATATTGCAAGTGCATGGCAGCAAGCGGGACGCGCGGGAAGAAGACAAGATGACGCATTAATCATTTATGTTGCCCAATCTACGGCTTTGGACCAATATATTATTAAACATCCATATTATTTATTTGAAAGTACCCCTGAAGAAGCAAGGGTATATCCAGACAATATGTTAATACTGATGGATCATTTAAAATGTGCTGCTTTTGAATTACCGTTTTCTGTAAATGACACTTATGGAGAATTTGAAGTGCAAGATTTGTTAGAATATCTACAAGAAGAGGGTATTCTTATAAAGACTTCAGAAAAGTGGCATTGGATGAGTGATAGTTTTCCAGCACACGATATAAGCCTTAGATCAGCTTCGCAAGAAAACGTTGTGATTATTGATCAATCTATCCCTGCACAAACGAAAGTTATTGGTGAAATGGATCGTTACAGTGCATTGACATTGCTCCATGAAGAAGCTATCTATTTACATCAAGGAACGCAATTTCAGGTAGAAAAATTAGACTGGGATGAAAAAAAAGCATATGTACGTGAAGTGGATGTGGACTATTTTACAGATGCCAATTTAGCTGTAGAGTTGAAAGTAATCAGTGAAGATAAGAGTAGACAAATTGGGCATGCTGAAGTTGCGTTTGGAGATTTAATGACACTAGCTACTGCCACTATTTTCAAAAAAATACGTTTTGGAACGCATGATAATATCGGAAGTGGACCTATACATTTACCTCCTGAAGAACTACATACAAGTGGTACATGGTTATCTTTTGACCAGCCTGAAAATTGGAAAGAAGATGATTTGACAGGAGCTATGACAGGGGTAGCATATGCTATGAATAGCTTTATTCCACTATTATTACAAAGTGATCGTAGTGATGTTCATGTAGTTCCTCAAGTAAAAGCAACACATTCTGAAAAACCTACTTTTTTTGTTTATGATCGTTATCCAGGCGGAATAGGATTGAGCGAACGCATTTATGATCTATGGGATGAGCTTTTACACCATGTTTATGAACATGTTAAAAGTTGTCCATGTCAAAATGGATGTCCTTCTTGTATTGGAGCTCAAGATATTAGTGCTGAAGGAAAAAAACAGGTTTTAACTTTCTTAAAGACAATATTATTAGCAGAGTTGGATGATTAAATGTCATATGAAAATAAAATTCTTCAAATGAAGAAAATGCGAAAAAAAAAGCCAGAATCAGAACAAAATGCTGAAAAAGTATTCAAAAAACCTGATGTACCGACATATGCGAAACAATGGGAAGATGCAGGGTTAAAAAGAATTGATAATAAATTTGGAATTGTATTTTTGCTTGAAAAGCATTATTCAACTAATTATAAGCATGGTGATTTTTATTTAGGTGAACTATATAATGCATTTCAATTATGGAATAATACAGAGCAAAAACATCCGTTAGCACTAGAGAATGATAACAACTTAGTTTTTTACGATACGGAAACGACGGGATTAAAAGGTGTAGGCACACAGATTTTTTTGAATGGTATATTAGAAGCAGAGCCAGGTGGTTTTGTATTAAAACAATATGTTCTAGCAGATCCCAGCCATGAAGTAGCTTTCTTATGGGAGTCAAAATTATGGCAAGCCAATAAGACAATTGTTACATACAATGGCAAAAGCTTTGATTGGCCACAATTACAAACTCGTTTTACTTTGCATAGAAAAGATTTGCCTAAATTGCCTGAACAAAAGCAAATCGACCTACTACATGGTTCTAAGCGGATATGGAAAGATGATCTATCTCGTATGAAACTTTCTCAAGTAGAGGAAGAAAAATTAGGCTTTCATAGAATAGGTGATATACCGGGTTATCTTGCGCCTATTATCTATTTAGATGCTGTTAAGAATGGAAATCCTTCTACATTATTAAAGGTACTTGAACATAATGAATACGATTTGTTGTCATTAATAACACTTTATATACAAACTACAAAACTATTGTGTGAAGATATTAAAAAAGAATCCGCTACCACTTATACGAATATTGGAAAATGGTATGGGGATTTAGCTGAAACTGAAAAAAGTAGTGAATTATTAAAAAATGTTACAAAGCTATATAAGAGTGATGAAGCAGGATATGCATATTACCATCTTGCATTTCAACAAAAAAAGCAACAGCTTTTTGAACAAGCTTATTTATCATTTAAAAGCGCTATTCCATTCATTAAAGAAAGACAAAAAATTATTGCTTTGATTGAACTAGCTAAAATTGATGAGCATCGAAATAAAAATTATGAACAGGCAATTTATTATAGCCAACATGCTTATAAACTTGTGGAAAATAGCATAATATGGAACGATGAAATAAAATTCAAGAAGTTACGTGAGATAGAAAAAAGAATAGTTAGAAACGAAAGAAAAATATCATCACCTGGGAAATGAATAACTTTGCTAACAATGGAAGTAACAGAGATAGACTAGAGCGAAATGTGCTATAATTATAAGACATATATATATATATGGAAGGAAGATGGAAATGGACATTAAATTATCTGCAAAGACGATATTAGATAAAGATTTTAAAACAGGAATTAGAGGTTATAGTCAGGATGAAGTAGATCAATTTCTAGATATTATTATCCAAGATTATGAATCTTTTGAGAAAGCATTAGCGAAAAAACAACAAGAGGTTGATGCATTGAAAAATGAATTGAAACAAGTTCAACTACAAGCAACAACGACTGAACCAAGACGCCAATCAACATCTTCAGCGTATACAAATAATACAAACTTTGATATTCTAAAACGAATTGCCAATTTAGAGAAGCATGTATTTGGCGACAAACTTTACGATTAATAGTAAATAGAAGCAAAGTTTTGAAGTGATTTGTTACGTATGTCAAGAAATTTTTTATTAAAATTCATTTAATAACTATTAACCCCTTGAAATTAATGAATAATAGGCATATAATAATCAAGTCATCATAAAAGAACAAGTAATCGCTGCAACGCTTGACGTTGTTGAGGAAAGTCCATGCTCGCACGGTTCTGAGATGACCGTAGTGTTCGTGCTTAGTGAATAAATAAGCTAAGGCAGTCTAATGGCTGACGGCGAGAGGAAAACCTAAGTCTCATTTGGGATATGGTTGAAACTCTATGAAAGTGCCACAGTGACGAAGTTATTACGGAAACGTAATAAGTGGAACGAGGTAAACCCCGCGAGTGAGCAACCCAAATTATGGTAGGGGCGTTCTCCTGAAGGAAATGAATGGATGGAGAGACAAAAGTGTTTTAACGCTTTTGTAGATAGATGATTACTACCCAGTAGTACGAGGCGAGAGCCGTTATAGTACTAGGGCACAAAACATGGCTTACGTTCTTTTAATGATGCTAAACTCGAATAGACAGGCTCTCCATTTTTTTGGAGAGCTTTTCTTTTAGGATATGGTGATAAATCTATGAATATTAGTAAAGATTTTCAAGAAACTCGTAAGATGTCAAGTACAATTAACAATTGCGAATACATAACACCAAAAATTCTCGAGGCTATTTCCGAAGGCGTAATGATTACAGATATAAATAGCAAAATTATCGATGTGAATCCTGCTTTTGAATTTGTAACGGGTTACAAAAAGGAAGAGGTTGTTGGTAAAAAACCAGATGTATTAAGATCAGGTGTTCAAGGAATAGAATTTTATAAGAATATGTGGAGTGAAATAACTCATAATGGTGAATGGCAAGGGGAAATTTGGAACCGAAGAAAAACAGGTGATATTTATCCTGAATGGCTAAAAATTATGAGCATTCACGATGAAACTGATAGAATAATAGGTTATTGTGGTGTATTTTCAGATCTATCAGATGAAAAAGAGATAGAAAGTGAACTGAAAAAACGTGCAATGACAGATTCTCTGACTGGTGTTTCAAATCGTTTTGCCTATAGTGAACGTATGAATGTTTTATTGAATTCTTCTAAAAGCCATAATTATCAACATGCAGTCTTTTTCATTGATTTAGATAGATTTAAACAAGTGAATGATACATTAGGCCATGTAATTGGTGATCAGTTATTAATAGAAGTGACGAAGCGAATCCAAACATTACTTAAAAATAAAGATATTTTAGCTCGGTATGGTGGAGACGAATTCGTTATTACATTTACAGATATACATGATTCTCGTGAAGCTGTTTATTATGGGAAAAAGCTAGTTGAATTATTAGAAAAGCCTTTTTTAATTGAAGGTCAAAAAATATATATTTCTGCAAGTATAGGTATTAGTATTTATCCACATGATGGATTGGAAACGGAGATCTTAGTAAATAAAGCTGATAAAGCAATGTATTATGCTAAAGATAATGGTAAAAATCAATTTGTATTTTATTTTGATGAGTTAAAGACAGATGTAAAACGTGCTTTATTGTTAGACCAAGAGTTAAGAATGGCTATTAAAGATAATTGTTTTGAGCTCTACTATCAGCCTAAAATAGATATAAGGGAGCATCGTATTATCGGAGTTGAAGCTCTTGTAAGATGGAAGAATGAAAGACTTGGCAATGTACCTCCATCAGAATTCATTTCTTATGCTGAAGAGACAGGGCTAATAATCCCAATCAGTGAGTGTATTTTAGAATGTGCTTGTACTGATGCTCATACGCTTGAAAGAAAAGGTTTCAGGAATTTACCAATAGCAATTAATATTTCAAGTATTCATTTTCATCAACAGAATTTTATTCATTCAATAGAAAAAATCTTAGAGAAAAATAACCTACCAGCTAGAAAGTTTGAGCTAGAACTAACAGAGCGAACTATTATGGAAAATGAAAGAGAAACGATTCTAAAGCTGATAACATTAAAGCAAATGGGATTTAAACTATCGGTAGATGATTTTGGCACTGGCTATTCATCACTTAGTTATTTAGTACAATTCCCGTTGGACTATTTGAAAATCGATAGAAGCTTTATTCAGCAAATTTGTTCATTAAACGATAAACAAGCAGTTGTAGATGCGATTATTCAAATGGCTCATCGTCTAAAAATGAAAGTAATTGCAGAAGGTGTAGAACAACGCGAGCAAGTAAAATTGCTCGGGAAATTAGATTGTGATATGATTCAAGGATATTATTATTCAAGACCTCTTCCATTGAAAGAGTTTATGGAGTTTCTTGAATTTTGGGAATTAGAGTTAGAAGGGAAATAAGTATGACAAAATATCAATTAGTAGCGACAGCAGCAATGGGCTTAGAATCTATTGTAGCGGATGAGTTAAAATCTTTAGGCTATACAACACATACTGAAAATGGCAAAGTCTATTTCGAAGGTGATGAAAAAGATATTGCTAAAACAAATTTATGGTTACGAGTAGCAGACCGTGTAAAAATTGTTGCAGGCAAATTTCCCGCCAAAACATTTGAACAGCTATTTGAAGGTGTTCGAGCAATCGAATGGGAAAAGTATTTACCAGTAGACGCTGAATTTCCCGTTACAGGTAAATCAGTTAAGTCAAAATTATTTAGCGTACCAGACTGTCAAGCAATAACCAAAAAGGCAATTGTGGAACGTATGAAATATTACTATAAACGACTTGGGTTCTTAGAAGAAACAGGTCCAAAATATAAAATTGAAGTATCTATTTTAAAAGATGTAGCAACTTTAACAATTGATACGAGTGGAGCCGGCCTTCATAAACGTGGTTATCGTTTGAACCAAGGTGAGGCACCATTAAAAGAAACGTTGGCTGCTGCCCTCGTACTCATCTCAAAATGGCATCCTAACCGTCCATTTGTGGATCCATTCTGTGGTTCAGGTACAATTGCATTAGAAGCTGCTATGATTGGGCAAAATATGGCACCAGGCTATAATCGTGATTTTATAAGTGAAGACTGGCCATGGATGAAACAAAAAATTTGGGACGAAGTACGTATGGAAGTAGAAGATTTAGCAAATTACGATCAGCCTCTTCAAATTTTCGGTTCAGACATTGATCATCGAATGGTTGAAATTGCAAAAGAAAATGCGCGTGAAGCAGGATTTGCTGATTTGATATCATGGAAGCAAATGCAGGTGACGGATTTTACCACTAATCTTACTGATGGTGTTATGGTAGGTAACCCACCTTATGGTGAACGTATTGGTGATAAAGAAGTACTAGAGAAAATGATTCGTGATATGGGCATGATGATGAGCAAATATCCTTCTTGGTCCGTATATATGCTATCATCAATGGAAAATTTTGAAGCTTTATATGGTAAAAAAGCTACGAAAAAACGTAAGCTCTTTAATGGATTTATCAAAACTGATTATTATCAATTTTGGGGAAAACGTACTCCAAAACACGATTAATCAAAAAATATAAAATATATTACTATTTAGTACTTAAAAAACATATTTTATATTGACATAAACTTGTCTATAATATTATAGAATCATTTTTGAATATGTATTAGACGGGAGGGGGGAACCCCTTCCGTTTCGTTGTCTGTATGAGAGGGGAATTTGAATGAGACAATCAATACCATTTGCCTTATCCAAAGATAAGTCTTTCTTTGATTCACTAGGAGACTGGATTGGCGATATTTTGTACGATGAACTACCTGAAAAAGGTTTAGAATGTCGTGATGAGCAAATTTTCATGGCATTTCAAATTGAAAAAGTATTAAAAGAAAAATCTGTACTGTTTGCTGAAGCAGGCGTAGGGACTGGAAAGACAATTGCATATCTCTTACCGGCAATAGCATATGCGCGTTATACAGGGAAACCAGCGTTAGTTGCCTGTGCAGATGAAACATTAATCGACCAGCTCGTAAAAGAGGGCGGCGATATAAATAAATTGCAAGAATTATTAGATTTAAATATTGACGTTCGATTAGCAAAATCTAGAGATCAATATTTATGTTTAAAACGTTATGAAGAAGCTGAAAAATTTTCTGATGGTGAATATTTAGATGATATTGCAGAAACAATTCCAGATGGTGTATTTGGACAAGGTACTTTAGGGTTGTATGGTCAACATAGTGATTATCCTAATATTAGTGATGAAGAATGGAACCTAGTAAATTATAATGCGATTCAACAATGTTCTGTCTGCGATCTTCGAAATCGTTGTGGACAAACTCTTCACCGAGCGCATTATCGTAAATCTACAGACTTAATCATTTGTTCTCAAGACTTCTTAATGGAACACATTGCAACAAAAGAGTCACGTGAGCGTGAAGGTCAATTAGCATTACTTCCAGAAGTATCTATGATTGTTTTAGATGAAGGACACTTATTGGAATATGCTGCGCAAAAAGCTATGACTTATAAAGTACAAGACTACACAATTGTACAATTACTTGATCACTTAATGGTGGATGGTTTACGTGAAAAGACCCTCATTACAATGGAACAATTACAAGATGGACACGAATTGTTCTTTGATCAGTTACGAGATGATGTGATTGAATCAGATGAAGATAGAAAACGTATAAAAAAATCACCAATGC
This sequence comes from Rummeliibacillus sp. POC4, assembly GCF_003576525.1. Taxonomy (GTDB): domain Bacteria; phylum Bacillota; class Bacilli; order Bacillales_A; family Planococcaceae; genus Rummeliibacillus. Next base: position 28,285 of record NZ_QWUA01000018.1, on the reverse strand, counting down.
TTATTAAATTAGGCAAAAAGATAATTGAAACAGTTGAAACTTTACTAGAAGAATTTGTGTTTGAATCCGAATTATACGTAATTCCAGAATACGAATTACGTATGGCCGAAGAATTTTTAGAACAATATGAAGCTGCTTTACGAATTTTTGTAGCACAAGGTGACGCTATTGATTGGTTAGAAGAAACGGATGGAGAAGAAACTTTAGTAATTATGCCACGCCTTATTACAGAAGTATTAGAGGAAAAAGTATTTTCTAAAAAAATTCCATATATATTCTCATCAGCAACTTTATCAATCAATAAAGATTTCAGTTATATCGCAGGCAGCTTAGGAATTAAAGAATATCAATCCTTCTCTGTTTCATCTCCATTTGATTATGAAGAAGCCATGCAGATATTCTTACATTATTTAAAACAATCGGAAAAGATACAAAGAGTTGAGAAATTGCTAGAAGAAGAAAAGCAAACCTTAATCTTATTTAAATCAAAACAAGCCATGCTAAGCTTTAAAGAGCATGTCCATGAATCCTTTAAATCTAAAATGGGCTTTGAAGGAGATCGAGAATTATCATCGATTGTCCGAGATTTCCAAGAAGGTAAATTACAAGTGCTTTGTTCCTACCATTTATGGGAAGGTTTAGATTTGCCAGAAGAAGCGCTAACTCGTGTGATTATTTTTGATTTGCCATTCCCACCAAATGATCCATTATTTGATGCTAAACGCGCATTTGCAGAAGATTCTTTCCGAGATGTAGATCTTCCGTTTATGTTATTACGAATACAGCAAGGTATGGGAAGACTTATTCGTACATCAAATGATTTTGGCGATATTCACATATTATTAAATGAAAACGAAGCACAATATAAAGATCAAATAGAGCCTATATTTGCTGTCCCAGCACAAGAATATAAATAACTATAATAATTATAAAAAGATCCGCATTCTCATTTGAGAAGCGGATCTTTTTTGGGGGAATTTTTAAATTACCAAAGCTTATAACCTTTAGAACCTAAAGGAGAATTTTGAATTATATCGTAGATTGGGAAAGTATAAGCGATTAAGATTAATGCTACTAAAATAACAATCCAAATTTTAAAGTTTTCTAAAATCGCTGGTGTTTTTTCAGCATTTTCTGCTACTGTTCCGATAGGGAATTCTTCTTCACCTTTAGGTGCAAACCAGCAAAGTTTTACAAAGATGAATAAGAAGATGATAATCCCGATGAATAATAATGTACCACCAACAGCTTGTGCCACTTGATAGGAAGCCCAAGTTTTAGCAATTTCAGCACCGCCGTAATCAGAGAATGCTGAACGACGAGGTGCGCCTAGTAAACCTTCAATATGCATAGAACTAGACATTATTGTCATACCTAAAGCCCAAATAATGGCTTGAATAATACCAAGTTGATTTAATTGTTTTGTTAATGTACGTCCTGTTAGGTGAGGGACTAACCAATAAGTTGCGCCAAAGAAAGTTAAAACTACTGCAGTTGCAACTGTTAAATGGAAATGCCCTGTTACCCAGATTGTGTTATGAATCAGTTGGTTCATTTGGTGAGAAGCATTAACAATACCACCAGCACCACCAGGGATGAAGATTAACATACCCATAAACGGTGCGAAGAATCGAGCATCGCCCCAAGGTAATTTTTTAAACCAACTAAATAAACCTTTACCGCCAAGTTCACGACCTCTTAATTCAAAAGAGGCAAATAAAGAGAATGCAGTTAAAAGTGATGGTATAACAACCATCATTGTTAAAACAACTTGTAAGAACTTCCATGATCCGTCAACACCTGGTTCAGTTAATTGGTGATGTAGACCAACTGGAATTGAGAAAATAACAAACATGATAAATGATAAACGAGCTAATGCATCGGAGAAGATTTTACCACCGATAACTTTAGGAACGACAACATACCAAACCATGTATGCAGGTAACAACCAGAAGTATACTAATGCATGACCAAATGACCAGAATAGTGTACGTGATAACAATATATCAATACGTTCAACTAGGCCGAGTGACCAAGGTAATAATTGGAATAAAACTTCAACGGCAACGCCAATTGTAGCTACAAACCACATTAAATTATTACAAACAACCATAAATGATAGAAGTGGAGATGTTTGGTTTGGATTTTCTTTACGCCATTGCATCCATCGAAGCGCTTGACCTAGACCACCAATCCAAGACCCTACTACAACAAGTGCTAAACCTAAATAGAAAATCCAGTGTGCTTGAAGTGGAGCATAAAATGTATAAAGAACAGATGCTTCATTTAAAAGGACCATAGTAGCTGACATTGCAGTACCAATTGTCATTGTCCAGAAGCCTATCCAACATATTAATCTTTGTTTTGGCGTTAATGTACCAGAAGTACGACTAACTCCTGCAATTTGGAAACCATAGATAAAGAATGTCGTTAAGATCAACCCTAGTAAAACACCATGAACGGTTAATACTTGATAATAACCAATGCCCCAAGGTAATTCGAAATGGCCTGAACGTACTAAAACTTGTAAGAGACCAGCTGTACCACCTAATAACAGAGCGATAAAAGCTACAAAAATATGAGCCATTGAAAGTTTAGCATCTTTAGGATCTACTTTTAAAATTTCCGCAGTTTTATTTGCCATTTTTCTTGAAACTGTTACATTTTCTTTAATTACTTTAGATTGATCGATTGTTGTTTGACTCATTTTTTATCCACCACCTTAAGCATAGAGTGCATTTGAGCATGACCAACACCACAATACTCATTACATACGATTAAGTACTCACCAGTTTTATCTACTGTTGTGGTGTATTCTGAAATGTAACCAGGTTCTAGCATCATGTTAACGTTTGTTCCTGAAATCTCAAAACCGTGAACAACGTCTTTAGAGGTAGCAATAAACTTTACTTTGGATCCTACAGGTACTTCTAATTCAGGTGGATTGTAATAGAAAGCAGAGGCCACAACTACTACTTCGTAATCCCAATCCTTTCCAGATACTTTATGTACACCTGGTTTGTTGAATGGTGCGATTTCATCAACCTTTTCGTGATTAATCGTATTCTTTGCACTCGGTGGATGGCTCCCATTATGAAATGCCATAATACCAGTAATCAATAAAAAAACGATTAGGGATCCAACACCGAATGTTAACCAATATTTTTCATACTTATGAAGATGCATAGTTTTCCCTTCTTTCTTTCAGTTTAAAAGCGATCAAGAAATAGACCAAAGCATGCAGCCCAAATGGCAACGATTATTATACCTACACCAGTGACTAGGTAAAGAGTGCCTTTTAAGTTTTCTTCTGGTTCGTGTTTGTTAGCCATAATATCCTCTCCTTTATTTAAGGCTTTCTTTTATTGCTCGAATTCATGATATAAAATATAAAGCGCTTTCGATGTGATAAAAGTCACACCTTAAAGCTGCATTTGTGAATGAAGTGTGAAAAAGAAATGATGAATTAGTGAAGAGATGTGGTAAGTTGTTTTTTAACCAGTTGTCATGCCCTTTTCAGTACAAAATAATTAGGTTTGAAAATAATTTCTAATTATTGGTTGAAATTACAGTTGTCTTAGTGTACTATCTAAATAGTACACTATAACGGAAGAGGCTAGAGTATGAGAAGATTTTGGGGATTATTCATTCGGGAGTGGCAAACATATTATAAGTGGTTATTATCCACATGTATTATTTGTATAGGAGTAACTGTAGGCATTCCTGTTTTAATAAAAAAATATATAGATGCATCTATAAATCAAGACAGTACCATTTTTATAATGGCGATAATAGTATGCATTCTTTCTTTTCTTATCGTATGTTTCCAATTTTTCACAAATCTCAAACATGAACTTCAACGTGTTGATATTTGGTTACATACCCCAGCACCATTTTATGAGTTAATAGGGGCAAAGGGTTTCTTTAGTCTTTTAACAAGTATAATTTTGACACTGATTATGTCTATTGAGGCAGTTATTGTTGCTTCTACCGAAAGTGATTTCTCGTTACTAGCGCAATTGGAATTTATTATTGGAATGATTTTCTTTTCTATAAGTTTCTTATTCAGTCTCTTACCTTTAACGCTATTAATGTTTTCGTGTTATGTAAAGATGAAAAAATGGATAGGGAAACTTTCCATTTTTACAGTGTTGATAATACTTTTTGGGATTGTTTATGGCTTGGTCAAAATAACAAGTTCAGCATTATATAGCAAATTATTTTTAACTGGTAAGAAATCAGGAGGATATATTGACAACTTTATTGATCCCATTGTTCAGGTATACGATGCTACTTTATTGGTTGATGACTTATATTGGCGTGAGGATCTATTAAATATATTCATATCTGTTTTAATGATTATTGTCAGCGTTAAATGGTGTAAAAAGGTGGTTACAGAATGACAGTGGATTTTTCAAGAGACAAACCTATTTACACACAACTTGTAGAAAAAATTTGTGGAGATATAATACGTGGAAATAGGAGATTAGGAGATAAAATGCCATCTGTACGTGAGTATGCGTTAGAAGTTGGTGTGAATGTTAATACAGTTCAAAGAGTATACAAGGAGCTGGAACAAATGGAATTAACTGAAACTAAACGAGGGCAAGGAACGTATATAACTAATGACAGGAACAAGGTGGATCATTTAAGAGAGCAGATGAAAGAAAAAATAGTTGAGCAATTTTTTCATAGTATTGAGGAATTTGGATTTACGAAAAAAGAAATAATGGAACAACTTCAAAAACAAGGAGAGGAAAATAAATGATTTCTGTCCAACAAGTGAAGTATCAATATGGCAAAAAAGTTGTACTTGAAGATGTTACGTTTACGTTGCCCGAAGGTAAGATTATTGGCCTAATCGGTGAAAATGGGTGTGGTAAATCTACTTTACTACGTTTGTTAGCAGGTGTTAAAAACCCTACTAAAGGAAAAATAGAGTTAGGTGGACAGGTAATAACACATCAAAGTGCTAAAGAAATAGCCTATTTGCCAGATATCGATGAATTCTATCCTCATTTAACTGGTGATGATATTTTTTCTTTCTATCAATCCCAATTTAATGACTTTTCAAAACAAAAAGCTGAGGAAATTGCGTTATTCTTACAGGTTGAAATCGACAAGAAAATGAAGAAGATGTCTAAAGGGCAAAGAGGACGCATTAAAATGGCAGCTACATTAGGCCGAAATGTTTCCGTTTATTTGATGGATGAACCTTTTTCTGGACTTGATCCGATGGTAAGGGAAGTTTTAATAAAGGGATTGATAAAGTTTTTAGATGGTAACAATCAAACCATTCTTCTGTCAACACATGAACTACATGAAGTGGAACCAATTCTAGATGGATTACTTCTATTAAAAGATGGCAAAGTTGCTTCTTTTGAAAACTTAGAAGTACTTCGAGAGGATTGGCAGCAAGATGCTACACAATGGATGAAAAAACAATATAGTAAAGGGTGATATGATGAAACCAATCGTAGAGTTAAAACATTTATCGAAAAATATTAAAGGTAAAGAAATTGTTAAAGATTTAAACATTGAGCTTTTCCCTGGTCAGATAACGGGTTTTTTAGGTCCTAATGGAGCTGGTAAAACAACAACTATTCGATTAATGACTGGACTAATGAAACCAACAGGTGGAGAGGTATTAATCGATGGCATTTCATTAGCTAAAGATTTTGAAAAGGCGATAAGTAAAGTAGGAGTAATTGTTGAAAATCCAGAGATGTATAAGTTTATGTCTGGCTACAAGAATTTACTTCACTTTGCTAGAATGCATGATAATGTAACGAAAGAAAGAATAGGAGAAGTAGTTAGTCTCGTTGGTCTTGAAAACCGAATACATGAGAAAGTATCAACATATTCGCTTGGAATGCGCCAAAGATTAGGACTAGCCCAGGCATTGTTACACCATCCAAAATTTTTAATATTAGATGAACCAACCAATGGATTAGATCCAGCTGGTATTCGTGAATTTAGAGAGCATCTTAGAACCATTGCCCAAAAGGAACAAGTATCTATTTTTGTCTCTAGTCATTTACTAGCTGAAATTGAATTGATATGTGACCGAATTGCTGTCATAAAAAGTGGTCAATTAATTGAAATTCGTGAAATGACTACAGAACAACAACCAATTTACTATCTTGAAGCAGGACCAGATAGTGAACAACTTTTAACAACACAAAATTATGTGTTTGAAAAGTTCGGAAATGGTTATTTAGTTTCAATTGATAGAGATGCAGTTCCAAAATTGATATCAAAATTATCAAGTGAGGGAATAGATATCTTCGCAATACAACCTCACCATCAATCATTAGAAGATCAATTCTTAGAAATCACTGGAGGTGGCCAAATTGTTAAAGCTTCTGCAAAATGAGTGGATGAAATTATGGCATAAAAAAGGTACATGGGTAATGTTGATCCTATTAATATTAGGAGTATTTGCATTTGCTGGTCTTTATAAATGGACAGGTAATTTAGAAAAAGAGAATTGGAAAGCGGCGGAAGAACAATCAATTAAAGAACAACAGTCAATGATTAGTGCTGGAGATTTATCAAAAGATGAACTACAAGAAGCAAAAGATTCTATCAAAATTTCTGAATATCGATTAAAGAATAATGTACCTCCAGTAGAAACAAAAAGTACAGAATCGTATATGGAAGAAGGTACAATTTTATTATCTTTTATTAGTTTATTTGGAACAATTATTGCAGCGGGCATAGTATCAAGCGAATTTTCAACCGGTACGATAAAAATGCTACTAACTCGTCCAATTAGTAGAGCAAAAATATTAACTTCTAAGCTTTTAACAGTTTTCATTTTTGTAATTACTTTGGCAGCCTTATCTTTGGTTTTAACTTTCATCTGTGGTTCCATCTTGTTTGGATCTTCAGACGGAACTGATTTAGTAATTGAAGGTAATAAAATAGTAGAAGCATCATCAATTGGTCATACCTTATATATGTATGTATTAAATTTTGGGGATATTTTTATGTCTGTAATTTTTGCATTTATGATTGGTAGTATTTTCCGTTCTAGCTCTTTAGCAATTGGACTTACACTGTTTATCAATTTTATGGGCGCAAGTCTGGTCATGCTCTTAAGTAAATATGAATTTGTTAAATATTTGTGGATCACAAATACTGACTTAACGCAATTTGAACCAGGCGGATTCTCTATTGTTGATGGATTAACAATGCCATTCTCTTTAACAATATTAGTGATTTATGCAATTATTTTCTTAGTAGCAAGTTTTATCACTTTTATAAAACGAGATGTAACAGCCTAAGATTAGGAATAAAAGCTGAGTACATTTTAGTTGTATAAATGAAATTCAATGGAAAAAAGGAGAACTCTGTATTATTTAAACAGTGGTTTTCTTTTTTTCTCTATTTTCCACTCAGGAGTTTTAGTATTCGGATTTACTATTTTGAATCAGTAAATTCTATAAAATGAAATAGAGGCACTTTCAGTTTTAAGATAAACTGAGGGTGCCTCTTCTTAGATTTAGTGATTTATATGCCTATAATTATTTATTAAATTGAAAAATCATCAGGAATAAACACCTTCAATTGTTTTGGACGTATATAAACTTGCTCGCCACGTTGTAACTTCAAAGAGTGAAATAGTTCTTTTGAAATCTCGGCTTCTAAGTATTCGTCTATATCTTGACGATGTAACTCGATTTGCACAATTGGACCGATGGCATGGATAAAAATAATTTTAGCAGGCACCATACCCTCTAAATTAGCTGTGCGTTCAATTTGAATATCATGAGGACGAACGTAACCGATTGCTTCTGTATCATGCTTTGCCAAAGTTTCATCAATTGGACCTGTATAACTACCGTGAACAAGCTGACCGTTTTTTAAACGTCCTTTAAAAAGGTTAACGTTTCCTAGAAAGTCATAAACAAATGGACTGTTTGGATGATCATATACATCTTCTGGTGTACCAACCTGTTCAATTTTCCCTTTGTTCATAACAACGATTCTGTCAGCTACATCTAAAGCTTCCTCCTGATCATGTGTAACAAAAATACTTGTAACATGAAACTCATTATGCATTTTACGGAGCCAACGTCTTAAATCCTTACGTACTTTTGCATCAAGAGCTCCGAAAGGCTCATCTAAAAGAAGAACTTTCGGTTCGACAGCAAGAGCCCGTGCAAGAGCAACGCGCTGTCTTTGGCCACCTGATAGTTGACTGGGATAGCGGTCAGCAAAATGTTCAAGCTTTACAAGTGATAAAAGTGTATGGACCTTATCGGCAATTTCTTTTTTTGATGGGCGGGTTTTTCGTGGCCGAACCTTTAGCCCGTATGCGACATTTTCGAATACTGTCATATGTTTAAAGAGCGCATAATGTTGAAAAACAAATCCAATATTACGTTCCTTTGCATTAATTTCTGTTATATTTTCACCATCAAATAAAATAGCACCTTCATCTAAATTTTCAAGGCCGGCAATGATGCGTAGTAAAGAGGTTTTCCCAGACCCAGATGGGCCAAGCAAAGCTATAAGTTCACCAGTTTCAATGTTTAAGGAGATATCATCCAATGCTTGAAAGTTTCCAAATTTCTTTTTTATATTTTGAATAGTAATACTCATTTTCAACCCTCCTATTGCTTTGTTCTCCATTCAATTATGTTCTTAATAATGATCGTAAATAGTGCTAATAAAGACATCAATGAAGCGACCGCGAATGCTGCCGAAAATTGATATTCATTGTATAAGACTTCTATATGTAGAGGCATAGTATTTGTTAATCCCCGAATATGGCCTGAAACGACTGAAACAGCACCAAATTCGCCCATTACGCGTGCATTACATAAAATAACTCCATATAATAGTCCCCATTTTATATTGGGAAGAGTAACCTTTAAGAAAGTTGTTAATGCACCAGCGCCCAAACTAATTGAGGCCTCTTCTTCCTGAGTTCCCTGTGTTTGCATAAGTGGAATAAGCTCTCGAGCAACAAACGGAACAGTGACAAAAAGTGAGGCTAAAATAATACCTGGAAGTGAAAAAATAATTTGAACATTATAATTCGATAAAAGGTCCCCAAATAGCCCTTCCGCACCGAAAAGTAAAATAAATACTAAACCTGCAATAACGGGAGATACAGCAAATGGGAGATCGATTAATGTCGTTAATAAATTTTTTCCACGAAAATTGAATTTAGTAATTGCCCAAGCAGCAGCTATACCAAATAGCGTGTTAATAGGTACAGCAATAACTGCTACTAGTAATGTTAATTTTATTGCGGAAAGTGCATCTGGTTCAGTAATAGACGCTATATACACATCTAGTCCTTTTTTAAAAGCAGTAATGAAAATTGTTACTAGAGGTAGTACTAAGAAAATTAAAAGAAATAAAAGTGAAATAGTCGTGAGTATCAAGCGTATAAGCCAGGGCTCTTTTAAAGTTGTATTTCCTATCTTTTGCTTAGAGGTAACCACAGTTTGTTCAATCGTCAATTTTTCCATGTTTCCTCCTCCTATACGCTATATTTCCGATTGGCAAGCCATTGAATAATATTCATAATCAGTAAGATCATGAACGAAGATATAAGTAGAACGATAGCTATTGCTGTTGCACCTGGATAATCATATTGTTCTAATTTCGTCATTATCAGTAAGGGTGTTATTTCTGTTTTCATCGGCATATTACCAGCGATAAAAACAACTGATCCATATTCACCAAGAGCTCGGGAAAAAGCAAGAGTAAAACCAGTTAGAATGGCAGGAATTAGTTCTGGAAAAATAACTTTTATGAAAGTTTTCCAACGATTCGCGCCAAGACTCGCAGATGCTTCTTCTGATTCAGTTGAAAAGTTTTGTAATACCGGTTGTACTGTTCGAACAACAAATGGTAACCCAATAAATGTTAGGGCAATAATAATTCCGATTGGAGTAAATGCGATTTTAAAAGGAAACAGGTTTCCAATCCAGCCGTTTGGTGCATAGAGGGCTGTTAGCGCAATACCTGCGACAGCAGTTGGAAGAGCAAATGGAAGGTCTACAAGACCATCCATAAGCTTTTTGCCAACAAAATCATAGCGAACAAGTACCCAAGCAATTATAGTACCAAAAAATACATTAATAATTGCCGCTAAAAAGGACGTTCCAAATGTTAATTTATATGATGCAACAACACGAGAATCACTTATAATTTTAATAAAATCATGCCAACTAAGTTGCATGGTATTCCAAAAAAGCATTGAAAGTGGCAATAGTATTAAAATACTTAAGTATAGTAAAGTAAAACCAATAGAAAGTTTAAAACCTGGAAGAACGGTCAATCTCTTTTTATGAAAAAAAGTAGTCGTCATCAAATCCCTCCTTACTAATTCTTAGGTGTATAAATGGAATCAAAAGTACCACCATCGCTGAAATGTTCTTTTTGTGCCTTTTGCCAGCCTCCAAAATCATCAATTTTAATTAGGTCGAGATTTGGAAAATGATCTTTATATTTTTCAAGGATTTTCTCATTACGTGGTCGATAATAATTTTTGGCAGCAATTTCTTGTCCTTCATCTGTATACAAATATTCTAAATAAGCTTTCGCTACTTTTTCAGTGCCTTTTGCTTTTGCATTTTTATCAACAACTGCTACAGGTGGTTCTGCTAGAATACTTAATGATGGAGTAATAATTTCAAATTTATCTTCACCTAGTTCTTTAAGAGATAGATAGGCCTCATTTTCCCATGCGATTAATACATCTCCAATTTGTCGCTCGGTAAATGTTGTAGTTGAACCACGCGCACCTGAGTCAAGTACCTCAACGTTGTTATAAAGCTTTTTCATGAAGTCTTTTATTTTCGCCTGATCACCTTGATATTTACGATCAGCATAGCCCCATGCAGCTAAATAATTCCAACGAGCTCCACCAGATGTTTTTGGATTTGGTGTAATAACTGATACACCTTTCTTTACAAGATCGTTCCAGTCATGAATACTTTTGGGATTTCCTTTCCGAACAAGAAATACAATCGTTGATGTGTAAGGAGAGGAATGATCCGGTAATTCTTCTTGCCAGTCCTTGTTGATCAGATTTCGATTTGCTGCAATTTCATCGATATCGTAAGCAAGTGCTAGTGTTACAACATCTGCTTTTAATCCATCTATTACAGCTCTTCCTTGTTTTCCTGAACCACCATGTGATTGCTGAATTTTCACTGTCTGTCCAGTTTCATCTTTCCACTCTTTAATAAAGGATTTGTTGAACTCTTCATATAATTCTCTTGTTGGATCATATGAAACATTAAGTAGATTTATAGATTTGTTTGTTGTACTACCTGAACTGTTTTGTTCCGAACTAGAGCATCCACTAATCACCATTGCTAATGAACTTGCAGCTAAAAATGCAGCTAATTTTTTTGTTTTCTTCATAATTTTTTCACTCCTTTAAGATTTAATGTTTTTACAGCATCAGATTTTGATGAGCAGCTGAAAAAATAAAAAGGCTACATTCAATGATTTTTACCTTGTCATTGAATGTAGCCTTCAGTTTGTCTGATCAGCTCACTTTGCTTTATCCCGCATTAACGGGCAGTAAGTCCCCCCACCTCAAGATTGAGAGATAAATGAGAAAGATAGGTGGGGGATAACTGCCCGTAAAAGCCCGATTGGTTCAACTAACCATCAGTGAGGGATGAAGCACCTCTCACTGATGGAAGTTTCACTTTATGTAATATTAAAACACGTATTTCCAATTAGTCAACTATGAATTAAAAAATAATTATTATTTTCTGCATTCTTAGAATACTAGTTGACAGGTTGGTTATATATGATTTATACTTCGAACCAATTCACTTATTTGTGAATTAACTACATATGAAGCTGACCAGACAACTGGAGGCGCTTTTAATGGTTTTAGCCATTAGAGCGTCTTTTTTTATGGAAGGAGGACAATAAATGCTTACTTTTGAAACATTTGAAGAATCAAAGATTCCATCAATAGAACTAGATCCACAATATAAAGGAGCACTTGAAGTGTTAAAATGGAGCTTTGACACTTATAATGACAAACTTGTATATGGATGTAGCTTTGGGATTGAGGGGATTGTACTTATTGATCTCATTACAAAAGTAAAACCCGATGCACGTATTGTTTTTTTAGATACGAATCTTCATTTTCAGGAAACATACGACACGATTAAAAAGGTGAAAGAAAAATATCCAAATCTTCGAATTGAACTGAAGCAGCCAAGTCTTTCACTCGAAGAACAAGCTTCTCAATTTGGCGAAAAACTTTGGGAAACCAATCCAAATGAGTGCTGCAGAATTCGGAAGATTGATCCATTATTCGAGGAATTATCGCATGCAACAGCTTGGATATCTGGACTACGAAGAGAACAAAGTCCAACACGAGCAAATACTGAGTATTTTAATAAAGATTCAAAATTTAAGGCAGTTAAAATTTGCCCACTTATTTATTGGACATGGAAAGATGTTTGGAGATATGTGGCTAAACATAATTTACCATACAACGTTTTACATGATCAGGGTTATCCAAGTATAGGGTGTGAAAAATGTACGAAGCCCGCTTGGACAGCTGAAGATTTACGGTCAGGTCGTTGGCAAAATACAGGAAAAACAGAATGTGGCCTACACAGCTAACTGGAGGAGGAACTAAATATGACAAATGCACCACATGGAGGTACTTTGATATCACGTTACAATCCATCATTAAAAACTTCTTCGATTAGTAAATCGATTACACTTGATGCAATTGCTTTGAGTGATTTGGAGCTTATAGGTATTGGGGGATATAGTCCAATTACGGGGTTCTTTAATGAGGAGGATTATACTTCTGTTGTTGAACGTTTACGACTTGCTGATGGAACGGTTTGGAGTATACCCATTACTTTACCTGTTATAGATAAAGAACTGGTTAATATAGAAATAGGCGATAAGGTAAAACTAGAAAAAGATGGAGTTACTTATGGAGTCATTAAGGTATCTTCTATTTATATACCAGATAAACAATTAGAAGCAAAGAATGTCTATGGTACAAATGATGCAGCGCATCCAGGTGTCGCAAAACTTTACTCACGACCAAATACTTATGTTGGAGGAGAAGTTACTTTAGTTCATAGACAAAAACCTGAGTTTGAAGAATATACATTTACACCCGCTGAAACAAGGGCTATTTTTGATGAAAAAGGTTGGAATACAATCGTTGGTTTCCAAACTAGAAATCCTGTTCATCGTGCACATGAATATATCCAAAAGGCTGCGTTAGAAACCATTGATGGTCTATTTTTAAATCCATTAGTAGGGGAAACAAAATCTGACGATATCTCTGCAGAAGTGCGGATGGAAAGTTATCAAGTATTACTTGAAAATTATTATCCTCAAAATCGTGTTCATTTAGGTATTTTCCCAGCAGCTATGCGATATGCAGGGCCAAGGGAGGCAATATTCCATGCTCTTGTTCGTAAAAACTATGGATGCACACATTTCATCGTTGGCCGCGATCATGCAGGTGTAGGTGATTATTATGGAACTTATGATGCGCAAAAAATCTTTGATCAATTTACAACAGAGGAGTTAGGCATTCAGCCTCTTAAATTTGAACATAGTTTCTATTGCACAGCATGTGAAGGAATGGCCACAACTAAGACATGTCCTCATGATCATGCACATCATATTATTCTATCTGGCACTAAAGTCCGTGAAATGCTTCGAAATGGAGAGGTACCACCAGCAACCTTTAGTCGTAAAGAAGTTGTCGAAGTGCTTATTAAAGGTATGAAAGAAAAGGCGAAAGCATAGGGGGAGTGCTAGATGGCAAAAAATATTGTGTGGCATGAGGCATCAGTTACAAAAGAAGAACGTCAGAAGAAGAGTGGCCAAAAAAGTGTGATTCTATGGTTTACAGGTCTTTCGGCATCGGGCAAATCAACCATTGCTAATGCTTTTGCTCGTCAGGTCTTCAATCGTGGTAAAGAGATTTATGTACTCGATGGTGATAATATTAGGCATGGTTTAAATAAGGATCTAGGATTTGATGAAGAAAGTCGTAAGGAAAATATTCGTAGAATTGGAGAGGTTGCAAAATTATTTATAGATGCAGGACAAATCGTCTGTACAGCCTTTATTTCTCCTTATCGACAAGACAGAGAAGTCGTTCGACAATTAGTAGAAGATGGCGAATTTATCGAGGTATATGTAAAGGCATCGGTAGAGGAATGTGAAAAGCGTGATCCAAAGGGCTTGTATAAAAAAGCTAAAGCAGGAGAAATACAAAACTTTACAGGTATTTCAGCACCTTATGAAGCACCTATTGATCCAGAAATTATACTAGATACAGAAAAATACTCTTTAGAGGAATGTGTACAGCAGTTATTAAAAGAACTAAACATCAACTAGTGGATTAGTCGAACATCTGAGCCACCTAGCTATAAGCTAGGTGGCTTTACTTTCAAAATTGAAAAAATTTTGTAAAAAACATTGACAATGAATAATTACAAGATTAATATAAAATTCATAAAACCTATTAGTTTACTAAGTATTTGGACGAGGGGGAAGCAAATGCCATTAACTAAGCAGGAAAAGTTAAAAGCCATTGAGAAAGCTATTGAAGGTATTCAATTCGGAGAAGTACAAATTACGATTCAAGATGGTGTGATTGTACAGATCAATCGAGTTGAAAAACAACGATTTCATAAGAATACAAAACATAAAATAAGAGACTAGGATAGCCGACTAGACAACTAGAGGCATTCAGCTATATGAATCTTTCACAGAATTGCTGTGGAGGTTTTTATAGCTGGGTGCCTTTTTTTAAAACTAAAATTCTACATCATAGAGGTGATGACATGGGGAAAGTATACATTGTTGGCGCAGGGCCAGGCGATATCGAGCTTATCACGGTGAAAGGCCTTCGCTGCATAAAAGAGGCAGACGTTATTCTATATGATCGATTAGTAAATCAGGAGTTATTAAATTATGCAAAATCTGGAGCAGAGCTTATATTTTGCGGTAAGCTTCCGAACCGTCATGCAATGATTCAGGAAAGTATAAATGAGTCTCTAGTACGATTTGCAATGGAAGGGAAGACAGTTACTCGCTTAAAGGGTGGTGATCCTTTCGTTTTCGGAAGAGGTGCAGAGGAAGCTGAAGTACTTGCCAATAAGGAAATTCCATTTGAAATTGTACCTGGTATTACATCAGGTATTGCTGCACCAGCCTATGCAGGTATTCCAGTAACACATCGTGAACTAAGTTCAAGTTTTGCTATTGTAACCGGTCATCGGCAAAAAGATAAGGATGACAATTTAAAATGGGAAGCGCTCGTTCATATCGAAACACTTGCTATTTATATGGGGGTGAAAAATTTGCCATATATCGTATCACAACTTCTAAAGTTTGGACGTGCAAAAGAGACTCCTGTTGCACTAATACATTGGGGTACCTATGACAAACAGCAAACAGTAACGGGAACTCTAGAATCCATTGAAACTATAGTACAAGAATCCAATATTGCGAACCCTTCAATGATTGTTGTAGGTGACGTTGTCAAACTACATGAAAAAATACAATGGATTCAGGAACAAAAGGACAATAGTAAAAATTTCTCTGAATCAGTAGCTCTCTAGGAGGGAACTATATGCAGGCAGTTATTTATATTGCACATGGTACTCGTGTTCAGGAAGGCATTGAAGAGGCTAAGGCTTTTGTTGAACGGGCTAAAAAACATATTGCAATACCATTACAAGAAATTTGTTTTTTAGAATTAGTAAAACCATCGATTGAGCAAACAATCGAGTACTGTATTAACAAAGGTGCAACTCAAATTGCGCTTATTCCTATTTTGTTACTTACTGCAAATCATGCAAAAAAGGATATTCCAGAAATAGTTAAACCATTACAAATAAAATATCCACATATTGTTTTTTCTTATGGTAAACCTTTCGGAATCCATCATAAATTAATTGTCCAAATTTATGAGCGTATAGAAGAACAAACAACTGAAATAACTTCTGATGCAGAGATACTGCTCATTGGTAGGGGTAGCAGTGATCCATCAGTTGTTCGAGATTTTTTGGAAATTGCTACACGCTTTAAACTAAGATATGGTTTTCGTCATGTCAACATTGCTTTTTTATATGGAAATGGACCTTCATTTAGTAATGTTGTAGAAAAAATGACCAATTCACCAGATAAACCGTTGTTTATCGTCCCATATCTATTATTCCAGGGACTCCTTAGAAAGCATATAGAAAAAGAATTAGAGGGAATAGAGGTTGTGACGGTATGTAATAGTCTTGGTTATGGTGATTTAGTACTTGATGTTTTAGTAGAACGTACAAGAGAGGCTATAAAAGGATTACATACATCCTGTGCAAGTTAATATAGAAGAGGTGAAGAAATGACATTACAAGTGATTAATAGTCCATTTACAGAAAAGCAAGTTCAATTATTAAATGAATTGTTACCAAATTTAACGGAAAAGCAGAAGATTTGGCTAAATGGCTATTTAAGTGCGGCACAACAAGTTGAGGTAAATATTAAAGAAGAGTTAGAGATTCCAGTTTCACAGCAAACAGTAACAGCAACAATTTTATATGGTTCGCAAACAGGGAATTGCCAAAAACTAGCTGAGAAACTCGGTGCTTTACTAGAAGAACAGTCTGTTGAAGTTGAAGTTTCTTCGATGCTTGATTTTAAAGTGAGAAATTTAAAGAAACTGGATAATTTATTGATCATTTCAAGCACTCATGGTGAGGGAGATGCACCAGATAACGCAATAGCCTTTTATGAATTTTTACATAGTAAACGGGCTCCGAAGCTTCCAGATTTGCATTACGCTGTTCTTGCACTTGGAGATAGTTCTTATGAATGGTTCTGTAAAACAGGTGCAGACTTCGATCTGAGACTTAAGGAACTTGGCGCACAGCAAATTATAGAGCGCGTAGATTGTGATTTAGATTATGAAGAATCAGCTGAGCAGTGGTTTAAATCATTGTCACAGAAGCTTGTACCTGCAAGAGACATAACTCCATCAGCTACACAAAATACGAATGAATCTAATTATTCAAAAAAACATCCTTATCAGGCAGAAATAATAGAAAAAATCAACTTAAACATGGATGGTTCCAACAAAGAAACGTATCATCTAGAGCTCTCATTAGAAGAGTCAGATATCAAATGGCAACCGGGTGATAGCATAGGAATTTTCCCACATAATCATCAGTCAGTTGTCGATGAGTTGATCGAAACAGCAGGTTTGAGTGGCGATGAATTTGTTCAATACAAAAAAGAAACATTGCCAATTAAAGAAGTGTTAAAAAATTCCGTTGAAATTACAGTTCTTACAAAACCATTGATTGAAAAGCTTGCACCTTATACGAACGGTGCGGAGGATCTTTTAAATGGGAAATGGAAGGAGTACAAGGAAGGGCGCTACTTAGCTGACTTATTCAAAGATTATAATTTTACAGGATCACCACAGGATCTTGTTGATATACTACGTCCAATTCCAGCTAGACTTTATAGTATTGCATCTAGTTATACAGCAAATCCAGATGAAGTTTCATTGTTAATAGGTAAAGTTTCTTATACTGCACATGATCACAAGCGAATTGGAGTTGCCTCAGGTGAGATTGCAGAGCAACTAGAAATTGGAGATACAGTTTCAATTTTTGTCCAAGAAAATCCAAACTTTAAGCTTCCAGATGCCAAAACACCGATTATCATGATTGGAGCAGGTACAGGTGTTGCGCCTTTCCGATCATTTATTGAAGAAAGAGCAGAGCAGGATGCGGGAGATTCGTGGTTGTTCTTTGGTGAACAGCACTTCCTTACAGATTTTCTTTATCAAGTTGAATGGCTTCGCTATTTAGAAGAGGGAACATTGACGAAAATGGATGTAGCTTTTTCTCGAGATCATGAAGAAAAAATATATGTTCAGCACCGTTTACTTGAGAATGCAGAAGAAGTTTACGCATGGATAGAAAATGGAGCAGTTATTTATATATGTGGCGATGAAAAATCGATGGCTAAAGATGTACACAACACACTTATTCAAATTATTCAGCAACAAGGAAAGGTGTCCCTTGAAGAAGCTGAAAAGAAGCTAACTGAATTACAAAAAGAAAAAAGATACCAACGTGATGTTTACTAAAGGGGGCAGATTCATGACTGGAAAAATTGAAGCATCAAAGGGCACACCAAGTGTAAATGAAAAATATAAAGAAGATAGTAATTACTTAAGAGGTACAATAGCCCAATCTTTCAAAGAGCCTTTATCGGGGAAGATTCCAGAATCTGATCAGCAGCTTATAAAGTTCCATGGTAGCTATATGCAAGATAACCGTGATGAACGGTTAATACGTCAGCGTAAAAAGCTTGAGCCATCTTATCAATTTATGGTTCGAGTTCGAGTACCTGGAGGAGTTGCTACACCCGAACAATGGTTAATGATGGATGAAATGGCCAATACTTATGGTAATAATACGTTAAAAGTGACAACTCGCCAGACATTTCAAATTCATGGCATTTTGAAATGGAATGTTAAAGCCTATATGCAAAAAATGAATTCTGTTTTACTAGATTCTCTAGCTGCATGTGGAGACGTAAATAGAAATGTAATGAGTAATGTGAATCCACATCAATCTGCTTTTCATCAAGAAGTATATGAATGGTCAGTGAAACTTAGTGAACATTTACTTCCACACACGAAGGCATATCATGAAATTTGGTTAGATGGTGAAAAAGTTCTCGATACACCTCAAACGGAGGATGTAGAGCCAATCTATGGAGAGCATTATTTACCTCGTAAATTTAAAATAGGCTTAGCAATTCCACCAAGTAATGATGTAGATGTTTTTTCACAAGATATTGGAATTATTGCAATTGAAGAAAATGGACATTTAGTTGGGTTTAACATTGCAGTAGGCGGCGGTATGGGGATGACACATGGTGAGGAATCCACGTATCCACAACTTGGACGTTTAATCGGATTTGTTCCTAAGGAAAAGTTATTAATAACAGCAGAAAAAATTGTCACAATTCAACGTGATTATGGGAACCGCTCAAACCGAAAAAACGCGCGCTTCAAATATACAATCGATCGTGTAGGAATTGATTGGTTTAAAGAAGAGTTAACACGTCGAACCGGCTTTGAATTAGAAGAAACGAGAGAATTCCATTTCACTAGAACTGGTGATGAATATGGCTGGATAAAAGGAAATGATGGAAAATGGCATTATACGTTGTTTATCCAAAATGGTCGTATTAAGGATACAGAAGATTATCCACTTATGACAGGCCTTAGAGAAATTGCTAAAGTGCATAAAGGTGAATTTCGTATGACGCCAAACCAAAATGTAATGATTTCCAATATTTCGCCTCAAAGTAAGCGAAAAATTCAATCACTGATCGAACGCTATCATTTAACGGATGGTAAGCATTATTCAGCACTTCGCAGAAATTCTATAGCATGTACTTCGCTTCCTACATGTGGACTTGCAATGGCTGAAGCGGAACGCTATTTACCATCGCTTATAACCAAAATCGAAGAAATTATTGATGCAGCAGGGTTACATGATGAGGAAATTGTTATTCGTATGTCAGGCTGTCCTAATGGTTGCTCACGTGCAGCGCTTGCTGAAATTGGTTTTATCGGCAAGGGACCGGGGAAATATAATATGTATTTGGGAGCATCCTTCACAGGTGATCGCTTAAGTAAAATGTATCGTGAGAATATAGGTGAGGCAGAAATTTTAACGGAGTTAAAACCATTATTAAATCAATTTGCAAAAGAACGGGAAGACGGAGAACATTTCGGAGATTTTGTAGTACGCAAGGGTATTATTAAAGCTACAACAGATGGCACTAATTTTCATGCGTAAAATAATTTGAAAATTTTTTATTAAAAGCACAATAGTAGAATGTTTTAGAACAAAATACCTATAACAAGCCACCGGAATTTTACGTAATGAAATTTCCATGGCTTGTTTTTTTCTAAATTGTAGCTATCATTTTCTGTTATTGTGCGATTGTATTTTCAAGTTTCAATATAAAAAAATGGAAAACTGCATCGTGAAAGCAATTTCCCATTTTCAATAGATTTAAATTTCGTATATTTCAACTTTCTTTTGAAATATATATAGATCATGTTATGAATAATTTTGGACTGCATATGCTATTCAATAGGATCGACTGTCAATAAAACAGTTAAATCGCCTATACCATCAGCATTTACAGGAAGTTTAAAAGCGTGTTTAAAGCCGACAAGTTTTGTATTGCCCACCATTACTGTAGGCGGTGTAATATCTAGTTCTAAATTTTGTTCAGCAACATATGTACAAAGATTTCCGGCAACCATATTTCCAAATTCACCAGTAAATGATTCTAACATTTCTCCATCAAGTTGCATGCCAAACATCGCTTCGCCAATTGCACTAAATGTAGTTGTTGTAGAGTCAATGATAATGCGTCCCTTAATATCTCCAACCATTCCTATTAATACACCGATTTCGGATTGTTGATAAGGGTCAGAAGTAATGGCGGGAGATGAAACATGAACTTCTTTAGGTAGTACAGCTTTTAGTGAAAGAATTGTACTATTCAAAATAGCTTTTATTTGCTCCGATGTGCTCATTGTTATCTCCTTTTTAATGTGACCTTTTAATTATATTATCATGCTAACAAAAAATTTAATAGCAAACCTTGACGAATTTTAAAATATTTATTATGATTAAATCAATCAATTGAGAATGATTTTCATATTCAACAATGAATTTAAAATAAGAATAATTATAAAAAGGAGCGGTGAAAGTGGTTTATGCATTTATTGGTGCTACATTATTGATCTATGGGGCTATTGGAAAACATGTTTTTAATCAAACAACCGCACATTTAAAATAATTTCTCTAATCCTTCTATTAAATAGGGGGATTTTTTTTGCATTTGCATGGTAGAATGAATTTATCACTTATTAAAGGGGTAAATGAACGTTATGAAAGATTTCGAACAGCAATTACAAAAACTTTTAAAACAGACAGCAGTTCAATACTTAATTTATCAAAAAAATGAAGATCAAGAGCGATTACTAAAGACAAAATTATTTGCTGAGAAGCTTTTAAATAAGGAATATATGATTGCATTTGCTGGACATTTTTCTGCTGGTAAATCAAGTATGATTAATGCATTAACAGGAGAAGAACTTTTACCATCAAGTCCAATCCCTACAAGCGCCAATGTTGTAAAAGTACATAAATCTGATAAAGATTATGCCATTGCGTATTTAACGGACCAAGATCCTGTATTGTTCGATGAAAATTATGATATTCGGACAGTAAAGGAATTTGCGAAAAATGGAGCACTTGTTTCTCAAATAGAGATTGGACACGAAGATTCAGTTTTACCTGAAGGAATTACTGTAATGGACACACCTGGAGTCGATTCAACTGATGATGCACACAGGATGTCAACTGAATCAGCTTTACACTTGGCTGATATTGTCTTTTATGTAATGGATTACAATCATGTGCAATCTGAGTTGAATTTCCAATTCACAAAAAATCTAATGAAATATAATCCAAATGTTTTCCTAATCGTAAACCAAATCGATAAACACAAAGAAAATGAGCTATCCTTTGATGACTTTTCACAATCTGTTTACACTTCTTTTGCAAATTGGGGCGTAAATCCAAAAGGTATCTTCTTTACTTCACTGCGAGATCCATCAAATATTCATAATGATTTCAAACAAGTAAAAGAAATTGTGATGAATAGTATGAATGGTTGGCAAGAAAATTTGTTGAACGTAGCTGAAAAAACGTTGCAACAGCTCCACATAGAGCATGAAAGTTATTTGAAAACAAACAAACAAGAATTATTAGAAAACAATATAGATAAGCTTTCAAATGAAGAATGGAAAAATCATAAAGAAATCAGAGAAGAATACGACACTGTTTTGAATCAGTTAAAACTTTATTCATCTACAAATTGGCAACATAGTTTTGATCTAAAACGTGATGAACTTTTAGATAATGCTGAAGCTGCAATCGTACCATTCGAGTTACGTGAAAAACTAGAATTATATTTAGAGAGTATTCAACCTAACTTCAAAGTAGGTACTTTTTTTGCAGGAAAGAAAACACAAGCAGAAAAATTAGCGCGTAAAGAAAGCCTTTACGAATTATATTGTTCTATTACTGCTTCTCAAATTTCAGGCCATTTGCGAGCATTGATGAAGAACTCCTTGAAAGTTGTGAATGCGTTATCCGATGAAACTTCTCTAGAAATTGATGAACTAGCATTGACACCACCAATGAGTTTAATAGAGGAGCAAGTAAGGTTAGACTCTGGTATTAAAGGTGATGCATTATTAAACTTTGCAAAACGAGTAGCTGATGCAACTAAAAGATGGTACAAGCAAAATACAGACGATTGGAAATTTGAAAAAGCAGAGTATATTAAAGAATTATCAATGGCAACTGTAGAACCATTAAAGAAAAAATGTGCATTATTAAAAGAAAAAGTAGAGATTATCGTAGCTGCAGAAGCAATTGAACAACAACAAAGATATTTTGAAATCCAAAAAACAGTATCATTCGAGACTGTAAATCCAGAAGCAGATCGATTTGTTTCTAATTGGTCAAAAGAACATGAAGAGGCCTACGATAACATGCGTAAATTTGATCCATCTATGTTAGTAAAAGAAGAAGCATCAGATTTAGAAGGTATAGATGAAGAACAAAGTGAAAAAGGCGTGTCAGTTCATACAGCGACCGCTCTTCAAAATGCTGTAAGAACAGCTAATGCCGTATCTCCAATACATGGATTTTCAGAAGTAGCTAATTATTTAAAAAATAAAGTGCAGCGATTAGAGAAAAAAGATTTTACAATTGCATTATTTGGCGCTTTTAGTGCAGGGAAATCTTCTTTCTCAAATGCTTTGATGGGCCAAAAGGTATTGCCTGTATCACCAAATCCAACAACTGCTGCGATCAATAAAATTCGTCCTGTTACACCTGAACATCCGCATGAAACAGCTGATGTACACTTGAAAACAGCTGAACAATTACAAGAAGATATCATTGCAAGCTATGAAGCAATTGGTATTCAAGTTTCATCACTAGAGATTGCTTACGATAAAGCTGATGAGGCATTAATGAAGAAATTAGAAGACGAACGATTACATGTCCATAAATCATTTATCCGTGCATTTAAAGAAGGATATCCTGGATTTAAGGAACAATTAGGCAATACCATTCGTACAAACCGTGAAGAGTTTGAAAAATTCGTTGCTCAGGAAAATAGAAGCTGTTTCGTTGATACAATCGATTTCTATTTTGATTGTGAACTTACACGTATGGGAGTTACTTTAGTAGATACCCCAGGAGCAGACTCCATCAATGCACGCCATACAGGGGTAGCATTTGAATATATTCGTAATGCAGATGCCATATTGTTTATCACATATTACAACCATGCATTTGCAAAAGCTGACCGTGAATTTTTAATTCAGTTAGGCCGTGTAAAAGATGCCTTTGAACTTGATAAGATGTTCTTCGTTGTCAATGCGATTGATCTTGCTGCAACTGAAGAGGAAGCAGAAGATGTTAAAACTTATGTTAAACAAGAATTACAACGATTTGGTATACGTAAACCAAGATTATTTGGTGTTTCAAGTTTACTAGCATTGCAAGAAAAAGTAGAAAAAAACAATTTGAGTTCAGGAATGCCTCTATTTGAAGAAAACTTCCATCAGTTTTTATCTGAAGAATTGACAGCACTTGCTGTACAAGCTTTAGTCGAAGAAACGGAAAAAGCCCAAGAGCGGTTACGATTGTTGATCCAGCAAACAGAAGAAAATTTAAAACGTAAAGATGAACGATTAGTAGAATTAGCAAAATTAGAGCAATATATTCATACTCGTTTTACAAATTCAGCAGCACAAACAATTGGAAAAGATACATTGCAAGAGTTAAGTGAGCTAGTGTACTTTGTTTTACAACGTGTTTATTATCGTTATCCTGATTTCTTTAAAGAAGGTTATAATCCTACAACATTTGCTTCTAAAGCATCGTCTATCGCATTAGGACTAGCCTTGAAAGAAGTATTAGCAAGTTTAAGCTTTGACTTTGAACAAGAAATGCGTGTTACAAATTTCCGCTTAGCTAAATTTATTTTGAAAAAAATTCAAGAGCGCTATGTCTATGATACAAAGCAATTGAAAGATCTAAACGCAAGCTTCTCATTTATGCCATTTGAAGTAGAGGAACCTCAAATATTAGAATTTACAGGTCCGTTTACATCTACGAAACCATATGAATCTGTAAAATCATATTACAAGAATAACAAGGCCTTCTTTGAAAAAGGTGATAATATGAAATTACGAGAAGCTCTTGAAGAGTTAACAAAACCAGCTGCAAAATCATATCTTGATGAACAATCTGAACGAATGAAAAAATGGTCAGAAGATGTCATTACAAAAGAAGCTGAAGAATTACGTTTATACATTAGTAAACAAGCTATAGAACAAATCGAAATTGAAAAATCTTTACTTCATGAAAGTAGCAAACTAGATGAATGGAAAGCAATATATGAATCATTAATGGATGGAGTGGAAAATTGATGGGGAATGTATTTATTTCAGTAAAAGATATTGAACTAGCTAAACAACATGAGTATAAATGGATTGATGCACGCTTCAACTTACAAGATACGTCTGAAGGACAAACTTTGTATAAAGAGAGTCATATTGAAAATGCTGTATATTGGGATTTGGTTGAAGATTTATCTGATATGACAAAGGATGCAGGAAGACACCCAATGCCGGGTAAAGAACAACTTAAAAAATTATTTGAGCAAAGTGGTCTACAACAAGATCAAGATATTTTAGTATACGATCAAGGTGGCGCTCCATTTGCTACAAGAGCATGGTGGATGTTGCAATATGGTGGATTTACGAATGTTAAAGTTGTTCAAGAAGGCTATGATGTATTAGTCAAAGCTGGATTTAATACTACAAACGAAAGCAAAGTAATTGAGCCAACACATCTAAAAATTGATTGGCAAGAGCAACTTTATATAGACCGAAATGGGGTAAAAGAAATTGTAGATGGAAAAGTGAAACGTACTTTACTAGATGCAAGATCGAATATCCGCTATAGAGGAGAAGAAGAGCCAATCGATAAAGTAGCTGGTCACATTCCAGGGGCATTAAATTATGATTGGGAACAACTAAAGCAACACGGTTATCTCGCTCCTAATGATACTATTTTAAACGTAGTATCGAAAAATGATCCTATTACGGTGTATTGCGGTAGTGGAGTAACTGCATCTCCACTTTTTGCGATGTTAAAAGAAATGGACTATAAAAATGTCCAACTATACACAGGCAGTTTTAGTGACTGGATTACAAAATATGAAGTTGAAAAAGGAAATAGATAGATTTAAATAGAACTATATCTAATAAATTAAATGATAGAAGTGGAATCAATGGCACTCTTTTCTTTATACAAAAGAGATTTCAAAATGAGATTTAGAAAGAAGTTGATTCCACTTCTTTTATTAAATAATAGAGTTTTAAATAGAAAGTTGGTTTACAGTGTTTAATATCACAACGAGAAAATACAAAAGAGTACTTACCGTTGTCGCATTGAGTACAACGCTAATGGCAACGACCTTTGTCACAGATTTTATAAAACCTATATCTGCACAAGCAGCTTCAGTTGAAGAGTCTGTATCAAGCCAATATATGTTAAAGGCAAATGGTAATGTACGCAATGGGATTGGAACAAATCATAAAATATTAAAAACACTTAAGAAAGGGACAACCATAAAACCAATTGTTCGTAAGCAAAATTCTCAAAATACATATTGGTATAAGATAAAGATTGGTTCTTCATATGGTTGGATTTCAGGTACTCTATTGACGAAAAAAATCATCTATAAAACAAGCGGAGATAGTAAAGCCATTTCATTAAAGGTTCCCTATATCAATCAGTTAAAACCGATTTATGCCCCGTTTGGATGCGAAGGAGCAAGTTTGCTACAAGCCTTGCAATTTAAAGGATATGCTAAAAAAACTAGTTATAAAAAATTTTTAAACAACATGCCGAAAACAAAGCGTAATCCTTATAAAGGATTTGCAGGATCTCCTTATTATTCGATTAATGGCGTATTTCAATCTATTTTCCCTAA
Organism: Rummeliibacillus sp. POC4; assembly: GCF_003576525.1. GTDB lineage: Bacteria > Bacillota > Bacilli > Bacillales_A > Planococcaceae > Rummeliibacillus. The sequence goes on along the minus strand of NZ_QWUA01000018.1, from coordinate 2,113 downwards.
GCCTTTAGCGAATTATGGTAAGAAGTATAGTAGTTCTGTGAAAAATATTACAGGGGCATCTGCAAAGAATTTACGCCAAGAACTATCTGCAGGAAACCCAATAGTAGTATACGTCACCTTAGATTTCTCAAAACCTATATGGACAAAATGGAATATGGGTGCTGCAGGAAAAAAAGTGAAAATGGTTGATAACCTTCATGTTATGACATTAGCAGGCTATAGCAGTAAGACAAAACGCTATAAAGTAATAGATCCAAATAATAAAGGGGAATATTGGGTCAATAAATACGAATTTGAACGTGCTTATAATGCATTGAAATATGCAGTTGTAGTACGCTAATAACTTTCACAGCGGTGTTTAAAAAGAACAGCGCTGTTTTTATAATATGACTTCGAATAGTAACTTAAAATAGGTTAAATCTAAAAAATAAAAGGGAAAAACAATTATTATGTCGAATAAAGATTGTAACCATATTTTTGTATTACTCAATCATTTGTAATGAGGTGACTTGATGAAAACAAAAGAAACTTTATTCGAATCGTTGACATTTCAATTAAAACAAGGATTATGGGAGATGGATGATTTTTTTAACGAAAGAATCAAAAACCTTGAACTAGAAACTGAACATAAGAAGCATCAAATGGAGGAAATGCAGAAGGAAAAAGAAGCTTTACTTGTAACGATTAAAACCCTGAAAAAAATAAATCTTGAGTTAAATAATGATCGAGAAATGCTGTTAAAGAAGCTTGATAAAAAATTAAGTAGGTCAAGCGTTACAGGAATCCTCACCATCTTACTTTGCGAAGATGAACTGGAAAATGATAAACAGATCGAACTGTTAAAAGAATTGCTTAAGTTAGCAATACATGAAGAAAAAATAACTAAGTATATAAGAGAATTTATTCATGTTATCTGTAATGCCTTTACTTTTATGGATTACTATCAAAAAAGGACTATTAAAAGAGAACTTAAAAAGAATTATGATGTTTTCAACCAATTATTCCTAAATGCTCAACTATCGGATATTAGGAAAATTTTAATTGTATATCATTCTGAAAAATTGATCGATCCAATTGATGATTTATTAGAAAAACTGATACATTCAGAATGCTTATATAATTATATTGATGAAGATGCATTGAACATTTTTCTATACATAATATATTACGATAAAATCGAACAATTTAAGAAGTATGATAGGTTTCAAAAATATTTTAATAGTGAACGAATTTATTATTCTAGAAAAATCTACAGTTTGTATAAACTATATTCGATAAAAAAGGATATTAGTATTCTACAATCTATTGTTGAAATTTTTCGTAATAAAGAAGCATGTATTGATTTATTTAAAACAGAGATGATTAAAAAAGTTTTGAACAAAATATTTAATATTAAAATTGAACATTTCAATAATCTTTATGTAAAAGAAACTTATATTAAGCCTGAAGATTATATTTATCGTCACCCAAATTATAGCGAGTTACGTAATTATGGATATCAAATAACAAATCGTACAGACGAACAAAGGTGGAAATCTTTACAAAAGTATTTGAATGAACATAGCTTACAAGAAACTGTAAATGAACTAAATAAAAGAATTAGGCTAAAGTTAGGAAGAGAAGAAGACAAAAAAGATATGCAAATGCTATTGAAAAGTGGAGATTTGATTTAAATCGATTAAAAGAAGTGTATTATGAAAATGATTTCCCTTGGCCGGACATAGATGAAGAAGAATAATGATATATTTTTTCTGATTTAAAAAGATTGTTTCAAAATATCTATTACTATAATAAAAATAAATTAAAATATTTTTTCAAAAAAGTATTGCCTTCTTAAAAAATATAATATATAATAAATCTTGTCATTAAGCGGAAGTAGTTCAGTGGTAGAACATCACCTTGCCAAGGTGGGGGTCGCGGGTTCGAACCCCGTCTTCCGCTCCATAAGAGATGCCGGGGTGGCGGAACTGGCAGACGCACAGGACTTAAAATCCTGCGGTAGGTGACTACCGTACCGGTTCGATTCCGGTCCTCGGCACCATCTCTATAAATAGTTTATTATTATATTGAAATGTTTAAAGTGTGAGATAAAGCTTTTATACAATAATTTTTT
>NZ_QWUA01000017.1 GCF_003576525.1 Rummeliibacillus sp. POC4 | reverse complement strand
CATAGCGTGGAAGACGTCCATTAACTAAGAGCATAGTAAAATTATTTCATAACATTATCGCGGGGTGGAGCAGTTCGGTAGCTCGTCGGGCTCATAACCCGAAGGTCACAGGTTCAAATCCTGTCCCCGCAACCAAAATGGTTCGGTAGTTCAGCTGGTTAGAATGCCTGCCTGTCACGCAGGAGGTCGCGGGTTCGAGTCCCGTCCGAACCGCCATTTTTTAAACAATACATAAATTATTATGGGTCGGTAGCTCAGTTGGTAGAGCATTAGATTGAAGCTCTAAGTGTCGGCAGTTCGATTCTGTCCCGACCCACCATAATAATGCCGGTGTAGCTCAGTTGGTAGAGCAACTGACTTGTAATCAGTAGGTCGAGGGTTCGACTCCTTTCGCCGGCACCATTGTTATTCCGAAGTAGCTCAGTTGGTAGTAGCATCTGACTGTTAATCAGAGGGTCGTAGGTTCGAGTCCTACCTTCGGAGCCATATGGAGAAGTACTCAAGTGGCTGAAGAGGCGCCCCTGCTAAGGGTGTAGATCGGGTGACCGGTGCGAGGGTTCAAATCCCTCCTTCTCCGCCATTATATTGGCCCCTTGGTCAAGTGGTTAAGACACCTCCCTTTCACGGAGGTAACATGGGTTCGAATCCCGTAGGGGTCATAAATATTTACTCGTAGAAAAAGTCAAGGAAGCAAATGCTTTCTTGGCTTTTTTTCATTATTCGGTCCTATACTAATGGGGGGAAAATCAATAATTTTC
>NZ_QWUA01000016.1 GCF_003576525.1 Rummeliibacillus sp. POC4 | reverse complement strand
TGTATTTATATAATACTACTTTAAAATTTCCAATTTTAGTACAAAATAGTCTAATAATTGGTATAATAAAGGAGGTTTATTTATATTATGGGTAATAGATTTATTATTAAAATATTTAAATGCATATTATTACATATAAAGTTATTTATATGCTTTTTAATGAAGGAGAATTGTTGTGAGTAAAAAAATATTTTTATCAACTGTTGTTTCATGCTTATTATTTTTAGCCACAAGCTTTCAAAATTTTGGGTTCCAAAACGCGAAAGCTGATGAGTTGTCTAGTCAAATAACAGGGGTAGAAGCGGAAGGTGGTTTTGATCCACAAAAAGCTCCTTATCTATTAATTACAGAAATTGTCCCAGACTCATCCAATGAAGGTTCTACGGATGGTTATGGGTTTGTTGAAATCTATAACAATTCAACAAAGTCAATTCATTTAAATGATTATAAAATTCACTATCGTTATCCGAAAGAAGCATCAAAAGAGGATATCGTAATGCACCCCATAAAGGAAGATATTTTACTGCATTCTGGTGAAACATTTGTTTACTGGATTACGAACACTCATAATCAAGATAAAACTGTAGAAGATTTCAATCAACATTTTGGAGTTGAATTAGTAGAAAATGAGGATATTGTAAAGGTTAAATCAGATAAATTAGCCAATAACCTTGAAAGTGGAATAACAATCGCATCAAATATAGGAGAAGATGTTGCTATAGCATTTTATAATGATAATCCACAAAGTCTAGATCCATTGGAAGACAAAGGAATACTATATACATATTCTAGAACACCTAATAATAAAATTATGGAAAAATATAGAGGCAACATAGACCTCGCCACACCAGGATCTCTATTACCATTACAAGTACCGGAACAAAAAGTACAAATGCCTGATGATAACTACAGCCCTGATATCCAAGATCTATCAAATGTAGAAGAAGTTAATGTTGAGCAGGATGATCTGTCACTTTCGTTTAATGCGTTTGATGATCAATCAATTAAAACAGTCCGATTATATTATAAAACGGATAAAGACTCATCCTATCAGACAGTTGATTTGATTAAAAAAAGTGGAAGTAGTATCTATAAATACACTTTTTCATCTGTCGACTTAATCGGTAAAAATTATTTGGAATATTACGTAATTGTCTCGGATGGAACAAATAGTGTAGAATCATCCAAGCAAAAAATTAACGTTATTCAAGATAAAATTCCCGAAGGACTTTCACTAAATATAGCTAATAATACTGTATTGTCTAAAAATGCAACAATAAAAACATTTCATTCAAAGGATAATTCAAAAACAACGCTATCTTTGGACAACAAAAATATTACAAATAAAACAAACCTTTCATTAGATAGTAAAGCATATTTTGTCGTGGATGTGAATAAAGTCGACAGATATTTTGAAAATGGTGTAACTATTGGTAATGAGGTATTGTCTATTTTCCACAACAAGATTACGCAATATACAACATTAAAAGTTCCTGTGGATCCCAGATTTTTCACAAAGGATAAAAAAACAACAATTGTTATTCGATCTGGTACAAAGAAATCACCTTTTGATGAAGATTCTTTTGAAAATCGTGATGACTTTATTGTAAAAAATATAAGACTTATTTTAAGTGATGGTACAGTTATTCAAGACCCTGCTTATACAGATTCTTCAAAGGAAATTAAAATTGGAGATAGCAAAGGGCTAAATCGCATTCTAAAACTAGACTTTGTTATTCCAGAAGGAAAATTCACTGCAAAGGCTTATACATGGAATACAGAAAAGGAAAAGGATGGTAGACATTTAGTCGTCGCAAAGAATGGAAAAGATAAGGTAAAGGCTAATATACTTGTTGATAATACTGCACCAAAGATTAGTCCATCTATAAAAGAAGGATTCGATTATAAAGGGAAATTTACAATTAATGCCGAAATAAAGGATAACTACTCTGGAGTCAATCGTGTTATTACAACTTTAGATGGTAAAACAATTACGTTACCTATGAATACATCTTCTGCAGCACTCGCTCCTGGGAAACATACACTTATTATTAATGCGATAGATCATGCAGGAAATGAATCAAAAAAGGTAGCTAAATTTACCGTAGTAGAAGAACAACCTTATGTACCAAAATTAGTTACACCAATAGATGGTGCAAGAGAAGTTTCTTTGGCTCCGAAGATAAAAGTAGCTGTTTCTGATCCAACGGGCGATGCATTAAATATTTCTTTTAATAGAGCATATCAATATCAAGCCAATCAGGCTGAGCATATGCAAATCTTTGAAAATAGTACTGACAATGAGCCACCAAAAACAATTACATCTGAAGGGGAAAAAGTCATTACAGATGTAGACAAGCTTACAAAAGTGGATAATCAATATATAACCACCAAAGGTACTGACCAATATCCATACCAACGATTTGAAGTTACTTTAGATGATAAGATCGATAATGATGACGAGATTGAAGTGAATTGGGAAGGAAAATCAGTCATTGGCCGTAGAGTATCCATGTATATTTGGAACTTTGATAAAAATAAATGGGAAGTACAAGAATGGAAAATTGCTGATAATAGCAAAAATTTTAAGCTGAATGCAAAAGTAAAAGGTTCGAGTTATGTCAAGAATCATAAAATCCAAGTACTAATACAAGATGAAATAGCTTCAACAAATCAATTTAACTATTCATTTGTCTGGATGTCAGATACTCAATATTATTCAAAGAACTATCCACTGATTTATCAACAACTGACACAATGGATTGCTTCGCAAAAGGATTCCATGAACATTAAGTACGTTTTCCATACAGGCGACATTGTAGATAAGTCTACAAAAAATATACAATGGGTGAATGCAGATTTAGCTATGGAAACACTTGATACAGCTAACGTGCCATATGGTGTGTTGGCAGGGAATCACGATGTCAATCATATTGATTATAACTATAAACCATTTGGAAAATATTTTGGAGAAAGGCGTTTTTTGGACAGATATTATTATGGTGGTTCTTATCAAGATAATCGCGGACACTATGATTTAATCAGTGAAAAAGGTAATGATTTTATCATGCTATATTTGGGTTGGGGTATTGATGATGATAGTTTAGCTTGGGTTAATGATATTCTTAAAAAATATCCAGATCGAAAGGCTATTTTAAATTTTCATGAATATTTACAAGCCTCTGGGGAAAGAAGTTCGACTGGTGATATTATCTTTAATAAGGTTGTAAAACCCAATTCAAACGTAATTGCTGTACTTTCAGGCCATTATTTTGGTAGTGCAACATTGATTGATAATATGGATGATAACAATGATGGTATAACAGATCGGAAAGTATACCAAATGCTTGCAGATTACTCGGGTGCCACAGATGGGGGACAAGGATTTATGCGTATTTTACAAGTAAATCCTATTGAAAATAAAATTTATGTAAAAACCTATTCTCCGTATTTAAATCAATATAATTACTACAATACAACTGACTACCCGGGTAAAGATGAATTTGTCATTGAAACAGATTTAACGCCTAAAGAAAAAGTAGTAGCTACTGATAAAATACTTGTTAATGTTTATACAAATGATGAAATTGGAAAAGTAGCAAAGGTACAAAATAATAACTCAGCAGGTGTTATATGGAGTGATTTAGAGAATGATAAGACTTATCATTGGTATGCTAAAGTAACTGATGCATATCAAGGGAAGGTACATTCACCTATTTGGTTCTTACAAACTGTTAAATCTGGCGATGGCTTTAAGGATTATAATGTAACTATAAAAGGCTCAGATGGTCATGTTTATGAACAAAAAACGATTCAAGATAATGAAATAGTGCCTGAACCTCAAAAAACAGGATATACTTTTACGGGTTGGTATACAGATTCAAATTTCAAAAAGAAATTTGATTTTGATACTATGTTGAAAGAAGAGACTACAGTCTATGCTAGATTTACTAAGAATCCGCCGTCTGTTAAAAAATTGATAGCATCTTCTTTTGCGTATAATAGCATCAAATTGACGTGGCAACAAATATCTAATGCAGATGGGTATACTTTATATCGTTCAGATAGTAAAAATGGAAAGTACACTAAAATTACAACTATCAAAAAGAAAAATAATGTAAAATTTATTGATTCAAATTTAATAACGGGAAAACAATATTTCTATAAAGTGAAGACTTATAAGCAGAAAGATAGCCAAATCATTTATAGTTCCTTATCAGCTGTAACAAGTGCCAAGCCTATATTATTAAAACCAACGCATCTTTCCATTGGTAAATTAGGAAAAAGTAAAATCAAACTAGCTTGGAATGTGACAACTGATGCTACTGGATATGAGATTTATCGTACCAATCATAAATCGATGCGTAATTTGAAATTAGCTACAATTAATGAAGGAGCAACTAATTACTATATTGATGGAAATGTAAAATCAGGAGAGAATTACGATTACAAAGTGCGTGCATATCGTTATATAAATAATAAAAAAGTGTATAGTAATTTCTCAAGCATAAAAACGTATAAATCTAAGTAATGATAAAGAACTAGGGATGGAATCTCTAGTTCTTTATCATTTAGAATATTTTAATTTAATAATACTGTTAGGATACACATAAAGGAAGGAATTCAATCATTGTAAATAGAAGTAATGACCTCATCAGAATTATTCATTAGAAGGGTGTGCTCTTAATGATCGATTTACACAGTCATATCATTTTCGATGTGGACGATGGTCCCAAAAGTATAGAGGAATCGATTAAAATGCTTTACAGCGCAATAGATGAAGGGATTACTGAAATTATCTTTACTTCACACGCATTTCATCCTCACTATCATGCTCAAACGGAAATTGTAAAGGAAAGATTTGATGTTCTAAGAGAAGGAATAAAAGTACATGGTATCCCATTAAAAATCCATATTGGTCATGAAGTAAGACTCAGTGATCAAATATGTCAGCAGTTAGACGAAGGGAAAGCATTAACTTTAGCAAATTCTAAGTATTTATTGTTAGAGCTACCTTCTCAAGGAGTACCAAAGTATACTTTTGAAATCATAAATCAATTAGTGACAAGAGGTATTGTTCCAGTTATTGCCCACCCCGAACGAAATTATGGAATAATGGAAAAACCTGAATTGTTGGAGCGCCTCGTGTTTCATGGTGCGATATCTCAAATAAATGCAGGGAGCATTGTGGGGCATTTTGGGAAACGTATTCAACAAAATGCTTTGAAATTAATCAAGGCAAATATAATACACGCGTATGGGTCTGATGTTCATAATTTGTCGAAACGCCCATTTTTATATGCCAAAGGATTATCTTATTTAGAAAAACACAAGTGTTCTGACTTTGTAGACATATTTTTAGAAAATAACGCAAGAATACTTGCAAATAGTGACGTCATTATACTTGAACCAGAGAAAATTCTAAAAAGAAAATGGTTGGGATTATTTTCTCAATAGAGTAACTGTCTATGTTCATACCATGCTGATCCTTTTAGCGTATTGATATAAACTTTTCTTAAAAGCCATATTAATTGATGATATTCGATTAATGCGGCTTTTTGTTTTAAATAAAAAACATCAATATAAATAGCATTTATAAATTTTTGAACAATTGAATGAATAACTTAAAAGATTCAACACTATACTACAAAGAGAAGAAAATAATAGGTAACTAGAACAGGGGGAGAGACTTGGAAACAACGATCAAACTAAGTGATTTAATAATAATTTTAAAGAGATTTGCATTTTTAATCATATCAGTAACAATAATTTTTATTGGGATTGCGATAGCTCTGAATAATTTTGTATTAAAACCAGTATATAAAGCGGAAACCCAAATTCTAGTCAATCAAAAATATGAACAAGGGGACCAATATCTATCCTCACAACAGATTGATGCGGATTTACAGTTAATCAATACGTATAATGTCATTATCAAAAGCCCTGTGATTTTAACAAAAGTTATTAATAATCTTCAATTAGAAAGTACCCCTGAAGAGCTGACACAACAGATATCAGTTTCAAGCACTAACAATTCGCAAGTGTTGACGATTCAAGTAGAAAATCCAAGCGCAGCGAAAGCAGTGGAAATTTCAAATGAAGTTGCTCAAGTTTTTGAAAGTAAAATCCCACATTTAATGAAAGTAGATAATATAAATATTTTGTCAATTGCTAAGTTAGATGAAAATCCAACACCTATTAAACCAAATAAAATATTGAATATAGGCATTGCAGCAATCGTTGGCTTATTGTTAGGAATCGGGATAGCTATTTTAATTGAAACTTTTGATACAAGAATAAAATCTGAACGTGATATCGAAGAAATTCTGAATATGCCAGTTATCGGCTCCGTTGGTCCTATTGTTGAAGATAAAAGGATGATTTTTTCAAGAAGAGAGAGAAAAAAGATGGCTGTTCAATCTCGTAGAGTAGGGGGAGTCTAATCATGGTTCTTTTTAAAAGAAAGAAAAAAGATCATCTTTTGAAACTAGAGAGAAACCTTATAACGATATCGAATTCCAAATCCATTATTTCAGAACAATTTCGAACAATACGCTCAAATATTACATTTTCTGCGCCTAAGGAAAAGCTAAAAACATTGCTTGTAACATCATCCCTTTCAAGTGAAGGAAAATCAACCAATGTAGCAAATCTAGGAGTTGTCTTTGCACAAGAAGGGAAAAGGGTATTACTTGTTGATGCTGATATGCGTAGACCTACATTACATCACACGTTTCGACTATCAAATAAGGAAGGTCTATCAAGTGTACTGATCAAACATGAGACTATTCAAAAGGCAGTGCAAGAAACTTCAATAGTGGGATTAGATGTAATTACAAGCGGCCCTTTACCACCCAATCCATCAGAGTTATTAGCTTCTCAAATGATGGATACATTATTAAGTATTGTAGAGCAGGAATATGACCTGGTTATATTTGATTCGCCACCATTATTACCAGTTACAGATGCACGGATTCTATCTAATAAATGTAATGGAACGCTATTAATAGTGAATAGAAATAAGACCAAAAAGGCAGATGTTTTAAAGGCGAAAGCAGCACTTACAAATTCTCAAGCAAAAATTTTAGGAATTGTTTTAAACAACAGTACAATGCCACAGAAACATCATTACTATCAATATCATTGAGTTAATTTATAATTGCTTTATTTTTAGAAATCCAAATAATCGTGCCAAATTTTCGGATTATAGTTTCTCTACAGACTGTACTTTCCGATTGTATAGTCAAATATCATCATTTAAACCTTATGTGCTTTTTGAGGACTTGCTTTATTCCACTTCATTATTCAACACAGCAAGGATAAAAAACTTTATAAAAAATTCCTAATTATTTGAATATAAGACGAACATAAGGCATTATAATAAGTGAAAACGCTCTCAAATGGATTTGGTAGATTGATATATTAAATGAATCGAGTGGGTTTGAGGGAGTGAGTTTTCAATATTGATAAAGGGAGAGATTCTACTATGATTTATGCAAATCCTAATACTGAAGGCGCAATCGTACATTTCAAAGAAAAATACGATAACTTTATCGGTGGCGAATGGGTAGCACCTATAAAGGGGAAATATTTTGAAAATGTATCACCAGTTGATGGGAAAGTTTTCACGAAGGCAGCTCGTTCTACTGCTGAAGACATTGAATTGGCACTAGATGCGGCACATGCAGCAAAAGATGCTTGGGGCAAAACTTCTGCAGCAGAACGTGCTCAAATTTTAAACAAAATAGCAGATCGTATTGAAGAAAACCTAGAAATGATAGCTGTAGCCGAATCATGGGATAATGGAAAAGCCGTTCGTGAAACGTTAAATGCCGATATTCCGTTAGCAGTTGATCACTTCCGTTATTTTGCGGGGGCCATTCGCGCTCAAGAAGGACGTACTTCTCAAATAAATGACGATACCGTTGCTTATCATTTTCAAGAGCCTCTTGGTGTTGTTGGACAAATCATCCCTTGGAATTTCCCGATTTTAATGGCAGTTTGGAAGCTTGCTCCTGCATTAGCCGCAGGAAACTGTGTTGTGTTGAAACCAGCTGAGCAAACGCCAGCATCTATTATGGTAGTGATGGAGTTAATCCAAGATTTACTTCCAGCAGGTGTTGTGAATATCGTAAATGGTTTTGGCATCGAAGTAGGAAAACCACTTGCTACAAATCCGCGTATTGCAAAAATTGCATTCACTGGATCAACGGCTGTTGGTCGTCAAATTATGCAATATGCGACTGAAAATATTATTCCTGTTACACTCGAACTTGGTGGTAAATCTCCAAATATATTCTTTGAAGATGTGATGGATCATGATGATGAATTTTTGGATAAAGCAATTGAAGGTTTAGTTATGTTTGCATTAAACTCTGGCGAGGTTTGTACATGTCCATCTCGTGTACTAATCCAAGAATCCATTTATGATAAATTTATTGAACGCGCATTACAACGTGTTGAAGCGATTAAAATTGGTAATCCACTAGACACGGAAGTCATGATGGGTGCTCAAGCCTCTAATGAACAGCAGCAAAAAATTCTTTCTTACCTAAAATTAGGGAAAGAAGAGGGTGCTGAATGTTTGATTGGTGGTGAAGAAAACCATATTGAAGGCCTTGAAGGTGGATATTACATTAAACCTACAGTGTTTAAAGGAAACAACAAAATGCGTATCTTCCAGGAAGAAATCTTTGGCCCAGTTATTGGGGTAACTACTTTTAAAGATTTTGAGGAAGCAATTGAAATAGCAAATGATACTGTATATGGTTTAGGGGCAGGTGTATGGTCTCGTTCAGGCGATATTGCATATCGTGCAGGTCGTGCGATTCAGGCCGGCCGAGTTTGGACAAATACGTATCACCAATATCCAGCAGGTGCTGCATTCGGTGGCTATAAACAATCTGGGATTGGCCGAGAGAATCACGCTATGATGCTTGAACACTATCAACAAACGAAAAATATACTAGTTAGTTATAACCGTAAACCACAAGGCTTCTTCTAAGTCAGGAGGTAAAGAGATGGTAGAACGTGTTGTTGCTACAGAAGATGCACTTACCTTAATTGAACATATGAAGAGCATTTATGGACCTATCATGTTTTATCAATCTGCTGGGTGTTGTGACGGTTCTGCGCCTATGTGCTATAGAGAGGGGGACTTTATACTAGGTGCTTCAGATATATACCTTGGCACCATAGGGAATGTTCCTTTCTATATGCATAGGAGTCAATATGACTATTGGAAACATACACAACTAATTATAGATGCAGTTGAAGGTAGAGGTGCTACCTTTTCGCTGGATAGTATAGAAGAAAAACATTTCATTACGAATTCAAGAGTATTCACAAATGAAGAATATGAAAAGGTAAAAAAACTTTTGTAAACCGGAAATCTCATATTAGAAAGAAGGGCTATCTCGTAAGTATTCTACTTATGGGACAGGCCCTTTTTTAATGAACAATATTTTACTTAATGTTCATGCCCTTTTACAAAAGTTTAAATGATAAAATCTTCCGATAAAATTGAATTTGCTATACGACATTAAGCAAATAAAGGTGATAGTATGGAGAGAAGAGGGTATAACATAAATGGAGGTGTTTTGTGTTGAAAGAAACAAAACTATGGATTAATGGACAATGGGTAGATACAAAAGAAAGTTATGAGCTAACATCACCTTATGATGGGAAAGTGATTGCAAAAGTAGCAAAAGCGACTCCACAAGATGTAGCATATGCGATTGAAAGTGCACAAGAAGCATTTAAAAAATTTAAATCATCAACTGCTTATGAAAGAGCTGAGATTTTATACCGTGTTGTGAATATAATGAGAGGACGTCGACAAGAATTTGCTGAAATTTTGGCACTAGAAGCAGGTAAACCGTTATCTGCAGGGTTAACTGAAATTGATCGCACTATTGCAACTTATCAATTTGCTGCAGAAGCAGCGAAACAAGTAAGTGGTGAAACGATACCAATGGATGCAGCGCCTGGCGTATCTGATCGGATCGGTTGGACAAGACGTGTTCCTTTAGGCGTGGTATCAGCGATTACGCCCTTTAATTTTCCTTTTAATTTAGTAGCACATAAATTAGGACCAGCTTTTGCAGTAGGAAATGCAGTTGTGTTAAAACCAGCTACGCAAACACCACTAAGTAGTATTGTGATGGCTGAAATTTTTAAAGAGGCAGGATTACCAGATGGTATGCTTCAAATTGTGACAGGTAGCGGAAGCGAATTAAGCGATATTTTAGTTACACATCCACTTGTTAAAAAAGTAACGTTTACAGGTAGTGGCACTGTTGGACTGAAGATAAAAGAAAAAGTGGGGTTACGGAAAGTAACACTTGAACTTGGTTCTAATGCAGGATTGATCATTGAACCGAGTGCACCAATAGAAAAAATTGTTGATCGATGTGTAGGAGGTGCATTTGGATTTGCAGGACAAGTATGTATTTCATTGCAACGGATTTTTGTCCACCAATCAATTTATGAACAATTCACAAAAGCATTTGTGGAGGCAACTGAAAAATTAGTTGTTGGTGATCCGATGGATGAAAATACAGATGTAAGTGCAATGATAAACCCGAAAGAAGTTACTAGAATTACTGAATGGATTGAAGAGGCAAAAGCGCAGGGAGCTACTGTTGCAACAGGTGGTACTTTTACAGAACGTACTTTGACACCAACCGTCATGACGAATGTCAAATCAGATATGAAAATAGTATGTCAAGAAACATTTGCACCTATTGTGTCGATTGTTCCATATGAAACATTCGACAAAGCTATCGATTTATTGAACAAATCCGACTTAGGTTTAAATGCTGGTATTTTTACAAATAATTTAGAAGATGCAATGAGAGCAGCAGATGAACTAGAAGCGGGTGCTGTTATTATTAATGATGTTCCAACATTCCGTATCGATAATATGCCATATGGTGGTATTAAAAAAAGCGGTTATGGACGTGAAGGAATTAAATTCGCAGTTCAAGAAATGACAGAAATGAAGTTTATAACAATTAAAACTAAACTGTAATATTTATGCCTTTAGGAATTATATAACAACATAATATATATATATAAACTAATGCTTTATTGTTGCATAGATACAGATTTAAATATAGCATAGATACAGATACATTTTAAAGGGGTGTTGTTTATGCTTAAACCTATTCCAATGAGTCAATCTAGAACTATTCAAACAAGATTAGTATTGCCACCAGATACAAATCATATGGATACTATTTTCGGTGGAAAAGTTTTGGCGTATATTGACGAAATTGCTGCCATAACATCTATGAAACATGCTAAAATGCAAACTGTTACAGCATCGTTTGATTCGGTTGATTTTATCTCTCCTGTTCATTCAGGTGAGGTGTTAGAATTGGAAGCTATCGTAAGTTCTACTGGTCGAACTTCAATGGAACTGTATATTATTGTGCAATCACGAGATATTCATACAGGCGAAAAGCGACTAACAACTGAATCATTTGTAACTATGGTTGCAGTAGATAAGGATGGTAAACCACAAGAAGTTGCTCCTGTATATCCTGAAACAGAAGCAGAAAAGAGATTATTCGAAACAGGTCCCCAACGTCGTGAACATCGTAAAGAAAAGCGTAGTATGCCGCATGAATTCTTTACCATGTAAATGATAAAAGAAAATGAAAAACGTCAACTCGATATACGGGGTTGACGTTTTTTTAGATTTAAGTAATTCCTGTTAGTTGTCTTATAGATAATTTCTATTAATCTAGACTGTTTGCGATATTCGTTAATTGATCGGCAGATGTTGAGACTTGCATAGCACCTTCGCTTAAATCACGTAACAGTTGTGAAATTGTTGTGATGTCTTCCATTGTGTCTTCATTAATTGTTTTAATCCCAGCTACTGCCTCAGCAATTTTAAGAAATGATTTTTCTAATTCACTTTGCATACTAACACCATTTGTTATTTGTGTACCAACACCTTTTACGGAACTCGACATATTTTCAATATTATTTTCTGTCTCTTCAATAAGGTGTGATACATTTTGAACTGCATTTTTTGTTTCTTCGGCAAGTTTGCGGACCTCTTCTGCTACGACTGCAAAACCTTTACCATGCTCACCTGCACGGGCTGCCTCTATAGAAGCATTTAATGCTAATAAATTAGTTTGATCCGCAATATCTGTAACAAGGTGTACGATTTCATTTATCTTATGAGATGATACACGTAATTGGCTCATTGTATCATCAAGTGTGGATACGCTTTTTGACATTTGATTCATAAGTTTCGTTTGTTCTTCTAGAAGTTGTTTGCCACTCTCAGATTTTTCTTGAGTAGAAGTAACAAATTCAAGTCCTTGTTGAGTAGATTGCGTTATATCATTCGCTTGGCTTGCCAATGATTGAATGGAAGCTGTTGTTTCTTCACTAATTGCACTTAATTCTTGTGAAGTGCTTTGAACTGAAAGAATAATATTATGCTTAAATTCATTTGCTTGGATACGTTCATCTTCTTGTTTTAGTTCATAAGCTTCTATGACAATTTGTTGTTCTAAATTTATGATTTTAGAAAAAGCATTAATAGCTAGTGCTGTATCATAATTTGATAGCTCTAGTCGTTGTATAAATGCTGAAAAAGTTGTCGTTAAGGATTGGAAAGAATTAATATACCATTTAGATTTTAGACCGATATGAACATGTACATGAGCGATTTTAATCCTTTGTTGAATATACTCATCATCAATATGACAGTTGAAAATTTCTGTAATATGACGTGTAAGTGTTACTTTTAAACGATCAATAGCGGAATATTTATTGATAATATTGCTTAAATCCGATGATTGACTAATAGAATTATAAAAATTGTCAACCATTTCGACGATTAATTCCTGTGAAAGTGGTTGTAGTTGTTTAATAATTGCTAAGTCCTCTACTGTTAGTTGCAATAATTTAGCTTGTTTTTGTATTTCTGGATGTTTTGATAGATTTAATGTGACTTGTCCAATGTATTGATTAATATTGAAATAGTTATTGCTCTTGTTTATATTACGTTTACTAGACCAAAGTGCCACCATAATGTCTCCATTTCATTAGTTATATAATTAATATTGACTATACCAATTTATCTATCATTTTATCATTTTTTTCAATATTTTACGCGTGGAATTATTACAATGTAATTAAATGTATAAGATATAGAGTATTCTTAAACAAAAAACAAGTTTTATATCAAGGTAGAAAATAGATTGTCACAGGTTTTAAGTTACGTATAGATGTTAGCATGCTACAATAAAGAAAATGTTTTAGAGAAAAGGATGTACGATAGAATGGATAAACAAAGAGGTATGAAATACGCATTACCATTAGCTGCTGTAGTTGCTGTATCTTCTATGATGTTACTGAATTCTAATTACACTTCAGTCCCAACTACTAATCGTATTTTAATTGCAGCTGGAGCAACTTTAGTAACTTACATTTTGTCATTTATTTTATTCGGTATAAAAGATAAATAGTTTAAAATTTATCAGTCGCTAATTTTTGAAATAGAATCTTCTTTAAAAAGTAAAAATGCCTCCGTTCATAAAAATGAAAGAGGCATTTTTTATGGTTTAAATAAGTCAAACCATCCTTTATATTTGAACCAAGCTATCATTGAAATAGCAATGCCTAACATCGCTAATAAAATAATGAAGTATCCATAATGCCATTCAAGTTCTGGCATATGCTTAAAGTTCATACCATAAACCCCAGCTATAAAGGTTAATGGGATAAAGATAGATGAAATAATTGTTAAAATCATCATAATACCATTCATACGAGTAGCGTTTACTGACATATGGCTATCTCTCATATCAGCTGTTAGTTCACGATTCGACTCAACCATTTCAGTTAGTTTGAGTAAATGGTCATGAATATCTCCAAAATAGACCCTTTCTTGATCGCCCAAATTAAATCGGTAAGAATTTAATATACGATACAGTAAATCGCGCATTGGTAAAATCGTTCTTCTTATATGAAGTAAATCGCTTCGTAAGTCGAATACATTACCCATGGATTTTGTGCTATTTTGATAATTCAAATGATCTTCAATTTCATTTAAATGGTCTTCGATGTTATATACCATAGGAAAATAACTGTCTACAATTTTATCTATTGCTTGGTACATAACAAAAATAGACCCCCGTTCCCAAGTCTGTGGACGATTTGCTAATCGATTCCTTACAACGTCAAATTCCGGTACAGAGGATTTATGATAAGTTACCACAAAATTAGGGGAAACGAACAGGTTTACTTCTTCAGCTTCAAATGTTTCTTCGTTAATCTTATGGACAACTAGAAAATGATAATCATCGTAATAATCTATTTTTGGGCGTTGTAGACGCATTAAACAATCTTCAATTGCTAAAGGATGAAAGTGGAAAAAGGTATCTAATAATGCATCTTCTTTGGCATCAGGTTTCACAAAATCTACCCAATACCAATCGAATTGACCTTGTTTAATTTCTTCTAATGGGAAATTCACTTTTAGTTGTTGATCATTAGTCACTCCAAGTGTTCGAATCATTGTTACGCCTCATTTCAACCATTGTTATACTTATCCTCTCACAAAAATGCTAATGTTTCCATAAATTGAATAGAAAAAGGGCTTGTCTGAAAAGCTCTTTTGAGACAAGCCTCTTGTAATGAGAATGGTGGAATCTTAATTCGACAACCATAGCTAGCAAAATTTTATAGTAGAAAGGAATAGCCTAGTAAGTTTTCTCGTTATAAATGATCCCTACTAAAGATTTCAATAGCCGGGTTTATTAGTTGAAAGTTTCTCTAGTATATTAGAATCCCGAAAATCGGGGTGAATTGAAATTTCGTGGGATAATTTATGATGCATTGTTTCGGTACATGTCGCTGATTGCTCGCTGCAATTGTGCATTAATGAACTTTTTAGTAAGTAGTAGGGCATACCGATAAAAATGAGTAAGCTGAGTAGAATTGTCCCTATAAGTAAAAGTGCTTTTTTCATAGGAAACAACCTCCTTACTTTGTTATATAAAAAAAGACGAAACAATAATTGAAATGTTCCAGTTTAGTAGAAAGGGGTTATGTAAAGTTTTATAAAAAGTGAAACTTATTTATCGTATTGAACGTAAAATAGCTATAACATAAATGTTTTTAGTACATTGAAAGTGAGTGATTAGTTTGGAGGAAAAGGGAATAAAAGTGATCTTGCATGCAAGTGCATTTTTTGCTCCATGTTTAGTGCCAATACTCTTCTTCCTTTTTATTAAAGATGAAGAAGTAAAAAAATTATCCATTCAAGCGTTGTTATTCCAATTTGTAATGTGGTTATTAGTTGGTGTTGGGACCTTCTTATCCATCACCATAATTTTAGCTATAATTGGTATTCCGATGATTATTGTCTTCGGTCTTATGGGTATTATTGTTCCAATCATTGGGATTGTTAAAGCGTTGCAAGATGAAGCGTGGGATTATCCTATAGTGGGTAAGTGGATTTAATCAGTTAATTGTTGAGCATACTGCATATAGCGGTATGCTTTTTATGTATATTAGAAAAACGAAAACCATAAAAAGTAATGCAGAATATTTGCGACATTTTTTATAGCCTTATATAATATAGTCAAAGATAGTCAAAGTCAGTGATGCGAGTGAGGTGGAAGCTAAATGCGAAATATCTCTGACATTATTGAAGGGTATTTGAAGGAAGTTATTGAATTAGGTGGTAAAGGGCATATTGAGATAAAAAGAAGTGAGATTGCCGATAAATTTCAATGTGTACCGTCACAAATAAATTATGTCATTAATACAAGATTTACTGCTGAACGTGGTTATATAGTAGAAAGTAAACGTGGTGGAGGCGGCTATATTCGAATTTTACGTGTAAAGGCTAACTCTGAGGCAGAACTGATCGATGAAATTTTACAACAAGTCGGTGATTCAATATCCCAGTCGTCGACTCAAGATTTTATTTTCCGTTTAATTGACGAAGATGTGATTACCCGTAGAGAAGCCAAAATGATGATTGCAGCACTTGATCGTTCAGTACTATGTATTAACTTGCCGGTAAGGGATGAATTACGTGCACGAATATTGCACGCTATGTTATTAACGTTAAAGTATGACAAGCAAACGTAAAGAGGTGCAAGGTATGATTTGTGAAAATTGTAAACAGCGACCGGCTACTATCACAGTTACACAAATGAAAAATGGTAAAAAATTGACTAGGCATTATTGCGATGTGTGTAATAAGCAGTTGGATCATTTTCACTTGAACCTCGATTCAGATGAAGACCCAAATGCAGTGCAAAAATTATTTTCAAGTTGGTTTGGGACACCAAGCTGGTCGGTTCAGGCAGTTCCAATTAGTAATACTCAGACAAAAGTTCAAAACGATAGTTGTCCACAATGTGGCATGACTTATAGAAAGTTCTTAGAAGAGGGGAAATTTAATTGCCCAACTTGTTATGAAACTTTTAAAGAGCAATTACCTCAAGTACTTAAAAGACTTCATAATGGTGCAATTGAGCATATTGGAAAAGTACCAGGTTCTATTAACGAGAGTTATCAGATGAAAAGGCAAATTGAGGCATTACGGCAAGATATGAAATCGGCTGTTGAGGAAGAACGTTTTGAAGATGCAGCTAGTATTCGAGACCAAGTTCGAGAAATAGAGAAGAAGTTACAATCAGGGGGTGAAGAAAGTGACGAGCATTGATCATTTTCTAAAAAGTAAGCCACCTCTTTGGATGCGTGGGGATATTAATTATGGGGATATCATTATGAGTACACGCATTCGATTGGCTAGGAATTTAACGGGTTTTCGTTTTCCAAGAGCTTTTTCAGATGAGGAAGCACTACAAATTGATAAACTTGTGTCTAGTGCAATTATTGATGAAGAAAATAATCTAGATGTTCCGTTTTCCTATTTTTCACTTCATGATATGCCAGCATTACAACGACAAGTATTAGTGGAAAAGCATTTAATAAGCCCACAATTGGCAAATAAAACAAAAATGGGTTCAATCTTAGTATCAGAAGATGAAACGATTAGTATTATGATAAATGAAGAGGATCATATCCGAATTCAATGCTTACAACCAGGATTACAACTAGACAAAGCATATCATTTAGCTGATGAGATGGATCGCCTGTTAGAAGAAAAATTACCATATGCTTTCGATGATTCATTTGGGTATTTAACGAGTTGCCCAACTAATACAGGAACTGGTCTTAGAGCTTCAGTAATGATGCATTTACCTGCTCTAACAGTGACGAACCAAATGGGACCACTTATTAATACGATGGCGCGATTAGGGATGGTTGTGCGAGGAATTTATGGTGAGGGTACAGAGGCTACCGGTAATTATTATCAAATTTCAAATCAAATTACGCTTGGTAAGCCCGAAGAAGATATAATTTTAGATTTACAAAGCGTTGCAGAACAGATTGTTCAAAAGGAAATTGGTGCAAGGCGAGCGTTATTAGAACATGCATCTATTGCTGTGTCTGACAGATTAAATCGCTCGCTAGGAGTTTTACAATATGCAAGAATCCTTTCGAGTGAAGAAGCAGCAAATTGTCTATCAAATGTACGATTAGGTATAGATTTAGGATTGATACCACCTATTCCAGATCGTGTGTTAAATGAGTGCATGTTAATCATGCAACCGGGATTTTTACAGCAACATGCAGGTACAACACTTCAAGCAAACGAAAGAGATGTTTATCGTGCATCTATTATTAGAGAACAATTGCAAATGAATAATACAGACTCTAAACAGTAGAAACGGTGAAGAAGGGGAGGATTTTTATGATGTATAATCGTTTTACACAGCGTGCTCAAAAGGTTTTGCAACTTGCTCAAGAAGAAGCAATTCGTATGAAACACGAGGCAATTGGTACTGAACATATATTATTAGGGTTAATCCGCGAGGGTGGCGGAATTGCCGCGAAAGCACTTGAAGCAATCGATGTAAGTACCGAAATGATTGAAGAAGGTATTGAGGAATTAGTCGGAATGGGTACAAAAAATGTTGGCCCGATTGTCCATTATACGCCTAGAGCTAAAAAGGTAATTGAGTTATCAGTTGATGAATCACGTAAATTAGGCCATTCCTATATTGGCACAGAACATTTACTTTTAGCATTAATTCGTGAAGGTGAAGGTGTAGCAGCACGAGTATTAAATAATGCAGGGGTAAGCTTAAACAAAGCTCGCCAACAAGTATTACAACTATTAGGTAGTAGTGATCATCCACAAGCAAATACGAATGCAGCTCCAGCAGCGAATACACCGACTTTGGATGGCTTAGCACGCGACCTTACGCAAATTGCTAGAGAAGGCAGCTTGGACCCTGTAATTGGCCGTAGCAAAGAAATTACGCGTGTTATTGAAGTATTATCTCGTCGAACAAAAAATAATCCTGTATTAATCGGTGAACCTGGTGTAGGTAAAACGGCAATTGCTGAAGGTCTAGCTCAACAAATTGTTAACAATGAAGTTCCAGAAACACTACGTGATAAACGTGTGATGACTTTAGATATGGGAACTGTAGTGGCTGGCACAAAATACCGTGGCGAATTCGAAGATCGCTTGAAAAAGGTAATGGATGAAATACGTCAAGCTGGTAATGTCATCTTATTTATCGACGAATTGCATACATTGATTGGTGCGGGTGGTGCAGAAGGTGCAATTGATGCATCCAATATTTTAAAACCATCACTAGCACGTGGTGAATTACAATGTATCGGTGCCACAACGTTAGATGAATATCGTAAATATATTGAAAAAGATGCTGCACTGGAACGTCGTTTCCAACCAATTCAAGTAGATGAACCAACTGTAGATGAAGCTATTCAAATTATTAAAGGATTGCGTGATCGTTATGAAGCACATCATCGTGTGAAAATTACAGATGCAGCAATTGAAGCAGCTGCTAAAATGTCAGATCGCTATATTTCTGACCGTTTCTTACCAGATAAAGCAATCGACTTAATCGATGAAGCAGGTTCAAAAGTACGCTTACGTTCATTTACAACGCCGCCTGACTTAAAAGAATTAGAACAACAGCTAGATTCGATTCATTCAGAGAAAATGGCTGCAGTTCAATCACAAGAGTTTGAGAAAGCTGCATCATTACGTGACACTGAACAAAAGCTAAAAGACAAACTAAATACAACCAAAAAAGAATGGAAAGAAGCTCAAGGAAAGGCAGAGTCAAAAGTAACGGTAAATGATATTGCGGAAGTCGTATCGATGTGGACAGGAGTGCCTGTCTCTAAATTAGCTCAAGAAGAATCTGAGAAGTTATTACATCTTGAAGAAGAATTGCACAAACGTGTCATAGGTCAAGGTGAAGCAGTTGAAGCTATTTCAAGAGCTATTCGTAGAGCACGTGCTGGATTAAAAGATCCGAAACGTCCAATTGGATCATTTATCTTCTTAGGCCCAACAGGTGTAGGTAAAACAGAACTTGCTCGAGCTTTGGCAGAAGTTATGTTTGGTGATGAAGATGCAATGATTCGAGTTGATATGTCTGAATACATGGAAAAACATTCGACTTCACGCCTTGTAGGTTCACCACCAGGATATGTAGGTTTTGATGAAGGTGGTCAACTAACAGAAAAGGTTCGTCGTAAACCATATTCTGTTGTCTTACTTGATGAAATTGAAAAAGCACATCCAGATGTTTTCAATATTCTTTTGCAAGTCCTTGATGATGGTCGATTGACAGATTCTAAAGGACGCGTCGTTGACTTCCGTAATACTGTAGTTATTATGACTTCTAATATTGGTGCAGAAGCATTGAAATATCGTAAATCTCTTGGATTTGGTGCTCAAAGTGCAAAACAAAGTCAAGAAAATGCAAAAAATGTAATGATGGAAGAATTGAAAAAAGCATTCCGTCCTGAATTTTTAAACCGTATTGATGAAATGATTGTCTTCCATTCACTAGAAAAAGAAGAATTGAATAAAATTGTTGTTCTTATGGCAAAAACATTAACAAAACGACTAGAAGAACAAAATATTACACTTGAGTTAACACCAAATGCTATTGAAAAAATAGCGAAGGAAGGATATGATCCGCAATACGGAGCACGTCCATTACGTCGAGCAATCCAAAAACATGTAGAAGATCGACTTTCTGAAGAAATTTTAAAAGGTACCGTGTTAAATGGTCAACGAGTTGTATTTGATGTAGAAGACGATCAATTTGTTGTAAATGTAAAAGAACTCGTTACAAAATAATGAATGACTTATAGCGAAAAGTGAATATATGTCTTAAAAGGGCATTCCAAATGAGAAATTTGGAATGCCTTGTTTTATAATATGAAGTAAAGAAATGACACTATAAGGAGAAAAAAATGGTCAAAAAAAAGACAAAATTCTTTTGTAACTCATGCGGATATGAATCGCCAAAATGGCTAGGTAGATGCCCGGGTTGCGGTGAATGGAATACGATGGTAGAAGAAGTAGAGATTGTTTCAAAAGGTCCAAGAGGTGCGTTTCAACACTCTGATAAAGTTTCGCAAAAAGCGGTACCAATCATTTCTGTAGAATCAGAAGAAGCACCAAGAGTAGAAACGGAACTTAAAGAATTGAACCGCGTCCTAGGAGGTGGAGTGGTACCAGGATCACTTGTATTAGTTGGTGGGGATCCAGGTATCGGAAAATCCACATTATTACTGCAATTATCAGCACTTTTGTCAAATAAGGGACATCGTGTTCTCTATATTTCTGGAGAAGAATCTATTCGTCAAACAAAACTACGAGCAGAACGTCTTGGCGTAAAGTCATCAGAACTATATATATATTCAGAGACCAATTTAGAATTTTTAAATCAGACGATTGAAGATGTAAAACCAAAGTTTGTCATTGTAGATTCTATTCAAACGGTTTATCATCCAAATGTAACGAGTGCACCCGGTAGTGTATCCCAAGTCCGAGAATGTACTGCTGAATTCATGAGGATTGCTAAAACAAAGAATATTGCCATTTTCTTAGTTGGACATGTAACAAAAGAAGGTCAAATAGCTGGTCCACGTATTTTGGAACATATGGTGGATACTGTTTTATATTTTGAAGGCGAGCGTCACCATACGTATCGAATACTTCGTAGCCAAAAAAACCGTTTTGGTTCAACAAATGAAATCGCCATCTTTGAGATGCTTCAGAATGGGTTGAAAGAAGTATTAAATCCTTCAGAATTGTTTTTACAAGAACGTTCGCAAGGAGCACCTGGTTCAACTGTTGTAGCTTCGATGGAAGGAACTAGACCTATTTTGGTGGAAATTCAAGCGCTTGTAACACCATCAAGTTTTAATTATCCTAAGCGAATGGCCTCAGGTGTTGATCAAAATCGTATTTCGCTTTTAATGGCAGTGTTAGAAAAAAGAATGGGGATGCTACTACAAGCTCAGGATGCCTATATTAAAGTAGCTGGTGGTGTTAAATTAGATGAACCCGCCATTGACTTAGCGGTCTTAGTTAGTATTGTCTCTAGTTTTAGGGATGTTGCAGCGAAACCAATGGATTGCTATATAGGGGAAGTCGGCTTGACTGGTGAAGTACGTCGTGTTTCTCGCATTGAACAAAGAGTGCAAGAGGCAGCTAAATTAGGTTTTAAACGTGTTATAATTCCGTCATCAAACATAGGTGGATGGGATTATCCAAATGATATTGAAGTGCTTGGAGTTGATACCGTGAACCAAGCATTAAAACTTAGTTTTAAAGGTTTGTAATTTTTTTGATCATTTAATGACTATATTTAAATTTATATGTCATAGATTGTTTTATATAGGTATACCACGCGTTGATATGTAATAATAATTGTTAATCTAGGAGGTGTAACAAATGCTTAAGAAAATTATCCAAATTGCGTTTCTTTTTATCGGAGGAACAATGGGTTTATTTATATTACCGCCATTATACGAATTGATTCATTTATCTTCAAACCCATGGCTAAATAATCCGTATACTTCAGTTGCTATTGGTGCGTTAATATTATTTGGATTTTCATTTTTACTTTCGGACTACTTTGTGAAATTTATCAGATGGATGGAAGAAAAACTATTGAAAGCACCTGTAGGAGATTTATTGTTCGGTACACTTGGTTTAATCATTGGACTGATTGTTGCATATTTAATAGGTTTTGCAATCGATAGTGTGAACATTCCTATTGTTACAACTGTTTTGCCGATTCTATTATCGATTGTGTTGGGATATTTAGGATTCCAAGTAGGGTTTAAAAAAAGAGATGAGTTAATCAATGTATTTACCACAGGTAAATCTCATAATAGCTCGAAGAAAAGATCTACAGATGAAATAGAAATTTCGGGGACTATCTATAAACTTTTAGATACAAGCGTCATTATCGATGGAAGAATTGCAGACATTTCTGAAACAGGTTTTGTCGAAGGAATTTTGGTTGTCCCTCAATTTGTGTTGACCGAGTTGCAACATATTGCCGATTCTTCAGATACATTAAAACGTACAAGGGGTCGCAGGGGACTTGATATTTTAAGAAAACTTCAAGATGAACGAGCTTCGCAAGTTTTAATAACAGAAGTCGATTTTGAAGATGTTCAAGAAGTGGATTTAAAATTAGTTCGTCTTGCCAAAAAAATGGGTGGAAAAATTTTAACAAATGATTTTAATTTAAATAAAGTTTGTGATTTGCATAATGTAGAGGTTCTTAATATAAATGATCTGGCAAATGCAGTGAAACCGGTAGTTATTCCTGGCGAAGAGATGAACGTGTTAGTGATCAAAGATGGTAAAGAACATAACCAAGGTATCGCGTATTTGGATGATGGTACGATGATTGTTGTTGAAGAAGGAAAAACGTATATTGGCCAAGCTATTGTTGTAATTGTCACAAGTGTATTACAAACTTCTGCAGGACGAATGATATTTGCAAAACCAAAGCAAAATGGAAGAATGGCATAATTCAAAAGAAAAAAGAGACAGGGCAATTTGCCTTGTCTTTTCATTGATGAGGAAGTGAGACAAGAACGTGCAATACGATGTTATATTACCAGCAGCAGGTAGTGGAAAAAGAATGGCTGCAGGGCGAAATAAATTATTTTTGGAATTACGACAAAAACCTATTTTGATACATACATTAGAGGTATTTCAACAAGATGGTGAATGTAAAGGGATATGGTTAGCGGTAAAACCGGAGGAACGTTCATATATTGAAATGCTTTTAGCCAAATATCAAATTACAAAAGTAAGAGCACTTCTTGATGGAGGTTCAGAAAGACAATATAGTGTGAATAATTGTGTTAAAAAGGTGGAAGACGGGAAAATCGTATTGGTTCATGATGCAGCAAGACCTTTTATCACAATACCTACTATCCATAAGTTAGTTGAGGCAGCACATACCAAGGGAGCAGCGATAGCGGGAGTTCGCGCAAAGGATACAATGAAACGTGTAAAGGATGGTGTTATTGAAGAAACAGTAGACCGTTCGAGTCTATGGATGATTCAAACACCACAAGCATTTAACTTTGAGATACTGAAACGTGCAGAACAACAAGCAGAAGATGATCATTTCTTAGGAACTGATGAAGCAATGCTTGTGGAACGTTTAGGACAATCTGTATATATTGTTGAAAGTAGCTATGAAAACGTTAAAATAACTACTAAAGAGGACTTAGTATTTGGTGAAGCAATTCTGAGTCAACGTATAGGAGGATAATTATGTTTCGAATAGGACAAGGCTTTGATGTACATGCTTTTGCTGAAGGACGCCCACTAATTATTGGAGGGATTACAATCCCTCATGATAAAGGATTATTAGGTCATTCAGATGCGGATGTATTGTTACATGCTGTCACAGATGCGGCGCTTGGCGCAATTGGTGAAGGTGATATAGGTCGTCATTTTCCGGATACAGACCCTGAATTCAAGAATGCAGATTCTGCAAAGTTATTAGCATTTATTTGGAAACTGGTAGAAGACAGAGGTTACTCATTAGGCAATGTAGATTGTACAATAATGGCTCAACGACCAAAGTTAGCGCCATATATCGAACAAATGCGTAATTGTATCGCAGAGCTTTTACATGCAGAACCTTCTCAAGTTAATGTAAAAGCAACGACTACAGAAAAACTAGGTTTTACTGGTCGTGAAGAAGGAATTGCTTCAATGGCAACAATTTTACTTATAAAAAATTGACTTTCTTTAATTTTTGTAGTTGCAGTGGTAAAATGGACAAAGTTGAATTTTTTTGAACGATAAATAGGAGGATTTTAATCATGGCTAACAAAGTTCGTGTTCGTTATGCACCAAGTCCAACAGGACACTTACACATCGGTGGTGCACGTACAGCACTGTTCAATTATTTATATGCAAAACACTATAACGGAGATTTCATCTTCCGTATTGAAGATACAGATATAGCTCGTAACATTGAAGGTGGCGAAGAATCACAACTTCATAACCTAGCTTGGTTAGGTATTGAACCTGTAGAATCACCAGTAATCGGTGGTCCATTCGCTCCTTATCGCCAAATGGAACGTTTAGACACTTATAAAGAAGCTGCTCAAAAATTAATCGATATGGGTATGGCTTACAAATGCTTCTGTACACCAGAAGAATTAGAAGCTGAACGTGAAACTCAACGTGCAAACGGTGTAGCTGCGCCAATGTACAAAGGGACTTGCCGTCACTTAACTGCTGAAGAAGTAGCTGAAAAAGAAGCAGCAGGTATGCCTTACACAATTCGCTTCAAGGTACCGGAAAATGAAACATACACATTTACTGATATTATTCGTGGAGAAGTAACATTTGAATCGAAAGATATCGGTGACTGGGTAATTGTAAAAGCAAACGGTATTCCAACATATAATTTTGCTGTTGTTCTTGATGATCACTTAATGGAAATGACACATGTATTCCGTGGTGAAGAACATTTATCAAATACACCAAAACAATTGATGATTTATCGTGCATTTGGCTGGGAAGCACCTCAATTCGGTCATATGACATTAATCGTTAACGAAAGCCATAAAAAACTTTCAAAACGTGATGAATCTATTATCCAATTCATCTCTCAATACAAAGAGCTAGGATATTTACCAGAAGCTATGCTAAACTTCTTAGCATTACTTGGCTGGTCTCCAGAAGGTGAAGAAGAAATATTCTCAATGGATGAGTTAATCGCTCAATTTGACGAATCACGTCTTTCTAAATCACCATCTATGTATGATACGCATAAATTAAAATGGATGAACAACCAATACATGAAAAAACTATCTCATGAGCAAGTGGTTGAACTATGTTTACCATTCCTACAAAAAGAAGGTATGGTAGCAGAAAATCCAACAGCTGAAGAAGCTGAATGGGCTAGTCAATTAATTGGTCTTTATCATGAGCAAATGAGCTATGGTGCTGAAATCGTAGAATTATCTCAAATGTTCTTTACAGAAGAACTAGAATTTAATGATGAAGAAAAAGAAGTTCTAGCTGGTGAACAAGTACCAGAAGTTATGGCTGCATTTAAAGAAAAACTTGAAACTTTAGAAGAATTTGAACCAGCAGAAATCAAAAAAGCTATCAAAGCCGTACAAAAAGAAACAGGTCATAAAGGTAAAAATCTTTATATGCCTATTCGCGTTGCTACAACAGGTGAAATGCATGGTCCAGAACTAAATGATGCACTTGTTCTACTTGGCAAAGAAACTGTACTTAAACGTATTGAAAAATATGTAAAATAATTTTTATTGATTTTTTTCTGCTTCATTGTACAATTAAGCTAATAAATGTAAAACGTTGAAGAGGAGAAGTATGTGGCGTACGCTCTAAAGAGAGGATCATCACCGGCTGAAAGTGATCTGAGCCAATGCAAAACAGAAATGCACCTCTGAGTGCTAAGTTGAAAATAATAAAAGCGTAACGCACCTGCTTTGCGTACGCAAATTAGTAAGCTTAGTCGGTTTGTCGCCGTTAAAGACGTTTGAGTGGAAAATATTTTAAAATATTTTCAATCAGAGTGGAACCGCGCATACGAGGCGCCTCTGTCTATTAGGACAGAGGTGTTTTTTATTTTTTAGTTAAAAAGGAGGCTTATAAATGTTTAAAAGAATGAAAGAAGATATTGCAACGATTTTTGAAAATGATCCAGCAGCTCGTAGTACACTAGAAGTAGTTTTAACTTATTCTGGTCTACATGCGATATGGTCACATAGAATTGCACATGCTTTTTATAAACGTAAATTTTACTTTATAGCGAGATCTATTTCACAAATTAGTCGTTTCTTTACGGGAATTGAAATTCATCCAGGTGCAAAAATAGGCCGTCGTTTCTTTATTGACCATGGTATGGGTGTAGTTATTGGTGAAACTTGCGAAATTGGAAATGATTGTACCCTATATCAAGGCGTGACATTGGGAGGGACCGGAAAAGAAAAAGGTAAAAGACATCCTACACTACAAGATAATGTACTGGTTGCAACTGGTGCAAAAGTACTTGGTTCTATTACAATTGGAGAGAACAGTAAAATTGGTGCAGGTTCAGTTGTCTTGAAACCGGTACCCCCAAATGCTACAGTTGTTGGTATTCCAGGTAAAGTTGTGATACAAGATGGTGTTCGTGTAAACCGTGAGCAAAAACTAGATCATCAAAATATACCGGATCCAATGGAAGATCGTTGCCAGCAAATGGAACAAAAGATCAATGAATTGTATAGAGAATTAGAGCAGAGTAAAAAGGAGAGATAATTTCTCATGGGTATTCAAATTTTTAACTCATTAACACGTGAAAAGGAGCCTTTTGTACCTCTTGAAGAAGGCAAAGTTAAAATGTATGTGTGTGGTCCAACTGTATATAACTACATTCATATTGGGAATTCACGTCCTGTTATCGTCTATGATACAGTGCGTCGCTATTTAACATATCGCGGCTATGAAGTTACGTATGTTTCAAACTTTACAGACGTGGATGATAAGATTATTAAAGCGGCAAATGAGTTAGGAGAAGAAGTTTCCGAACTAACAGAACGTTTTATAAATGCTTATTTTGAAGATATTACAGCTCTTGGATGCCAAAAGGCAGATTCACATCCACGTGTAACGCAACATATGGATGAAATTATTAATTTCATCGCTGTATTGATTGAAAAAGGTTACGCTTATGAATCTCAAGGAGATGTGTATTATCGTACACGTAAGTTTAAGGATTACGGAAAATTATCACATCAATCTGTGGATGATTTGAAAATTGGTGCACGAATTGAAGCAGGAGAAAAGAAAGACGATGCACTCGATTTTGCGCTTTGGAAAGCAGCAAAACCAGGTGAAATTTTCTGGCAAAGTCCTTGGGGAAATGGTAGACCTGGCTGGCATATAGAGTGTTCGGTGATGGTCCATAACCATTTTGGTGATACAATTGATATTCATGCAGGAGGTCAAGATTTGACGTTCCCTCATCATGAAAATGAAATTGCTCAATCAGAAGCCTATACAGGCAAAACATTTGCTCGATATTGGATGCATAATGGTTATATTAATATTAATAATGAAAAAATGTCCAAATCACTCGGCAACTTCATCTTGGTACATGATATTATCCAACAGATAGATCCACAAGTATTGCGTTTCTTTATGCTTTCTGTTCATTA
Source organism: Rummeliibacillus sp. POC4 (assembly GCF_003576525.1). Taxonomy (GTDB): domain Bacteria; phylum Bacillota; class Bacilli; order Bacillales_A; family Planococcaceae; genus Rummeliibacillus. The sequence continues at coordinate 43,767 of NZ_QWUA01000016.1, read as the reverse complement.
TCGTCACCCAATCAACTTTTCACAAGACTTGGTCGAAGCAGCAGCTAATGGTTTAGAACGCATCCGTACTTCTTATAACAACTTAACACATCGCCTAAAAAATACGGCCAACATAGGCGACAAAGAGCAGTCTTGGTTAGATGTCATCCAACAAGAACGCCAAAACTTTGAAGTGGCAATGGATGATGACTTTAACACAGCAAATGCAATTGCAACCTTATTTAACATATCTACAGAGGCCAATAAATATTTAAACGAAACAAACACAAACGAAGAATTATTAAAAGAATTTATCAATACATTAAACGAACTTTCAAATGTGCTAGGTATTAAACTAGAAGTACAAGAAGAATTATTAGACGAAGAAATTGATGCGTTAATCGAAGAACGTCAACAAGCTAGAAAGAATCGTGATTTTAAACGTGCTGATGAAATTCGAGATCAATTGAAAGATATGAACATTATTTTGGAAGATACGCGTCAAGGTGTTCGATGGAAACGAGGTTAATGAAGTGGGAGAACTTCGTAATGCAGATGTAAAACAATTAAATGCACTCGCTTTAGCTTATATGGGCGATGCAGTATTAGAAATAGCGATTCGTGAACATTTATTAAGAGTAGGTCGTGTAAAGCCAAAAGTTCTACATCGTGAGGCAACTCATTATGTATCAGCGAAAGCCCAATCCATGGTGATTCATCAAATGATAGATGAGGATTACTTTACTGAAGAAGAGATGGCTGTATTAAAACGTGGCCGTAATGCTAAATCTGGTTCTATACCTAAAAATACAGATGTTCAAACTTATAATTATAGCTCGGCTTTTGAAGCGGTTCTCGGCTATTTATATTTAACAGGGCAGCATGAACGCGTTGATGCAATTATCCAATATGCTATTCATGTAGTTGAAAATAAGAAAGAGGTGTCGAAATAATGACTGAACAAATAAAAGAAATAATTGCCGGAAAAAATCCAGTACTTGAGGCACTTCGATCTACAAGAGATATTAATAAAATTTGGATTGCAGAAGGCGTCAAAAAAAGTGGCATTAACGAATTACTTAATTTAGCAAAAGAGCGTGGCGTAATCGTACAATTTGTTCCTAAGAAAAAAGTGGACCAATTATCTTCTGAAAATCATCAAGGAATTGTTGCTTCTGTTGCTGCTTATAATTATGCAGAACTCGATGATCTTTTTAAATTAGCTGAAAAAAGAGGAGAAGATCCATTCTTTATCATTTTGGATGAATTAGAGGATCCACATAATCTTGGTTCAATTATGCGAACAGCTGATGCAGTAGGTGCACATGGTATTATTATTCCGAAACGTCGTTCAGTTAGCTTAACAGCTGTTGTTGCAAAAGCATCTACAGGAGCTATTGAATATATTCCGACAGTACGTGTTAATAACTTGTCACAAACAGTGGAAGAGTTAAAAGAACGTGGTGTTTGGATCGCTGGTACTGATGCGAAAGGTTCGGTAGATTATCGTAAAATGGATGCTACATTACCTTTGGCTGTTATTATTGGTAGTGAAGGCAAAGGTATGAGTCGCATCCTAAAAGAAAAATGTGATTTTCTTTATAATTTACCAATGGTAGGACATGTCACATCTCTAAATGCTTCCGTCGCAGCTTCTTTACTGATGTATGAAGTACTTCGTAAACGTCAAGAAATTTAAGGTGGCTGCTGATGAACATACTCTTAGTTGATGGCTATAACATTATTGGTGCATGGAAGGAACTACAAGCGTTAAAAGAACATAAGCTAATAGATGCGAGAGATCGACTGATAGAGTTAATGGCAGACTATCAAGCCTACTCGGGAATGCGCGTCATTGTCGTTTTTGACGCGTATCTCGTTCCTGGCATCGCTACAAAGATGACACAGCATAATGTTGAAGTTATTTATACCAGAGCAAAAGAAACTGCAGATGATCGTATTGAAAAGCTCACTGCTGAACTAACAACCAAGAGAAACAAAATTTACGTAGCCACATCAGATATGGCTGAACAAAGTGTAATATTTGGAAATGGTGCTCTTCGAAAATCTGCGCGTGAATTTGAAATTGAAATCCAAAATGTACGCACTCAAATTTCTCAAAAAGTTAAAAATATTCAAGTCCAAAAACCTAGCTCTAAAATTGAATTATCAGCAGATGTTTTAGAAAAATTCGAACAAATGCGTAGAGGAAATAAATTGAGTGATTGACTGATATTTTCCAATTCCGTTATACTATGTTTAAATAGGCTAGCGCAATTGGGGTGATACTTTGTTAACAAGTGATCATTTACACGTTAAGCATCAACAATTTGAGACTTTGACTGATGAGCAACTAGTAGAAGCGGCACGCGATGGCGATACAGAAGCATTGGATTTCCTAATTAGTAAGTATAAGCCGGTTGTACGCTTAAAAGTTAAATCTTATTTTTTAATTGGTGCTGATAAAGAGGATATTGTGCAAGAGGGTATGATCGGATTGTATAAAGCAATCCGGGATTTTAAAGATGATAAATTAGCTTCTTTCAAAGCTTTTGCTGAACTTTGTGTTAAGCGTCAAATTATTACGGCTATAAAAACGGCCACTAGACAGAAACATATACCACTTAACTCATATGTTTCACTAGATAAGCCAGTTTTTGAAGAAGAATCAACGAAAACGCTAATGGATATGCTTACAGGGGCGACAGTTGATGATCCTGAGAAATTAATCATTCATCGTGAAGAGTTTAACTATTTAGAAGAGAAAATTGGACAAGTCTTAAGTGATTTAGAGAGACAAGTTTTAACCCTCTATTTAGAAGGTTGCTCTTACCAAGAAATTTCTGCTAGATTAGATCGGCACGTTAAGTCGATTGATAATGCTTTACAACGTATTAAGCGAAAATTAGAACGGCATTTAGAAGTAGAATAGTAGTTTTATAGGGTTAAGAGGTAAGTTGACAGCTTTTCTAATAGATGATAGGCTTTTAAAAGGACAATTCCGTAAAGGTGATAGCATGACACAAAAAGTAGCATTAAGCTGTGAAAAATGCGGGGCTAGAAATTATCATGTACCCGCGGCTAAAGACAGTTCAAAGAGAATGGAACTTAAAAAATATTGTTCACATTGTAATGAGCATACATTACATAAACAGACTAGATAATACAATACGTTATGTATATATGATTATATTCGGAGGTTTGGTTGGATGGGTAAGTTAGGTGTGTTTTTCCGCGGTGTTCTATCAGAAATGAGAAAAACAAGTTGGCCAAAACGTAAAGAATTGACGAAATATACAATTATCGTCATTACAACTTTGCTGTTTATGGCTGCATTTTTCATGGTAATCGATTTAGGTGTTTCTAAATTATTGCGCTGGTACTTGGAGTTATGATTTAATAAAGTTAATATGTCTGAAATAGCCCGTGTGTTGTAACGGGTTTTTTCATTTTGCCTTTAGAAAAGGAGGGAAGGACGAGTAGTCCTATCTATTATGGAGAAAAAATGGTATGTCGTTCATACTTATTCAGGTTATGAAAACAAAGTAAAAGCAAACCTAGAAAAACGTGTTGAAACAATGGGTATGCAAGATAAAATCTTCCGCGTGATTATTCCAGAAGAGCAAGAAACTGAAGTAAAAGACGGTCGTAAAAAAACATATATGCGTAAAACTTTCCCAGGCTATGTATTAGTAGAATTAGTTATGACAGATGATGCTTGGTATGTTGTTCGTAATACACCAGGGGTGACTGGTTTCATCGGTTCTTCAGGTGGTGGGGTAAAACCAACACCATTACTTCCTGAAGAAGTAGAAGCAATTCTACAACAAATGGGCGAAAACGAAGCAACTGTTGACCTAGACTTCGGTGTAGGTGATTTAGTTGAAGTTCTTGAAGGACCTTTTGCTCATTTCCAAGGAATTGTAGAAGAAATTGTCGCTGATAAAGGCAAAGTAAATGTTAAAGTGGACATGTTCGGTCGTGAAACAAAAATGGAACTAGATTTTGATCAAGTTCTAAAAGTTTAAATACAAGGTACTTGCCTTGCATTTTAAAAAGTGTTATCATTTCATAGGTCATACTGTGAAAAATATATCACATGTTATGATATAGTAATTTTTAATGTTATCGGATTCAGCCGACAGACAGATATTGAGTGGGAGGGGAAACCCAATTACCACATCACGGACTTAAGGAGGTGTGTCTCGTGGCTAAAAAAGTTGTTAAAGTTGTAAAACTTCAAATCCCAGCTGGTAAAGCAAATCCAGCACCACCAGTAGGTCCTGCATTGGGTCAAGCAGGTGTTAACATCATGGGATTCTGTAAAGAATTCAACGCTCGTACTGCGGACCAAGCAGGTTTGATTATTCCAGTTGAGATTTCTGTATTTGAAGATCGTTCATTCACTTTCATTACAAAAACTCCACCGGCAGCAGTTCTACTTAAAGTAGCAGCTGGTATCAAATCAGGTTCAGGTGAACCAAATCGTAAAAAAGTAGCTACAGTGAAACGTGATAAAGTACGCGAAATCGCTGAAACTAAAATGCCTGACTTAAATGCAGCATCAGTAGAAGCTGCTATGTCAATGGTAGAAGGTACTGCACGTAGCATGGGTATTGTGATCGAAGACTAATCCCATTACTTGATAAAGTATTGTTTTTGGAGGTTGCGATTGTTTCTTATAGTCATATTTGAAACTCGCAGCCTTTATTCGTGGGAGGTTTAACCCGTTACAACCACAATCAAGGAGGAAATATATAATGGCTAAAAAAGGTAAAAAAATGCAAGATGCAGCTAAATTAGTTGACCGTAACCAACTATACACAGTAGCTGAAGCAGCTGAACTTGCTAAAAAAACAAGCACTGTTAACTTTGACGCAACAGTTGAAGTAGCATTTAACTTAAACATCGATACTCGTAAAAACGACCAACAAATCCGTGGAGCAGTAGTACTTCCAAACGGTACTGGTAAAACTCAACGCGTTTTAGTTTTCGCTAAAGGTGAAAAAATTAAAGAAGCTGAAGCAGCTGGCGCTGATTACGTGGGCGATGCAGAATATATCCAAAAAATCCAACAAGGTTGGTTTGACTTCGATGTAATCGTTGCAACTCCAGATATGATGGGTGAAGTTGGTAAACTTGGTCGTGTATTAGGACCTAAAGGTTTAATGCCAAACCCTAAAACTGGTACAGTTACTTTCGACGTAACAAAAGCAGTTAATGAAATCAAAGCTGGTAAAGTTGAATACCGTGCAGATAAAGCTGGTATCATTCACGCACCAGTTGGTAAAGTTTCATTCGAAGCTGATAAACTAGCTGAAAACTTATCTACATTAATTGACGTAATCCTTAAAGCAAAACCTGCTGCATCAAAAGGTGCTTACGTAAAATCTTTACACGTAACTACTACAATGGGACCATCAATTAAAGTTGACCCACTATCAGCTACAGAAGCAAAATAATTTTTGATTGACAGAGTATACATCGTTTGTTATGATGAATACTGTTGTGAATATCCATTTGTACCGTAGACCGTAGGGGCGAATTATTTTCGCTTAATGTCCTACCGAGGGCAAAGGAACTCAGACTCTTACTTAAGATGATGAAATTCCGCCTCTTGTCTACTATTGGCAAGAGGCTTTTCTTTTGTCGGTATAAATGACCCATTCTAATAGGAGGTGTCAAGATGAACAAAGCAGTTGAAGCTAAACAAGCTGTTGTTCAAGAAATCGCTGACAAGTTTAAAAGTGCAGCATCAGTAGTAGTAGTTGACTACCGTGGCCTTACAGTATCTCAAGTTACTGAACTACGTAAACAATTACGTGAAGCTGGTGTAGAATTTAAAGTATACAAAAATACTTTAGTTCGTCGTGCTACTGTTGAAACTGGTTATGAAGAACTTAACGAAGTTCTTACAGGTCCAAATGCAATTGCATTTTCAAGTGAAGATGTTGTTGCTCCTGCACGTATCATCAACAACTTTGCGAAAGAAAACGAACAATTAGAAATTAAAGCTGGTCTTATCGAAGGCGCTTATGCAAGCGTTGAAGAAGTTAAAGCATTGGCAGAACTTCCATCTCGCGAAGGTTTACTATCTATGCTATTATCTGTACTTCAAGCTCCAATGCGCAACCTAGCTCTTGTAACAAAAGCTGTTGCAGAACAAAAAGAAGAACAAGGCGCTTAATAGCTGCTTAATCTTCTAGGCAACTATTGCCAAAACAAAAAAACTTACATTCCGTATAGGAGGAAAATATAATGAACAATGAGCAAATCTTAGAAGCTGTTAAAAATATGACAGTTCTTGAATTAAACGATTTAGTAAAAGCAATCGAAGAAGAATTCGGTGTTACTGCTGCTGCTCCTGTAGCAGTTGCTGGTGGCGCTGCTGCAGCTGCAGAAGAAAAAACTGAATTTGATGTAGTTTTAGCTTCTGCTGGTGATTCAAAAATTAAAGTAATCAAAGTGGTTCGTGAAATCACTGGTTTAGGTCTTAAAGAAGCTAAAGAAGTAGTTGATAACGCTCCTAAAGCTCTTAAAGAAGGCGTTGCTAAAGAAGAAGCTGAAGAAATCAAAGCTAAACTTGAAGAAGTTGGCGCATCTGTAGAAGTTAAATAATTTCTACTTGTTGATTGTGAAAAGCTCGTCAATTTTGGCGGGCTTTTTCTTTACCTTTAGATGATGGAGGGCATTATTCTTGTCAGAACATTATTATTCAAAAAAGCCTCAAGTAGAGAGTAAACCACGTAGATGGAATTTTACACTTCGGGGATTTTCTTTTGTTTTTGAAACAGATGCAGGGGTTTTTAGTAAAAGCGAAGTAGATTTTGGTTCCCGTGTATTAATTGATAGTTTTGAGATGCCAACTGTTGAAGGGTGTATTTTAGATGTAGGTTGTGGATATGGACCAATTGGATTGTCAATTGCAAAAAGTTATCCAAATCATATAATTCACATGATGGATGTCAATGAGCGAGCGGTTAATCTAGCAAAGAAAAATGCTGAATTGAACGGGGTTCAAAATGTACAGATCTATGAGAGTGATGCACTTTCATCTGTTCAAGAAGAACAAGTCGCTGTTGTTTTGACAAATCCTCCGATTCGCGCAGGAAAAAACACTATTTTTAGATTTTATGATGAAGCATATGAAAAACTAGTGGATTTAGGTGAACTGTGGATTGTCATTCAAAAAAAACAAGGTGCACCATCTACTGTAGAACATTTGGAATTAAAATTTTCAAAAGTGGAAATAGTAGAGAAGAAAAAAGGTTATTGGATTATCAAAGCAGTAAAATAAATTTGTCAAAACTTATAGATTGACTTGACAAAAACGCTGTGATAATATAATAAAATGCAAAAATATTAATTTGAGGGCGTTTGCCTATTGATTGAAAATGAAATAGCAAGAGCTTTCGAATTTAACTTTGGTTAATCGAAAATGAGCTCAAAATGAACTCGTTTTCTTTTTGTCTTTCGTAATCATACAACATTTATATGGTTTCTGAAAGACCTATTATCGCTTTATTGAGGGGTGAATGAGTTGACAGGTCAACTAGTTCAGTACGGACAACACCGCCAGCGTAGAAGCTTTGCGCGTATTAAAGAGGTGCTGGAACTTCCGAATCTTATTGAGATTCAAACCGCATCTAACGAATGGTTTCTTGAAGAAGGTTTACGTGAAATGTTCCGTGACATTTCACCAATTGAAGACTTCACAGGGAATCTATCACTAGAATTCGTCGACTACAGTCTCGGAGAACCGAAATATGATGTCGATGAATGCAAACAACGTGACGTGACTTATGCAGCACCATTACGTGTAAAAGTACGTCTTCTTAACAAAGAAACAGAAGAAGTGAAGGAACAAGAAGTATTCATGGGGGATTTCCCACTCATGACAGAAACTGGTACTTTCATTATCAACGGCGCGGAACGCGTTATTGTTTCACAATTAGTAAGATCACCAAGTGTATACTATCACGATAAAACAGATAAAAACGGTAAAAAAGGTTTTGGTGCTACAGTTATTCCAAACCGTGGTGCTTGGCTTGAATACGAAACTGACGCTAAAGATGTTGTCTATGTTCGTATCGACCGTACTCGTAAATTGCCAATTACAGTACTTTTACGTGCGCTTGGCTTTGCATCCGATCAAGAAATCATCGAATTAATCGGTGATAACGAATTTTTACGTAACACATTGGAAAAAGATAATACAGATAGTACAGAAAAAGCACTATTAGAAATTTATGAACGTCTACGCCCTGGTGAACCACCAACAGTAGAAAGTGCAAAAAATCTATTGTATTCTCGTTTCTTTGATCCAAAACGTTATGATTTAGCAAACGTTGGTCGTTACAAAATGAACAAAAAGCTTCATATCAAAAACCGCCTATTCAACCAAACAATTGCTGAAACTTTAGCAGATCCTGAAACAGGCGAAATTTTGGTCGAAGCTGGTACATTAATCGACCGTCGTGTACTAGATCGTTTAATCCCATATTTAGAAAACGGTGTTGGCTTTAAAACGATTTCTAAAGTTGGAGGAGTTCTTGAAGGAGATATTCAAATTCAAGAAATTAAAATCTATGCACCAAATGATGAATCACAAAAAGAAATCAAAGTAATCAGTAATGCTTATATCGATGAAGAAGTGAAACATATCACTCCTGCTGATGTAGTATCATCTGTTTCTTATTTCTTTAACTTATTATATGGTGTGGGCGACACAGACGATATCGACCACTTAGGTAACCGTCGTCTACGTTCTGTAGGTGAACTTCTACAAAACCAATTCCGTATCGGGTTATCTCGTATGGAACGTGTCGTACGTGAACGTATGTCTATTAACGACACAGCGTCTATTGTTCCACAACAATTGATCAATATTCGTCCAGTAATTGCAGCTATTAAAGAATTCTTTGGTAGTTCTCAATTATCACAATTCATGGACCAAACAAACCCATTAGCTGAATTGACTCACAAACGTCGTCTATCAGCTCTAGGACCTGGTGGTTTAACACGTGAACGTGCTGGCTTTGAAGTACGTGATGTTCACTATTCTCACTATGGTCGTATGTGTCCGATTGAAACACCAGAAGGTCCAAACATTGGTTTGATCAACTCACTTTCAAGTTATGCAAAAGTGAACAAATTTGGTTTCATCGAAACACCATATCGTCGTGTTGATCCTGAAACTGGTTGCTTAACAGATCATATCGATTATTTAACTGCTGACGAAGAAGATAACTACGTTGTTGCTCAAGCAAATTCACCATTAAATCCAGATGGCTCTTTTGCTGAGGAAGAAGTTGTAGGACGTTTCCGTGGTGATAACTCAGTATTCAAACGTGAAACTGTTGACTACATGGACGTATCTCCAAAACAAGTAGTATCTGCAGCAACAGCATGTATTCCATTCTTAGAAAACGATGACTCAAACCGTGCTCTTATGGGTGCCAACATGCAACGACAAGCAGTTCCATTGTTAAATCCTGAAGCTCCATTCGTTGGTACAGGTATGGAACATGTAGATGCACGTGACTCAGGTGCGGCAGTAGTTGCAAAATATGCAGGTATTGTTGAACATGTTGAAGCACGTTCAATTCATGTACGCCGTATCGAAGTAATCGATGGGAAAGAAGTTAAAGGCGATTTAACAAAATATAAATTACAAAAATTTGTACGTTCTAACCAAGGTACAAGTTACAACCAACGTCCATTAGTGAAAGTTGGCGAACGTGTTAAACCACGTGATATTCTTGCAGATGGTCCTTCAATGGAACGCGGTGAGTTAGCACTTGGTCGAAACGTAGTCGTAGCATTCATGACTTGGAATGGTTATAACTATGAAGATGCTGTAATCATGAACGAACGTCTTGTTAAAAATGACGTTTATACTTCTGTTCATATCGAAGAATATGAATCAGAAGCACGTGATACTAAACTCGGACCTGAAGAAATCACTCGTGATATTCCTAACGTCGGAGAAGAAGCATTACGTAACCTAGATGAACGTGGTATTATCCGCATTGGTGCTGAAGTGCATGATGGTGACATTTTAGTCGGTAAAGTAACTCCTAAAGGGGTAACTGAATTGACTGCAGAAGAACGCCTATTACACGCAATCTTCGGTGAAAAAGCTCGTGAAGTTCGTGATACTTCATTACGTGTTCCTCACGGTGCAGGCGGTATCGTACTAGATGTCAAAGTCTTCAATCGTGAAGATGGAGATGAATTATCACCAGGTGTTAACCAAATGGTTCGCGTCTATATTGTTCAAAAACGTAAAATTCGCGTTGGGGACAAAATGGCCGGACGTCATGGTAACAAAGGGGTAATCTCTCGTATCTTACCTGAAGAAGATATGCCATTCTTGCCAGACGGTACTCCAGTAGATATCATGTTAAACCCATTAGGTGTACCATCTCGTATGAACATCGGACAAGTATTAGAGTTGCACCTAGGTATGGCCGCTCGTTACTTAGGCGTTCATATGGCAACACCGGTATTCGATGGTGCTACTGATGAAGACGTATGGAAAACAATGGAAGAAGCCGGCATGAATCGTGACGGTAAAACAATCCTTTATGATGGACGTACTGGTGAACCTTTCGATAACCGTGTATCAGTTGGTGTTATGTATATGATCAAACTTGCTCACATGGTTGATGATAAACTTCACGCTCGTTCAACAGGTCCTTACTCATTAGTTACGCAACAACCTCTTGGTGGTAAAGCGCAATTTGGTGGACAACGTTTTGGTGAAATGGAAGTTTGGGCTCTTGAAGCATATGGTTCTGCTTATACACTTCAAGAAATCTTAACAGTTAAATCAGATGACGTTGTAGGTCGTGTTAAAACTTACGAAGCAATCGTAAAAGGTGAAAGTGTTCCAGAACCAGGCGTTCCTGAATCTTTCAAAGTATTAATTAAAGAACTTCAATCTTTAGGTTTAGATGTGAAAATGCTAACAATCGATGATGAAGAAATAGAATTACGTGATAGTGAAGATGATGATGATCTTCAACCAAACGATTCATTTAACATTACTTCAAACAACGAAGAAGAAGCATCAGTAGGGTCACCTGAGTAATTCAATTACAGTACTGGGATGTTGGACAGGACCATTTATGGGCTTGTCCTCCTTCCCGTTTTATAAATAAATCAATCGTCGAGCTAAGAAAAGTCATTAAAGACTTCAGAATAAAGGGAGGTAGGCTCCTTGATAGACGTTAATAATTTTGAGTACATGAAAATAGGTTTAGCTTCACCTGATAAAATTCGCTCATGGTCTTATGGAGAAGTCAAGAAACCAGAAACTATTAACTATCGTACACTTAAACCAGAAAAAGACGGTTTGTTCTGTGAACGTATTTTCGGACCTACAAAGGACTGGGAATGTCACTGTGGTAAATACAAACGCGTACGTTATAAAGGCGTAGTTTGTGACCGTTGTGGTGTAGAAGTAACACGTGCAAAAGTACGTCGTGAACGTATGGGGCACATTGAATTAGCTGCTCCAGTTTCACATATTTGGTACTTTAAAGGTATCCCAAGTCGTATGGGTCTTATTTTGGATATGTCACCTCGTGCACTTGAAGAAGTTATTTACTTTGCTTCTTATGTAGTAATCGATCCAGCTGACACTCCACTTGAGAAAAAACAATTGCTTACTGAAAAAGAATACCGTGCATATCGCGAAAAATACGGCAAAACTTTTGATGCAGCAATGGGTGCAGAAGCCATTAAACAACTACTTCAAGAAATTGATCTTGATAAAGAATCAGAAGCTCTTAAAGAAGAACTTAAAACTGCACAAGGCCAACGCCGTACACGTGCTATTAAACGATTAGAAGTTGTTGAATCATTCCACCACTCAGGCAACCGTCCTGAATGGATGATCTTAGATGTACTACCTGTAATTCCTCCAGAATTACGTCCAATGGTACAACTAGATGGTGGTCGTTTCGCAACATCTGATTTAAACGATTTATATCGCCGTGTTATTAACCGTAATAACCGTTTAAAACGTCTTCTTGATCTTGGTGCTCCTGGAATCATCGTTCAAAACGAAAAACGTATGCTTCAAGAAGCGGTAGATGCTTTAATCGATAATGGTCGTCGTGGCCGTCCAGTTACTGGTCCTGGTAACCGCCCATTAAAATCTCTTTCTCATATGTTAAAAGGTAAACAAGGTCGTTTCCGTCAAAACTTACTTGGTAAACGTGTTGACTACTCTGGTCGTTCTGTTATCGTAGTAGGTCCATACTTAAAAATGTACCAATGTGGTCTTCCAAAAGGTATGGCAATCGAATTGTTTAAACCTTTTGTTATGAAAGAACTTGTTGAACGCGGTTTAGCACATAATATTAAATCTGCAAAACGTAAAATTGAACGTATGCACCCAGAAGTATGGGATGTCCTAGAAGATATCATCAAAGAACATCCAGTATTACTTAACCGTGCACCGACTCTTCACAGACTAGGTATCCAAGCGTTCGAACCAACTCTAGTTGAAGGGAAAGCAATTCGTCTTCACCCATTAGTATGTACAGCATATAACGCTGACTTCGATGGTGACCAAATGGCGGTTCACGTTCCACTATCAGCAGAAGCACAAGCAGAAGCACGTTTGTTAATGCTTGCAGCACAAAACATCTTGAATCCTAAAGATGGTAAACCAGTTGTAACACCTTCTCAAGATATGGTATTAGGTAACTACTACTTAACACTAGAACGTCAAGGTGCTGTCGGCGAAGGTACAATCTTCTACGGACCAGATGAATTGAATGTCGCTTATCAAAACCATGAAGTACATTTGCATACTCGTATTGCAATCAAAGCTTCATCTTTGCATAACAAAACATTCACAGAAGAACAAAATAATATGTTGTTGATTACAACTGTAGGTAAAGTTATTTTCAACGAAATTCTTGATGATGCTTTCCCATACATCAATGAACCAACAACTTCAAACTTACAAGATGGAACACCGGCTAAATACTTTGTTCCTACAACAACTAATGTTAAAGAACATTTAAAAACGCAAGAACTTATTAAACCATTCACGAAAAAATACCTTGGTAAGATTATTGCTGAAGTATTTGCTCGTTATCACATTACTGAAACATCTAAAATGCTTGACCGTCTTAAAGACCTTGGTTTCAAATTCTCTACTAAAGCTGGTATTTCAATCGGTATCTCAGATATCATCGTATTACCAGGTAAACAAGAAATTTTACACCATGCTCAAGAACAAGTAGATAAAGTAATGAAACAATTCCGTCGTGGTTTAATAACTGAAGAAGAACGTTACGATCGAGTAATTTCATTCTGGAGTGCTGCAAAAGATGAAATCCAATCTAAATTGATGGACTCACTTCCAGCAGATAACCCAATCTTCATGATGAGTGACTCTGGTGCCCGTGGTAACGCATCTAACTTCACTCAACTTGCTGGTATGCGTGGTCTGATGGCCAACCCAGCTGGTCGTATTATTGAACTTCCAATCAAATCTTCATTCCGTGAAGGTTTAACAGTATTGGAATACTTCATCTCAACTCATGGTGCTCGTAAAGGTCTTGCCGATACAGCACTTAAAACAGCCGATTCAGGTTACCTTACTCGTCGTCTAGTAGACGTTGCACAAGATGTAATTGTCCGTGAAGATGATTGTGGTACTGACCGTGGTTTAGCTATTACTTCTTTAAAAGAAGGAACAGAAATTATTGAAACATTAGAAGAACGTGTTACAGGACGTTATGCTAAGAAAACAATCCGTCACCCAGAAACAAACGAAGTACTTGTAGCTAAAGATGAATTGATCACACCAGAATTAGCTCGTCAAATTGCCGAAGCTGGTATTGAAGAAGTGACAATTCGATCTGCATATACATGTAATACAAAACATGGTGTATGTAAAAAATGTTATGGTATGAACTTAGCAACTGGTGACAAAGTTGAAGTGGGTGAAGCAGTTGGTATCATCGCTGCTCAATCTATTGGTGAACCAGGTACACAATTAACAATGCGTACATTCCACCAAGGTGGTGTAGCAGGTGCCGATATCACACAAGGTCTTCCACGTATCCAAGAAATTTTTGAAGCACGTAACCCTAAAGGTCAAGCAGTTATTACTGAAATCGCTGGGGTTGTAACTGATATTGAAGAAGTTCGCGAAGGACAAAAAGAAATTACAGTTACAGGAGCAGTAGAAGCACGTAAATACTTAGCTCCATACAATGCGCGATTAAAAGTACAAGTTAACGATCAAGTGAAACATGGTCAAATTCTTACAGAAGGTTCTATCGATCCTAAAGAATTGTTGAAAGTGACAGATGTTTCTACTGTAGAAGAATATCTACTAAAAGAAGTTCAAAAAGTATACCGTATGCAAGGGGTAGAAATTGGAGATAAACACGTTGAAGTAATGGTTCGTCAAATGCTTCGTAAAGTACGTGTTATTGAAGCTGGGGAAACTGAATTACTTCCAGGTACATTACTAGACATTCACCAATTCTCTGAAGCGAATGCAGAAGCTGTACATGAAGGTAAAATTCCTGCAACATGTCGCCCAGTTATCCTAGGTATTACAAAAGCTTCTCTTGAAACAGAATCATTCTTATCTGCTGCATCATTCCAAGAAACAACTCGTGTCTTAACTGATGCTGCTATTAAAGGTAAACGAGATGAATTACTTGGTCTTAAAGAAAATGTTATCTTAGGTAAACTTGTTCCAGCTGGTACAGGTATGCAACGCTATCGTCAAATTGAAATTGCCGAAAGCGAAGAAAAAACTGAGGAAACACTTGCTGCTGAGTAATTTTTAAAGAAATCCAAGGAGAAGATATAATCTTCTCCTTGAGATTTTTATTTAATTCATTGACAATATTGTCGATGGATGATACTATATGTAAGGTTGATAGTTGATTGTCTATCATTTCGGAGGATATGAAAATGTCTTATGAAAAAGTCAAACAGGCTAAAAAAACAATCGTTGGCATTAAACAAACAGTTAAAGCATTACAAACTGGTCATGTTACTGAAGTTTTCGTTGCTCTAGATGCAGACGTTCGAATGACCAAGTGCGCGGTGCTATTAGCACAAAATAAAGGTATTCCCGTTGTATTAGTAGACTCGAAAAGAGAACTTGGTAGAGCCTGCAAAATTCAAGTAGGCGCTGCAGTTTGTGCGATTACTGAATGGTAGTTTTTGCGATGATCACGCAAAGACTTTGTTTTTTGTCTTAAAATGAACCACCTGGATGTGTGGATTTAACAAACATTATGAAGGGAGGAAAAATCGATGCCTACAATTAACCAATTAGTACGTAAGCCTCGTCAATCCAAAAGTAAAAAATCAAAATCACCAGCATTGAACAAAAGCTATAACAGCTTTGCAAAATCATTGACTGATGTTAACTCACCACAAAAACGTGGTGTTTGTACACGTGTTGGTACAATGACTCCAAAAAAACCAAACTCAGCGTTACGTAAATACGCTCGTGTACGTTTAACTAACCAAATCGAGGTTAATGCTTACATTCCTGGTGAAGGCCATAACCTACAAGAACACAGTGTTGTTCTTATTCGTGGCGGTCGTGTAAAGGATTTACCAGGGGTACGTTATCACGTTGTACGTGGTGCATTAGATACTGCTGCTGTAAACGGTCGTATGCAATCTCGTTCTCTATATGGTGCTAAAAAACCAAAAGAAAAAAAATAATGTAAATTAGCTTTTTGCTGAAAGGAGGAAAACAAATGCCTCGTAAAGGTCCTGTTTCCAAACGTGACGTGTTACCAGATCCAATTTATAATTCAAAACTAGTAACTCGCTTAATCAATAAAATGATGGTAGATGGTAAAAAAGGTACTTCAGAAAAAATCTTATACGGAGCTTTCGAATTAGTAAAAGAACGCTCAGGTAAAGATCCTCTAGAAGTATTCGATGCTGCATTAAACAATGTAATGCCTGTTCTTGAAGTTCGTGCTCGCCGTGTAGGTGGTGCTAACTATCAAGTACCAGTAGAAGTACGCCCTGATCGTCGTACAACTCTTGGTCTTCGTTACCTAGTAAACTACTCTCGCCTTCGTGGTGAAAAAACAATGGAAGAACGTCTAGCTAACGAAATTCTAGATGCTTCTAACAACACTGGTGCATCAGTTAAAAAACGCGAAGATATGCACAAAATGGCAGAAGCGAACAAAGCATTCGCTCACTACCGTTGGTAATCGCGATTTAATCTTAATCCATTATGGAAGGAGAAATACAGCATGACTAGAGAGTTCTCCCTTGAGAATACTCGTAATATCGGAATCATGGCTCACATTGATGCTGGTAAAACAACAACAACTGAGCGTATCCTTTATTACACTGGTAAGATTCACAAAATCGGTGAAACTCATGAAGGTGCTTCTCAAATGGACTGGATGGAGCAAGAACAAGAACGTGGTATCACTATCACTTCTGCTGCTACAACAGCTCAATGGAAAGGTCACCGAGTTAACATCATCGACACACCAGGACACGTAGACTTCACAGTTGAAGTTGAACGTTCTCTTCGTGTACTTGATGGTGCTGTGACTGTACTTGATGCACAATCAGGTGTAGAACCACAAACCGAAACTGTATGGCGTCAAGCTACAACTTACGGCGTACCTCGTATCGTATTCATCAATAAAATGGATAAAATCGGTGCTGACTTCTTATATTCTGTAAAAACTTTACACGAACGTTTAGAAGCTAACGCTCACCCAATCCAATTACCAATCGGTGCTGAAGATGAATTCCATGCAATCATTGACCTTGTAGAAATGAACGCTACATTCTACAAAGAAGGCGATGACGGTTCAAACGCTGAAGTTAAAGAAATTCCAGAAGAATACAAAGCACAAGCAGAAGAATATCACGAAAAATTAATCGAAGCTGTAGCTGAATTAGATGAAGATCTAATGGAAAAATACTTCGCTGGTGAAGAAATCACTAAAGAAGAATTAAAAGCTGCAATTCGTAAAGCAACTTTAAACGTTGAATTCTACCCTGTAACTTGTGGTACTGCATTCAAAAACAAAGGTGTTCAATTAATGCTAGATGCAGTAATTGATTACCTACCAGCTCCAACAGACGTTGCTTCTATTAAAGGTACATCTGTTGATGGCGAAGAAGAAATCGTGCGTCATTCATCTGATGAAGAACCATTCTCTGCACTAGCATTCAAAGTTATGACTGACCCTTATGTTGGTAAATTAACTTTCTTCCGTGTATACTCTGGTGTTCTTGAATCAGGTTCATACGTACAAAACTCTACAAAAGGGAAACGTGAACGTGTAGGTCGTATCCTACAAATGCACGCTAACTCTCGTTCAGAAATCCAAGAAGTATATGCTGGGGACATTGCAGCTGCTGTAGGTCTTAAAGCAACTACTACTGGTGATACTCTATGTGATGAAAATAACTTAGTTATTCTTGAATCAATGGAATTCCCTGAACCAGTTATTTCACTTTCTGTAGAACCTAAATCTAAAGCAGACCAAGATAAAATGGGTCAAGCTTTACAAAAACTACAAGAAGAAGACCCAACATTCCGTGCTCACACTGACACAGAAACAGGCCAAACAATTATCTCTGGTATGGGTGAACTTCACTTAGATATCATCGTTGATCGTATGAAACGTGAGTTCCACGTTGAAGCTAACGTAGGTGCTCCTCAAGTATCTTACCGTGAAACTTTCCGTACTGGTGCTCAAGTTGAAGGTAAATTCGTACGTCAATCAGGTGGTCGTGGTCAATACGGTCACGTTTGGATCGAATTCGAACCAAACGAAGAAGGTAAAGGCTTCGAATTTGAAAATGCTATCGTCGGTGGTGTAGTACCTCGTGAATACATTCCAGCAGTAGAAGCAGGTCTTAAAGACTCTCTACAAAATGGTGTACTTGCAGGCTTCCCATTAATCGATATTAAAGCAAAATTATTCGATGGTTCTTACCATGATGTCGATTCAAATGAAATGGCATTCAAAGTTGCTGCTTCAATGGCACTTAAAAACGCAGTTTCTAAATGTAATCCAGTTCTATTAGAACCAATTATGAAAGTAGAAGTTGTAATGCCAGAAGAATATCTTGGTGATATTATGGGTAACATTACTTCTCGCCGTGGTCGCGTAGAAGGTATGGAAGCTCGCGGTAACGCTCAAGTTGTTCGTGCAATGGTTCCACTTGCTGAAATGTTTGGTTATGCAACAACTTTACGTTCAGCTACACAAGGTCGCGGTACATTCTCAATGGTATTTGACCATTATGAAGAAGTTCCAAAATCTATTAGTGAAGAAATCATTAAACAAAACAAAGGTGAATAATATTAAATTTTTTAATTGAAATTTACCTAACTATCAAGTATAAATAACATGTAAGCTATGACATCTTCAGGAAGTAGGGCCCTGCTTCTTAAAGGTGCATAACTATAAACTAAAACTTAAAACGCTGAGGAGGCAATTTTAAAATGGCTAAAGAAAAATTCGACCGTTCTAAAACACATGCTAACATTGGTACAATCGGACACGTTGACCATGGTAAAACAACTTTAACAGCTGCAATCGCTACTGTTCTTTCTAAAAAACAAGGCGGAGAAGCTAAATCATACGCTGATATCGATAACGCTCCAGAAGAAAAAGAACGCGGTATCACTATCAACACTTCTCACATCGAATATGAAACTGACACTCGTCACTACGCTCACGTTGACTGCCCAGGACACGCTGACTATGTTAAAAACATGATCACTGGTGCTGCACAAATGGACGGCGCTATCCTTGTAGTATCTGCTGCTGATGGCCCAATGCCACAAACTCGTGAACACATCCTATTATCTAAAAACGTTGGTGTACCTTACATCGTAGTATTCTTAAACAAATGCGATATGGTAGACGACGAAGAATTACTTGAATTAGTAGAAATGGAAGTACGTGACTTACTATCTGAATACGACTTCCCTGGCGACGATGTTCCTGTAATCAAAGGTTCTGCTCTTAAAGCTCTTGAAGGTGAAGCAGAATGGGAAGAAAAAATCGTTGAATTAATGGACGCTGTAGACTCTTACATCCCAACTCCAGAACGTCAAACTGACAAACCATTCATGATGCCAGTCGAAGACGTATTCTCTATCACTGGTCGTGGTACAGTTGCAACTGGTCGTGTAGAACGCGGTCAATTAAAAGTTGGTGACGTTGTTGATATCGTAGGTATCGCTGAAGAAACTAAACAAACAACTGTAACTGGTGTTGAAATGTTCCGTAAATTATTAGACTATGCTGAAGCAGGCGATAACATCGGTGCTTTACTACGTGGTGTTGCTCGTGAAGATATCCAACGTGGACAAGTATTAGCTAAACCAGGTACAATCACTCCACATACTAAATTTACTGCTGAAGTTTATGTATTATCAAAAGAAGAAGGTGGTCGTCATACTCCATTCTTCTCTAACTACCGCCCACAATTCTATTTCCGTACAACTGATGTAACTGGTGTAATCACTTTACCAGAAGGTACTGAAATGGTAATGCCTGGCGATAACACTAAAATGAACATCGAATTGATCCACCCAATCGCTATCGAAGACGGTACTCGTTTCTCAATCCGTGAAGGTGGCCGTACAGTAGGTTCAGGTGTAGTATCAAGCATCGAAAAATAATTATTGATAATAATTTAATTATCAATTTTCTAAAAGCCATTCCGAGTGCACACGGGATGGCTTTTTTATTGCGTAAAAGTTTTTTAAACGATAAAAGGAGATTATGTACATATAGAAGATTCTTTTAATTTAGAAGAAAAATAATAAACAAATCGATTGTCAAAACTTAAAAAATCTAATATACTGTAGAACGTTGAAATAAGAAGGTTTAATAAGAGCAAAGAAAATAACCAACATTATAAAGTATTTAGTGAAATTACTTGCTAAATTTTTAAAACGCATGTATAATAATTAATGTTGGTCTTTGACTGCGATGAAGCGGGAGGTTGCCGGCACACCCGGCCGCATTGCCATGGCGAGCGTGCGGGAAATTTCCGTGGAGAATGTCTAGGAAATAGGCGAAAGGGAGGGAAAATAATGGCAAAGCAAAAAATTCGTATTCGTTTAAAAGCATATGATCACAAGATTCTTGATCAATCCGCTGAAAAAATTGTGGAAACTGCTAAACGTTCAGGTGCAAGCGTATCAGGTCCGATACCACTTCCAACTGAAAAATCTGTTTACACTATTCTTCGTGCGGTTCATAAGTACAAAGATTCTCGTGAACAATTTGAAATGCGCACACATAAACGTCTAATTGATATCGTTAACCCAACACCACAAACTGTTGATGCGTTAATGAAATTAGATTTACCATCAGGCGTTGATATTGAAATCAAACTATAATGGTAAAGTAAAATAAAATTATAAAATTCCACAGGAGGTGTGACGAATGACCAAAGGAATCTTAGGTAGAAAAATCGGTATGACGCAAGTTTTTGCTGAGAATGGTGATTTGATCCCTGTAACTGTTGTTGAAGCTGCTCCAAACGTAGTACTTCAAAAGAAAACAGTTGAAACAGATGGCTACGAAGCAATCCAAGTTGGTTTCGATGATAAACGTGAAAAACTATCAAACAAACCTGAAAAAGGACATGTAGCAAAAGCAAACACTACTCCTAAGCGCTTCATCCGCGAAATTCGCGATGTAAACTTAGCTGAGTACGAAGTTGGTCAAGAAGTCAAAGTTGAAATTTTCGCAGAAGGCGATGTAGTAGATGTAACAGGTGTTACTAAAGGTAAAGGTTTCCAAGGTGTTATCAAACGCCACGGACAATCTCGTGGTCCTATGGCCCACGGTTCTCGTTACCACCGTCGTCCTGGTTCAATGGGTCCAGTTGCTCCGAACCGCGTATTTAAACAAAAAAAATTACCTGGTCAAATGGGTGGCAATACAGTAACAATTCAAAACTTAACTATTGTTAAAGTTGATGCTGAACGTAACTTGCTACTTATTAAAGGTAATGTTCCTGGTTCTCGTAAAGCATTAGTAACAGTTAAATCTGCTATTAAAGCTAACTAATTATCCGAAGAAAGGAGGAAACAGGAATGACAAAAGTTAACGTGCTTAGTCAAACAGGTTCTTCTGTAGGTGAAATCGAATTAAACGATGCGATCTTCGGAATTGAACCAAATCAATCAGTATTATTTGACGCTGTAATCGCTCAACGCGCTTCACTACGTCAAGGTACACACAAAGTTAAAAATCGTTCAGAAGTTGCTGGTGGTGGTCGTAAACCATGGCGTCAAAAAGGTACAGGTCGTGCTCGTCAAGGTTCTATCCGTTCTCCACAATGGCGTGGCGGTGGTACTGTATTCGGTCCTACACCTCGTAGCTACAGCTACAAACTTCCTAAAAAAGTTCGTCGCCTAGCTCTTAAATCAGCATTATCTTCTAAAGTTGCTGAAACAAACTTTGTAGTTTTAGATGCTCTTAAACTAGATGCACCAAAAACAAAAGATTTCGTAAAAGTTCTTTCTGATCTTTCTATCGAATCTAAATCATTATTCGTAACTGCTGACCTTGATGAAAACGTAGCATTATCTGCTCGTAACATCCCAGGTGTAACAGTTTTAACTGCTGCTGGAATCAACGTACTTGATCTTGTAGGTCATGATAAAGTTGTATTCACTCAAGCTGCTGTACAAAAAATTGAGGAGGTGCTTGGTTAATGGAAGCACGTGAAGTTTTAAAACGTCCTGTCATTACTGAGCGTTCTTCAGAACAAATGGCAGAAAACAAATATACTTTTGAAGTTGACACTCGTGCCAACAAAACAGAAGTAAAAGACGCAGTTGAAGAAATCTTTGGCGTGAAAGTTGAAAAAGTCAACATCATGAACTACAAAGGTAAATTCAAACGTGTCGGTAAATTCGGTGGTTACACAAACAAACGTCGTAAAGCTATTGTAAAATTAGCTGAAGGCGAAATCGAATTATTCGAAATGTAATGATCGTTCAACTTGAACAATAAAGAAGGAGGGAACACAAATGGCGATTAAAAAGTATAAGCCTACCTCAAATGGTCGTCGTAATATGACATCATCTGACTTTGCTGAGATTACTACTAACAAACCTGAAAAATCATTGTTAGAATCTACAAAACGCAAAGCTGGTCGTAATAACCAAGGTAAAATCACTGTTCGTCATAATGGTGGTGGCCACAAACGTCAATACCGTGTCATCGATTTCAAACGTTTGAAAGATGGCGTTGAAGGACGCGTTGCTACTATCGAGTATGATCCAAACCGATCTGCAAACATCGCATTAATTAACTATGCTGATGGTGAAAAACGTTACATCCTAGCACCAAAAGGTCTAGAAGTTGGAATGACAATTGTATCTGGTCCAGAAGTTGATATTAAAGTAGGTAACGCCCTACCATTATCAAACATCCCAATGGGTACAACAATCCACAACATTGAAATGAAACCTGGTAAAGGTGGCCAACTAGTTCGTTCTGCTGGTACATCTGCTCAAGTATTAGGTAAAGAAGGTAAATACGTAATCGTTCGTCTTCAATCTGGCGAAGTTCGTATGATCCTAGGTACATGCCGCGCTACTATTGGTGAAGTTGGTAATGAACAACATGAACTTATCCACCTTGGTAAAGCTGGTCGTACTCGCTGGTTAGGTAAACGCCCAACAGTTCGTGGTTCTGTAATGAACCCTAACGATCACCCACATGGTGGTGGTGAAGGTAAAGCTCCAGTAGGACGTAAATCACCAATGACTCCTTGGGGTAAACCAGCACTTGGTTACAAAACTCGTAACAAGAAAAACAAATCCGACAAACTTATCATTCGTCGTCGTAAAAAATAATGTGATTAGACTGCGGTTCAATGAAAGAGCCGTGGTGGAATCACGGAGGGAGGTTCCAAAATGGGTCGTAGCTTGAAAAAAGGACCTTTTGTTGATGAACACTTAATGAAAAAAGTGGAAGCTCAACAAGATTCAGAAAAAAAACAAGTGATCAAAACTTGGTCTCGCCGCTCTACAATCTTCCCGAATTTCATCGGTCTAACAATCGCTGTATATGATGGACGTAAACACGTGCCTGTATACGTGACTGAAGATATGGTAGGTCATAAACTAGGCGAATTTGCACCAACTCGTACTTTCAAAGGACATGGTGCAGATGATAAGAAAACTCTAGTACGCTAATTTGAGGGGAGGTAAATCCTGATGCAACAAGCTAAAGCTATTGCTCGCACAGTTCGAATTGCTCCTCGTAAAGTCCGCTTAGTAGTTGATTTAATCCGAGGCAAGCAAGTTGGCGAAGCAGTTGCAATTTTACGCCATACTCCAAGAGCAGCATCTCCTGTAGTAGAAAAAGTGCTAAAATCTGCAGTCGCTAACGCTGAACATAATTATGATTTAGACGTTAACAACTTAGTAATTTCAGAAGTATTCGTTGACGAAGGTCCAACGTTGAAACGTTTCCGTCCACGTGCTCAAGGACGTGCAAGCGCAATTAACAAACGTACAAGCCACATTACAATCGTGGTATCTGAGAAGAAGGAGGGATAATACGTGGGACAAAAAGTACATCCAATAGGATTACGTGTCGGTGTCATTCGTGATTGGGAATCTAGATGGTACGCAGAAAAAGACTATGCTACATTACTTCACGAAGACATTAAAGTTCGTAAATTCATCGAAACTAGTTTAAAAGAAGCATCGGTTTCTAAAGTTGAAATCGAACGTGCTGCAAACAAAATTAACATTACTATTAGCACAGCGAAACCAGGTATGGTTATCGGTAAAGGCGGTACAGAAGTAGAAACACTTCGTAAAAACCTTAATGCAATGACTGGCAAACGCGTACACATCAACATTGTTGAAATCAAACGCGCTGATCTTGACGCTAAATTGGTAGCTGAAAACATCGCTCGTCAATTAGAAAACCGTGTATCATTCCGTCGTGCACAAAAACAAGCAATTCAACGTACAATTCGTGCAGGTGCTCAAGGTATTAAAACTCAAGTATCTGGTCGTCTAGGTGGCGCTGATATCGCTCGTGCTGAACACTACAGCGAAGGAACTGTTCCACTTCATACTCTTCGTGCTGACATTGATTATGCTCATGCAGAAGCTGACACTACTTATGGTAAATTAGGTGTTAAAGTATGGATCTATCGTGGTGAAGTCCTTCCAGTTAAGAAGAACTCTGAGGAAGGAGGCAAATAATATGTTATTGCCAAAACGCGTTAAATATCGTCGTGTACATCGTGGTAAAATGCGCGGTACATCTAAAGGTGGCACTAAAGTATCATTTGGTGAATATGGTTTACAAGCTCTAGATGCTAGTTGGATCACTAACCGTCAAATCGAAGCTGCTCGTATTGCTATGACTCGTTATACAAAACGTGGCGGTAAAGTTTGGATTAATATCTTCCCACACAAACCATACACTAAAAAGCCTCTTGAAGTACGTATGGGTTCAGGGAAAGGTGCTCCTGAAGGTTGGGTAGCCGTAGTAAAACCAGGTAGAATTATGTTTGAAATCGGCGGCGTTACTGAAGAAGTAGCTCGCGAAGCACTTCGTTTAGCAGCTCATAAATTGCCTGTTAAATGTAAGATTGTTAAACGTGAAGAAATTGGTGGTGAATCTAATGAAAGCTAATGAAATCCGTGAACTTACAACTGCAGAAATCGAAGTAAAAGTAAAATCACTGAAAGAAGAGCTTTTCAACCTTCGCTTCCAATTGGCGACTGGTCAATTAGAAAACACAGCTCGCATTCGTGAAGTACGCAAAGCGATTGCGCGAATGAAAACTGTGATTCGCGAAAGAGAAATCAGTGCAAATAACTGATAAAGAGGAGGTTTGCAAGCATGACTGAGCGTAACCAACGCAAAGTTTACACAGGCCGCGTAGTTTCTGACAAAATGGATAAAACAGTTTCTGTTTTAGTTGAAACTTACAAAAAGCATACGCTTTATGGTAAACGTGTAAAATACTCTAAAAAGTTCAAAGCGCATGATGAAAACAACGTTGCTAAAGTTGGAGATATCGTACGCATCATGGAAACTCGTCCGCTATCAGCTACTAAACGCTTCCGTTTAGTTGAAGTTGTAGAAAAAGCGGTTATTATCTAATATAATTCGGAATAAACAGTCCGAAGGGAGGTAACCTAAGTGATTCAACAAGAAAGTCGTTTGAAAGTTGCCGACAACTCAGGTGCGAAAGAAGTACTAACTATTAAAGTGCTTGGTGGTTCTGGACGTAAAACAGCTAACATCGGTGATGTTATTGTTTGTACAGTCAAGAAAGCAACACCAGGTGGCGTTGTCAAGAAAGGCGAAGTAGTTAAAGCTGTTATCGTTCGTACGAAAAGCGGTGTTCGTCGTAAAGACGGTACTTACATCAAATTTGATGAAAACGCATGTGTAATCATTCGTGATGATAAATCACCACGCGGAACACGTATTTTCGGACCAGTTGCACGTGAATTACGTGACAATAGCTTTATGAAAATTGTTTCATTAGCTCCGGAAGTTCTTTAATTACATGAAAGTGCCAATCAAGGAGGTGCGACAGAATGCATGTTAAAAAAGGCGACAAAGTAATGGTTATTACAGGTAAAGATAAAGGCAAAACAGGAGTAATCCTAGCTGCTTTTCCTAAAAAAGATCGCGTGTTAGTTGAAGGTGTTAACATCGTTAAAAAACACGTGAAACCTAACCAACTTAATCCACAAGGTGGAATTGTCAGCCAAGAGGCAGCAATTCACGTTTCGAACGTAATGCTAATTGATCCTAAATCTGGCGAGCCGACTCGCGTAGGTTATAAAGAAGAAAATGGCAAAAAAGTTCGTGTAGCAAAAAAATCAGGTGCAGTAATCGATAAATAAGTTTAAAAGAGAAGGGAGGTACAAACATGAACCGCCTAAAAGAAAAATACGAAAATGAAGTTTCTAAAGCTCTTATGAGCAAATTCGAATACACTTCAACAATGCAAGTACCAAAAGTTGAAAAAATCGTTGTCAACATGGGTGTTGGTGACGCTGTTCAAAACTCAAAAGTTCTTGATGCAGCTGTTGAAGAATTAACACTTATCACTGGTCAAAAACCAGTTGTAACTAAAGCTAAAAAATCTATCGCTGGCTTCCGTCTTCGTGAAGGTATGCCAATCGGTGCAAAAGTTACATTACGTGGTGAACGTATGTATGACTTCTTGGACAAATTAATTTCTATTTCTCTTCCTCGTGTACGTGACTTCCACGGTGTTTCTAAAAAAGCATTTGATGGTCGCGGTAACTACACACTTGGTGTGAAAGAACAATTAATCTTCCCTGAAATCGACTATGATAAAGTTTCAAAAGTACGCGGTATGGATATCGTTATCGTTACTACTGCGAACTCAGATGAAGAAGCTCACGAGTTGTTAACACAATTCGGTATGCCATTCCAAAAATAATATAGGGAGGCGAGAACGTGGCTAAAAAATCAATGATCATAAAACAACAACGTGGTGCAAAGTATAAAGTTCAAGACTATACTCGTTGTGAACGCTGTGGCCGTCCACACTCTGTATACCGCAAATTCAAACTTTGCCGTATTTGTTTCCGTGAACTTGCTTACAAGGGACAAATTCCTGGCGTTAAAAAAGCCAGCTGGTAATCCCCTAATTTGGGAAGGAGGTAAATTTTAATGACTATGACAGATCCAATTGCAGATATGCTTACTCGCATTCGTAATGCTAACATGGTCCGTCACGAAAAATTAGAGCTTCCAGCTTCTAATATTAAAAAAGAAATCGCTGAGATTCTTAAGCGTGAAGGTTTCATTCGTGACGTTGAATATGTTGAAGATGACAAACAAGGTATTATCCGTATCTTCTTAAAATACGGTCAAAATAACGAACGTGTTATTACAGGTTTAAAACGTATTTCTAAACCAGGTTTACGCGTTTATGCAAAAACTGATGAAGTACCTAAAGTATTGAACGGTCTAGGTATCGCTTTAGTATCAACTTCACAAGGTTTATTAACAGACAAAGAAGCTCGCGCTAAAAAAGTTGGCGGCGAAGTTCTAGCATACGTTTGGTAATTAGCAACAATAGAATGGAGGTGCAACATTAAATGTCTCGTATAGGTAAAAAACCGATCGAGGTACCTGCAGGTGTTACAGTATCAATCGATGCTGAAAACGTAGCAACTGTAAAAGGTCCAAAAGGCGAATTAGTTCGTGCTTTTAACAAAGATATTAAAATCGAACAAGAAGGAAATGTTCTTACATTAACACGTCCTTCTGAATCTAAAGAACACCGTACAAACCATGGTACAACTCGTGCTTTGCTTGCTAATATGGTAACAGGTGTTTCTGAAGGCTTTGCTAAATCTTTAGAATTAGTTGGGGTTGGTTATCGTGCACAATTACAAGGTAAAAAACTTGTATTGAACGTTGGTTACTCTCACCCAGTTGAATTTACAGCTGAAGAAGGCATAGAATTCGAAGTACCTTCTAACACTAAAGTAGTTGTTAAAGGTATCTCTAAAGAAAAAGTTGGAGCTTACGCTTCAAATATCCGTGACGTACGCCCACCAGAACCTTATAAAGGTAAAGGGATCCGTTACGAAGGCGAATATGTTCGTCGTAAAGAAGGTAAAACAGGTAAATAATGCTGCCTAAGCATTAGAAAGGAGTGACCCTTTGTGATTACGAAACAAGATAAAAATCAAGTTCGTAAAAAACGTCATGCTCGCGTACGTGCTAAAATTTCAGGTACTACACAACGTCCACGTTTAAATGTATACCGTTCAAATAAACACATCTACGCTCAAATTATTGACGATACTCAAGGCGTAACACTTGCTTCAGCTTCAACTATGGATAAAGATTTTGAAGGAACTGCAAGCAATGTGGAAGCTGCAACAAAAATTGGTGAAACAATCGCTAAACGTGCTGCGGAAAAAAATATCAAAGCTGTTGTATTTGACCGCGGTGGTTACTTATATCATGGACGCGTAAAAGCTTTAGCTGAAGCTGCTCGCGAAAACGGTTTAGAATTTTAATAAGAAGGAGGTACACTTTTCATGGGTCTTAATATTGACGCAAACAATCTAGAACTTGAAGAACGCGTTGTTACTATCAACCGCGTTGCTAAAGTTGTAAAAGGTGGACGTCGTTTCCGCTTCACTGCACTAGTTGTAGTTGGAGATCGTAATGGCCATGTAGGTTTTGGTACTGGTAAAGCACAAGAAGTACCTGATGCAATTCGCAAAGCTGTTGAAGATGCGAAGAAAAACCTTATTGAAGTTCCACGTGTTGGTGGTACTACACCTCACTTAGTAATTGGAAACTTTGGTGCAGGCCATATTATGATTAAACCTGCTGCTCCTGGTACAGGTGTTATCGCTGGTGGTCCAGTACGTGCCGTACTTGAACTTGCTGGTATTACTGATATTCTTTCTAAATCTTTAGGTTCAAACACACCAATCAACATGGTACGTGCGACTATTAAAGGTTTATCTGAATTAAAACAAGCTGCTGAAGTTGCAAAACTTCGTGGTAAATCAGTAGAAGAACTACTAGGTTAAGGGAGGGAAATAACATGTCAAATAAACTAGAAATTACCCTCACTAAAAGTTTAATTGGTGCTAAACCAGCACAACGTAAAACTATCGAAGCATTAGGTTTACGTAAAATGCATCAAACTGTTGAACATGCTGACAACGAAGCTATTCGCGGTGCGATCACTAAAGTTGCTCATTTAGTAACAGTTACTGAAAAATAATTTTAAATTTAATAACAAGGAGGTGCCATCTAATGAAACTTCATGAGTTAGAACCAGCTACTGGTTCACGTAAAGAACGTAACCGTGTAGGTCGTGGTATTGCGACTGGTAATGGTAAAACTTCTGGTAGAGGTCAAAAAGGTCAAAAATCACGTTCAGGCGGCGGTGTACGCCCTGGATTTGAAGGTGGTCAAAACCCTATCTTCCGTCGTTTACCAAAACGTGGATTCACTAACATTAACCGCAAAGAATACGCTATTGTAAATCTTGATGCGTTAAATCGTTTTGAAGAAGGCACAGAAGTTACACCAGCTTTACTTGTTGAAACTGGCGTTGTGGGTAAAGAAAAAGCAGGTATCAAAGTTCTTGGTAATGGAACTCTTGATAAAAAGCTTACTGTCAAAGCTCATAAATTCTCTGCATCTGCAAAAGCAGCAATTGAAAATGTCGGCGGAAACATTGAGGTGATTTAATGTTTCGTACAATCTCTAACTTTATGCGCGTGAGAGATATAAGAAATAAAATCATTTTCACACTTTTGATGTTGGTGATTTTCCGTATAGGATCATTCATTCCAGTACCAAATGTAGACGCTGAAGTATTACAACAAACTGATCAATATAGCTTGGTTGGTTTCTTGAATACTTTCGGTGGTGGAGCACTTAAAAACTTCTCTATTTTTGCGATGGGGATTATGCCTTATATTACGGCATCAATTATTGTTCAACTGTTACAAATGGATGTTGTGAAGAAGTTCACCGAGTGGTCAAAACAAGGTGAAGTTGGGCGTAAAAAAATCGCTCAATTTACACGCTATTTTGCAATTGTACTTGCATTTATTCAATCAATCGCTATGTCTTACGGTTTTAACCGTATGTACGGCGGTTCATTGATTAGAGAAGAAGGCGTAATGACTTACTTAACAATTGCAATCGTGTTAACTGCTGGTACAGCGTTCTTATTATGGCTAGGTGAACAGATTACAGAAAAAGGTGTTGGAAATGGTATTTCCATTATTATCTTCGCTGGGATCGTTGCTGCGTTACCTACAACAGTGAACCAAATTTATGCTCAGCAATTTGAAGATGCTGGTGAACAATTATTTATCAACATTATCAAACTTGTAATTATTGCATTAGCAGCTCTAGCAATTGTAGTTGGAGTTATTTATGTTCAACAAGCGAATCGTAAAATTCCAATTCAATATGCAAAAGGTTCTGGTGCACAACGTGGTGCTCAACAATCGCATCTTCCATTGAAAGTCAATTCTGCTGGGGTTATCCCGGTAATCTTTGCTGTTGCATTTCTTGTAACACCTAGAACGATTGCTACTTTCTTTGAAGATAATAAAATAACTGGATTTATTGAAAGAACGTTTGATTATTCTCAACCACTTGGAATGATCATATATGTAGCGTTAATCGTTGCGTTTACGTATTTCTATGCATTCGTTCAAGTTAATCCAGAAAAAGTTTCAGATAATCTTAAGAAACAAGGTGCTTATATTCCGGGCATACGTCCAGGTAAAAGTACACAAGATTATTTAACTTCTGTTTTATATCGCTTAACATTTGTAGGTGCTATTTTCTTGTCAGTTGTGGCAGTTCTTCCAATCTTGTTTATCAATATTGCAAATCTTCCATCATCTGCACAAATTGGTGGTACTAGTTTGCTAATCGTAGTTAGTGTTGCACTAGAAACGATGAAACAATTAGAATCTCAACTTGTAAAACGACACTACAAAGGTTTTATGAAATAAAAGTCGGTTTTTTGGAACGTTATTCGTTCCTAAAAACCTTCATACTAATATTTGGGGGCAGTCCGTATGAATATCGTTTTAATGGGTTTGCCTGGTGCTGGTAAAGGTACTCAAGCAGATAAAATTATTGAGAAATACGATATCCCTCATATTTCTACAGGCGATATGTTCCGTGCAGCTATTAAAAATGGTACGGAATTAGGACTTAAAGCTAAATCGTTTATGGATAAAGGTGCCTTGGTACCTGATGAAGTAACGATTGGTATCGTTCGTGAACGTTTAAGTCAACCTGATTGTGATCAAGGATTTCTATTAGATGGTTTCCCACGTACTACTGGTCAAGCTGAGGCTTTAGATGGAATTCTAACTGATCTTGGAAAACAAGTAGAACATGTTATTAACATCGAAGTAGAAAAAGAAGAATTGGTCAAACGTTTAACAGGTCGTCGCATCTGTAAAGTATGTGGCTCTTCCTATCATCTAGTTTTCAATCCTCCTAAAGAGGAAGGAAAATGTGATAAAGATAGAGGAGAACTTTATCAAAGAGCAGACGATAATCCGGAAACGGTCACTAACCGTCTGGAAGTAAATATCAAGCAATCTCAACCGTTACTTGATTTTTATGGTAAGAAAAATGTTTTAACTAACATTAATGGTCAGCAAGATATCAATGATGTATTTGCTGATATTGATGCTCTATTAAAAGGCAACCGCAACTAATACCCGATGAAGTGCGCAGATATCTGCAATCGCGGGAGTATGTGGTAGCATAGCGAAAATTCATTTTCGAGAGCTGCAAAAGCATATTGTACCCGGTCTATGCACTGAAGAATTATTTGTATCTTAGGGATACCATATATATCCTTGATGCATTCTTTATTCTGAAAGGGTATAATGAGTTTCGTGGAAAAGTATCTGTGTAAACGGGTATGCAGGATCTCATCCAGGGTAGCCGGGGAGCGTGTGAGAATCAGGTAAACCCTGCATCTATATATCTTGGTTCGAGAAGCGAAGCCTGATGAGCGTCTTTCGAACATCTCTCATACAAACCAAACATATGTTGAAAAGTAGTAAAACTTGCAGCGGATTCCGAAAGAATTTGGCGATAGTTCATGAATTGCATATAGAAGGGAGACAGGGTCGATGGCGAAAGACGATGTAATTGAAATCGAAGGCACAGTTGTTGAAACTTTGCCAAACGCGATGTTTAAGGTAGAATTAGAAAATGGTCATACAGTTCTTGCACATGTTTCAGGCAAAATTCGTATGCACTTTATTCGCATCTTACCTGGAGATAAGGTAACAATTGAGTTATCTCCATATGACTTAACTCGCGGTCGTATCACATACCGTTTTAAATAATCTTTTGCACTCCGGACCACTAAGGAGGTTAGGTTAGATGAAAGTGAGACCATCTGTGAAACCGATCTGCGAAAAATGTAAAGTTATTCGCCGACGCGGTAAAGTAATGGTAATCTGTGAAAATCCTAAACACAAACAAAAACAAGGATAATTCCCAAGGAGGTGTACATCTTACATGGCACGTATTGCTGGTGTTGACATTCCACGCGAAAAACGCGTTGTAATTTCATTAACATACATTTTCGGTATCGGTAACACTACTGCTAAGAAAATTCTTGCAGATGCAGGTGTTTCAGAAGATACTCGTGTTCGCGACTTAACAGAAGACGAACAAAACAAAATCCGTGAACAAGTTGACAAATACAAAGTAGAAGGTGACTTACGTCGCGAAACTTCTCTTAACATTAAACGCTTAATGGAAATCGGTTCTTACCGAGGTATGCGTCACCGTCGCGGTTTACCAGTACGCGGACAACATTCTAAAAACAACGCACGTACTCGTAAAGGTCCTCGTAAAACTGTAGCTAACAAGAAAAAATAATAGGTAAAGGAGGTTTATTCTTAACATGGCACGTAAACAACAAACTCGTAAACGTCGTGTGAAAAAAAATATCGAATCAGGTATTGCACACATCCGTTCTACATTTAATAACACAATTGTAACCATTACAGATATGCAAGGTAATGCTGTTTCTTGGTCTTCAGCTGGTGCACTAGGTTTCAGAGGTTCTCGTAAATCTACACCATTCGCTGCACAAATGGCTGCTGAAACTGCTGCTAAAGCATCATTAGAACATGGTTTAAAATCTTTAGAAGTAACTGTTAAAGGTCCTGGTGCAGGTCGTGAAGCTGCTATCCGTGCACTTCAAGCTGCAGGTTTAGAAGTTACAGCTATTAAAGATGTAACTCCAGTTCCTCATAATGGTTGCCGCCCACCAAAACGTCGTCGTGTATAATAGTTGCAACTCTTGTTTGTATTGAGTACACTTTTTATACACAAATGGATAATATTTTTTAAATGATTGATTGACATTCGATTTAAATGGAAATAATACCATATATTCGATGTTTTGAAGGAGGGTAAATTGAATGATCGAAATTGAAAAACCAAAGATTGAAACCGTAGAGATCAGTGATGATTTAAAATACGGCAAATTTGTTGTAGAACCACTTGAACGTGGGTATGGAACTACTTTGGGTAATTCACTACGTCGTATCCTTCTGTCTTCTTTACCAGGAGCTGCTGTAACTTCAATTCAAATTGACGGCGTACTACACGAATTCTCTACTATTGAAGGCGTTGTAGAAGATGTTGCATCAATTATATTGAACATTAAAAAGCTAGCTTTGAAAATCTACTCTGACGAAGAAAAAGTCATTGAAATTGATTTTAAAGGTGACGGGGTTGTAACTGCTGCGGATATTACGCATGACAGTGATGTAGAAGTATTAAACCCAGATCTATATATTGCAACAGTTGCTAATAATGGTCATCTTCGTATGCGTATGTATGCGCAACGTGGACGTGGATACACTCCAGCTGATCAAAACAAACGTGAGGATCTTCCTATCGGCGTGATCCCGATCGACTCTATTTACACTCCAGTTTCACGCGTCAACTACACAGTTGAAAATACTCGAGTTGGACAATCTTCTGACTACGATAAACTTTCACTTGATGTGTGGACAGATGGCAGCATCGGTCCAAAAGAGGCGATTTCGCTCGGAGCGAAAATATTAACCGAGCACTTAAATATCTTCGTTGGTTTAACAGATGAAGCAAAAACTGCTGAAATCATGGTTGAAAAAGAAGAAGATCAAAAAGAAAAAGTTCTAGAGATGACTATTGAAGAACTAGATCTTTCTGTTCGTTCTTACAACTGCCTAAAACGCGCTGGTATCAATACTGTTCTTGAACTTGCTAACAAGTCTGAAGACGATATGATGAAAGTACGCAATTTAGGACGTAAATCATTAGAAGAAGTAAAAGCGAAGTTAGAAGAGCTTGGTTTAGGGTTACGAGAAGAAGACTAAGCGACTATAAAGATATGAAAGATCAGTAATTGAACGAAGGAGGGAAACATCCATGGGTTACAGAAAACTTGGACGTACAAGTTCTCAACGTAAAGCTTTGTTACGTGATTTAGCAACTGACTTAATCATTAACGAGCGCATTGAAACAACAGAAACTCGTGCGAAAGAATTACGCTCAGTAGTTGAAAAAATGATTACTTTAGGTAAACGCGGTGACTTACACGCTCGTCGTCAAGCTGCAGCATTTATCCGTCATGAAGTAGCAACTTCAACTGATGCTGAAGGTAATGAATCTACAGTTTTTGCACTTCAAAAATTGTTTGATGATGTAGCACCACGCTACGCTGACCGTCAAGGCGGTTATACTCGTATTATGAAAATGGGACCTCGCCGTGGTGACGGTGCACCTGTTGTTGTAATTGAATTAGTTTAATTATAACGATTGGGAGAGGGTGTACTTGTTCACAACAATATGAACTTACACCCTCTTTTTTTCAAAAAGAAGATTTATACGACAAATTTAAAAGCTGAGCGTTATGATGAGCAGACATAAGTGCTGTCTCGTTTAGCTCTACGCACCCCATTCACGTTTAAGGTCTGAGCAACCTTCGAACGGGAGATATCCAATTAGCGCGTTTCTCTGAATGGGGTGCGCGCTTTTTTATTTTTTTTTGTTAATTTTTTTAAATACGACTTTATCCCATAAAGGACAAAGTCGTATTTTTTTAAGAAAAATTATTTCCAACTAGTAATCATACATAAAACAGTGTAAGTTATAGAAGAGTAGAGCTTAGGATAGTCTAGTGAGAGGAGTTAAAACAAATGCATGAAATTCTATCACTGAATAATGTGACTTTTACATATGCACCAGATGAACCGCAAGTAAAAAATGCAGTAGAGAATGTTTCTTTCCATGTAGTAGAAGGTGAATGGATTGCCATTGTTGGTCACAATGGATCAGGCAAATCCACTATTGCGCGGCTTATTAATGGTCTCCTATTTCCTCAGAGTGGCACTGTGAAAGTGATGGGGAAAGTATTAAATGAAGAAAACCTATGGGATTCTCGTTCTCAAATAGGAATGGTTTTTCAAAACCCTGACAATCAATTTGTAGGTGCTACTGTACAGGATGATGTAGCATTTGCTTTAGAAAATAACGGCGTACCTTATGAAGATATGGTTCAACGCGTACATGAGGCATTAAAACAAGTCAAAATGGA
Organism: Rummeliibacillus sp. POC4; assembly: GCF_003576525.1. Classification (GTDB taxonomy): domain Bacteria; phylum Bacillota; class Bacilli; order Bacillales_A; family Planococcaceae; genus Rummeliibacillus. The sequence continues at coordinate 8,607 of NZ_QWUA01000016.1, read as the reverse complement.
TGCTTTTTTAAATCATGAGCCACAGCATTTATCTGGTGGGCAAAAACAACGTGTCGCGATTGCGGGTGCACTTGCATTACAACCACGACTGCTTATTTTGGATGAGGCAACGTCTATGTTGGATCCTCAAGGACGTCAAGAAGTTCTTTCAGTTGTAAGAGCATTACGTGAGAAAACAGGTTTGACGGTACTATCAATCACACATGATTTAGAAGAAGCAATTATGGCTGATCGTTTAATATTTATGAATGGTGGAAAAATGTTTGCTGAAGGTACTCCATCTGAAATTTTTTCATTAGGTGATCAATTAGTTGAACTTGGATTAGATTTACCATTTGCAATGAAGCTTACAAAACTTTTAAAAGCAGCGGGTGTACAACTTCAAGGTGAACATATGACGGAAGAACAGTTGGTGAATGATTTATGGATATCGAACTTCAAAAAGTAAGCTTTTCATATGCACCAAATACTCCTTTTGAAAAGAGAGCGTTATTTGATGTAGATTTAGCTATCCCTTCAGGTAGTTATCAAGCCATTATCGGGCATACCGGGTCAGGCAAATCAACCATACTACAGCATTTAAATGCATTATTGAAACCAACAGATGGCTCAGTACGCATTGGTGATAAAACAATTAATGCTGGTAAGAAAGAAAAAGATCTACGACCAGTACGTCAAAAAGTAGGTATTGTCTTTCAATTTCCAGAGCATCAATTATTCGAAGAAACTGTACTAAAAGATATTATTTTTGGACCTATGAATTTTGGTGTGCCAGAACAAGAAGCTATTAAGAGGGCACATACTTTATTACAGCTTGTAGGCCTTCCAGAATCAGTTCTTGAGAAATCACCTTTTGACTTATCAGGCGGTCAAATGCGTCGAGTTGCTATAGCTGGTGTTTTAGCAATGGAGCCAGAAGTGATTGTTTTAGATGAGCCAACCGCAGGGTTAGACCCAAGAGGCCGTATGGAGATTATGGAATTGTTCTATCAGTTGCATCAAGAAAGACATTTAACAACCATTCTCGTAACGCATAGTATGGAAGATGCAGCACGTTATGCAGATCATATTGCAATTATGCATGAAGGTCGTTGTGTATTAACGGGTAGTCCAGAGGAGATCTTTAGTGACGCAGAGCAATTAGCCAATTATCGTTTAGAACTGCCTCATATAGTCCATTTTCAACATCAATTTGAAAAGAAAATAGGTCGTAAGCTTCCAAATGTTTGTTTAACTGAAGAAGAGTTGGCAAAGTCAATTGCGCAATTGATACGAGAGGAGCGTGATTGTCAATGATGGATAAAATGATTTTTGGACGTTTCATACCAGGAGATTCGTTTGTTCATAGATTGGATCCACGCTCGAAACTAATATTTGTATTTGCCTTTATCATTGTAGTTTTTTTAGCGAATAATACGCCTACATATATAGCGCTATTCGCCTTTACATTACTAATCATTTTAATGTCTCGGATTAAATTATATTTTTTAATTAATGGATTAAAGCCTATTATAATCTTGATGGCCTTTACCTTTTTATTGCATATATTCTTTACAAAAGAGGGACCACTAATCTTCGAATGGAAGTTTATCCATATTTACGAAGAAGGTCTTAGACAGGGTATATACATTTCAATTCGTTTCTTAGTTCTGGTTTTTGTAACATCAGTCTTAACTTTAACGACCTCACCTATTTCGATTACTGATGGGATGGAAGTGCTTTTAAATCCTCTTAAAAAGTTAAATCTTCCAGTACATGAATTAGCATTAATGATGTCGATATCTTTACGTTTCATACCAACATTGATGGATGAGACAGACAAGATTATGAAAGCACAGATGGCAAGAGGTTCCGATATTACCACGGGTCCTGTTAAAGAAAGAATAAAAGCGGTAGTACCATTACTAGTGCCCCTCTTTGTTAGTGCATTTAAACGAGCAGAAGACTTAGCTACTGCTATGGAGGTTCGTGGTTACCGTGGAGGGGAAGGAAGAACCCGTTATCGCCAGTTGAAATGGCGATTAGGAGATACTTTAGCACTTCTCTTTATCGTGGTAATGGCAGCTATATTAGTGTACTTGCGTAGTTAAAAGAAATAGGAGATTGCTTAATATGAAAAGAAGAATCAAAGCTACAATTGCATATGACGGTACTAATTTCTCAGGATATCAAGTGCAACCGAAGCAAAGAACTGTACAAGAGGAAATTGAGAAGGTACTTACAAAAATGCATAAAGGTGAAATTATTCATGTGACAGCTAGTGGTAGAACAGATGCTAGGGTACATGCAACGGGACAAGTTATCCATTTTGATACTACATTGTCTATTCCACTTGATCGTTATGCTCGGGCATTAAACGTACAATTACCACAAGATATTCGTGTATTGAAAGTAGAAGAAGTAACCTCTGATTTTCATGCACGTTATAGTGTACATGGAAAAAGATATCGCTATATTTGGTCTTGTGAGGACATACAGAGCCCATTTAGACGATTTTATGTTACACATACTAACGGGATGAAGCCAGATGTTGCAGCAATGGAGGAAGCAGCACAGTATATCCTAGGGACACATGATTTTTCATGTTTCTGTGCCGCAAACACAAGCGTAAAGGATAAAGTACGTACAGTCTCTTCGTTAACATTCGAGTGGCATGGAGAAGAATTGCATATGGTTATTGAAGGAAATGGCTTTTTGTATAATATGGTACGTATTATTGCTGGTACATTATGGGAAGTTGGGATTGGCAAGCGTAAGTCTGCACAATTAGCTGAGATTATTGCTTCTATGGATAGAGGAAAGGCCGGCAAAACTGCGCCAGCACAGGGTTTATACCTTGAAAACGTGCACTATGAAGATTGAAGCAACATTTCCAGGCGTTTTTTGTGAAATACTTGACTTACATTGCTATATGTTGTAAGATGACATATGGTATTTTCATTACCCCACAAGATAAGCCCCGAATCTTACTTTTGAGGATAAAGAAAACAATTGGAACAGAGTAATAGAAACAATTTGAAAATTGTAGGAGGATACTAAAATGCGTACAACATTCTTGGCTAAAGGTCACGAAGTAGAACGTAAATGGTTAGTTGTAGACGCTGAAGGCCAAACTCTTGGTCGTTTAGCTTCAGAAGTAGCTGCTCTTTTACGTGGTAAACATAAAGCAATCTATACACCAAACGTTGACACAGGTGATCACGTGATCATTCTCAACGCTGATAAAATTGAGTTAACTGGTAACAAATTAAAAGGTAAAATTTACTACCGTCATACTCAATTTGCTGGCGGTTTAAAAACTCGCACAGCAGGCGAAATGAAAGAAAAATACCCAACTCAAATGTTGGAATTAGCAATCAAAGGCATGCTTCCTAAAAACTCTTTAGGTCGTCAAATGTTCAACAAACTACACGTTTATACTGGTTCTGAACATCCACATGCTGCACAAAAACCTGAAGCTTACGAGCTTCGCGGATAATAATTAGAGGAGGATACAACCTTGGCACAAGTTCAATATATCGGCACTGGTCGTCGTAAAAGCTCAACTGCCCGCGTACGTTTAGTACCAGGCGAAGGCAAAATCGTTATCAACAACCGCGACGTTGAAAACTACGTCCCATTCGCATCTTTACGCGAAGTTATTAAACAACCATTAGTAGCAACTGAAACTCTTGGTAGCTATGATGTTTACGTAAACGTAAATGGTGGTGGCTTTACAGGTCAAGCTGGCGCAATCCGTCATGGTATCGCTCGTGCGTTACTAACAGTTGACCCTGATTTCCGTCCAGCACTTAAATCAGCAGGTTTACTTACTCGTGACCCTCGTATGAAAGAACGTAAAAAATACGGTCTTAAAGGTGCTCGTCGTGCACCACAATTCTCAAAACGTTAATATTTCTTATATATCAGCGTTTTCAAACCCTTTCTCGTTTTCTCGAGAAAGGGTTTTTTGCGTTTTAAAACCAATTGGGTGTTCATAAGGTACTTATATTTGTAAGTGAATGGTAAAAGCCTTTTTAATCGATTGAAGTAAATATAGATGATTTTCTATATTGAATAGAATATATAGTATCTCCTTTTTACAAAGAAAAAACGCATAGTCGTTAAAAGATATTCAGAATATAACTGATACTTATCAAATAATATATATTAAAGTTGATTTGCTTATGTATTTCTATCAATTAAAGTTGGCTAATATCATGGATAGAGATTCATTAAATGAAACGGTATATACACTCTCAATCTGGCATATGTTAGTGTAAAAGGTGGTGTCTATGATTGAAACGTTGGCTCATATGGAGTGTAGTATTAGTAGCTTGTATACTACTAGTTGTTTATGAAACAAAAGCATCTAATCGTGGTTTCTTCATTTCAGAAACTTTAGGAGGAGTCAAAATTGCAATAGATGCTGGTCATGGCGGAATTGATGGTGGGGCTTCTACGTCTGAACTAATTGAGAAGGATGTAACACTGGCTATTTCAAAAAACGTGGAAAAGCTATTAAAGAAAAAAGGTGCAACAGTGATCATGACGCGCACAAAGGATGAGGATGTAATTGCAGAGCATAAGCCTGATGCAGACTATTCAACACTTAGGGAAAGAAAAAAAGAAGATATTTTCTTAAGGGAAAGAATAGTAAATGAGGCCAAGCCGGATCTTTTCCTGAGCATTCATGCAAATGCTATTCCACAATCAAAGTGGCGTGGTGCTCAAGTATTTTATCATAAGGACGGCCATCCGGCGGGCGAACTTTTAGCTAAAGCGATTCAAAGTTCTATAAAAGAGAATCTAAAGAATACTGATCGTGAAGCATTAGCTATAAAACAAGTGTATTTACTGAAAAAAGCTACAATGCCATCAGTTCTAGTAGAAACGGGCTTTTTAAGCAATCCAGAAGAAGCGGAATTACTGTCTTCATCAGATTATCAACAAAAAATGGCAGAAGCAATAGTAGAAGGGATTGAGCGTTACTCTGATTCGATTGTAGAATGAGTAGCGTATTAATACCTTTTTGAAAGCGTTATGATATACTAAAATCGAAATGATAATTGAAGGAGTGTCTACAGTGATTAATGAACAACAAGTTCGAGAATTAGTTGGAGCATTAAAAGATCCTTTTTTACATAAAACATTAACAGAAACTGGCGGTATTGTTGAAGTTTCTATTAAGGAAGAGAAAGAACATGTTAGTGTAAAAATTGCGATTGCAAAGACAAATACACCCGAACAACTTACGCTTCAAATGGAAATAGTAAATGTATTAAAAGGTGCAGGATGTAAAACTGTCGGTATTCGATTCTCAGAACTCTCACCAGAAGCTATTGAAAAATTCCGTGGTACTGCAACTCGTGCAGATGCACAGGATTTATTGTCACCATTGAATAAAGTCAATTTTATTTCAATTGCATCTGGTAAAGGTGGCGTTGGTAAATCAACTGTTGCTGTAAACTTAGCTGTAGCATTATCTCGATTAGGTAAAAAAGTGGGTCTAATCGATGCAGATATTTATGGCTTTAGTGTTCCTGATATGATGGGTGTACAAACTATGCCTGTTGTTAAAGAAAATCGCATTATTCCAGTTGAACGTTTTGGTGTCAAAATGATTTCAATGGGATTTTTCGTGGAAAATAATGCACCAGTAGTATGGCGTGGTCCAATGTTGGGTAAAGTATTAGATCAATTCTTCCGCGATGTAGAATGGGGAGACCTTGATTATTTACTATTAGACTTACCACCAGGTACAGGTGACATAGCTTTAGATATTCATCAAATGTTACCTGAATCAAATGAAATCGTTGTTACTACTCCACACCCTACAGCAGCATTTGTAGCAGCTCGTGCTGGGGCAATGGCGATAAAAACTGAACATAACATTTTAGGTGTTATCGAAAATATGTCTTGGTTCCAATCTGAAGTATCAGGGGAACGAGAATATGTATTTGGTCAAGGTGGAGGTCCTAAACTAGCGGATGAGCTTCGTACTGATCTTCTTGGACAAATTCCTTTAGGTCAACCAGATTGGAATGAAGTTGACTTTGCTCCATCTGTATATGCTAAAAATCATCCAACAGGACAAACATATTTAGAGATTGCACAACGTGTAATTGATAAATTAGATAAAGAATAATGATAAAAAGGATGTAGCTTAAAGTGAAGGTCACTTTAGATACATCCTTAAATTTTTTACTTATCCTTGTCCTTGTCCTTTTTCTCCAGAAGAACTACCTCCGCCGCCACCACCGGATTGTGATTTTTCATCACCAGTTTTTTCACCCGCAGATTGAATGAGTTTCGTCCATTTTTCTTGCATTAAAGGGCTATTGATAACCTCGACAATTACTTTCTTTAATTCCTCTTTTGAGTTCGATGATTTCATAATTTTTTCAAGCTGTTTTTGCATATCGGGCTGTGAGAAGAATTGTTCTAAGTCTTTTTGGAAAGTATCATCTTTCATCAAATCTTTCATCAGATTTTGCTGTTCTTTTTTCATGCTTTTTGCAAAGGTTTCACGGAACTTAGGATCTTCAAATTGCTTTTTCCAATATTCTTCAGCTTTTTTAGACATCAACGTTTCTTGAACAGCTTTGTTCACGTCATCATGCTCTAAAACAAGTAAATCCTTCATCGTTGGATCTTCTAATAACTGTCGAATCACTTTTTTACCTTCCTCTGTTTGTAAGGCATCAAGTGTTGACTTCTTTATATCATCATAAGATTGGCTCTGTTGGGGGGCAGCGGAACAACCAGATAAAATAACAAATAGAAGTGTAATAATAATGTGCTTTTTGTACATATTGCTTCCCTCGCTTTAGCGTAGTTGTTTCAATTATTGTTCACAATTCTTAATGGAATATGTATGAAATGCGGTGATAAATAGATTTTTTCGAAATTCGTTGATAGAATGGAACAAGAACTTGAAAAAACGGAGGCAGTTTAATCGTGACGATACGAAATTGGTTTAAATTTGCTTTAAGAGCCCTCATTATTGGTGGCGTTGTCACTGGATTGATGAGCTTGATCGTACGTTGGGGAGATTTTTATGCTCAACATGTTTCAAATGGTGAATGGGGAGAGGCTCTTTTCGGTTTACTGTGGTTTGTGTTCCTAGGCTTTACAATGAGTATGGTTTGTCAAATGGGGTATTTTGCATATTTAACAGTCCATCAAATCGGTGTTAATATTTGCCGCTCATTGACTTTATGGAACTGGGTACAATTATTATTGATGCTCGTGGCTTTAGTCGATGTTGTTTTATTCCGTTTTAAGCCATATGCACATAACGCTAGTGATTGGCTTCTTTACATAGGTTTATTGCTATTATTGATTGTAATTGCTACTTTAACTGCTATTAAGAAAGTGAAAATGACTGGTAAAAAGCATATTTTAATTTCCGCATTATTCTTTATGATTTTTGTCAGTATAATTGAATGGCTTATTGCATTATGGGTACGTTCATCTGGAGGTAACGAGTACATTACATTGTTATTATTCCCGATTCTTGCTGTTAATGCATTTCAACTTCTTGAATTACCGAAGTATAATGCGAAGTCAGCTGAGGATTTAATGAAAAGAGAAGAACGTCGGGCTACTCGAAGAAAATTAGAAGGAAATAAGGCAAAGTAAAATAAAAAGGCTGTTTCATAACGAATGATTGTTATGAGATAGCCTTTTTTATTATCCCAAATATCTTGTAACATTTCTAAATGCTATGAATAATATGGGAGGGCGGGTTAAGGATAGCTCTTCGTTTTGAGTGAATATCCAAATATAGTTTCTTCAATCGATTGGAATGAATTATTTTGGATTAATTGATTAATGTTTTGCAATTTTATCCTTTCTTCTTGATGATAGGGTATAGATACTATGTCACCATGTACTAGCTTTAACTTGCTATTGTCAGTTTGTATTTTAGAAGCGCCAAGCATATTAATTTGTTCTTTCCATAATACCTTTATAACGTCTGGTGAAAAAACATAATCCTTTGTTCTAAACCAAAGAGGCGGCTTTTTCATAATTGAGTTAAAAGTACTGATATCTTTTTTAAGTTGAGAAGGATTTGCCTCATAGAACTCACTGCTTTTTCCTAGCAAGCCTATTGGGATGTTTTTTGTTTTAATCATTTTTACTAGTGTTGGAGATCTCTCTAATAATTCGGGATCTACCATTAGTAATGGATACGGTGCTTCTACTTCGTTTAACCATTCGATAAATTTTGCATCAGCATAAGATAAATCAATAGTTAATGACATACCATAGTTGCCTTTTGTAATAATATTAGGTTCGTTAGTTAAACGAAAAACCTCTGATATTGTACCTTTTGAAGGTATAAACATTAACAATAAAGCCATCATAATAAGAGTTGATATAATTATTCTTTTAATCAGAACACTCACCTCGTCAATATATATATGATTGGAGAATGTTATTTAAAACTTTTTTGATATAAAGTGTTGACATATATATATAAACAGCGTATAGTTATCAACGTTGACTCGCAATGAGAAAACAAATCAAAAAAATATAAACTTATAAATCCTGAAAAAAGTTCTTGACTTTTAAAAATGGATATGATAAGATATATAAGTCGTTAAGATAACGACATGATAT
>NZ_QWUA01000015.1 GCF_003576525.1 Rummeliibacillus sp. POC4 | reverse complement strand
CCAGGGTCAAACAGGTAAAACATAAAAAGAGTGAGGGAGCCAAAAGGCGACACTTCCTATAGGAAATCCAATTGAATCACCAGTTGTCCGGATCAACTGGAAATTCTATCGGAAAGAGCTCTTACTACTAATATACGAGGAGAAAGTTAAAGAAAAAGGGGGTCATTCAATGAGCCATGCACTTATTATCGGGGGTAGTGGAATGTTGAAGGAAGCATCTGTTTGGTTGGCTAGCCAATATGATGATGTAACTGTCATTGGGAGAAGAAAGAAGAAAATGGATTTTCTTAAACATTTAACCGAATATTAGAAATTATACAACAAGGAACATCTATTATGAAGAGAGATGTTGGTTAGTGAGAAATAGTCAATAAATAATCAAACTCATCCAGGTGTTTTTGCTGTCGCCATATTATTAAGAATTATAAGGAGAGGATACTACTATGAAAGTACGCCTTACAGAATATAATGTAGATTGGCCTGAAATGTTTCAAATTGAGGCAGAGTTTCTGAAAACAATATTTGGCGACGAGATCATCAAATGCGAGCATTTTGGAAGTACATCAGTTTATGGAATGAAAGCAAAACCTGTAATCGATATGATGTGTATTGTTAAGTCGATAGAGAAGGTGGACTTATACAATAAGCAAATGGAGTACCTTGGTTATGATGTTGCTGGGGAATGGGGGATTACAGGTAGGAGGTTATTTAGAAAAGGTGGCGAGAACAGAACTCACCATATCCATTTTTACCAATTTGACAATCCTGAAATTGAACGGCATTTGATCTTTCGAGATTATTTAAGAAATCATCCTCAAGAAGTAGCTGAGTACAGTCGTTTTAAAGAAGAGTTGGCGCAACGCTACGAAACTACAAGTGATTATAGTCCAGCAAAAAAGAAATTTGTAAGTGAAATGGAGCAAAAAGCGCTCAGTTGGTTTTCGGAAAGGTTGAAGATGTAGTTTGTCGGTATAATGCTACATGAATTGTAAGTTGGCGAACAATAGTAATTTTACTTGAATAGGGTAAAGACAAAGGAGGTAATTCTATGAGCCATGCACTTATTATCGGGGGTAGTGGAATGTTCAAGGAAGCATCCGTTTGGTTGGCTAGCCAATATGATGATGTAACTGTCATTGGGAGAAGTAAGAAGAAAATGGATTTCCTTATCGATCAATGTAAGAACATTAATCCTTTATATTTAGACTATCATGAGACGAATGATTTGAAATTGGCAATAGAAGAACAAATAAGAGAAATCGGTGATATTGATATAGTCGTTGCATGGGTGCATTCCACTGCTCCTGATGCTCTTTCTACAATTATGAATGTGGTTTCCAAACAGAAAAGTAATTGGAATTTGCTTCACATTTTAGGCAGTCGTTCAAATTTAGAAACGATCAAAAAGAATATCAGTGTACCTAAAAATTGTACCTATTCTCAAGTGCAATTGGGTTTTGTGAGAGAAAATGACCAAACGAGATGGTTAACCAATACAGAAATCTCCTCTGGGGTGATTAAAGCAATCTCTCAAAAAGAAGCTAAATATATTGTTGGAATGACAGAACCTTAGAAACAACGACCTTCTTAAATGGTCATACATAAAAGTAAAAGCTTAACCACTACCGTATCAGAACTGGTATTAGTGGAGCAGATTTATCGTAGACTTAGGATTAATAAGGGAGAACTTTTGTTATGTATTAAAATAAATGCTTATATTACTGTCTCTCAATTGTGCGCGGTTTATTTTTATAGTTTCGAAAGGTAATAGAGAAAGCGGTTTCTAAAAATATTCTGATAATTTAAAATAATTGGTTGATTTTAGAAGATGTTACATATATAATCAAATTTGAAAACGGTTTCATCTTTGGGCGTTTAAATTTATATGAACTTTTATAGAAACCGATTTCTATGGGGAGTCCTATTGCTATTTCATATTTTTCAAGATTAGCGTAGTAAAAGGGGGTCGGTACATATAAGAATCGCTCAAAGTATGTATTCGGGGAATGTTTAATAAAACAATAATGGGGGTATCACAATTGAAAAGCCTTAAAAAACTGATTGCTATCGGACTATCTACGGCTCTGGCGTTGTCATTAGCAGCATGTAATGAAAAGACTTCTTCAGAAAATGGTAAAAGCAAAGATACAGTTACTCTGAATTTTTGGACATTTGGTGCTACTAATTATGAAGATTTGGCAAAAGAGTATGAAAAAGAAAATCCTGGTGTCAAAGTTAAAGTAAGGGCTGCTGAAACCGCAGAACATCATGATGCATTATTTACTGCTTTATCTGCTGGAAGCGGAGCACCCGATATTGCCATGTTAGAAATTGACCAATTAGACCGTTTTAAAACGGCACAAGACCGTTTTGAAAACTTATATGACCTTGGTGCAAATGATATTAAAGATCAGTACCTAGATTGGAAATGGAAAACAGGTGAGAACGATAGTGGTGATTTCTTGATTGGTTTGCCGACGGATATTGGACCGAAAGCCTTGTACTATCGGGTAGATCTATTTGAGAAAGCAGGGTTGCCAACTGATCCGGAAGAAGTGGCAGCATCCATTAATTCTCCGACTGCATTTGAAGAAGCAGGGCTTAAAGTGAAAGAAAAAACAGGTAAGGTATTTATAGATAGTATTGAAATGGCATTCAGAGCTTACTTGGACGGTGCAGAAACAACATTTCTTAATAATAAAGGCGAGTTGTTATTAGAAAAGGATGGAAATGCCGTTAAAAATGCCTATGATTATGCCGTAAAGTTAAACAAACTGGGGATTGTTGGTAAATTTGAGATGTGGTCACCGGAGTGGGCGAATGCCGTAAATAAAGGAGAATTCGCTGCTGAGTTAGGAGCTGGCTGGTTAAAGGGCTGGATGGAAGGTAATGCGCAAGAAGCAATCGGTAAATGGAGAGTGGCAACACTGCCATCTGAATTTGCAGCGAACTGGGGAGGATCTTTCATTTCCATTCCAAGCGAAACAAAAAATGCAGAAGAAGCATATAAATTTACAGCGTGGTTAGTTTCTCCAGAAAATCAACTGAAATCCTTCAAAGACAAGGGACTATTCCCTTCTGCACAATCGGTCTATGAAATGGAAGATTTCAAAACAAATAAAGATGAATTCTTTGGAGGACAATCAACTGCACCTGTATTTGCAAAAGCTGCACAAGATATTAATGGAGCTGTTTATAAAGGTGAAAAATACTTCCCAATTTATTCAGAAGTTTTGAATGCTTTGAAGAACGTGCAAAGTAAAGGAGCAGACCCTGAAAAAGAATGGAAAGAAGCTATTAAGCGTTCTAAGGGCTTATTAAATCGATAATTTAATCCCGCATTAACGGGCAGTAAGACCCCCACCTCAAGGTTGAGAGAGAAATGAGAAAGATAGGTGGGGGATAACTGCCCGTAAAAGTCCGATTGGTTCAACTAACCATCAGTGGGGATGAAGAAAACCCCCACTGATGGAAGTTTCACTTTATAGTTTACTAGAAAAACTGGAGAGTAGGCGTGTCTTGTAGGGAACGCCACTCCCATCTTTGATGGAAAAGAGGTGTATTCAACTGAAAGCGAATACAGTAACAAATGAGGTCAAGGGAAGAAAGAAGCGGGTTAGGTCTGAATCGAGAAAAGATATGTATTCTGCCTATTTATACATTGCTCCTTTCTTTATTATTTTTGCGATTATTGGTTTGTATCCGGCTATATTTAGTATTTATTTAGCATTTCAAAAATGGAACGGTCTTAGCCCTATGATCCCTGCCGGATTGGAGAACTTTAAAATTGTCTTAACTGATTCTCTTTTCTGGAAGGCGGTTTATAATACAATCGTTATGGGAATCATGGGAACCGCTCCTCAAATCTTGTTTGGAATCATTTTTGCCTACTTGTTAAATATGGCATTTCTAAGATTTAGAAATTTCTTCAGAGTCACCATTTTTATGCCCTATATTACTTCAATGGTAGCGGTAGCCCTCATTTTTAGTGTGCTGTTTAGTGACCATGAATCTTCCTTAGCCAACTATGTATTAAGTTTAGCAGGACTTGATCCGGTGAGTTGGACTAGGTCAGAATGGGGAACGAAACTTGCGATTTCAATTATGGTATTTTGGCGATGGGTTGGCTATAACACGATAATTTATCTTGCTGGAATTCAAAGTATCCCAAATGATTTGTATGAAGCTGCTTCAATTGATGGTGCAAGCAAAATACAGCAATTCCGACATATAACCATACCCATGCTGAAGCCGTTTATCATATTGACGGTCTTTACGTCCACCGTGGGAGCACTCCAATTATTTTCTGAGCCAACTGTATTTTTGGGAAATGATGCCTTTACGAGAGATGAGGCAATGACAATCGTGATGTACTTGTATCGTGATGCCTTTAGATTACAATCCTTTGGCACCGCATCTGCAACAGCAATCATATTATTAATATTGATCACAGCGATTGCAGCAATCAATGTATACTTATCATCTGGTATAGGAAGAAAAAGGAGGAATGGATGATGAAAATAATAGAAAGGGCAAGAAAATTTTCTAGTGGCAAACTCCTTGTCTATATTTTATTAGTCATTACCTCTATATTATCTTTATTCCCGTTTTATTGGATGTTTGTAATGGCTACTAGACCTAGCTCAGCCTTTAACTCGATTCCTCCTACGATTACACCTGGGAATATGTTGGTTGAAAATTTTAAAAAAGTATTAAATCAAATTGATTTCTTCGGTTCAATATGGAACTCATTTGTCATTTGTGCCATTGTAACAATCGTTGTTTTGATCATTAGTTCATTGGCTGGTTTTGCATTTGCGAAGTTTACTTTCCCAGGGAAAAATATTCTTTTCATTGCAATTTTGTTAACGATGATTATTCCTCCGCAATTAGGTTTAATACCTCAATATTTCTTAATATCAAAAGCAGGTTTGCTTGATACATTACCAGGTGTAATGGTTTTGTTCTTCTTAAATCCATTGGGAATCTTTCTCATGAGGCAATATATCAGTAAATCAGTACCTGATGAACTTATTGAGGCGGCTAAATTGGATGGTTGCTCGAATTTTAGAATTTACCGCAACATTGTCCTTCCAATTATTTTACCAGCAATTGCAACTGTAGGTATTATTGTTTTTACCGCAGTATGGGGAGAGTTCCTATGGCAGTTTACCGTTTTGAGGGATCCGGAGAATTATACAATTCAAGTAGCATTAGCCCAATTAAGCAATACCCGAAATGTGGACTTTGGGATGATTATGTCGGGTGTATTTTGGGCAACTGTACCGCTACTAGTGGTCTTTTTATCATTCAACAAGTTATTTATTTCAAGTATTACTGAAGGATCTGTGAAATAAATAAAAGAAATTACTCACACTTAGAAGGGATTAACATGAATTTAACCATTAAAGATATTGCGCAAATGGCAAATGTTTCGCAAGGAACTGTTTCAAAAGTGATCAATAATTATAAGGGAATAAGTGAAGAAACAAAGAAAAAAGTTATGGATATTATTAACCAAAGTGGGTATGAGCCTAACTTTTCTGCTAGATCATTGGCAACAAAAAAATCAAATCTGATTGGTTTAATATATGCCGGTAGAATTAATGTAGATATGACCCATTCTTATTTTAATGAGATTCTATCTTCTTTTAAGAAAAATATAGGTTTACTAGGATACGATATTTTAATGTTTTCAAACGAAAAATTTAATACGGATAATGGCAGTTATATAGCAAGATGCCGGCATTTCAATGTCGATGGTTGTTTAATCATTGCAGGAGAAGAAGTAGAGGAGGCTACCTACGATATAGCTTTAGAGGGCTTACCCTGCATCGGAATAGATATCGAGTTAAAAGGACCAAAAGCAAGTTATATCATGACGGATAATGTGGGTTTGGCAAGAAAAGTGGTAGAGTATCTCTATCTTCATGCCATAAAAAAAATTGGTTTTATTGGTGGTAAGTTTGATTCTCCTGTTTCTACCTATCGTAAACAAGGTTTCTTAGAGGCAATGAATCAATTTGGTCTGGAAATTTGTGAGGATTGGATTCAATATGGTGATTTTCATGAGGAAAGCGGTTATGTGGCAATGAAGCGAATACTGCAAAGTAAAAAGCTGCCAGAGGCTGTTTTTTCTACGTCAGATATGATGGCACTTGGAGCATTGCAAGCGATTAAAGAGGCGGGCTTGAACTGTCCTCAAGATATCCGGTTAATTGGGTGTGACGATATTGCAGCGTGTCGGTATAGTCATCCAAAATTAACGACAGTGAAACAGGATAAAGAGAAGTTTGGTAAATTATCCGCCTATATGCTCGACGATTTGATTAATGACCGGTCACAATTAAAACCAGTATTTATTGACTCAGAATTGATAATCAGGGAATCGTGTTGAATAAATTCGGCTATATTGCTAGATTCCCGGAAATATTCAATTTAATAATAGAATTCAGATATTTCGTAAATGCTATTCTATTACGACAAAAGAAAGAATTGGATAAATAGCCTTTTATAAAAAATAAGGTTGCAGGAGGTTATATGGTGAATTACTACGCGGTGTTTGATGTTGGAGGTTCTGCCATAAAATATGCTCTGATGGATGAAACAGGTTGTTTTATTGAAAAATCCTCCCTTCCGACTCCTAAAAAGAGTCTAGCCGAATTTATAGATACAATTGGTGATATTGTGGGTGAGTTTAAGAAAAGCCATTTGGTAAAAGGGCTGGCTATTAGTATACCAGGTGCCGTGAATGTTGAAACGGGGATTATTGAGGGATCGTCCGCTCTTCCATATATTCATGGACCCAATATAAAAGACCTTCTTCAGGATAAAACGGAGTTACCTGTTGAGCTAGAAAATGATGCGAATTGTGCTGGATTGGCAGAAGGTTGGATTGGTGCAGCAAAGGATGTGAAGGATTATCTTTGTATAGTGCTTGGTATTGGTATTGGAGGTGCAGTGGTTCTCGATAAAAAGCTTCGACATGGGAAAAATGGTTTTGCCGGAGAATTTGGGTATATGTTGATGGAGGACTATCTGGGGCCGAATACTGGAGAATCCTTTAGTTCTTTAGCAGCGGTAGGCGGATTAATCCAACAGGTTGCTAAACGAAAAGGAATAGACCCCGATGTTCTTACAGGTAAAAAGATATTTAAGCTAGCTGAAAATGGGGACTCGGAAGTAGCGGATGAAATTGATAAGTTTATGAGACGACTTGCTGTTGGCATATATAATCTACAATTCATCCTCGATCCGGAGAAGATTTTGATTGGAGGGGCAATCAGTCATCGAGAGGGATTTGTCGAGAAGATTAATGAAACATTACAGCAAATGAAGTATGAATCAGAAGGCTTAACGGTTAAAGTAGAAAGATGTCAGTTTGGCAATGATTCTAATTTAATCGGTGCTCTATATCATTTTTTACAACGGCAGAAGGACACATTTTAGATTTGAAGATTTCGAGAGTCTCTAAGAACAATGGTATAAAAGGGAAAAGCAACAACTGGGTGGAAGGGAGAGTACGATAATGCATAAAACATTGAAACCGTTTCCGACGAACTTCTTATGGGGAGCTGCTTCAGCTGCCTACCAAATTGAAGGTGCATGGAATAAGGACGGGAAAGGGATGAGTAATTGGGACAAATTTGTTCGTATCCCCGGTAAGACATTTAAAGGAACGACGGGAGATGTCGCTGTAGACCACTATCATCGTTATAAGGAAGATATCCATTTAATGGCGGAAATGGGCTTAAAGGCTTACCGTTTTTCCGTATCTTGGCCCCGTATTTTTCCGAATGGAAGAGGCGAGATTAACGAGAAGGGCGTTGCCTTTTATGATAATTTAATTAATGAACTGCTTAAAAATCAAATTGAGCCCATCTTGACCTTGTATCATTGGGATTTGCCTCAAGCACTTCAGGATGAATATGGTGGCTGGGAATCTCGAAGAATCATTGAGGACTTTACCAATTATGGTGTGGAATGTTTTAAACGCTTTGGAGACCGTGTAAAGTACTGGGTCAGCTTAAATGAACAAAATATTTTTACAAGCCATGGGTATAATGAGGGCTCACATCCACCGGGTATAAAGGATACAAAGCTGTTTTATCAGGTGAATCACCACGCAAATCTAGCCAATGCCAGTGTCATCAAAGCATTTCGTCATTATGTTCCGGATGGTCAAATTGGCCCAAGCTTTGCGTACTCGCCAGCCTATCCTGCTTCTTCAAAGCCGCAAGATATATTGGCTGCTGAAAATGCTGAGGATCTAAACAGCCATTGGTGGATGGATATTTATACTTGGGGGAAATACCCGAAGGCTGCCTGGAACTACTTAGTAGAAGAAGGTCTTGCACCAGAAGTGGAAGAAAGGGACTTTACCTTATTAAGAGAAGGCAAGCCAGATTTTATGGGCTTAAACTACTATCAAAGCACGACATTTGAAGTCAACCCATTAGAATATGGAGTGGGTGCCGGTGAGATGAATACAACAGGCATCAAGGGAACATCAAAGGATTCGGGTATTCCAGGGTTGTTTAAAACTAAGGTGAATCCCAACCTAGAGCGCACTAATTGGGATTGGAATATAGATCCACAAGGCCTAAGGATTGGCCTTCGCCGAATCACGAACCGATATGATTTACCGATTTTGATAAGTGAAAATGGGCTCGGTGAATTTGATAAGGTAGAAGATCAGGATAAAGTCCATGATGATTACAGGATTGAGTATCTACAAGCACATATTGAGACAATTCAAGAAGCCATCTCAGACGGTGTCGAAGTTCTTGGCTATTGTGTTTGGTCATTCACAGATCTACTAAGTTGGCTGAACGGTTTCCAAAAACGCTATGGGTTCATCTATGTTAACCAGCATGAAGAAGGAACTCATGACCTGCGTCGTATCAAAAAGGACAGCTTCTATTGGTACAAACAAGTCATCGAATCGAACGGAATCTAAAGAGCGGAGGATTACTTCGCTTTCTTTTTTTTGCAAATAATTAAGAGGGTTTAACCGATTGAAAAGAGCTAGTGGAAGTGGAGAAAATGACCTTCCTTATTGATCAATATAATTGGAATTTGTTTTACATCTTAGGCAGTCGTCAAATAGAAACGATTAAAAAGAATATCAGTGTACCCGGGAAAACAAATGGACACCACAGTGAAGTGATGTCCATTTTTACAAATTAATTTAGTTGTGGCTCTTCTGCGCGCGCTGCTTGAACACGTTTCCCAATCAAGCCATATACAATTGTCATTAACACTACACTAGCAACCATTACCGAAACACTTGGCACAATAAATGTTTTACTCATTGAGAAAATAACTTCTGTACGGAACCAGCTTTGGAACGGTATCCCTACACCTAACAGCGCCGCAAAAAATCCTATTTTCACTACAATATGTTTTCCCTTCATTTTCCCAATCATCGCGTTAATAAATAAACGTAACAGCGCTAACCCTGACCCAACGAAGAAAAACGTTACTAAATATCCTTTCACTTCTTCATCTAATACAAATGCTTTCCCTACTAATCCAATAATTATGACACTCGCTATCGCAATTAACATTTTCGATAATTTACTCAATCATTGTTCCTCCTCAAAATTGAACACCTTGTTCTGTTTCTGCAATTATCATAAAGCGTATGAGTGTTTGAAGCAATGCACAAAATTGAACACTATGTTGATTTTTGGTCTAGGTTATATATTGGGAGCATTAAATAAGGCTGTTTTCTAAAAGATTGTTGGGTCTTCGATGCTTTTACTGTTACTCTAGTTTCCACATTAACAGTGATACTTTTTGGATGATTTGAATTGTATGTACATAATTTAGCATAGAGGTATTTTTCAATCTAATGTAGCAAAAGCAATAGCAATCTTTAATAATCTGGCGTTTCTGTTGAGAGTAAATATTTATTGTTATAGTATTATACAAGGTGAACCTTATCATAAGTAAGTGCGGTATCTATAAAACCAACTAAACCAACGATGTTTTAGTTGGTTTTATACTATAATGGAATAAAAAAGAAGTGGAGTCTAACATAATGGGGAAAATTTTTCGAGGGATAGTTTTAGCGATTATTGGAATATTAGGGGTCATATTAAGTTTACTTTCATCTACAGATTTAATTAGCTCCCCTAATAGCAACTTAAATTCTAAGAAAATTGATAAAAATATTAAAAAGCTTAGAGAATTAAGATGGTTTAATGACTTATACATAGATGAACGACATCATAAAAGTTTCTTTATAAATGTGAGAGTGAGAAAATATCTTCAAAGTAACATTTTGGTTTCACGGTTAAAAAACAATAAAAAAGAACAGCAAAAGTTTATTCAGCTCTTAGAATATGTAGCAAAGAAACGTGATTAAATTTAGTTTAAAAAACCGCATTTAGCGACATTACGGTGAACCTTATCATAAGTAAGTGCTGTTTAAATTAGGCATATGAAATGAGTGAGTTCATATGCCTTTTATTATTTAATAATATATAAAGGAAGTTTTAGGAGGTTCTAATATTTAATGAAATTTCAATTTATAGATACATATTACGAGGGACATAAATTAGTACCAGATTTTTATCATAATTGGTATCAGGCTTTACATATAGAATCACCATTTGATAGTACGAATGCACTTACGTATCAAATAATTAAGGAAGTACAGTCTTTATTATTTGAAAGCGAAGATGAGCTGTTTATAGTAGCAAATAGTTATCCCAGTTTTAAAAATAAAACGACTTACCCAAATATTTTTAAAAGATATATGAAAAGCCCTAAGAAAAAACATGAGGTACAACTAGCAAACTTTGAGTGGCTGTTTGATGATGATGTTATCAAAGTCCAGCAAATTGTTTGGTCATGTAAAGTTTCAGAAATCAAATTATCACTGCTATTGAAAGCACTAGCTAATAAAGACTTTCCAAAGCTTCGTCCACAATTAAATAGAAAAAATAGTATGTTCGCTCCTGATGTTTTTATAATTAATCAACGTACAAAGTGTATCGTACATGTTTATGATGATCGTGGAATTGAAATAATGAATGTAGATAAAAAATATAATCTATTAATAAAAACGCATTTAGTGACACGGTGAAATTTATCATAAATAAGTGTTATTACTATTTTCATCTTCTAAAAATAGATTGGTTGTAGCATTGTAGATGAGATTTATGGGTTCACCTATTATAAAGGTTATAGCGTTTATGTGTAGCGAATTGTTTTTCCATTCTTTAAATTCAATTTCATCCAAGCTAAAAGGGTTTTCGATTTCGATCAACGCATTTTCTAATCGACCGGATATTTGGCAAATAGGAGTATTGAGTATAAAAATTGTATAGTAGTCTGATAAGATGAGTTTTCCAATTGGAGATAATGTAATATTTCTTATCGTGCGAAATACATCATCAATAAAATCTTTAACTTGAAAATAGTCCGGGTTATCTCGATTGAGTTCATATAAAAAAGTATCTGTAAGTACATAACAATATTGGTTTTCAGAAGAAATGGCAACGGATCTTGGTTTGCCGCGAAATTGGCCATAAAAAGTATCATAGTTTTCGTCTTCGAATTTTACCCAAGTCCAATCTTCTGTTGAAAAAGTGGCATCGTATATTTTTTCGGGATACATTCCAGAGATAGGAGGCTCTGTAATTTCAGCAGTTAGTAGCATAGATATCCTCTCCTTAATTAAAAAGCTTTAGTATTTAAAAGTAATAACTGTTTTCTCAGTAGTTATCATATCAAAGATTTTTGCTGTTCCTCTTCTTTATTTAGCATAACATTCCACATCCATAAATAATTTATGAATTATTCCACAATCGGGCGCAATTCGTGATTCAGAATTGTGCATTTTCAGTACTAGAAACAATGTTTATGTAAATGTAAATATTTAAGAAGGCTTATAAAAGCAGTTAAATGAACAAGTAATAGCCAAATTTTATATTTGAAAAATATAATGCAATGGACTCTACTAATTTTTATTGAAACTTAACAGTACATAGTTCGACCTACTGTAATAAGATTAATATTGTAATATACTATTATAAATAGGTTAACAATGTTAATATATGTTTTATTCAAAGATCTCTTAAATATTCAGTGAAAAATTAGAAGGAGTCCTAAAATGAAAAAGAGAATAAACTATTTAATCTTACTTTTAACTACCATCTTTGTCGTTGGTTGTACGAGCGTAGAAGATGCTTCCGTTACAGGTAAAGAAACAGATTCACAAGAAGTCACAACAAGTGAAACAGATTCACAAGAAGTAACAACAAATAATACCGAAAAAGAGCAAACAACTGTAAGTGAAAAATCAGATTCAGAAAAAACATCAACTCCATCAAAAGATGAATTGTTCAAAGGATACAAACAAATTAAAGTTGATGGTGGTAATTTGTCTGGTCATCGTGAACCTAACATTGTTGTTGATATTGGTTTTGGAAATCGGAAGTATTGGGCTTTCACGAATGAATATGGGCAGCTAATACGTGTTGTTGCTGACAAAGTAATTCTACAAGATGACCGTACCGAACCTGTAACATCGTCTGGCAGATATTACTCTGATGAGGCAAAAGTTCCTGGTGTCGAAAGATCAGATTTAGATGAAGGTCATATTATTGCAGATTCTCTCGGAGGGGTATCAAATGCTTACAATATTACGCCGCAAGATAGTACGCTAAACCGACATGGTGACCAAGCATATATGGAAGACGCCATTCGTAAAGCTGGTGGGGCTACTAATTTTGAAGCAATTATCACATATCCTAATACGAAAACGCAGATTCCTTCTCATTATAAGTACACGTACACTTTAAGAGGGCATGAGATTGTAGATGAGTTTGATAATGGTAACCCGGATAAGATCAATAAATCTCTGGGGTTAACTGGAAGTAAATCAACTACCTCAAATAAGTCAACTAGTACTAATAAGTCCAATACATCGAATGGCACTAAAGATGTTTCTAGTGTTGATACAGATGGTAATGGACAAGTAACGATTAAAGAAGCAAAAGCAGCTGGTTTCAAAATGCCAATAACAAGGGATCACTGGTTATATCAATATATGGATGATCGCGATAATGATGGTGTGGTAGGGGAATAAGCACCTATAGCTCAAGTCAAACGGAAAGCTGTGTCGTAATTGTATAAAGTGTATGAAAGAAATCCAAAGATATAGAAGAAGTAATCGTAGCAAAGCAATTGGTAGCATAGGAGGAATATATGAGTAAATTGACCATAGTATTTGCAATCTCACTCGCACTACTTATATATGGCGGTGCCAATTTATATGTTGGTCATCGTCTCTATAGAGGGCTTGTACTTATTTTTTCGAGGATCAATAAATGGGTATTTGCGTGTGTGTATGGTGTTATTGCATTTTCCTATTTACTAGAATTTTTACCTTTACCAGGAGCTATCAATGAGTTGGTGACAACGTTTTCTTCTTACTGGTTGGGGATATTCGTTTATTTATTGTTATGGTTTGCAGTGATTGATGTTGTAGTATTTATAGGGAAGTTATGTAAGCTGATTCCATCGCCTGTTCCTAAAGTTGTCCGCTTGTGTTCTTGGGGACTCGCGATTTTTTGTACGATTGCTTTTGTTGGATATGGCATCTATAATGCGACGCAGATTAAAGAAGTGCAGTATAAAATTTCGACAAAGGATTCGGTTGATTCACCGAAGATGAAAATTGTTGTAATCAGTGATTTACATTTAGGGGCGATACAATCAGAAAATCGTCTAGAGGAAATAGTTGAGAAAATAAATGCGATGAAACCAGATTTAATTGCAATACCAGGGGATATTTTTAATGATGATTTTGATGCTGTAAAAAATCCTAAACGTGTTAGTGAATTATTCAAACAACTAGAAGCGCCTTATGGTGTATACGCAACGCTTGGTAACCATGATGGTGGTAAAACATTTCATCAAATGGTGAAGTTGCTTAAAGATAGTAACATCATGTTACTAAAAGATGAGTATGTCATAATTGATGATCGCTTTGCATTAGCTGGCCGTTTAGATTCGTCACCTATCCGTGGGTATGGTGGCTTAAAGAGAAAAGATATGCAAGATTCATTAGAGAAAATTGATCCGAAACTTCCACTGATTGTCTTAGACCATAACCCAATTCATTTAGAGGAATATAGTAGCAATGTGGATTTAATCTTATCTGGGCATACGCATAAAGGTCAAATTTTCCCCGGTAGCTTAATAACAAACCAAATATATGTAGTCGATTATGGACATTATCAAAAGAATGCGAATAGTCCACATGTCATTGTGACATCAGGTGTCGGCACATGGGGAATGCCAATGCGAGTCGGTACGAATAATGAAATTGTAGAGATTATTTTGGATTAAAATTGAATATCGTAGTTGAATTGGGCCGTAATGATACGGTCCTTTTTTTATACTGATTCTTATTCAACTAACGAGGCAGGATAGTTCAATAAGGAAATTGAATATAACAAGGATGAAAAATGGAGGGGAGAGAATCTAATGAGGTTTCCTGAATTAGAAACAAATCGACTGGAATTAGTTCAAATAAATGAGGAGCATACTAAAAGTTATTTTGAAATTATGTCAAAGGACGAAGTAACTAAATATTATGGGATGGATAGTTTAAAAAGTATTGATGATGCCTCAAAAATAGTAAAGTCCCTTCAGAATACATATGAAAGCAAAAGAGGTATAAGATGGGGCATTGTTTTAAAAGAGACAGGTGATTTTGTCGGCACATTGGGATTAAACAACCTTAGCACTTGGAGTAAAAAGGCTGAGATTGGTTATGAAATACATCCTTCACATTGGAGAAAAGGAATTACGACTGAAGCCGTAAAAGAAGTATTACGTTATTCATTTGAAGATTTAGATTTGTTTAGAATAGGGGCTGTAACATATCCTCAAAATGAACCATCCATACAACTTTTAAGACGATTAGGTTTTGCTAAAGAGGGACTATTAAGAGGGTATCTATATCAAAATAAGCAGTCTCATGATGCTTTAATCTTTTCACTTTTAAAGAGAGAATGGGAAAAAATGTAGTTCAACTTAATGATGAGGGGATTATTCGATGAAAATAGATCAACAAGAATTTATTGTTAATGGGACGACCTATATTATTAGGTCTGCAGTCAATAAAGATGCGAAGGATTTGTCGGAAGTTAGATTGCAAATTGATGGAGAAACTGAAAACCTTGACCGAGAAAAGGGCGAGGCATTCATAGATGTACAAGGATTTGAACAATTGATCCAAATAGATACAGAGAGTAAGAAAAACCTATTCTTAGTGGCTGTGGTTGATGACAAGATTGTCGGATTTTCAAGGTGTGAAGGAAATCTATTAAAGCGATTTGCTCATAAAGTAGAGTTTGGGGTCTGTGTCTTGAAGGATTATTGGGGCTACGGCATCGGCAAAAATCTATTAAAAGAGTCCATTACATGGGCTGATGCGAACGAAGTGAAAAAAATTACCTTAAATGTTCTGGAAAACAAATGAAAAAGCGATACAACTATACGAAAAAGTTGGCTTTAAAAAAGAAGGACTTTTAGAAAATGACAAAGTTCTTTCTGATGGAAAATACTATAATACCGTTGTTATGGGGAGATTCATAGAATAGTAAGTACTTGGGTAAAAAAATGACTTTGTAAAATATCGAGAATTTGTTTACAAAGAGCTTTAAATGACAAGAGTTGCGATTTGCTGCTGCCTCTCTTTTTTTCATTTTTTGTTGCAAATGTAGTAAGACTAGGATAAATTGGATGCATATGTTGAAGTATTGCATTTGTGATAGAAAGAAAAGGGTGAAAATGATGAGTTGGAAATTAAAAAAATTTGATGAGTTAACAAATAGTGAACTATACAATATTTTAAAAGAAAGAACCGTAATTTTTGTAGTGGAACAAAATTGTCCGTATCTCGAAGTGGATGGTAAGGATCCATTATCTTATCATCTTTTTAAAGAAGTGGACGGAGAAATCGTTGCATATTTAAGAATCTTACCTCCAGGTGTTTCCTATCCAGAAAGTTCTATTGGTAGAGTCATAGTAAAGAAAGAATTTCGTGGACAAGGAATTGCAAAGGAACTTTTAAAAAGAGGGCTAGATTTTATCCAAAACGAATTAAAAGAAACAACGGTTAAAATCCAAGCGCAAGAATATTTAAGAAAATTCTACGGTTCCTTTGGCTTTCAAGCAATATCAGAAACCTATTTAGAAGATAATATCCCGCATATTGATATGGTTTTACAATTTAAATAGAATTAATTTAAGAGACAGAATTTCTGTCTCTTTTTTAACTAACGCCACCTTTTGTTGACAGCACATCGCTTGTATGAACAACAGAAACTCCTGCTTCTATGTAACTTCTAATTAATTTCCAATCATTTTTGTTATATCTTTTAAATGTTTGAAAGAATAAATTTGCTGTATCTAAATTCTCACCTTGAATAACCAAAGTAGCCGATATAACAGCCATTGTTTCATTTGGTCGTAAAGTGAAAATTGAAACTACTTTTATATTCCATTGAGCATTATTATCTTTAGTAAAATTAAAACCCTGTTCCCATCCATTTATGGCTTCTTTATAATCAAAGTCAATGATATCTCCGTTTCTTATTTCTCTTGCTTCATAATCTATGGATATTAATTTTTTCAATTCTACTAAAGATGAAGTCCTCCAAGCACCTAAAAAAGTATCTAAAAACATGAGAAATGAGTTTTTCATAAAATCCTCCTAAAATATGATATGTAAAAAATCCTTCTTTATCCAAAAAACTCTCCTTTATTTTTGTTCAACATAATAGGCGGTAATTCCTCTTAGATCCATGCCACGTTGGATGAAGTAGTTTTAAAATTACAATAGAAGTTCAGGACTCTCTTCTATTATATGAAAACATAAATGTTAGAAAGATATTTACTGTTCAATTCAACTAAAATTTTAAAATATACTTACAAATTTAGTTATAAATTCACTAATTTGGTATAATGTATTTAAAAAAGAGGATAGTTCTTGTGTAAAATTTAGAATTGATTTATCAGGTCTTCCAAAAAATTATTCAAAGAATAGAGGCTATAAGTATATGTTCAAAAAATTTGTTGTGTTACTAGTGGTATATTTTATTATTCTTTACTTATTTAATATTGTATTGGGTGATTTAGATGTGTGGATAAATATACCTTTGGTTTCTGTTATTTTGGTGATTTCTACACTTACTATTAACAAGCTATTTAATTGGGAGCAGTAAAATATATATTAATTTCCTTCTATAAGTAATGAAAAAAGCGGATTCCAAATAAGTGGAATTCGCTCTTTTTCTAAAATGAATGAAGGATTTCTTTTTTAAAGTTATGGAACTAACGATACAATATAGTTAAAACGTGGTGCCTTTGTGCATATATCCATCTATAATTTCTACGGGTAGCACTACTAAAAATATGTGAAGATATAAATTTAGGAGGACAAAATAATGTTTGAGAAATTTAGAAAGAATAACCTCAGTAATGAAAAGATAGAGGAATTAGTAAATGAAGCAGAAAAAGTCGATGAAGAAGCATTTCAACAACACGGAAAGCATTATTCAGAGGAAGGTCTTTGGAATAAGATAAAGAAATACTCTAAAAAGGCTGGTTCTTCTGTGATCTATGCCGTGTTACTTCTTTATTATGTGATGAAAAAAGCGGAAGTCCCTAAGAAAGAAAAGACATTAATCCTTGGTGCTTTAGGCTACTTCATCTTACCACTCGACTTGATTCCAGATATTGCTCCGGGAGTAGGGTATGTTGATGATCTGGGTGCTCTTATTGCAGCTCTAGTTCGAGTATCTATGTATATTGATGCAGATATTAAAAAGCAAGCAAAAGATAAGATCCAAGATTGGTTTGGTGATGTAGATACATCAGATATAGATGATCGATTAATTTAATGCCAGTTTCGTCATGCAATTGTGATATTGAATGAAGGAGTGATGTTTTGAAAATTTTTCTTAAAATCATGCTTAGCATTTTAGGTGTCATATTAATAGGAATTGGAATACTTGTAGTTCTCTTTCTTTTAGAAATGAAACCAGATAAGGATAAAGAAGAGAAAGTCAGAATTCAAGCTGAACAATATTTAAAAGAGCATTTTAATGATAACTTCGAGATATATGACACTTTGTATGATAATATGGGGAACTTTTCATTTGAATATGCTGCTAAGGTCAGGGATAAGAAGTCGAATATAGAGTTTTTTGTTTATTATGATGATGAAACAAAACAAATGGTGGATACTTATATTGCGGATAAATGGGAAAAAGACTTAAAAAGTGAAATACGTCCTTTTGTTGAAGAAAGTTTTGGCGAAACAACGGATTTAATCGTTTACTTTAGCAATGATAATATCGGTCGAGAATTAGCTATCGATCCTCTTAAACCTAAAAGTTATAAAGAGTTTGATGTTGCACCATCCATCTATATTACTGTCCCTCGTAAAAAGAGCGATAATGACGAAAAAATCTTAAATGAATTAATTGCTTCTTTAAAAAGCGAAGGTAAATTAAAACACGGTTCGTTTGCTATGAGTTATATCGATGAAAAAGGTGCCATTTTAGATGATGAATGGCATAAAGATTTCTAATTAACTAAGTTTAGTTTAATTGAGATAGCATAAAAAAAGGATTAGCAAATAAAATCATCTGCTAATCCTTTTTTAGTTACTTTAAAACATATTTTTAATTGTATAGTCTTTCAATATTTTGATTTTAAGACAGCATAGGATACCCAGTATATAATTAATTGACCACAGAGAACCATTGAGATTACTTGGGCAACATCAGAATTTTTCAATATATAAAAGATAACAATAGCGAGTCCTTCTAGTAGAATTGAATAATAAAAAGTGGTAGATCGAGCTTTGGTAGCAAGGAATTGATTACGCTCATCATTGTTTTCGACTGTTATTTTTTTGGCGTACGCATCATTGTTTTTATAACGTGCAATTTGGACTAAACGAAGGCCAGAAACAACTACAAACCCTAACCCCATTCCGCTCCAAAAATTATCCAATACCTCCATGAATTCGGCTAATATAAATAGCGCAGCTCCTATAAATAAAAGTGCTGAATACCATACCATTCTGCTTTCTATGTTTTTCATAGTTTTCACTCCTCTACTCTTCTTCAAAGATAAATACGTCTTCAATTGTTTTCCCAAATAGCTTGGCAATTTGATAAGCCAACATTATTGATGGATTATACTTTTCGTTTTCAAGAGAAATAATAGTTTGACGTGAGACGCTTAACTTTTCAGCCATTGTTTGCTGAGTATACCCCAATTGTTTTCGTAACTCTGGGATTCTATTTTTCATAGTTGACTCCTTTCTAAAATGTAAAGCTAGCTTTACTTTCATGTTACAATAAACGAAATGGAAAGTAAAGCATACTTTACTTTTTGTTGAACAGAGGATTTAATGGAATTTAGGTGTCTGAAATTTTTGAGAGATGCTGTCTTTGTGCTTATTCGAGAATTAGTGAAACAATTTAGAGAAAAAAGCGTTGTATTTGAAAAATCTAAATAAATGGATATCAATAAACTGGGAGGACTTCATATATGGATATCATAAGCATTATCAATAAATTATTGCCAATTTTACCGGTTGCTCTTATTACGGCATTCTTTATAATTGGAATTTCTTTCGTATCTTACGTCTTTTATAAAAAAAGAGGTGGAAAACTAAAAGTAACTATTACTCAGTTTGTCTCGATATTCCTACTGCTAGGATGGTTTGTTGTAGTTATGGTGTTAACAACCTTTAGCAGGGGAGAAATGTTTGAAGGTTTGGTCAATTTCCGACTTTTCAGTGACTATGTTAATACATGGCATCAATGGTCGTTGAGTGAATTGCAACTGATCATTTTTAATATGTTAATGTTTGCACCGTTAGGATTCCTACTACCACTTCTCAGCAAAAAATTACGCCACTTTGGTATTGTGTTGGGTGTGTCTTTTTTTGTTACATTAGGAATTGAATTCATACAAATGGTTACCCATAGAGGGATATTTGAATTGAATGATATTTTACATAACGTACTTGGAAGTGTTGCGGGATATCTCTTAATGAGTGCAATCCTTGATTGTGTTACACGTCGAAAAATCATTGTTAAATCTGTATTGAAGGCACTTTACATTCCAATGTTCTTTGTACTACTTTTTTCTTGTGCACTAATTGTTTATCATACGAAAGAGCTTGGCAACCTTTCGATTCGTCCGGCAGTTCCTCAAAATATGAAGCAAGTGGACGTCAAGCTTAAAATAGATTTGCCAACAGATACCGAGTCGGTTTCTCTTTATCGCAACAAGCAAATTCATAATCTGAAATATGGGAAAGAAATAGCTGCACGGATGGAAAAATCTTTTAATTTGCAGCAGAAGGGTAGAATGCGAATTGAAGGTTTTAATCGCATTTGGACGTATATTGACAAGGACGGAAAGGAATTTACATTTACCTACTCGTTGCAGAGAGGCGGATGGGGGTTATACCATGAAGGGGATAATAATGACCCTATGAAACCAGATAGGCTAGAAAAGTACGGACAATATTATGGAAAAAAGTTGGTTTCAACAGATGTATTGCCTCCAGATGCCGTTTTTAGTACACAAGATGAGAATACGCTTCGGTGGGATATTGAACAAAACATGACAGATATTATTCATGGAGATTCTGATTTTACAGAGGGCTTTATCATGCTTATACCATCTCAGAAACACCAAATCCCTCTAGATTTAGATTACGATATGAATGAAAATAAATATGTACGCAAGGTTGATATTATCAGTCCGGCTCAAGCCTATAAAGATATTCTTAAAGGAAACTTTGCTATTTATAATGACCTAGTGGATGGAGATCAACTAGATATAAACGAATATGAACTAGATTATATTTACGATTCAAAAGGATATTATCAGCCCGTTTACCGCTTCAAGGGATTACTGAATGGAGAGGCTTGGGAAGTACTTATTCCAGCAATTCAATGATATTGGGTACTATTGTTGTAGATTCTTCTTCGATAGTACCAAATAAATCGTTTGATCAATAAAAGTAGAAAAAAGACTACCAAATCGGTAGCCTTTTCACTTTATTGATTATTTAATCTTATTTATCAAAACTTTTTCACAGAGTTTGTGCTTCTCTGACCCCTAGGGATTTATAAATTGTGAAGTGAAAAATAGCTATAAAAAACGGGGTTAATTTTTATAATAAGTGGATTTAGTGGATATTTATGTTATTATCGAAGGGGCGTTTTTATAAAAATTATAATAGGGGATAAATGACATGAATCGTACTGTTAAACACCAAATTACTGGTGAACAAATTACATTTTTAGAAACAACAGAGGAAACGCAAGGAAAGTATCTCTATATTGAAGTTGTTTTGCCACCACAAGGAGATGGACCACCATTACATAGTCATGATGAATTTGAAGAGGAATTTGAAGTTATTTCAGGTCAGCTAACAGTTACTCTGGGGAAAGAACAACATGTATTACAGCCGGGGGATAAACGACTCGTTACATTAAAGACGATACATACATTTACAAATAATCATGATGAGATAGTTGTTTTTCGAGTGCGTTTAACACCCCCAAGCCAATTTGAGCAATCCGTGCGCATTCACTATGGCTTAATTGATGATGGACTTGTAGATGAAAAAGGGAATCCAAAAAATATGGCCCATACGGCGTTAATTTTATCCATGCAAAATACATTAGTTGCGGGTATTCCATTTTGGTTGCAGCGCAAGGTATTTGCATGGCTTGTGAAGCGTGGTCACAAAAAGAATGCGTATGAAGGTTTTGAAAAATATATTGGCAAGCCTATTCTAAAAAAGTCCAGTTGAATTAGTAGACAACTATTTGGTAGTTAGGACTCTTTTAACAGATTGGAGATATCACTTGGGGACGATTGTTAATTTTAGATAGAAAACTTTTGGAACGTTCCCCAATTTTCCTGCTTTGTATACTCTGGATAAGCGGATATAAAGTTAACCATGACGGGCGCATTTTTTAAAGGGGGATGTGCATTGAAAAACGCTCGATCGCCATATCTCATAGCGGTTAACGCTAATGGTAACTCACGTCTAAAGATTTCATCGCGTTTTGATGGAACAAAATTATTAGATGGCCCCAGGTCTATGTATACATAAACGAAATAGTAAAAGAGATTTTCATGCGTTATCCATTCTCCTAAAACTTCGTCTCGCATAGCAGGATTTGTCTTTTCCCAGGCGTAACGAATGCCGATATTTAAAAAGAGATTGCCAGTTTCATCAGAGTGAGTTAGTGTGTACCGCCTTGGAATAACTGGTTCTGTAGAGGTGACACCATGCATATATTCCACAGAAAGTTTCTCTGGTTTAAAAGTAGTCAAGTCATCTACTCCTTTTTCTTCTTTATGTGATGGCTATTCGAAAAATATGCATTTAGCTTCTAAGTTAGACATATTTAGAGAGATAAGGTGTGTAAAGAATCTATTTTTAAATTAAGTAAACAGACTGCCATAATGAGAGGTTAAAGATTCATGCATATTTATCAAATACAACTTGTTCAGTATGCTCACGTAAATCATTAACAAAAATGCATACATAGAATATAATGTAGTACCTTGCAATAAATAATAGTGTATGGTAAATTATTGAATAAGGTGTATTGATTGATGTTCGGTACTGTACAATATACAGTACCTGATGAATATCAGAAAGGAGTGATGGTGCATTGAATGTACAATTTAAAAAAGGCGTCTTGGAGCTATGTGTGCTTGTGTTACTTGATAAACAAGATCGATATGGCTACGAGCTTGTTCAGAAAATTTCAGACCAAATCGAAATATCGGAAGGTTCTGTTTATCCACTATTACGAAGATTGACGAAGGAAGAGTACTTTACGACTTATTTACAAGAATCAACAGAAGGTCCACCACGTAAGTATTATAAGTTGACGGATAAAGGACGGGAATACCTTCACGAATTGCTGACAGAGTGGACGGAATTTTCTAGTGGAGTCAATCAATTAATCAAGGAAGGTGTACGCCAATGAATAAAGAGCAATTTTTGAAGCAGCTGGAAGGTTCTCTAAAAAGACTTTCTACAGAGGAAAGAAAAGATATTCTGCAAGATTACGAAGAGTACTTCGCAGTGGGGATGGAAAATGAAAAGTCTGAGCAAGAAATCGCAGCATCTCTTGGAAACCCAAAACAAATTGCCAAGGAGCTGCTGGCTTCTTACCATCTTGATATGGTCGAACAAACGGCTTCTGCCAGTAACATTTTACGTGCAGTTTGGGCTGTGATTGGGTTGGGGTTCTTCAATGTCCTTATTGTACTTGCACCTTTTTGTGCATTGGTCGGCTTTGTATTTTCCGGATGGTTAGCATCATTGGCGTTCATTTTATCACCAGTCGGTATTCTTTTTAATCTATTTATAGGTCAGTTTATAATAGCTGATTTGTTCTTGTCATTTGTTCTTTGTGGGATTGGCATATTCGTAGCCATGGGGATGTTTTACGTAACGAAATATCTAACTAAAGGATTTGTTCGCTATTTGAAATTTAACATTACGTTTGTAAAGGGTGGGTTGAAGCATGGTTAAAAAATTATCAATTGTTGCGTTGCTTCTAGTACTAATTGGTGGTATAGGCAGTTTCTTTACATTTTCCCAAACGAAACAGAAAGAAATCACGACAGAGAAAACGGTAAGTTCTGATAAGGTGACGGAGGTCCAGATTTTAACGGACAATGCAGTAGTAGATGTTCTTCCGACTTCGGATACAGAGACTAAAGTAGAGCTTGTCACAAAAGGTGTAGATGTTTCTAAGTTGGATTTTACTACCGAAGTGGAAGGAAAGAAACTTACCATTAGATTAAAAGAAGGGAATACCTTCTTCATTGGTTTTGACTTTCGATCATCTCATTTACACGTATATATCCCGCAAAAGCAGTATGATTCCTTTGTGGTCGATAATGATAATGGGAAAGTAAAAGTGTCAGAGCTGAATATAAAGAATCTAAAAGTGCAAACGGATAATGGTCGTATTGCATTAGATAAGATTGTAGCAGAAAACGTAAACGTAAAAAGTGCAAATGGCAAGTTAGAATTTAATGATGTGGAAGGAAATCTTAAGGGCTCCTCAAATAATGGTAAAATATTGCTTGCTACAAAGGACTTAGATCGGAACATTCAACTAGAGAGCAACAATGGAAAAATATTCATTAAAACGGATAAGGAACCAACTAATACCACCTTTAAAGTATCTACCCACAATGGGAAGATTAATATCCTCGATAAATATGAGGGGAATACAGTTATTGGAAAGGGAGAAAACGTAGTTAATCTAGAATCGAATAACGGTAAAATCGAAGTGACAAAATAAAAGATAATTGTGGAGAGAATGTTTTCACATGACAGTTTTTGAGACTGTTTGTAATTGGACGATCTCGCTGCTTCTCATATTTTAAGACATTAGCGGATGTTGCATGGCTTCTTTGTTCTTTACACTCTTGAACCGTGGGAGTGAAGGATATGCATGGAATTCAGGATACCTTTTGCAAATATAGATTTCTATATTAAAAACCTTAGTAGAACTTTACCTAGCTACTAGGTTTTTTTGCATGTTTAAGATCAACATAGAAATCATTATTATCACAAACAAATCGGAACAATTTCATATAAGAAGGGAAATAGAAAAATATGTCGAAGTTTGTTAGTTAGAGAGTTAAATAAGTCTGAGCTAATGAAGGAGTGATTTACATGAGTACACCTAAGCATATTATTTCTGCAGCAACAATTGTATTGAACGATCAAGGTGAAATGTTATTGATAAAAGGCCCACGTAGAGGATGGGAAATGCCTGGTGGACAAGTGGAAGAAGGGGAGTCGCTAAAAGATGCGGCAATCCGAGAAACAAAAGAAGAATCAGGAATTGATATCGAGATTACAAAATTTTGCGGTGTCTTTCAGAATGTAGATCGCTCTATCTGTAATACATTATTTAGAGGGAAAGCAATAGGCGGTACGCCAACTACCAGCTCGGAAAGTCTAGAAGTCGGTTTCTTCCCAATCCCAAAAGCATTAGAAATGGTCACCTGGAAAAATTTCAGAAAGAGGATTGAGTATTGTCTAGATGAAAGAAAACATCCTTTTTATGTGGAATTTCGTGGTACGGATCGTGAGGATATTGAGTTTGAGATTTGAAAGTATTTAAAGTGTTGGTGGCTTGGAAGTTATTTTATTAAAAGAATAGTTTGTGGAATGAAATATTGAAATTTTTGAAGAAGTATGCTAACTTGAAGTAGTTTAATTTATTAGGTAAATATACCAATTTTAAAATTAATTGGTGCAAATATTTTATATGCTAATAAAATCTTAATAAGCTATGAAAGGAGGAGGCAGCTTATATTGTTTAAAAATAAAACGTTCTTATATTTGTTTATCATATTTTTCTTTGCATCTATTGCACTAAATATCCCCTTTCCAAATAAAACTCTTTATCGTGAAACGGTTATTTTGTTGAACATACCTATTAAAACATTAAATGGATTAAATTATGTGGGGATTACTTCGTTCCTTTTACTAATTGCTAGTCTATATTTTTTAGTAAAATCACTGAATAAATATTATGTTCGATTTGTAGTAATTACTATTATCGTTGCAAGTTTTCTCCCTTCAATCGTTATAAATTTGTATCAAAAAACATTTGCAACAGGAATCTATTCGATTTCTTATAAGGATAGTGAAAGTCGTTGCAATTTTGACATGATAAATGAAGAGACCTTACATGGAGAGTGTGATCTTCCGCTTAAAAATTACAGTAAAAATGATGTCCAATTTTCTATTGAATTTTATGAATCATCCCCGTCTAAGTATGGTCCAAAGGTTTCGCTAATGAATAAAAAAGGTCCATATAAAGTAAGACTCAAAGGAAAAGAGAGTAAAGTAGTACAAATTGAGGCGGATATTGATGTATCAAAGATTAAAAAACACAGCGATGGTGGAGCAATGACAGGCAGCGTACCGATTATCATTAGGTCGGGGGAGAAAAGTAGAAAGTTGTGAGTTGGTAGATAGTTTCTAGGAATGATTTGCTTAACTCAGAACGTAACGTAAGTGAATCATTAATCACAAAAAATAACCCATCCTTGAGTTAGGACCTCGGATGGGTTATTTTACCATTTCAGAGCCAATCCCCTTAAAGGAATCAACTATCGATTTGACCGTTCGATGCGACAACATTGGCGGTATTTTTTATAATTCTAGTATACGTAGGGATTGACATGTTTACAAGTTATATTCATGTGAAGCATTCATGATTGCAAATCATTGCAATTGTTCTGTTTTATCACTAGCATTTCTCATAACAATTTTACTAAATAGCGATGCTAACACTTGTTGGAACAGCATTCCGAATACGACGGGCATGGCTACTTTACTTGGAAAATATGTTGTTGCTACAATAACTCCAATAGCAATGTTACGCATTCCACCTGTAAATACCAAAGCTGTGGTTTGTTGATGGTTTTTTATAATAAAACGACCAATGAGTAAAGCGAAGCTATATCCTGATACAGAGATGGCGAATACTAAGAGAATAACGCCTACTAAGTGAAGATTCAAATCTTTTATAAAAGGCGCAATGGTACTGCTGTTAATCATGATAATGCTCAACAATGCAATTTTTGAAAACGGCGCTAATTTTTTGCCAATCTTTTTAGGGATTTCACCTTTTGATAATTCATTGACGAGTATACCTAAAATGGTTGGTAACACAATCATGACGATCAAATCTAATATAAGTTCAGATACATCTAATTGAATCTTTTCACCTGAAACCACATACAACAATAAAGGCATGATGAATGGTGAAAGTAGCGTATCGATTAAAATGACCGATAACCCTAGAGGTAAATTTCCTTTACATATACTTATCCAAATGACACTCGTGATACCTGTTGGCACAGCAACGGATATAACAAATCCAACTGTTAACAAATGGTCATCGAATATGACAGTAGATAAGAAAAACGCCCATAAAGGCATTAAAATATGTAAAAATACGATCGTAAATATAATAAATAAAGGATGCTTACGAAAGACATTTACATCTTTAAATTTCATTTTTAAACTACTTGTAAACGTCATAAACGCAAATAACCAAGCAACAAGAAATACGAAATGATGCCCCACATTTTCTAACAAAACACCTACAACTAAACTAAGTGGTGTCAAGATCGCTATGTATTTTTGCAGAAAACGATTTACTTTTTCTAACATATTTAGACCTTCTTTTATGTTTTTTTCAGCATACCATATTTTAAAGAGAAAATGGATTGTTCCATCTAACTTATCAGTAGTGTTTGCAAGGGACCAGAAATGTATCCGTTGTTAATTTATAAATGAAATAGGAGAATAGATATGTCTATAACTAAAATCATAGATTTAATAGGATTAGTATTTTTTGGTTTGTATGGATTTTATATAGCAGATATCTTTACTAACTTATTTTTTAAGTACTCAATCTTTATTGGCGTGTTGTTTTTTACGATTAGTTTTATTTTAGATGTTAGTTTTTATATAAAAACTAAAAAAGAGTAATCTTTTTATGATTACTCCCAACTTAGAAGAAGCTAAATAGTGCCATGACAATAATAAGTACTGAAACGAGTAAATAAAATAGGCCCCAACCATTTTTACCTTTCGTTTTATATTCTTCAAAAGCTAATACGGCAAAATAAATCCCTAGTAATAAGGATGAAATTGGCGTATAGGTATAGTCTTTTGTTATTAAACTGTATGTTGCAGCAATCAATATCAATGCTGAAAACAGTATTTTTATAATTAGCAGCTAAATCACCTCTATTCTTTAGGAAGACTGTTGTTTTATTAATAGTAATAACTATAGGTATTTATGAATATTGTAATGTATATTGGTTAATTTTACATTTATTACAAACGTAGTGCTAGGAGAATATGTATGTTATAAGGGATGTGCTGCATATGATAACAAACAAAAAAATGTTCTATACAGCAATTATTCTTTTTGTTACATTGCTTATATTGAGTTTGCCTTTTCCAAACGATGGCTATTTAGGTGAGACAATTGCAACAGATTTGAATATTCCAGTGCGTTCTGAGAGTGGATTCTCATACATAGGGCTTTGCTTCTTTTTTATATTGTTTGCAAGCTTATTTCTCTTGAACAATTCGATTGATAAATATAATATTCGAGCGATCTTAATAGCTGTTTTGATTGCTATTTTTGGACCTTCAAGTTTTGTTAGTTTATATCAAAAAACGTTTGCAACTGATATTTATGCAGTTTCCTATGATAGAGATATGAGTAGTTGCAATTTTGATATGATTGATAAGAAAACGTTACACGGGGAGTGTATGCTTCCGTTTAAAAACTATAGTAGTAATGATGTGAAGTTCAGTATTGAATTTTATGAAGAATATGATGATGATTTTCAATTTGTAACGATTATGAATAACAATGATCCGTATGAAGTGAAGTTAAAAGGAAATCAAAGAAAGGCAGAAAAAATTGAGTCGAATATAGATGTTTCAAAGTTAAAGGAACACATATCTGGTGGCAGTGCTATGGGTGTGAAGATTATCATGAAATCAGGTAAGAAAATGAGGGAATTATAGATAGATTCGAGTTTATTAGGCTTAGAGTAGAGAACCTTCACTCTAAGCCTTTTCACGTTACTATCTTAAGGGGTGTCTACATAAAAGGATAAAATGTACCCGCAGTCTTTACAATATTCAGCTGAAATAGAAGATGGTTTCTTCCTTAAATTGTTTTCAGGATATAGATAAACTTGTCCAACAGTAGCTCCCATCAATCCTTTTTTAATGTCTGCGCTATTACATTTTGGGCAGATATGATTTTCCATAGTATTCATCCTTTTTTTGTCATTTTTAACTAAATATTATATACTATATTACAGCATATGAATCTTACTTGTCTATTTGTGTTAGGGGAGTGGAAAATTTTTAAAATATGCTCATTGGAATATAGAAATAAATTCTACTACAAAGGAGAGGGACATCATGCAATTTACAATTCGTCCTATAGCAGTTGTTCATAATTCTAGAATCGCTATAGAAGATGATGATTGGGGATCTGTTATTTCAACGATCAGACTTGATTCAAGTATAAGTCCAGCAGCTCTTAAAGGATTAGATGATTTTTCTCATCTCGAGATTATATTTTATTTCGATAAAGTTTCTGATGATCAAATCCAATTTGAAGCAAGGCACCCACGAAACAATAAGGCATTCCCTGAAGTAGGCATCTTTGCGCAAAGAGGAAAGAATAGACCAAATCGATTAGGTGTTACAATTGTTGAGCTTTTACAAGTTAAGGAAGATAAAATAATTGTAAAAGGTCTGGATGCGATTGATGGAACTCCGATTATTGATATAAAACCAGTGATGAAAGAATTTTTGCCAAAGGGAGAAGTTAGACAACCTGACTGGTCTATTTCATTGATGGAGGAATATTGGGATAAGGCGGTAGATTGAATGTATACACTAAAGCATGAATTAGAACCTAGTGATTATCCTATATTAAAAAATATTTATCAATCAGTCGGTTGGAAGAAACATGATGAAGCCATCATTCAAAAAGTGTTTGAAGCAAGTACTCACAAGGTGTTTGTGATGGAAGGCGATAAAGTGATAGGTTTTGCGCGAGCTTTATCAGATGGAGTATTTAACGCGACGATTTATGATGTGGTTGTACATAAGGAGTATCAAAATAAAGGTGTTGCAAGAATGGCACTAAAAGATTTACTTCGACAATTAGAGCATATTTCATGTGTGCAATTAATTGCAACAACCGGAAACGATACGTTTTACAAAAAATTTGGGTTTAAAAAGCTGAAAACGGGAATGGCAATCTATCAAAGTGAGAAGTTGTCAAAGGAATATTTAGAATAATAAGAATTTTGATTTTGTCCGGTACTAACTGAATGGACGTCCACTTTTATACGAGGGGAATGTAAATGATGAAAATAAATAAAATCACCATTTTTGGCCTTCTAGTATCTATCTTTCTAATTGTTGCAGGTATCTTTTTATTCAGCCGTGAAAACAAGCAGCAAACGACTGTGCATATCTCTCATGCACCAACAGCTGAAGAAGTACTAAAAGAAAATGCAAATACGGATCTTTTCATGTTAGAAGATTCCGTTTACGAAACAAATATTGAATGGGTAGATCAATTATCCTTAACAAAAAAAGATATAGTCGGTGAAATTGAAAGCAATTATTCAAATGAAGCGGCATTTAAAAATAAAATGGCCACCAAACTCCCTATTGGCACGAAGATATATTCAACGAATGAAAGAGAAGACGTGTTGATTGTTCAATATAAGGGAGAGGAAAGGAAATATTATAGGTTATCGGAAGGATGATATTTGAAATACGGTAACAAAACGTAATAATTAGAACGAAAGATTATAGTTATACAAACAATGACAACATTTTAGGCTTTTTTCATACTATACTATTGGGGTGAAAAAATGCCGAGAGCTAATTACCGAGATGCAGATGTTGATTTAATGGCAAGGATGATGAGGGCAGAAGCTGAAGGTGAAGGAAACTTAGGTATGCTATTTGTCGGAAATGTTATTGTGAATCGTCTTGTATCAAATTGTTTAGACTTTCAAGATTTAAGAACAATTGAAGATGTTATTTTTCAAGTACAAGGCGGAAATTACTCTTTTGAAGCCGTTCAAAAGGGGAATACATTTTATCAAAGAGCGAGACCAAACGAGCAAAATTTAGCACGACAAACGCTAAATTATTGGAGACAACACCCAGCAAAGTATGCCCTGTGGTATTTTAATCCATATGCGCCATGCCCAGATACATGGTACGGCCAACCATTTACGGGGCAATTTAAAAACCATTGTTTCTATGAGCCAGCACCTGACACATGTGAAGGGGTTTATACGTAATAGGGGATTTGATTTCTCACGTATGTTTAGTAAAAGCTGAGGGAGATTTATTTCTAAAATCAGGGTGTTTATTACCAAATTAGGACAGTTTATTTCCGAAAAAGGTATGTTTATTTCTAAAACGAAGGGATTTATTTCCTGAATAGGGGAGATTGTTTCTCACGGAAGATTAAAACATCAGTAGCTCAAATGCTACTGATGTTTTTGTATACATAAATTATTTTCTAAGTAGTTGCTAGTAAGAATTCTTCGCCGCTTGGCAATGAAAGGCTATCTGTTCGTCCTGCGAAGTAGCGTTCGTTCAGGTCAGCAGACGATACGTGTTTTGCTTCTCGGAAACCGGCTTTGAGAGCAAGATCAATCATTTCTTGTGGTGTGAAAAAGCTAATGAAAGGTGTGCCACTCGATTTGGCTCCTTTTTTTGCTTCTTCAGCATCTTTTTTAATGTCGGGTTCAGTTTGATCAAATGGTAATAAGAATGTCATCGCTAACGTAGTGCCAGGAGCAAGTGTTGCAACTTGGCGGAGTGTAGCAAAAATCGCTTCTTTTGTAAGGTATTGAGTGACACCGGTTGATGCCACTACCGCAGGACGACTTGCATCGAATCCAGTATTTTTCAGTTGATGCCACCAAGATGAACCTGCTTCAAAATCAACTGGCACGAGTTTTAACCATTCAGGAATACCAAAGCCGGTCTCAATCAGACGTTTTCTTTTCCAATTCTGTGTTTCGGGCTGATCGACCTCGAAGATATTCATCTGAGATGCGATTTCCGGACTGCGTTCTGCAAAGGTGTCAAGGCCAGCGCCTAGTATAACGTACTGCTTGATACCTTGTTCAAGTTTATCTGTAACTAAATCCTCTATAAACCGAGCCCGCGCAACAATGGATGCTCGGAAGCCACTTGTAAACTTCGGATCCATATCTGGTCGCTTGCGCCAATCATCTTCAGGTGCAATGAGTTTGAGTCCTACCTCGTCTTCAAGCACATGTGGTTGTTCATCTATTTGTAGGTGCAAAGCTCGCCATAAAGCAACTCGCACCGCAGTATGATCAGGTATATTTGTTTGCTTAGTCATTCATTTCTTACTCCTCTCGAACTCAGGAATTCGTTAGTTGTTTGTAAAGATAATTGTAGTTCAATGGTATTTAATTGCAAGGAATAAAGATGGAGTACCTGGATTCAGAACAATTATTTCCCTAGGAAACATAAGAAATGCTGATTATTCGCTCTAAGCCCCCGTTTATTCGCTCCCACGAGAGATTTATTCGCTCCAAAACAAATTGTATTCGCTCTCTCAGCAATTTAAGTCATCTCTCCAGCGTACTCAGGTAGCGAAAAATACTCTTATTTATCGCGGCAAGATTACTAGATTGACCAAGCAACTGGGCCGCGTAAAAGGAGGAGTAATAGGTGAAGCAACAATTTATTCGCTCTTGGCGACTGTTTATTCGCTCTCACGATTGATTTATTCGCTCTCTCCGGCCATTTATTCGCTCCCGCGAGAGATTTATTCGTTCTCTCCGGCCGTTTATTCGCTCCAAAACAAATTGTATTCGCTCTCTCAGCAATTTAAGTCATCTCTCCAGCGTACTCAGGTAGCGAAAAATACTCTTATTTA
Source organism: Rummeliibacillus sp. POC4 (assembly GCF_003576525.1). Classification (GTDB taxonomy): domain Bacteria; phylum Bacillota; class Bacilli; order Bacillales_A; family Planococcaceae; genus Rummeliibacillus. The sequence continues at coordinate 1,235 of NZ_QWUA01000015.1, read as the reverse complement.
TCCGCGGCAAGATTACTAGATTGACCAAGCAACTGGGCCGCGTAAAAGGAGGAGTAATAGGTGAAGCAACAATGTATTCGCTCTTGGCGACTGTTTATTCGCTCTCACGATTGATTTATTCGCTCTCTCCGGCCATTTATTCGCTCCAGAACAAATTGTATTCGCTCTCTCAGCGATTTAAGTCATCTCTTCAGCGTACTCAGGCAGCGAAAAATACTCCTATTATCCGCGGCAAGATTACTAGATTGACTAAGCAACTAGGCCGCGTAAAAGGAGAAGCAATCAGGTATCTCGACAAAATTATGTGCATTTATAGTCCCTTTGGAGTAAAGAAATTTGGGTTTTATCTACTATTATTCATCAAGATAATTAGGAATAAATAATCTCAATAGTATATTTTTTACATGGTATAATTTCTAAAAGTTAACATATTTGTATGCGTAAAAGTCGCTGTATTTAGGGTGACTTCTGTTTTTTATAAAAGGGGTGATGAACATATGTCTTTAGCGTATTACTATGCACTTTTGCGTGAAAAGCAAGAACAACTTCGAAGGCTTCAGGCTTGTAGTAACCAGCTACACTTACACCAACAAGAATTTATCGAGTATGAAAGTAATATCACACAACCTCCGCTATCTAGTAAGACTTGGCGAGGAGTGTTAGCCACTAAGTTTGATCAAACTCGTCATGAGCAGATGCTTACTAAATACCGTGAATTGGATGGACGACAATTCAATTCTGTTTACACGGTGATAGCAGAAAAAATGAGTAGTCTGCAGAGTGAAATTAGTGCGATAAAAGAGATTATTAGAAGTCTTGAAGCGGCTCGTGCTGCAGAAAGGGCGAAATCTAAATAACAAATTTTACTTAAAAGGAGACGCTATTTGATGAGTACAGAAATTAAAATCAAGCAAAATGTAATTGACCAAGCACTTTCGAAGATGAAATCCTCTACAAATGCGCTTCATACTTCGCTTCCTTCTGCAGTAGGGGAAGATAATGTACTAACTGCTGTACAAAAGTGGAAAGTCCTCCATCAACAATATGAAAAAATGTTAGAGTCCTATAAAACTTTATTAATACAAAATGAGGAAGCTAGTCAACAAGTGGTACAAAGTATGATCGAATTGGATGATCAGCTAGGAGATTATAAATTATTGAAATAAGGATTGAAAAGTCAAACGAAGCTAATCTTTCTGAATGTATAATGAGGTGGTTATTATTACAAAGATATT
>NZ_QWUA01000014.1 GCF_003576525.1 Rummeliibacillus sp. POC4 | reverse complement strand
TTGTAGCTGCACCACTATTAAATGATACATTCTTTCTTGAAGAAGTGGATGATGCAAAAAGCCAAATCAAAGATACGGTAGAAAAAATCCATCAATTTGATTACAATCAAAGTAAAGCTCTAGAAGAATTATCCAACGATGTGTCGAAAATGCAAAACTACATAGATCGTATCCAATCGCATACGAAAAGTGGAAAGATACAACTAGAAAACTATACAATCGGCACAGTAAAGAAGTATCAAATTGATGACTTGCTTTTAGAAAATACTTGTTCTAGAGAAGACACTGATACGAAGGAAGAGTTACAAAAGAAACTCGCAAATGCATATACCATAGAAGAATTTTTAAAACTTGCAAAAGAACTTGGTGATGAAAATCTAACCGAAGAGCAAAAAAGGCTCCTTACCTTGTGGGAAACCGCAGAAGGTATCAAAAACGGTGTCTATAAAGCAGGAAAAGACTTCGTAAAAGGACTATTCAATTTCGTCTTGCATCCCGTAAAAACAATAGAGAGTACAATTGATGCCCTTGCACATCCAATCAAAACATTCGATTTTCTTTCGACGGCGATCCGTGAGTCGTATGAACGAGATGTAATCAACGGAGATGCCAAGTCCCGAGCGGAATGGTTTGCTTATGCATTAGGAAGTATTGGATTGTCTGCAGTGGGAACAAAAGGGCTGGGCGCCGTATCAAAGACCGGAATGGCAACAACAAAAGTCGCTACTAATGCCGCCGCTAGAAAATTAAAAGGTGCAATTTCTGATTTAGATTTATTACCGTATTCCCCTAGGAATCAATTAGCCTATGCCAATGCAAGTGTTGTGCCTTACAATGTAGTGAATGGTGCTGGGGTCAAAGATCAGCTGCTTTCTATGGTGAAGGTGGAGACTAAGGGTAGCGGTAAGGGTACGGATAAAGTTACGAGGCTTAAATCCAGAAAATTATCTTCTGATCAAATTGAATTAGAGTGGTTAGCTGACAAGTATACTGCTGTAGAAGTAAAAGGAACAGTTAAAGTTGGTGGAAAAGAAGTAGAAGTATCTAGAAGAGTGTACCAAATTAAGATTGATAAAAATTATGTACCTAATAATCCGAAGGCACTAGGAAAGTCGAATGGAGAATTAATGAAAAAGGGGAAATCTCCATATATTTCAAAGGATGGGGTGGAAAGTAAAGTAGAATTACACCATTTAATTCAAAAAGAACCTGGTGGAATGGTTGAAATTGCGGAGTTAACTCATGATAAATACGATTCGACGCTACATGGTTTAGCTGAAAATGGACAGAGCTTTAGAAATAAACCAGAACTTGAAAAAATGTATAATAACTTTAGAAGTAACTATTGGAAAATGCGTGCCAGTGAATAATAGGAGTGAGTTTAATTTATGGATGAAAGAATTATTAAGATGATTGAAAATTATGGTGAAGAAGATGATTTTTTTGGAGAAGTTTCAGAAGAATATATTAATAAGGCTGAAGAAAAACTTAGAGTTAAATTTCCTCGAAGTTATCGCAATTTCATAAAAAAATATGGTTCAGGAGGAATATGTGGAGTTGAGCTTGAAGGAGTTCAGGGTAATTTAGGAGCATCTGTAGTTGATGCAACAGAGAGATGGAGAAAATTAGGGTTGGGTATGAACTTAATTGTTGTAGAGGACTCGGGAGAATTTGCTAGATGTATGTATTGTGCAGATATTAATGATAACAGAGTATTTAGTTGGGAGAGGGTCGGGACAGATTTAAACCCAAGGTATAATACATTTGATGACTATGTAATAGACATATTTCAAGAAGGAATTGATAACTGGTAAAAAACAATGAGGTTAATCCAGGGATACTTATGAATCAATTAACGGAACCGTACAAACACGTTAGTTTAAAGTGCCAGGCAGAGCGACCTGTAGCAGAACGGTGCCTACAAAGCAGGAAAAGACTTCGTAAAAGGACTATTTGATTTCGTCTTGCATCCTGTAAAAACAATAGAGAGTACAATCGATGCACTTGCACATCCAATCGAAACGTTTGACTATTTATCGATGGCGATCCGTGATTCATATGAACGAGATGTGATCAACGGAGACGCCAAATCCCGTGCGGAATGGTTTTCTTATGCATTAGGAACCATCGGACTATCCGCCGTGGGAACAAAAGGATTAGGCGCTGTATCAAAAACTGGAATGGCAACAACGAAAGTCGCTACCAAAGCAGGCGCCAGCAAGGTGAAAAATGCTACTGAAAAAATCTCCAATCTTAACTTATTGCCATACGCGCCTAGAAATCAATTAGCTTATGCCAATGTAGGTGTTGTGCCTTACAATGTAGTGAATGGTGCTAGGGTGAAAGATCAGTTGCTTTCTATGGCGAAGGTGGAAAGTAAGAGTGGTGGTAAACCTTTACAAAAACACCACTATGCAACTAATAAAAGTAAAACGTATACTCACCAGTTAGAAAATGTGACTAAAAAGTATGGCTTGGAGTTAGACGATACTTGGAATAAAGAATTATTACCCCATCAAGGAAGACATCCGAATGCATACCATGAATATGTGTTAGACAGGATAAATGAATATGATGCTATTGCACGTGGAAATAAGGAAATTTTTTTAGAGTTATTTGAAGGGTTAAAGAGTGAAGTTAGGGAAAATCCAGATATGCTTTACAAAGAGTATTGGTTAAAGAAAAAATAGGTAGGGGATATGGATGAAATTTTATAAGATAAGCATAGAAGTTTCAGGCGAAAACGATATAGTATGTCATTATAAGGATGATTTAGGTATTCAACAATACGAATTTAAAATTGGAAAAACCTTTGATAGATGGGATGGAAGTTTTAAGTTTTACTATGATAAAAGTGAGGGAGATGTGCTTACTGACTATCTTGCAAATGATATGGGATGGTTTGTGGTATCTAGAAGATTGAAAACTATTATGGAGAACTTAAATACTAAAATTGAGTATTTTCCAGTTGACATTATTGAGCTGAAAAGTGGAGATAGTTTAGAAGAATATTATATTGCTAATATTCTTAAAGTGGTTGATGCGCTTTGTTTAGAAGAGTCAGATTACCATGAAATACAGACTAAAAGTGTTGGGACAATATATAATATACGAAAATATGCAATTTATGAAAATAAAGTAGAAAATAGTGATGTTTTCAAATTGGGAACTAGACAGGAAATTCCTATTTTCGTTTCAGAAATATTTAAAAGAGAAATTGAAAATAATGAATTAACAGGTTTGGAATTTTACGAAATTAAAGCTATCTAAACTATTAAGGTTTAGGTACCAGGCACCGAGACAATTAATATGCTCAAAGAACTGTTGGCGGAAAAGATAGATTACCAAATGATAATGGTGGGCATTTGATAGCTAGCATTTTTAAAGGTTCTGGTGATATTGACAACTTAGTACCAATGAATGCTACTCTGAATAGAAAAGAGTACAAAGCTATAGAGACTACTTGGAAAAAGGCTTTAGAAGTAGGGAAAACAGTGGAAGTTAAAATTGAGCCTATTTATTAGTTTTAGGTACCAGGCACTGAAACAATTCAGAAAATAGACTACAGATCAAGTCCTTAATTTCTCAAGAGGTTAGGGGCTTTTTCTTTTTATGTTTGAATTTATGATTGTGTAAACACCCCCATGATACGGGATCGTATTCAATCCCATACGAAAAGTGGAAAGATACAACTAGAAAACTATACAATCGGCACAGTAAAGAAGTATCAAATCGATGACTTGCTTTTAGAAAATACTTGTTCTAGAGAAGACAGTAAAGAAGAGTTACAGAAGAAACTGGCGAATACAACTAACCTAGAAGAATTTTTGAAACTCGCAAAAGAACTAGGTGAAGAAAATCTTACCGATGAACAAAAACGAATCCTCACCTTGTGGGAAACTGCAGAAGGTATCAAAAACGGTGTTTATAAAGCAGGAAAAGAATTCGTAAAAGGAATATTCGATTTCGTCTTGCATCCAGTAAAAACCATAGAAAGTACAATCGACGCACTTGCGCATCCAATCGAAACGCTCGATTATTTTTCGAAGGCGATCCGTGATTCGTATGAACGAGATGTGATCAACGGAGACGCCAAATCCCGTGCGGAATGGTTTGCTTATGGATTAGGAACCATTGGACTTTCCGCAGTGGGAACAAAAGGATTGGGTGCAGTCTCAAAAACCGGAATGGCAACAACGAAAGTCGCTACCAAGGCCGGTGCTAGCAAGGTAAAAGGTGCAGTAGAAAAAATTTCTGGTTTCGATTTATTGCCGTATTCCCCTAGGAATCAATTAGCCTATGCGAATGTAGGTATTGTGCCTTACAATGTGGTGAATGGTGCTGGGGTGAAAGATCAGCTGCTTTCTTTGGCGAAGATGGAGAGCAAGGGGAATGCTAAACTAAGTCCATCAAATTATCCAAATCCAGACCCACCCATGTCTATACCTCCAGTAAGATACAAACCAAAAATAATAGAAGAAGTTATAAGAATGCGTCAAGGAAAAGGACCAACGACTAAAATGACCCATGGTATTAAAAATATAGAAGCACACCATAGACAACAAGTTCCTGTTAAAAATGGTGGGATATTAGATGAATTAGAACAAAGTACACATAGAGGGGAAGGAAATCATACACGTCATAATAAAGCTTCACAATTAACTCCATCTCAAAGAGCCAAGGAGATTAGAGAGCATTATAAAGAAAGAGGAAAAGAGTATATACTACCAGGCGAAGGAATTTAAAGGAGGAAGAGTAATTGACAAGAGATGAAGTTGCAAATTTATTAGATGGTATATTAGACAAAGAAATAGGAAATTTAGATACTCCTTTGGCAAGTGAATGGGACAAAATTGAAAAAAAATTTGGATGTCAATTTCCATTAGAATTTAAGTTTTTTATTGAGTTAATGTCGGAATATTCATTTCCAGGAGATATCTTAAATGTATCAAATGGTAAAACGAATGGAAATGATACTATTGAATTTACTTATGATTACGAAATGAAACAAGGTGTATGGAAGGAAGATTTTATCCCCTTTTATAGTATAGGTAATGGTGACTACTTTTGCCTTCTTTCCAGTGAGTGTCCAAACACAGGAGTTTATTATTATTCGCATGAAGAAAATAATATAGAAAAAGAAGCTAATAACTTTGAAGAATGGTTAATTCGGTTACCTGCCTTTTTGAGTTAAGTTTTGGTGCCAGTAAGGTTTAGGTACCAGGTACCAATTCTGACAATAGGGTACAAATTAAGTCCTTAGCCACTTCTGGGGTGAAGGGCTTTTTTTGATAGAATAGAATTCTAATTATATTTTGACACAACGAAAGTATAATCGATGCAATCGCGCATCCAATCGAAGCCTTCTAAGATCTAGTGCCTGGCACTGAAACAATTCAGAAAATAGGATACAGATCAAGTCCTTAATTTCTCAAGGGGTTAGGGGCTTTTTCTTTTTATGGTTGAATTTATGATTGTGTAAACACCCCCATGAAACGGTAGAAAAAATCCATCAATTTGATTACAATCAAAGTAAAGCTTTAGAAGAATTATCCAACGATGTGTCGAAAATGCAAAACTAAAAAGATCGTATTCAATCACATACGAAAAGTAGATAGGAGGATTTTATGGATAAGAAAGTGCAATTAACTAGCCAAGTTAAAACGGTAATAAATATTCTTGAAAATGAATATCCTAACGAAATAAAAAAAGATATTTTTCAATTAATATATAAGAGATATAAGAATGCACTGGAAATACTTAAAAATAATAAAGATTTAAACAGAATAAATATTGTTGGTGGTGTGAGAGCCTATATGGATAGTTTTGATGATTATCAAAATCCTTTATTAAAAGAATTACACAGGGCAGAAAACTTATTTAAAGAGTTATTATATTAGAAGATATTTATACTAAACCTTGAGTGGCCGCTATAATCAAGCCTTTCTCTGATTGTCTGCAGTGGGAACAAAGGGTCTGGGTGCTGTATCAAAGACTGGAATGGCAACAACGAAAGTCGCTACCAAGGCCGCGACAGCAAAGTAAAAGGTGCAGCAAAAAAATTTTCTGGTTTAGATTTATTGCCGTATGCCCCTAGGAATCAATTAGCTTATGCGAATGCTTACAATGTGGTGAATGGTGCTGGGGTCAAAGATCAGCCGCTTTCTATGGCGAAGGTTGAGAGTAAGGGAATAGATAATACTTTTGCAACTAACAAAAGAAATTTATATAGAGGTGATAGTTTACTTCATTCCTCAACTAGATCAAATGGAATTAGTAAACCAAATATATCAAGTTCAGGTGATTTAGTTCCAGCAAGTAAGGATGGTTTTTACAAAGGTCGACAAGTGACTGTTACAGAGCATATACTAGGAGGCTATAGAAAAGGAGCTAAATCTAATAGTCCTTATACTAGCTTTACAAATAACAATAATGTTATTGGAAATTATGGGGAAAATACAATTGAACTAGATATTTCAGCTTTAAGGAAAGATATACAGTCTGGAAAGGTAAAAGATGTTGTCATACTTTCTCCAAAACAAATTCAAAAGTTAATTGAACTAGATATTATTTCCTGTGGTTTTTGGAAGAATAGAGCAATTAATTGGACCGAAAGGGATAATGAGTATTTGATTAAGGGTGTAGTTCCTAGTCAATATATTAAGGTATCATCTAAGGAGTGAGAAGTTTGAAACTATACTTTTTAAATGAATTTTTAGGAGATATAAGCAATATTGGTATTGAAGGAATGTGGATTACTGCTGAGATTACCCCTTCAAAAAATATAGTCAAATTCAATGATTTTTTTGCAGCGATTATTGAAGAGGAAAATGATTTTGAAGAAACTAATTATAACGAAGAATGGTTAGATGATAACAATTGGTATATCATGGATGATGAAAATACAAGAAAGGGCATATACATACCTGCAGTTTATCCTGATGGGAAAATAAACTGGAGGTGGAGATGATTAAGCATAAAATGTTGAATGCAGCATTTCAAACAACTCTTTTATAAAAGATAGAAGGAAAGATATGGCATAGTATAAGCTGCCAATCAACGAAATAATTCAGAAATAGAATACAAATTAAGTCCGTAATTTCTTCGGAGGTTAAGGGCTTTTCTTATGAATATGAGAAAAGTATTTTTTATCCGCTTTCTGGAAACGTTTATTCAGCCTGAATAGAAGAGTTATCCGCTCTCTTAACAGTTTGAAGATGGAGTACAAAAAAGATCCTTAAATCTCTCTTGAGATTAAGGACCTTTTTTATGCATAGTTAGTTATTGTGATAAGGTTGCATCTTTTTTACCGTTTAGATGACTGCCCCTGTATTTATTTTTTTATTATAAATTCACAACAATTCCATTCGTACCGATATCGGCTTTGTTGTTTGCTTCGTCAACTATTTTAGGTGCCAGTTACCCAAACAATTCAGATAATAGTCTACAGATTAAGTCCTTAATCTCTTCGGAGGTTAGTGACTTTTTTATACATCCAGTATGATTGCAATCTATCTATCCTTTTTGAACCAATTTTGCCATAGTTCTTAATTTTAGGTGCCAGGCAGAGCGACCGAGCCTAGGTCGTAACATATAGGGGTGGAATTCCCGTCGAGTAAGAACTAGCCATTCACTCGTAGCGAGTCTTGGAGGGCAACGAGTAATCGCTGTCTTTAAGCGTAGACAGTTAGCTACCGAGCCGTAAGCCAATTGGTTGAGGGGATTAAGCTCCGAAATACTAATTCGAGAAGACTGATGCAGTGGCCTGTGCAGAAAGCAAAATTTCTACTGACGCAATGGCAAGACAGTAGAAACTTCTCCGAAGTCGGTGACCATGGCACGTTAAGCATTGATATGTTACGGCAACTCGGGAGATCCTATCGGTCTTTTCGAAATTTTTTTAAGAGCTTTATGAGGGTTTTATAATATCTCTCGTTGATCCTTTTTTCTTACAAGCAAGTCCTCCTTGTTTAGACACCAAAACAATCACACTATAGAGTATAGATCATCTTAATCTTTTCGGAGGCTAAGAATTTTTTATTTCTATTATAAATAACAAGGGTACTAGTCATATGAAGAGTGTAAAAATTCCTATTTTAAATAAGTATTTATAGTAAAAAATAATCTTAATAGGAGTTTTTTTACATGTTATAATTTCTGAAAGTTCATAATTTTTTGTTTGTATATTGCTGTTAATGATAATTTTGATTAAACATTAGAAAACGTGATAGAAAAGAAGGTGAATGGTTATTTCGAAGATACT
>NZ_QWUA01000013.1 GCF_003576525.1 Rummeliibacillus sp. POC4 | reverse complement strand
TAGTAGCTGCACCACTATTACATGATACATTCTTTCTGGAAGAAGTGGATGATGCAAAAAAACAAGCCCGTGATACGGTAGAAAAAATTCATCAATTTGATTACAATCAAAGTAAAGCTTTAGAAGAATTATCCAACGATGTGTCGAAAATGCAAAACTACATAAATCGTATTCAATCCCATACGAAAAGTGGACAGATACAACTAGAAAACTATACAATCGGCACAGTAAAGAAGTATCAAATCGATGACTTACTTTTAGAAAATACCTGTTCTAGAGAAGACAGTAAAGAAGAGTTACAAAAGAAACTCGCAAATGCAACTAACATAGAAGAATTTTTGAAACTCGCAAAAGAACTAGGTGAAGAAAATTTAACCGATGAACAAAAACGAATCCTCACCTTGTGGGAAACCGCAGAAGGTATCAAAAACGGTGCCTACAAAGCAGGAAAAGAATTCGTAAAAGGGCTATTCAATTTCGTCTTGCATCCCGTAAAAACAATAGAGAGTACAATTGATGCCCTTGCTCATCCAATCGAAACGTTTGATTATTTTTCGAAGGCAATCCGTGATTCGTATGAACGAGATGTCATCAACGGAGACGCCAAGTCCCGTGCGGAATGGTTTGCTTATGGATTAGGAACCATTGGACTATCCGCAGTGGGAACAAAAGGATTAGGTGCTGTATCAAAAACTGGAATGGCATCAACAAAAGTCGTTACCAAGGCCGGCGCTAGCAAAGTAAAAGGTGCAGCACAAAAAATTTCTGGTTTAGATTTATTACCATATGCCCCTAGGAATCAATTAGCCTATGCGAATGCAGGTGTTGTGCCTTACAATGTGGTGAATGGTGCTGGGGTGAAAGATCAGTTGCTTTCTTTGGCGAAGGTGGAGAGCAGCGGTAATCCTAGAACAAGGTTACCAAGAAGAAATGGTCAATGGGAAGGTAAACCTGGTAATGGGAAATGGTATTCAGATAAACCACAAGTAAAAAAAATAACGAATGGTGAAGGTGTAGAATTTAAAGAGGGAAGACCTAATTTTACCCCTTGGTCAGACGGGGATTTAGTATTTGAAAAAGGAAAACTGACTGGAACTAGTGATGATTTTTCGTTAGTTTATGAACACATACAAAAGCAATATAATTTACCTTCCAAAAATGCTGCAAAAAAATTATTAAAACAAGCAGGAGTTACACCACACCATAAATCGGATACAGTAATAGAATTAATACCAACTGATTTGCATAGAAATGTTCCACATATTGGTTCAGCATCCGATTTACGAGGAGGATATTAAAAATGGAAAAGTTAAAAAAGAAATTAGAAGAAATAATTGATTTTGATATAAAAGATATAGATACCCTTTGGAGTGAAGCTGATATAAATTCATTTGAAGAAAGAAATGATTTAAAGTTGCCTCAAGATTATTTATTTTATTTGAAATATTATGGTAATGATTATATAAAAGAATACTATCGATTTATACCACAAATAAAATTACCAAAAATAATTAAGCAAACACAATTTGAGATAGATTCTATCTATGGATTAAATAATGATGAGAATGGATTGGATGATAAGATTAACTGCTATCGAGACATATTACCTGTTGATTTGTTTCCAATTGCAGATTTGCCAGGTGGAGATCTAATATGCATGGGAAAACAGGGGGATAAACATAATAAAATCTATATTTGGTTTCATGAAATAAATGGACGTAATGATTTCTTAGTATGTAACTCTTTTGGCGAATTTATTGAAAGCTTTAAAAAAATAAATGAAGAAAACATTACCCAGAGTAATGTTAAACTTAATTTAAGTGATAAATTAAACGACTTTTTAAATAATGCTTCAAAAAATATGAAATAAATGGAAAAAGGAAGAACAAGTGCCAGGTACCGAAAAGTTCCGAAAATAGCCTATAGATCAAGTCCTTAAGGTGCTGCACCCCAAAAGTTAGAGTTAGAAAACTAACTTTTGGGGTGATTTTTTATGGCTAAATATAGCGAGGAATTTAAATTACAGGTAGTACAAGATTACTTAAATAGTTCAATGGGTTATTCGTTAATAACGAAGAAATATGGTCTCTCTAATAAATCTCTTGTAAGACAATGGGTTCGTTCTTATAAAGAATTCGGTATGGAGGGCTTAGTTAAAAAGACAAAGAAGCAGTTTTATTCTGTTCAATTCAAATTAGATGTATTACACATTATGAAACAAACAGGTGCTTCTTATCAAGAGACGGCGATTCAATTTAAGATGAATAATCCAAGTTTAATCGCTAATTGGAACAGTAAACTTTTGAAAGAAGGAATAGAGGGCCTGCAAGAAAAAACAAAGGGGCGCCCATCTATGTCTAAAAAAGCGAAATTAACAAAACGTGTTCAAGAAAAAGAAATTTCACGTGAGGAGCAGTTAGAACGTGAAAATGAACTGCTTCGTCTAGAGGTTGCTTATTTAAAAAAGTTGAAGGCTTTTCGAGAGAACCCAGATGCCTTCCTCGAAAAGCACAAGCAGCCATTGCCTTCGAACTCAAAGATTTGCGAATGATGGATCAATCGTTAATTTACATCATCTAATTCAGGAAGAGCCAGGTACTATGTTAGAGATACCAGAAAGTTTACACAAAAAGTATTCTAAATTGCTACATGGACTAAAAGAGAACGGTGAAAGTTTTAGGAATGATCCTGTATTAAAAGCTCAATATGAGAATTTTAGAATAAGATATTGGAAATGGAGAGCAAAAGAGTTTGAAATAGAAAAATAAATGGGGTGACAAAATGGACTTTAAAACAGTTGAAAGATTTATTGAGATGTACGATGACGATGATTTTACTGGAGGGATAAGCGAGGATAAAATTTTAGATATAGAAAAACAACTTCATGTGCAGTTACCAGAGAGTTATAAGTGGTTTTTAAGAAAATACGGATCAGGCGGTATATTTGGAATAGATATTCTAGGTCATGGTTTAGTAAATGCGACAGTCGTAGAGACTACTAATGAGTATAAGAAGTATTATGGATTAGAAGAGGGAATTGTAGTAATCATTCATGTAGATGCTTTCGCATATTGTTTAGATACAAATAAGATGAGAAATGGTGAATGCCCAGTAATATCATGGGATGTCGATAGCGGAAGCTATGACTCTGAAGAAGCTAGCAATTTTTTAGAGTTTTTTTGGAATTATTTAAACGAAATGAAAGAAAATTGGGAGGAAGATGAAGAAGATTGGTGATTGAATAAGTGTCTTGAACAGTATTTCTAGACGGCTAGCCAAGAAATACATTTTACAATAAAAAGCACAATAAAGATCATACCCTATTCTCTAGCTAGGAGAATAGGGTATTTTTGAATAGTGGCAGTCATTGAAAAATATTTATAAAATGAATCCATCAATTTGCTTACAATCAAAGTAAAGCCTTAGAGGAATTATCCAATGACATGTCGAAAATGCAAAACTACATAGATCGTATTCAAGGACATACAAAAAGTGGAAAGATATAACTAGAAAACTGTACAATCGGACAGTAAAGAAATATCAAATTGAAGACTTGCTTCTGGAGAAAGCCTGTTCTAGAGAAGATAACAAGGAAGAGTTACAGAAGAAACTGACGAATACAACTAACATAGAAGAATTTTTAAAACTCGCAAAAGAACTAGGCGATGAACTCTAATCAAAACAATTGACTATTTATCGATGGCAATCCGTGATTCGTATGAACGAGATGTGATCAACGGAGACGCCAAGTCCCGTGCGGAATGGTTTTCTTATGCATTAGGAACTATTGGATTGTCTGCAGTGGGAACAAAAGGATTGGGCGCTGTATCAAAAACCGGAATGGCAACAACAAAAGTCGTTACCAAAGCAGGCGCCAGCAAGGTAAAAGGTGCAGCACAAAAAATTTCTGGTTTAGATTTATTACCGTATGCCCCTAGAAATCAATTAGCTTATGCGAATGCAGGTGTTGTGCCTTATAATGTGGTGAATGGTGCTGGGGTCAAAAATCAGTTGATCTCTATGACAAAGGTAGAGAGCAGCGGTAATCCTAGAACGAGGTTACCAAGAAAAAATGGTCAATGGGAAGGTAAACCTGGTAATGGGAAATGGTATTCAGATAAACCGCAAGTAAAAAAAATAACGAATGGTGAAGGTGTAGAATTTAATGAGGGAAGACCAAATTTCACTCCATGGAGTAAAGGGTCCCTTAAGTTTAAAAAAGGTATATTGGATGGCACGAAAAAAGATTTTAATATAGTGTATGAAAAAATTAAGCAGTTGAAAGGATTTGAATCAATCACTCAATCAAAATTTTGGCTTAAAGAAAAAGGATTAACACCACATCATAAAAGCTCAACTGAAATTGAATTGATTCCAACTGATTTACATGGAAATATACCACATATTGGTTCTGCATCTGATTTAAGAGGAGGAAAAAATAAGTGAACGAAGTATTGAAAAGAACATTAAATACTATTATCGATATAGATATGAGTGTAGTAAAAAGAGATAATTATGGCAACAGTATTAAAAAGATAGAACTCTTTTATAATGTAAATATTCCATTGGACTATAAGGAATTTTTACTTGAATATGGAGGGAGCTTTATTAAAGAAGACATAATGTATCAGCCAATCGAGAGTACCCCTGTAACTCCAAAGGATGGGTTTGATTCAATAAATTGTTTTTATGGATTTACAAATAATAACAATGATATAGAAGAAGCCATAAAAACGTATCATGAGATTTTAGGTACTGACGTCATGCCTATTGCAGATGCGGATGGAGGAGATTTAATATGTTTAGGTTTGAAAGAAGACTATAGAGATAGAGTTTATTATTGGTATCACGAAGAACAACTAGTAAAAGATGATGGAGCAGAACATTTATATCTTATTGCAAACACTTTTAAAGAATTTATTTTTAAATTTAAGAAACATGTAAGGAAAATAGATATTGAGTTAGATGATATTGATATATTTTTAGATGAAGATTTACTAAAGGATTAGAAGTTTTGGAATGAAAGTTTTAAGATCTAGTGCCAGGCATTGAAACAATTCAGAAAATAGACTACAGATCAAGTCCTTAATTTCTCAAGAGGTTAGGGGCTTTTTCTTTTTATGGTTAAATTTATGATTGTGTAGATACCCCCATGATACGGTAGAAATAAATTCTTCAATTCTCTTATAACTAGTGAACTAGACGATCTTTGGAAAGATAAAAAGATTAGAAAGAAAATTGAACGTCAACTTAGAGAACCTGGAGGCTTAAATGAGTGGCACTTAGTTTCAAAGGATTCGCAATTTAAGTATTGGAATTAGTCCTATGTATAGGCATAGAGACTATCATTCTGTTTATAATGAAGTAGTTGAAAATGCATAAAAATAATAGATTAACCAAAGTGTTGAGAGTTTATAAAAGCAAGTTTATGAGTTGCAGAGTAGTTTAAGGAGATTGCAAGAGAACGGCTTACCATTATATCCTAGTCAAGGAGCAACAGTAGAACTTTGGGAAAGAAAGCTTAGAAAAATGGAAAAACAATAGAAGCAAGGAGGTAATATAAATGGAAAATAAATACATCGAACAGTTACTATATAGCACAGATAAAGAATATATAATAAATCAGTTAACGAATACAAACAACTCATTATTTTGTTGCTAATTATAACTGGAATAATGGATTGGATGTACCTACGGTTATTCTAGAAAATGAGGCTTGTGATTTTGGAACAGGTTTACTAATGTTTTATTTTGCAGATGGATATCGTATGTTAGAAGACCCTGATGAAGTCTCAAGTTCTTCGTTAAAGGAATTGAAAGATTTTTTGAGTGAAATTTATAATAAAATTATAAACTTAAAGTTTAAATATCAGAATATTTCCTTCGACCCTGAGTTAACAAAAATTCAAAAGTATAAATTGAAAAAGAAAGAATAATCCAAGCATTCCTGATATTACTCATTAGTAAATCACCAGGTGAAGTGTTTGATGTTTCTAAAATATAATGTGTTTAAATTTGAGTGGCTATATGCCTTATTGGTGGAAAATACTTGGATAATTCTACAGTTAGCTAGATCAAATGAAGTTAGTAAACCATATATATTAATTTCAGGTATTTAGTTCCGATAAGTAATCCGCTTCCTGAGGCAGTTTATCCGCTCCAAAACAAATTGTATTCGCTCTCTCAGCAAATTAAGTCATCTCTCCAGTGTACTCAGGCAGCGAAAAATACTCCTATTATCCGCGGCAAGATTACTAGATTGACCAAGCAACTGGGCCGCGTAAAAGGAGGAGTAATAGGTGCAGCAACAATTTATTCGCTCTTGGCGACTGTTTATTCGCTCCCACGATTCATTTATTCGCTCTCTCCGTCCATTTATCCGCTCCAAAACAAATTGTATTCGCTCTCTCGGCAATTTAAGTCCTTTATCCAGCGTACTCAGGTAGCGAAAAATACTCCTATTATCCGCGGCAAGATTACTAGATTGACTAAGCAACTAGGCCGCGTAAAAGGAGGAGTAATAGATGCAGCAACAATTTATTCGCTCTTGGCGACTGTTTATTCGCTCTCTCCGTCCGATTATTCGCTCAAAAATGAATTGTATTCGCTCTCTCAGCAAATTAAGTCCTTTCTCCAGCATGATCAACGCAGCGGATGGATGGAACAAAAAAATAAGAGAGCGCAGTGGCTCTCTTATTTTGCATATAAGTTAATGGATTCTGGGTCAAAACCTATTACCCAGTGACCGTTAATGTTGGTTTGTGGAACGCCAAGTTGCCCAGTTGTTTCTATAAGTTTAGTTGCAGCATTTTGATCTTGCTGAACATTCACTTCTTTAAATGGAAGGCCTGCATTTTTTAAATAATTTTTAAGCATTGAGCAGTATGGGCAAGTATTTGTTGTGTATACTGTAATATCGTTCATTTTCATTCATCCTTTCAATATAAAATATACCCCTATAGGTATACTAAGACGATTGCATATGTAAGTCAACTATTAAGTAATCTGAGTGAAATGTAGAAATATTATTCATTGGAAAAGAAATATTAGATTTGAAAAATTTTTAAAATCGATATAAGCATGTGATGTAATCCTTGAACCGTTTAGTTTAACAATAAATAGGAAATTATGATTAGGAGGAAAAGTAAATTAAAGGAGCGGTGATTATGGCTATTTGTCCTTTATGTAACTCATTAAAAATAGTGGAAATAAAGTGTCCTAAATGTAATGCTTTGTTAGATAATGCAGGGAAAGTAGCTGATTTTATGGACCCTTATAATCATTATAAGGATGAAGAGATTGCGAAAATGGATGACGGCTATCCAAATACAGCTAAAGATCAGACTTGCCCTCATTTAATGGTCTGTCGTAAATGTGGATATGATAAGGTGATTTTTATACAGGAAGAATAGCTCAAAAGAGGTTCATCTTTATTAATAGGGAAGTACAAAGAAACCATCCGAGGCTAGCAAAAGGATGGTTTCTCTACATTATAGTGATGGGGTTATTTAATTTCCTTTAAACCTTTTCCATCAAGTATTAGTTGAATACCATCTTCACAAAAACCGTAAGAACGCCATGAACAAGTTTTGCAGACAGATTGAATGTCTGAGGGAATAACATGGTTTTGGATATGAGATTCAATGTCTGCCCATTTTAAAGTCTGCCCGACTTTTAAGCCGATTTTCTCTAAAAATGCGGCATCCATTTGATAGATGTGATCATCTTGACAGTGATATTCACCTGAGTTTGGATAATTTTCGCATAATTGATCAGGTCCATTAACAAGCTGAACCAACGTTTCTGGATTCTTTCTCAAGGTATGATGTAAACGAGTCATATTTTCAACATATTTTTTGGAATATCCCATTCCCCGATAACCTAGAAGACAAAAAATATGATGACCTCTTAATCTATACATAGTTCTCCCCCTAGTTGAATTGATATAAATGTTAACTTTATTTACTAAACGGTTAACTCATTATTATCATAACATAAAGAATAAAGTAGAAAATTTAGTTTTACAATAATTTTTTATGAAAGGGTTAAGGAAGGGGAGGGGGCCCTTCTAATACCTCTGAGGGTAAAATAAAAACAGCTACAATGGTAAACCATCACTGTAGCTGTTTCTCTATTTAAAATATCAATTTACTATTCTAACTTAAAAGTTTAGTCAAACTTTTCTGCATCTCCATCAAAGGGTTTATCTGCAACTTTAATGGAACCGCTTGGGCATTCATCCCATGCATCTTCTAAATCATCGTAAAAATCTTCTGGAACCGCAGCAGTTCCTTGGTTGTCATCTAGTATTACATGAGAATGACCTTTTCGATCATGATTAAATATATCTGGTGCTATATCATTACATGCGCCACAAGCAATGCAAGTTTCTTTATTGACAATTGTATATTTCATTATTTTTTCCTCCTAAGGTTTATTTAAGCTTTGGTATTTTTTTCTTTCATAATGGTTGTACTGTGAAGAGCTTGCATATCAGCTGTTGGATCGATATATACTTTCGCGCTACTAATGGCGATAGGTGCTTCTCCAAATCCAGTTGCGATCAAGTTAACTTTGCCGTCATATGTGCAAATGTCTCCAGCAGCATAAATACCCTCTATATTTGTTTCTAATTTACTGTTTACAACAATTGAATGATTGTCGATTGCTAGTCCCCAATTTTTGATGGAACCGAGTGAAGTAGCAAATCCATAATTGACAATGACAGCGTCAACGTCCAAGGTTTCTCTTTCGGTTCCTTTTGCTTGCTGAAGTACTACTTGTTCTATTTGATGTTTTCCGATAAATTCAGTTGGGACAAATGGTGTCATGACTTCAACGGTAGATTTTTTCAAGTTTTCGACACTCTGTTCGTGAGCACGAAATGTATCTCTTCGGTGCACTAATGTGACATGTTCAGCAATTGGCTCTAGCATTAAAGCCCAATCAACAGCTGAATCACCTCCGCCGAATACGACCACCCGTTTTCCTGCGAACTTGTTTAGATCATTTATAAAATAATGAATATTACGACCTTCATAGTTTTCAATGCCATCAAGTTGTAATTTCTTTGGTTGGAATGCGCCATTACCGGCTGTGATCAGAATGGTTTTTGAGTAATGAATATCAGCATTTGTCGTTAGTTTAAATATACCGTCGGGCCGCTTTTCAACCTGTTCAACAGATTGTTCAAGACATATAGTAGGATTAAATTGTCTCATTTGCTCGTTTAAATTATTGATCAGCTCTTGAGCACGG
Source organism: Rummeliibacillus sp. POC4 (assembly GCF_003576525.1). Classification (GTDB taxonomy): domain Bacteria; phylum Bacillota; class Bacilli; order Bacillales_A; family Planococcaceae; genus Rummeliibacillus. Next base: position 19,753 of record NZ_QWUA01000013.1, on the reverse strand, counting down.
ATTTTTGGAAAACCTGCAATATCATAAATATACTTTTCAGGATATAAAGCAGATAATTGCCCACCTAACTGTGGAAGATTTTCTATGATTTTCACCGATAGCTGCCTCATACCAGCATAAAATGCAGCAAACATTCCTACCGGTCCTCCGCCAATAATTGTAATGTCAAAGACTTGGTCATTTTGTGACATTCCACGCACTCTCCTCGCAAGTACCTAATTTATTTCAAATCTAGCTAGACTATCATCTATTGAAGTAACCTATTAAAATGGCTCCCTCGCTTGCTTCATAAGTTATTGTATAAGGGGAAAATGAAATTAACATGAAATTTTAAAATGCTAGGTATCGAGAGTCGAATCCACGCAGATCAGAGGTTAATCCACGCAAATGGGAGTCCAATCCACGCAGATCGAGGTTTAATCCACGTAAATTTGGATTCAATCCACGCATTTGGGAGTCCAATCCACGCAAATCGAGGTTTAATCCACGCAATTTCAAATTGAATCCACGTTTCATACAATTTAAGTCCCGTCAAAACGATGCAGTTGTATGGTAGCTATAACTACAATCGCATCGCTTTTTACGATAGAATAGGATTAAATTGAATGGGAAATTGAGGTGCTATTGGTGCTACCAAATGAAATACAAGAAACATTGGTTCAAAAATTAGCAGAAGTTTTAAAGCCTGATTTCATCTTACTATTTGGCTCTTTTGCACAAAACCGTGAACGAGAGGATAGCGACTTAGACCTGGCCTACTATTCTTCAGGGAAGTTAACAGATTATGAACGCTTTTTACTTTCAGGTGAACTTGCGGACTTATGTGGACGCGATGTAGATTTAGTGGATTTAAATGAAGTTGATACGATATTTGCTGCTCAGATTTTTTCAACAGGTATTTTACTAAGTTGCCAAAATGAAAGTGAATTTATTAAGCAACGTATGAAAGTATATTCGATGTATGCAACACTCAATGAACAACGGGCGGAAATTTTAGAAAATATTAAGAATCGAGGAAGTGTATTCGGTGAATGAAGTTATTCTAAATAAGGTGACAACAATTGAAAGATGTATTAAAAGAATTAAAGAGGTTTATGATCAGAACCCTGAAAATTTAGCTGATTTTACAAAACAGGATAGTATCATTCTCAATATCCAAAGAGCATGCGAAGCTAGTATTGATCTTGCGATGCACTTGGTAAGTGAGCGTAAGTTAGGCTTACCCAAAACAAGTCGTGAGGCATTTCAATTACTACAAGATGCCAATTTAATCGAAGCAAGTCTTGCAAAATCGCTTAAAAATATGGTAGGTTTTCGTAATATTGCAGTTCATGACTATCAATCCATTGAGCTTAATATTCTGCAATCAATAATTGAAAAACACCTTGCTGATTTTACGAAGTTTACAAAGACAATATTAGCATTTGAATAAGCTATCTCCATATACAAGGCATAATGTAGGTGGTTCTCATGCGTTTCGTCATACTTATGCGCGAGGATATGGCTATGTTGGAGTTTCAAAAGCGAGGAATTGCCGTTGAGGGACGTCAGATGCTTTAAAAAATGCTTAAAATCGTGAAAAAGGGTTTCGCGAGGACCATCTCGTAAAAAACGATGTTATGGCTTTATATAAGCAGGTCAATCAAGTTGTGGATCTCGTTCATTGCTATTTAGGTGGACGAATCGATTTGTGTGAAGTCTATATAAGTTTTTAAGCATAATTGTTCCCAAACGTCGCTTTGGTAACTGATGCTATATATTAAGAATGTTTCGTAATAATAAAGTCATTTAAAATTATAATATAATGTATTAAGTTGTTCCTCAAACGGGCCGGATTCTTAAACAACTAGAAGGAGTGGAAATAATGTCCAATGAAGTAGGAACAAGAAAAATAATTTTAGATTTAGCTGTTTCCTTAGACGGATTTATTGAAGGGAAAAACGGTGAAGTTGATTGGTGCATTATGGACCCTGAAATGGAGTTTACTAATTTCCTAAATCAAATTGATACAATTTTGTATGGAAGAAAAAGTTACGATTTATGGGGACAATATATTCCAACAGCTGAGGCTCCTGATGATGAAAAAGAAATGTGGGAATTGGTTCACAGCAAGGAAAAATATGTGTTTTCTAAAACGCAAAAAGGGACTGACAGTAAAGTAACATTTGTAAATAAAAATATTACCGAGGAAGTAAATAAATTAAAGAATAATCCTGGTAAAGACATATGGCTATACGGTGGGGCAAGTCTCATTACGACTTTTATTAATTTAGGACTCGTTGATGAGTTTAGATTATCTGTTCACCCTGTAGTATTAGGAGAAGGAAGACCGTTATTTGTTGATATAAAACAAAGATTGAATCTAAATTTGATGAATACAAGGACTTTTTCCTCTGGCGTTGTTCAACTAATCTACTATTCAAACGGAATTTAAATATCATTTTGGAATACTATACTATAATCTCCATTACTACTGCAAAATGGGTGCATTTATTGTAAAATTAATTTTTCTTCTTCAAATAATGGAGGATTTTGTTCAATAAGAACTAATAATGTATACAAAATAAATACAAATAACGTTCCTAGTTTGGGGACATAGTAAAAAGGCATAAACGCTGTTATATCAGTGTTTGTGCCTTTTCTATTGGGAGATTGTTTATACGTGGTTTTATGCATGTCTTGGCGTCAGGTATTACTAGAAAGCTTTGCGTCAACAAAATAATTTTTCTCAATCAGATTGATATATAAACATACTATTTTTCAGAAATAAAAATAACATCAACATAAAAGTAATTTATTTCAATTAAAGGAAATGATAAACTGTATAAAGCAACATGAAAAAATCTACTATGTAAAAATTAATTCTGGAGGTTAAATAATGCTTGCCATTGCTACAAAGGAATTTGTTGAGATGATGAAAAGTTTTAAATCTTTATTTATTATCGCACTATTTGTACTATCCTCATATTTTATGAGCTCCTTCGTTTCAAAAAACGTTGTGAGCATTGGTACGGATACAAATAATTATGTGTCTGTCACAAGAATTCTTATTTTATTATTTGGTTTTCTATTTGTTCTGATGCTATCCCATGATTTAATAAGTCGTGAAACTTCCACAAAAACAATTCGATTTCTTATAACCAAAACTTCACGTACAAGTATTATAGTTGGTAAATTTTTAGGCGTTGCAGCTTTTTGGTTATTTTCACTAGGGATTTCGATCACTATTGTATCCTTTTTTGCAAAAGACTTTCTTTGGTTTACATTCTTACAGTTATATAGCTTTCTTGTTTTTGCAATAGGGCTTTGCTTACTAATTTCTACATTGTCAAAAACAACAAGTATGTCAATGTTACTTGGTCTAGCTGTTAGCTTTATCGCACCTGTTGTTGGCATTTGGAGCATGTTCTCAGAAAAAATTTGGTTGAAACCGTTTAAACTATTACTTCCATATCAATATCAAATAAAAGAAAATGGCCTTGTGCTTATTCCACTTATAATAGTCCTCCTATTTATATCTGTTAGTATCTGGTATTTTAAACGAGGTGATTATTAATGAATAAAGTCTTAGAAGTTAAAAATATAACAAAATCATTTGGGAAAATAGATGTATTAAAAGGCGTTTCTTTCTCTATTGATCAAGGAGAAATTTTCGGCTTTCTTGGAAGAAATGGGGCAGGGAAAAGTACACTAATTAATATTTTAACAGGTGTTATTCATCAAACAAATGGAGGTTTCCAAATTCTTGGGGGCTCCCTAGATAAAGTAAAGGGTAAAATCGGTGTTTTCCCAGATGTAGACAACTTTTACGCGGATTGGAGTGCTAATCAGCATTTAAAATTCTTTGCAAAAGTACAGAAACTCAAAATTCAACAAAAAGAGATCGATGAAAAACTTGCATTAGTAGGGCTTTTAAAGGACAAAGGAAAAAAGTGAAAAACTTTTCATTTGGTATGAAAAAAAAGCTAGGAGTTGCTCAAGCGCTCATCAACAATCCTGAATTTATTATTTTGGATGAACCCACATCTGGACTAGACGCTGAATCAGCAATTCATATGCGTGAACTTGTAAATAAATTAGCAGCTCAAGGAAAAACAATTTTCATCACATCTCATAATTTAAATGAACTTGAAATACTTAGTAATCGGATTGCCATTTTAAAGGATGGACAAATTAGTGTCATAGGAACTATGGAAGAACTACGAGTAGAAGCACAAAATAAAATCCAAGTAGAAATCACATTAAATCGTCCTCTCAAAAAAGAAGACTTAGCTACAATTGATTTACCTCCACATCAAATTAATAAGCAGAATTTACGTATTTCGGTAAAACAACAGGAGGAAATTGGAAACTGTATTCGCCAATTGGTACTTAAAGGCTATAATATTTATAGCGTTATTCAACAGGAAAAAACATTAGAAGATATATTCTTACAAAATGAGGTGGCACATTAGTGGGGAAATTTCTAATATTAACAGTCGCATTTACATTTGGTTACTTTTATCTAGCATGGAAAATGGACGATAGAATTGGACCGATTTTTGTAATTTTAATCCTTCTTGCAGTGAATTATATTGCAAGTCGGATTATAAATGCAGTGAGAAAGAATAGATAAGGTAAAAAAATAACCTTATCCGTTGCAACATTTAATCAGAGAGCCATTAAAGTATATAGAAAAATCGGTTTCAAAGACAAAGGTACTTTTATGCAGGATACAAATGGTAGCATATTTGAGTTTTTAAAAATGGAATATGTATGTTATTAAAAGTGGTTTAGTTGAAAAGTAATTTACATATAAACTCAGGTTTTGAAATATAGAACTTAGATTTGTAAATAATAAGGGATAGCGTAAATAGTGGTTTTGATAACAAAAGTTACTACGGAACGTGTAATTGTAGTATATTAAACTTCTTGTACGAACGAATGTTTGGTATAATGTATTTAGGATAGCTGATACTCAAGGGTGGTTGGCTCACTCCCCAAAAAAGGAGCGCAGACTAACCCCACCGCGTCCTGCGGTAACGTCTGCATGACCCACATCGTGTGGGCCCGGGGGTGAAGCTATGACAGTATTTGAAGCATTAATGTTGGCAATCGCATTTGCAACGTTAATCATTACAGTTCTGTCATTTAATCATAAAAAATAACCCATCCTTGAGTTAGGCCCTCAGATGGGTCATTTCTACCATTTGGAGCCAATCCCCTTAAAGGGATCAACTATCTTTTTGACCGTTCGATGCAGTAACATCGGCGGTCTTTTTAATTTATGTTTATAACAATTTTAGTATACGTGGTGAATGGCATATTTTCAAGTTACAGCTTAGTAGGGGTAAGAACCCATGTATTAAAACAATGATTTATTTCCATAATCGGATAGTTTATTTCTGAATTGGGATAGTTTATTCCCAAAATAGATGCATTTATTTCTAAAAATGGTCTATTTATTTCCAAAATATTGGTGATTATTTCTTGTATGAGATTTATTTTCGAAAAATGTTAATACCGATAAAAGCAAGTGAATTTAAGTTCTTAATCTCTTCAAAGGTTAAGGATTTTTTCTTTGATATTCAATCCACGTATTTCTTGGATTAATCCACGTGTTTTATGATTTAATCCACGCAAATAAGGGGTCAATCCACGCATTCGGATGTCCAATTCACGCAGAAAGAAATTGAATCCACGTTCTGGGCAATTTAAGTCCCATGATTGAATCAAATTATCGAAAAATATTCCTATAAAATCAAAATTTCTCTCTAATTTTAACGTCACTTTGAAAAAAATTTTTATATGAAAATTTCACCGTTATATTTCTGATCAAATTCTTCTTAAAAAGAGATTATATTTTTGTGAGAGATGAGAAAAAAATAATGCTTCTAAACCGCTTTATATCAAGGTGAATATAGGTTTCCAAAATTTTGAATTTACATTGGCGAATTGTGATTTTATTTTGAAAAATTTTTAGAGAAAATAGGTCTTCTAGTTATGTTGAAAATTTGCTGTTTTATACCGATTATTTGACAAAATGCTCTTAAAGCCTATATGCTTAGTATGTAAAAATTTTTACGCCACACTTTAAGAACCTCAGGTTTTCAATACGTCGACAACAAGATAATTCGGGCTTTTAAAAGATTAAATTGTTGTTTTTTTCCGCTATTTTATTATCCAACAATGTTTTTTAAATCTTTTGCAGTCCTCGAAAATAGCAAACCATTAAAGGAGCTGTTTAGAGTATGCAACAAAATAATTTAGAAATAGAACGCAAGATATTAATATAGTAAGTTCCAAGAAAGCAAGAAAGGCTGTCATTGCCACAGGAATCGGTAATGCAATGGAATGGTTTGACTTTGGGCTTTATGCATATTTAGCCGTTATTTTAAGTAAGTTATTCTTCGCTGGAGTTGATAACAGCGGGCTTCAACTAGTCTTTACGTTTGGTACATTTGCTGCCGCTTTCTTAGTACGACCTCTTGGAGGAATATTTTTTGCTAAGATTGGTGATAAACATGGTCGAAAAATTGTTTTAAGTACTACGATCATTTTGATGGCAATTTCCACTTTATTAATCGGTTTCCTCCCAACATACCAGCAAATTGGAATTTGGGCACCAATTCTATTATTGGGTGCTCGTTTGATACAAGGTTTCTCAACCGGTGGTGAATATTCAGGTGCGATGGTTTATATCGCTGAATCTTCTCCTGATAAGAAACGCGGTACACTAGGAAGTGGTCTAGAGATTGGTACATTAATAGGTTTCATAGCCGCTTCTGGTTTAGTAACGATTTTAACTTTTGCATTATCCGATGCACAAATGCTTGCTTGGGGATGGCGTATTCCGTTCCTAATCGCTGCACCAATTGGTCTTGTCGGCTTATATTTACGCCGTCATTTAGATGAATCTCCCGTTTTTGAAGAAATGGAACAAGCACAAGAAGAAAATGATGAAGAACCACTTACATTTAAAGAAATTTTAAAACATTATAAAAAGGATTTACTTTTAAGTGTTGTGATTGTCGCATTCTTTAATATTACAAACTATATGGTATTGTCTTATATGCCATCTTACTTAACAGAAGTATTAGGGATAGATAATACAACAAGTTTAATCATTCTACTAATTGTTATGGCATTAATGATTCCGTTAGCATTAATCGCAGGTCGTCTTTCTGACAAACACGGTAACAAGCGTATTGTGCAGATTGGCTTAATCGGTTTAACATTCTTATCTATTCCAGCATTTATGTTAATGGGAAATGCACACATCGGGTTTATCTTCGCAGGTGTATTTTTACTAGGTTTCTTATTAAGTTTCTATGAAGGTACACTTCCATCTCTATTACCAAGTCTGTTCTTCTCGGATGTTCGTTATCGCGCATTAGCATTAACATTCAACGTTTCTGTTTCGATATTTGGTGGTACGACACCGCTTGTCGCATCTTATTTAGTACACGTAACAGGTGATCCACTAGCACCAGCCTATTATTTAGCTGCTATAAGTGTGATTGGCTTAATCGTCTTCAGTATATTATTCGTTCAAACTTCAGGTCGCGCCTTAAAAGGTTCTTACCCTGCGGTGGAAACGAAAAAAGAACTTCGTGAGGTCATGAAACAGGATCCAGAAGAAGCTCTATGGTGGCAGGAAGAATTACCTCAAACGAAAGAAACAATGTAATTTTCATATAAATAGAATCGCCCATTTATAGTTAAAGATTATAAATCTTAGCTATATAAATATGATAAGCGCTCCTTTCATTTTAAGTTTGGTATAATCGCCAATTCTTGTTAAAATGAAAAGAGCGCTTAAATTATAATTTTAATAGTTTGAAAATTAAGATATTGTCCCGTTAGGAGGGAGTTTTTCCCGTGAAAGAATATTATATAGAAAGAGCTAATTGTTTTCTTCGTTATCATGATTTTCCAGGAAATGATATTCCTATAATGTTTATCCATGGTCTGGGGTGTGGGGGTCATTTGATTATCCTGAAGTTGCAACTCAAGAAGCTTTAAAAAATCATCGTTGCATTTTAGTAGATCTTTTAGGAGCAGGGTATAGTGACAAACCAAATGATTTCACTTGTACCGTAGATAGTCATGCTGAATATCTTGCGGAATTTGTTTCTTCGATTGGATTAGAATCCTTTATCCTTTTCGGTCACAGCTTAGGTGGAGCAGTAGCGATATCTTTAGCTACTAAATGTCGTGATCGTATAGATAGAATTATTTTAAGTGAAGCAAATCTAGATAAAAGTAGCGAAGGGTCAACGAGCAAGTACATTGCAGAATATGATATGCAAAATTTTTTAGAAAATGGATTTAAACAGTTAATGCATGATAGTCGTCAAAGTGGAAATGAAATATGGGCTGCAGCCTTGTCAACATGGTCTCCTAAAGCTGCGTATCTTATTTCTAAATCAGCTGCTGAAGGAGAGGAACCTTCATGGCGTGAAAATCTTTATGCGTTAGATTGTCCTAAAACTTTTATCTTTGGAGAAAACTCATTACCAGATCCTGATTTGAAGGTACTAAGCAATCATAAGATTAATATAGAACTTGTCAAAAATGCAGGTCACTCCATGGCATGGGAGAACCCGCAAGGACTAGCACTAGCGATTAAAAAAGGTATCAATCTATAGTACTGGACGAATGGTAATTAGGAGGGGGATTATGAGCACGATATCAATCAATGTTGGAATTAGCATTCTTATTGGAGCAATCTTCATTATTTCTGGTTTCATATTACTTTATAAACCTCCAAAGGATATTAACCCAATCTACGGCTATCGAACAAAACGGTCCATGAATAACATGACCCTTTGGAAAGAAGGAAATACCTACAGTGCAAAGCTACTAATAAAATATGGCATAGCTTATTTAGTTGTAGGAGCGATCATAAGTTTTATTATTACAAAGGATGAGTATGCTCTCCTAATAAATCTAATTCTAATGATTTTAGTAACAATCCTATTGTTTGTTTCTGTAGAAAAAAGGTTGAAAAAACTATCTTCGGAATCTCACGAAAAATTTTTAGGCTAATATATTATAAAGAGCTAAAGGGGTAGATTATGGATACTGATGGACTTATCATAACCACAGTAGTCGGTTTAATCTATATCTTTTTAGGGTACTTGATATGGTTTAAAAAGATGCTTTTTTTAATAGCGGGTTACAATGACTCAACTTTTGAAGGGGATAAAGAAAAATTAGCAAAAGGAACTGGAATTGTTCTTATCATATCAGGTATAGTAACGATACTTTTACCCTATTTCCTTTACTGGTTTGGAAACACTATGGGAATAATATATTGTTTACTCATCATTATAGTGATAGTAGTGATATTATGGGTGAAAAGTAAACGATGAAAATTATTAAACTTTTAATAAGAACGAATGTTTGGTAATGTGTAATAGATAGATGATACTCAAGGGTGGTTGGCTCACTCCCAAAAAGAGGAGCGCAGACTAACACCACCGCGTCCTGCGGTAACGTCTGCATGACCCACATCGTGTGGGCCCGGGGGTGATGCCATGACAGTATTTGAAGCATTAATGTTTGCAATCTCGTTTGCAACGTTAGTCATTGCAATTCTGTCATTTAATCATAAAAAATAACCCATCCTTGAGTTAGCCGCTCTGATGGGTTATTTCTACCTTTGGAGCCAATCCCCTTAAAGGAATCAACTATCGTTTTGACCGTTCGATGGGACAACATCGGCGGTCTTTTTAATTTATGCTTATAACAATTCTAGTATACGTGGTGAATGACGTATTTTCAAGTTACAGTATCTAAGGTGTTAGGTGTGAATCTTTGTGAGTTACTAAAATTTCTGACATACATCATAAATTAAGTCCTTATCTCATCGGAGGTTAAGGAAAGGACTTTTCTTTCCGTTTCTATTTAAAGGATATCAATTGAAAAATAAGTTTAATCCACGTAGTTGGTGCTTCAATCCACGTAAGTTAAGGTTTAATCCACACATTCGGGCATCCAATCCACACAAATCGATATTGAATCCACGTTCCGGACAGTTTAATTCCTAGCAGAGTAAATTCAATTCCATTTAGAAAAGTCGACAGCTTATTTATAAAACAACTTTTAAGTTATTCTAAATTTTTAAGGGCACGGCTTATAGCACGATTTTTATGAAAAATAGAAAATTTTATACCATTTGCAGAAAAAAATAGTATATAATTGTAATAGATACAAAATTTATTGAATATTCTTTTAAGTTAAAGGGGGAAATTTATGAAATTAGCGAAGCACATTTTAATAGCACTTATTTTGGGGGCAGTTGCAGGTCTTGTGATGAACTTATCAATGCCCAACGCTTTTACATCTATCGACAAATACTTCTTGACACCTCTCGGAACGATTTTCATAAGCTTGATCAAAATGCTGGTTGTTCCACTCGTTTTCTTCTCTATTGTTTTAGGTACTGCGAATATTGGTGATCCTAAAAAACTTGGTAAAATTGGTGTGAAATCAATAGCCTTCTTTTTAGCTACAACAGCTATTGCTATAACAATTGCCATTATACTTGCTTCCATTATAAAACCGGGTACGGTAGGCACATTTAATACAGAAGGTTTAAGCTATGAATCTCAAGAAGCACCAGCAGTTACAGATACGTTATTAGGGATTATACCGACTAATCCTGTAGCAGCATTTGTAGAAGCAAACATGTTGCAAATTATTTTCTTCTCGGTATTCATAGGGATAGCTTTAGCATTTTTGGGAGACCGAGTAAAGTCTGCTTTAAAGGTAGTTGATGAGGCTAATGAAATTATGCTGTATTTAGTATCATTAGTTATGAAATTTGCACCATATGGTACATTTGGTTTGATCGCTTCTGCGATTGGTAAACAAGGATTTGATGCGATTAAAGCAATGGGACTTTATATGATTGTCGTTTTAGTCGCATTAATCGTTCACTTTGTTTTGGTTTACGGTGGTGCGCTTAAATTTTTGGCGAAAAAGAATCCAATTCAATTTGTGAAGGATTTCTTCCCGGCCATGACGGTTGCGTTTAGTACTTCAAGTAGTGGTGCAACATTGCCGATTTCTATGAAATTAGCTCAAACTAAACTAGGTGTCCCTAAATCTATAAGTAGTTTCGTTCAGCCGCTAGGTGCGACAGTAAATATGGATGGAACAGCCATTATGCAGGGGGTTGCAACTGTATTTATAGCACAAGTATATGGAGTCAATCTTACTATCACAGAATTAGCGATTGTTGTCATCATCGCAGTTCTTGCAAGTATTGGTACAGCAGCAGTGCCTGGAGCTGGTCTAATCATGTTAGCAATGGTATTAAATGCTGTGTCATTACCAGTAGAAGGAATTGCTTTAATAATCGGTATTGACCGAATACTTGATATGGCTCGTACGGCAGTAAATGTGTCAGGAGATGCTGTATGTGCAATGTACGTTTCGCAAACTGAAAAAGGTAGCGAAGAACAATATACAGAAAATGAAAAATCACTACCTCAAGCACAATAAGGCGGGGTAGCGAAAAATTTCAGATTAATGAAGAACAACTAAGTCCTTAATCTCTTCATAGGTTAAGGACTTTTTCTTTGGTTTCTTTACTTTATTAGCCAATCCACGCAAAACGATGGGGAATCCACGTATTTTGGGATCCAATCCACGCAGATCAGGGTTTAATCCACGCAATCGAGCATCCAATCCACGCAAATCAGGGTTTAATCCACGCATTTAGGAATCCAATCCACGCAATCGGGAGTTCAATCCACGCAAATAGAAATTGAATCCACGTTTCGGACAATTTAAGTCCTCCGCGAATGAATCAATCCAGAATGAAACAAGGGAACACTCCAAGCTTAGCGGGTGTTCCTTTGTTTACGTTACAGATTATTTTGATGTACAAATCACTGTACGGTGCCCGTGAGGAAATACATGTTTCATATAATTTCCTGAGGTTACTGGAATCTTGAGACCTTTTTGTTCTAAAATCATCCAAATGGTTCGGTCTAATGCGAAGATTTCTTCCTTCATCAATCGGTTTATCTGAATTTTTTTGAAAGCCAATTGATATGTCTTTCTTTGGAACTTAACTGTCATGTAGTAATGGGGCAATGTTTTGACTACTACTTCACATACATCTCCATTTTCGGATAACTCTTGTTGAACACAATTTCCAAGATGTTTGAAAAAATCCTTTGCTGATAGATGTTGAATCATTTGTGTTCGAATAAGACTACTGCTGTTCATTTTAGATTCTCTCCTTTTTTATGAGCCAAAATGGTCTCTATTTCAATAAGGTATGAAGAGAAAAAAATAAACCCCTCTACTGCAGTTGTGAATGCAATAGAGGGGTTCGCTAAATCCCGTTCGTTATCATTCAAAGCACTGCTTTGCTGGATGAAGCACCTTACCGCTTGGCAGGTTGCTGTGAAGTCAATGAGCCAGGACTCTCGTTCACTCTCGATAACCTTATTAAATTAAATGTATTATAGCATAATATATCTTTAGATACAAGATTGAAAGTTAAAATATGTATAATTATAGGGCTAAGTAATGGGGTGAGTTGATAAAATTTCCATAATATAATCTTTTAAATGATGAAGAATCGCTCTCCATTATGACCGTCATTAATTAAAATTTTGGGCCTTTTCTTGTTTGATAGTTTCTCATATTTCTTCCTTTCATTACAATAAAATTTTTGTCCGATTTTCCTTCCTACTTTCTATGTAATTAGTAAATAGAAAGAAAGTAGGTAGATGTAAATGGCGCGTTTTGACTATTTAGCACCGTATGTCATATTTGAAAGCGTACAGGAAATGGACGAACATGTTGAGGGGCATATTCGAAAAAATTTTTATGAATTAACCGAATCTGAAAAAGCTGTCTTATATAAAGTCGCATCGCATGCACTAGATTACCCAGGGGTATGTCATCTAAAAGCAAAAACAATCGCAGAATCTTTAGGAATATCTATAAGAACCGTTTTTCGAAGTTTAAAACATCTTGAAGAACTTCAGATTATTCAACGTATACATACAAAAAAGATGAATGGCATTAAAGGTGCCAACATCATTTTAATTTTATCTTCGCATGACACATCGAGCGTGTCACATCAAGAGAAAGCCGAAAATGCATGTGAGCGTAAGGATGAAGCAACCAATTTTCAAAAGGAACCATCTAATTCTCTTAACCAAAAACATTTATATGTAAAACATACCTATCCGATGCTAAATTCATCATTAAGAAATCGTATCTTCCATCATCTAGCTGCAACTACTGGTGAAACGAAGGCGACAAAGAGATTTCTAAGCGTAATCCAAAAACAACTCAAGCCATTACTAAAATGGGAAGTATGGCAAACTCAAAAAATGAAACTTGAAGAGATCGGGTTCACTCTTTTTAAAGAAGTTATTCAAAAAACAAAAAAATGCAACATCAAAAACCCATTTGGTTATTTATATTGCAGATTAAGCAAAAAATTGGATGATGTGATGATGGAAATGATAGAAACATATGCAGCCGAAGCAAGGGATGGCGATTGTAGTGTAGTAAACGAATGAAGATGAAGTATTGGATTTATTTTTATCATATGTATTTATTCGGTATAATAGATAGTGATGATTAGGTTATCAAATAGGGGATGATTTGATGAAAAACTATTTTATATTAGTATTTATTGTTGCATTAGTACTTGGGGCGATTACTTATTGGAATTTCTACGAAAATAAAATTGACGGAAGTTCGGAAAATAGCGTATGGAAAGCCGAATATGTAGAAGAAAAGATTGGTGGAAGTTCTATAGGATGGATAGCAAATGTCGATCAAAAAAATGATGAAAAATTGACAGTGAAGAAGCTTGAACTTATAAAAAACGGAAAAGTAATGGCTGAGCAAACAGAGTTCAAAGAGTTTAAAGATATTAATGGAAAAAACTACACACTCCATCCTTTTTCGTATCCCGAATTGTATGGAGGAGACGCACCAGAAAAAGAAGATTCCTATCATGTACGGATTATATGGGAAGATCATGCGAATAAAGAACATACGGATGAGATTGAATTGAAGTGAGAATTGCATAGGGATTTAGTAAAAATTAATAAAAACAAGACGGTTGCGTTAGTCCGTTTAATTTGAAAAGGAAACTTAACAAAAAAGGACTTCTTTTAATTATGTTAATAATTTAAGAGAGCCAAAATAAATGAGAAAAGTCATGTTACAACCGTTTAATGAATAAAGTAATACTTGTAGTTAAAAGAAAAGCCTCAATACCAATAAGGCATCGAAGCTTTAAGCTATACATACGTTAAGACTGACTTTGCAATCGTACAAAACGATATTTGTCTTTTATAAATTGTTTGAAATAACGTCCTGGTGAATCGGCTTCCATTAGACCTTTGTAATACAATTCTGGAACTCCGTAGTATTCGAATACACCATCTTTGATAAATTCAATTCTTAAAATCATCGCACTAGAATTATAGCCGACAGAAGCCAATTTAGAAGAAGTAACCGCTTTCATTTCCATAGTAATTCGCCTCCAAAGTTTTCAATATAACTGTTGTGAAAATAATAATAACAGATATTAAGTAAAAATGAAAGCGCTTACTATAAAGATAGTGTAAAAATTTGAAATTCACATTTTAAACGAAAGAAATCTAATATAATAAGAGAAGGGGGGATGATGTTGAAAATCAAACAGCTTATTACTTTTTTAATCATTTCGAATTTATTGACCCTTGGATTTGTTTGCTATTCAATTGTTCAACATAATTTTCAACAAGAATCTTACTTCTTAGATGAAATTCAAGCGCCTCTCGTCCAACTACAAGCGACGATCAATCACCAAAAGGAAAATAACTGGAAAGACCCAGAACTCATTTCATACCAAGCTTCTACTATTCAAAACTCTCTTGAGAAAGTGTTAGATAAATCACATTTTGCACATTCAAAATTGACGGAACATGAACAGTCCAATTTACTTCAAATAAATAAAGCCCTACAAAAACTGCCACAAAATACGGAGTACACAATAGCCAATTGGAAGAAAGAAGATCAACAGAAAGCCATAGCATTGGAGAGGACATTAAAAAAGGCAAAGTTATCAAATGATGACACAAATCATGAAGATTATAAAAGCTTTATGAAACAATGCAAGATAGTTGCGAATGAATTAAAGGAATAATCGGTATGTATGAAAAAGGCTGCTCAAAAATTAGAGCAGCCCTTTTAATCAGATGGGGTAAGTCCTAACAAAAAGTGTGGAAGCAGGTTAACGCTTGTCTACCTAAAGTAATTGAAAGAAATCTATATTATGAAAGAGTGTGATCTTTTTCAATTACCGCATTTACAGCGTCAAAAATGGTGCTTTCAAATTGATCGTTTTGAAGAGAAGTTACGCCTTCAATTGTTGTTCCACCAGGTGAGCATACTTGATCGACAAGTTCCCAAGGGTGTTCACTGCTTTCCATAATCATTTTAGCACTGCCGAATACAGCGCTTGAAGCGATTTCAAGTGCACGCTTCTTATCCATTCCTGCCCGAACCGCTGCTCTTGCCAATGAATCGATATACATATAGCTAAAAGCAGGGGAGGCACCAGCGATTGCAGAAAAGACGGTAAACTGTTCTTCTGGTAATTCAATCATGGAGCCAATTGTATTAAATAAGTTTGTGACCATTTCTTTATCTGCATTTGTTGCATTTTCGGAAGCACTAAAGCATGTTGTAGATGCCCCTACAATTGCATTAATATTTGGCATGACACGAATAATAGATGTAGCTTTAGGTAAATTCGTTTCTAAATAGTCGATAGATTTTCCAGCAGCAATCGAAATGACTACTTGGTTTGGAGATAAGTACTCATTTACTTTTGGCAGTAACTCATCAAACGTTTGTGGTTGAACTGCAAGAATAATGACATCTGCTTTCATCACTTCTTCTAATGTCGAACATCCTGAAATTTGATACGCATCGACTAATTTCTCTGTTTTATGTGAAGAGCGATTGAAACCTAAAATATATGAAGCATTAAATCGCTTACTTTGAACCATTCCTTTAATAATCGCAGTGGCCATGTTTCCAAGCCCGATAAAACCGTATTTCAATTTATATGACACTCCTATCAAATACTCTTTTCAAATTATATTAAGTATAAAGTGTAAATCTAGTTTTGGGTAATATTTTATACTAGAGACATTTTAAACAAAGAAAAGGAAGCAAATCATGTCATTATTGTGACAGGGGAATTTTAAATATGTATATTATGTTAAAGTTTTGGTATGATTAAAGCATTGTTTTAATTTTATCTGATAGGCAATCCATTTCAATAACTATGAATTTTTCTCAATTAGTTGTTATAATATAGTGGAGCTCTTGCTATGAAAAGGAATGAAAAATGAAATAATGGGTAGTGACACAAAACGAGACCAAGCATCACAAGATACAGCTGTCACTGTATCGAAGCCATCTATCTCAAAAATTTTAGCGATGACTGTCAAAACAGGTATTATAAAATCGAATCTTATTACAATGATTGCCGGATTAACGCTAGCACTTTATAAATATGAGTTGAATCCACTCGATAAATGGCTTGATATTATTTGTGCGATTATTGGTTCTGCATTAGTAATCGCTGCTGCAGGGGCATTTAATAATATTTACGACAGAGATATCGATGCTATTATGAATCGAACGAAAAAACGTCCGACGGTAACTGGTGATATACAGATCAAATACGTTTGGATAATCGGTATTGGTTCCACAATTATTGGGCTTTTAGCTCTTTATATCGCAACACCTTTAGCAGCGTTGCTTGGGCTTACTGGACTTTTCTTTTATGTATTTCCTTATACAATCTGGACAAAACGTCATACTGTATACAACACCGAAGTTGGGAGTATCTCTGGAGCAATGCCTCCATTAATCGGTTGGGCAGCGATTCATCCGAATATTATGCATCCAGCTATACTAGGGCTATTTGTCATCTCACTAATCTGGCAAATGCCTCATTTCTATGCCATTTCTATTCGCAAGTATGACGATTATCGTGCAGCAAATGTTCCGATGTTACCAGTAGCCAAAGGGATGAAACGAACTTATATTACAACGAATATCTATTTAATCCTATTAACTGCCAGCTGTTTATTGCTTGGCACATTAAGTAAAGGGTTAATGCTCGTTGCTTTACTTTTAAGTATTATTTGGCTTGTGATGAATATTTATGGTTACCATAAAAAAGAACCAAAGAAATGGGCAACTCTATTATTTGTCTATTCTTTGCTTCATATGACAATTCTATTTTCAACGGTGATTATCTATTCAATCGTTGGTTTATTTTTAAAATTACACTAAAAAACCTCGACATTTTCTTTTTGGAGAATGTCGAGTTTTTTTATGATCTGGTATGTATAAAAGGAGTTCTACATAATGAAATATTTAAAACTTTTTATCTTTATTTTTATTTTCATATTTTCTGCCCACTACTTGCAGGCTACATGGGATAAAAATAATATAAGCATTATTACAATCATTTTATCGACTGTTTGTATTCTTTACTCAATTGTAATGTCAGGTAGATTAATGGATAAGACGAAGATTTATTTTTTACCTATTTTCATTCTGATTAGTGATTATCTTGCGAATTGGATTTTAAATATTGATCAGCTTTTCAAATAATATTTCTTAAGAATATGTGCCAGTAACCAAAGTTACGAAAACTTTTCTGTTTTTAAAACATAGTTGATTAATCGGAATAGTTGTGTTAAAGTTTATTTATCTTAATCATATAATTAGTCGATTGGACAACCAAAGACTACAGTGAATGGCAAAAGGATTAGTGTCATTTACTGTAGTCTTTTTATATGAGGAAGAAAGATTAAAAATAGAAGAAGGAGTATAAAAATGACACAATTTAGCTTTATTTCACATCTAGAATGTCCAAAATGCAACAAAACGTATGACGAAAAACAAATTCAGCAATTATGTGAATGTGGATCGCCATTATTAGTACGTTACAATTTAGAAGACGTAAAAAAACATGTGACACCTGAGGAAATTCAAAGACGTTCTGCATCATTATGGCGTTACCATGAATTATTACCTGTACATAACGAGAAAGACGTTGTCACTCTTGGTGAAGGTTTAACACCTCTAGAAAAGCTTGACAAATTAGGTTCAACTTATGAACTAGATAACTTATATATTAAAGATGAAGGTATTATTCCTACAGGTTCTTTCAAAACTCGTGGCGCTAGTGTAGGTATTTCTAAAGCAAAAGAACTGGGTGTAAAACAATTAGCGATGCCTACAAATGGTAATGCTGGCGCGGCTTGGGCTTTATATGCAGCGAAAGCTAATATTAAAGCGACGATTGTGATGCCACTAGATGCACCGCAAATCACACGTAAAGAAGTTCATATCGCTGGTGGTGATTTACATTTAATTAATGGCTTAATTAGCGATGCTGGCAAAGTGGTTGCACAACTTGTTCAAGATGCAGGTGTATATGACGCCTCAACTTTAAAAGAACCATATCGTATCGAAGGTAAAAAAACGATGGGGTATGAAATTGTTGAACAATTCGGCTGGAAAGTACCAGATGTTATTTTATACCCTACTGGCGGCGGTGTTGGTATTATCGGTATTTATAAAGCTATTTTAGAAATGCAAGCACTTGGATGGATTGAAAAAGATAAATTCCCACGTCTAGTAGCTGTACAAGCAGAAGGTTGCGCACCAATCGTTGATGCTTGGAAAAAAGGTGAAAAAGAATCTAAGTTCTTTGAAGACTCAACAACTTGCGCATTCGGTATTAACGTGCCAAAAGCATTAGGCGACTTTCTCGTATTAGATAGTCTTTACAAAACGGAAGGTTGTGCAATTGCGATTTCTGAGCAAGAATTGTTAGCTGCACAAAAAGAGGTTGCATCTTTAGAAGGTAATTTTGTATGTCCTGAAGGGGCAGCTACATTTGCAGCAGCAAAAAAATTACGTGAACAAGGCTGGATCAAACAAGAAGAGCACGTCGTTTGTTTAAACACAGGAGCTGGTATCAAATACCCTGAAACAGTTGAAATTGAAGGCGTCAATACATTACAACCTGGCGATTCATTATTAACGTCAAAACGTTAGTTGGTGGAATTTATGACATTTGATTGGCAATATGTAATTGATGTGCTCCCGTTTTATAAAAAAGCTTTTTGGCTCACAGTTAAGTTATCCTTTATCGGTATTATTTTAGCGATTATTGTCGGGATGATTTGTAGTTCATTATTGTTCTTTAAGGTAAAAGGCTTACAAAAGATCATCCGCGTCTATTTAGAAGTTGCGCGAAATACTCCACTACTTATCCAAATTTTTTTCTTATATTTCGGTCTACCGAAAATTGGACTTACATTAAGTAGTGAAATGTGCGGCATTATTGGACTTACATTTTTAGGTGGTAGCTATATGACAGAAGTGTTTAGATCAGGGATTGAAGCTGTATCTAAAACACAGCTTGAAAGCGGTAAAGCCCTTGGTATGAATAATTGGCAACTTGCTCGTTATATTATTATGCCACAAGCATTTTCTTATAGTATTCCTGGATTTGGTGCAAACTGTATCTTTTTAATTAAAGAAACATCCGTATTCAGTGGGATTGCTATTTTAGAGTTAACAAATATTACAAAAAATTTAATGGGCATTTATTATAAGACAAATGAAGCATTGTTTATGCTTGTTATTGCGTACTTAATTATTTTGCTACCTGTAACATTTTGCTTAATGTGGCTAGAAA
>NZ_QWUA01000012.1 GCF_003576525.1 Rummeliibacillus sp. POC4 | reverse complement strand
ATTTATTTTCGAAAATGAGATTAACTTTGATAGCTATGTTCATTAGAACTTTATTATTAAAATGAAAAATGTATATAAAAATACTTGTGGTGTTGTAGAAAAATCTACAACATTTTTTGTTTTAGCGTTGAAGATTAAACCTATACTTACATAGAATATATAAATTAAAAAGGCAACATTACAGAGCAAAAAACGTCTTAAATTAACAAATTGAATTTTTAGTGGATTAGGTAGGGTGGTTATCTTTGAAAAAAATTATTTATTCAATAATAGCGTTATGTGCTGTGGTCGTTTTTGTGTATATGAACCAGTATTGGCTTAAAGTGACAAAATATTCGATTGTAGCTCAAAAATTACCGAATGCTATGAATGGATTACGAATAGTTCAAATTTCTGATTTACACTATGCTACATTTGGTTATAAACAAAAGAAGCTAATCCAAAGAGTAAAGAAAGAAAAACCGGACCTTATTTTTATTACAGGTGATTTAGTGGATCGCTATCATTATGATTTAAACCAAAGTCTGGAAGCTATGAAGGGGTTTGTTGATATTGCACCCGTGTATTATGTAACTGGCAATCATGAAGAAGCGCTTAATATTAAAGGCGTCTTAGCAGAAAAATTATCTCAGCTAGGTATTCATGTGTTATTTAATAGCAATAATTATTTTGAAAAAAACGGTGCAGTTATACAAATAGTTGGAATTAATGACCCGTTAAGTGGAGAAAACGCAGAAGAAATGCTTTATAAATCTATGAAAAATGATGGAACATATAAAGTATTACTTGCACATCGCCCAGAAGATTATCAAGCTTATGAAAAAAGTGGGATCGATTTAACGTTCAATGGACACGAACACGGTGGTATTATACGAATTCCGGGAATAGGAGGAGTGATTGACCACAACTTCAACCTCTTTCCATCATCGCATATTGATGGAGTTGAGAAATTGGGAAACTTAACCCAAGTAATAAGTCGAGGATTAGGTAATAGTGGATTCACTTTCCGCATATTTAATCGACCTGAAATCGTAGTGGCGGAACTGAACAAATCTCGAGAAGAAATAAAGTCATCGGAAAATAAATAAATCTCGAGAATAAGGAAATAAACACTTTGAAAAAAGAAATAAATCACAGCGAAGAAACAAACTTCCCCAAGAATCCATCATATAAAAATCATAAAATCATTCGTGAATACAAGTTTTTGATTTCTTCGCTTGTTGGCTCAATTTAATGGTAATTATGGAAGCTACCACAACACCAGTTATCAAACAATGATACATATCTTTAAAAATCAATCCAAATATAACCCCGATAATTACGCCCATAACAATAATAGATACACGATCTCTTTGTGACATTTTTTAATCCTCCATCTTATTTAAAAGTAGATTTACTTTGTGAAGAGCGAATTGCAGGTCACGACGATCTTCTTCGTTTAATTTGCTTAGGTTTTCACTGAACTTTTGATAAATTGCCTTCCATTTTTCTTCTTGAGTCTTTGTTCCTTTTGCTGAAAGAGAGATGAGGATGGCACGTTTGTCTTTTTTATCAGTTTCTTTTATCAAGTAACCAGTTGATACTAACTCACTTATGATGTTTGTTAGTTGTTGTTTGGCTACATTTAATCCGGAACTAATCTCTTTCAGGTTCAATGACTTTTGTTGCATATAGATATACTCAATGACATGGTTTTGCATATGAGTTAATTCAGATGCTCCTTTGTTTAGTTCGCTAAAGCTTTCAAATAAGTTAGGTATCAGTGCAATATATTCTTTTGCTATTTCTTGATTCAATATAAATTGCCTCCTTTTAGTAAATATATTATTACTAATAAAGTTCAATTTCAATAATAATATTAAAAAAAGTAAAAATATATTTACTAATAGTTAAAAATAATCGACATAAGTTCTAAAATCTCTCCAATTTTCTTAAAATATTTGTAAGGGGGGAAGTGATTGCTCGTTGATGGGGTGTTTTCAGGTGGTGGAATTAAGGGGTTTGCATTTGTCGGTGCACTTCAAGTATTAGAAGATCGAGGCATTTATTTTGAGCGAGTTGCCGGAACGAGTGCGGGAGCAATTTTGGCCTGTTTTATTGCGGCTGGATATTCGGCAGATGAAATTGAAAAATTGCTTGATGAGCTAGATGTAGCTACTTTTTTAGATTCACCAATGGCTTTTAGCTCTATACCATTTATGAGATGGATTAACCTTTATTTTCGTATGGGATTGTATCAAGGAAAAGAGTTGGAAAAATGGTTTTATGAAAAACTAGCTGATAAAGATGTCTATACATTTGATGATTTGCCAGAAGGGGCATTAAAATTGATAGCATCTGATTTAACGAATGGTAAAATGATTGTCTTGCCAGATGATTTAGAAGAATATGGGGTTAATCCTGGATCATTTTTGATATCGCGAGCTTTAAGGATGAGTTGTGGCGTTCCGTTTTTCTTCCAACCTGTGAAGATGAGAGTTTCAGGAGGGGAGTCCATCGTTGTAGATGGTGGTGTATTAAGTAATTTTCCAATTTGGTTATTTGATGATGAAAACAAACGGAAAGGTCGGCCAATGCTGGGATTAAAACTAAGTAGCGCAAAGGAACATATGGAACCTCATAAGATTAAGAATGGACTTAATTTATTTGAAGCGCTCTTTAGCACGATGAAGGATGCACATGATGAGCGATATATTTCCAGAGTGCATGAAAAGAGTATTATTTTTATTCCGGTTGAAAAATATAGTGCCACAAAATTTGATTTGAATGAGGAGACAAAACTTCAATTAATGGAGATTGGAAGAAATCGCACACTTCAATTTTTGGAAAGTTGGAAGGATTCACCTTCTTAATGCTAAAAAAATGAATATTCAATATGTTCCATTTTTTCTTGATAACTATCAAAAAATAGTCAATAAATAATAAAATTCTTCCAAAGCTAATATAGCTATATAATCCTTTGGAATTAAGTGGTAATATAAGAACTAAGAACTATAATATATTTCGAAAGGTGATACTAATGAATTATGAAAATGTTTCGTAAACTAACATTTCAACTAGGTACAATCATTGCTGGAATCATAATTGTAATGATGTTAATCACTTCAATTGCAACATATAAAACAGCTTATGATAAGCTTTATGATGCTGCAGGAGTTGAAGCTTATGGTTGTGCAAATATTACTACGGGTTTATTGAATTCTATTGATATTGACAATGCATTGTCAGGAGATCAAGCGGCAAAGGATAAAATCAGTGACCAAATCAAGTGGACTGTAAATCATAAAGATATTTTTGAAACGCAATATATATTAGATCTTAATGGAAAAATATTAGCATTAGATGAACATCTTAAAGCGAAAGGCTTTTCAACTGGAGACTCATTCCACGTTGATAAGGATGCTATCGACATGTTGCTGAAGATGAAACATTCAACATATTCTCAACCATATACATATGGCGGTTTAAAACGAATTTCTGGATATGCGCCAATTTATAAAGATCATGATCCAAATAAAGAAATCGTAGCTATTAGCGTTATTGATTTTGATGCAAATATTGTTAAAACAAGAACATGGGATGTGGTGAAAAAAGGAATCTTAGTAAGCATTATTCCAATGCTATTAGCTACAATTATCACATTCATGTTAATTCGCAGAAAAACAAATCCTATTTCAAAATTGATAGAGCAAGCTAAACAAATTGCAGAAGGTAATCTTGCAGTCCAAAAAGTAAAAATTAAAAGTAAAGATGAAATAGGCGATTTAGCTAATATACTCAATAAAATGACAAATAATTTACAACAAATGGTTTCGACTATGCAGAAAACATCACATCAGTTAACATCTAATGCAAATTCAACGACGACTTCATTGAACGAAATGAGTAGTGCTGTACAAATTGTTTCTAACAATATAGAAGAAGTGTCTGTGTCTGTTTCTGAGGGCGCTAATCATACAGAAAAAGCAGCTAACATGTTGATGTCACTTGCAAATGATTTCAAAGATATGAAAGAACAAGCTGATGAAACTGTAGAAAAATCTAATAAGACAATGGAAATTGCATTAACTGGGGAAGAAAGAGCAAAAGAAATTAAAGTAGACATGGAACTTATTCAGAAGGGATCAAAAGAAGTAAGTGATACAATTCAAAATTTAGTTGAGTCGGCAAAAAAAATTCAAAACATCACGACTTCTATTTCAGAAATTGCAGATCAAACTAACCTACTAGCTCTGAATGCTTCCATTGAAGCAGCAAGAGCAGGGGAGCACGGTAAAGGATTTGCAGTCGTTGCAGAAGAAGTACGTAAACTCGCAGAACAATCAAATGGAGAAGTTCTAAAGGTAAATAACCTTGTGAAAGATATTATGAATCACATACAACATGTCCTTATATCAGCTGAAGATAATACAAAGTATATTGAAAAAGGATCGGAGACTGTTCAACATACGGTGCATGCACTGAACGATATTTCGATGTCTGTCGCAGAAACAGTAAAAGAAATTACTACAATTTCAGATCTAATGACTGCAGAGACAAGCAAAGCTGACCAAGTTGGAGAATCACTTGATGAATTTACAAATACTATCAAAAACATCGAAAATACTATTATCGATATTTCAGCAGCTGCAGAGCAAACAACAGCAGGGATTGATGACGTATCGCATCGTTCTGAGAAAACAAATAGAATGGCTGTGGAACTAGAAAATAATGTCCAAAACTTTCAATTAAAAGAATAAAAAATAGCACCTCCATTTGTAAGAGTATATTCTAACAAATGAAGGTGCTATACTAATTTGTTTAAACTTTTTTCCCCATAATGATCAAATCTCTTTTTACTCCATCTAACTCAGCAACTTCTGGTAAATGGGCCCATTTTTCAAATTGAAAATCAACAAAAAGATGTAAACTTGCATCATTGTGGGCAAATATAAATCCTAATAAATTTTGAATTTTTAAACTTGGACATGCATCTATTGCATGTTTTAATGTAAGTTTGCCAATTCCTTTTCCTCTAAATTTTTCATCTAGATAAATACTTAACTCCGCAGTTGAATCATATGCAGGTCGTCCATAAAATGATTGGAAACTTATCCATCCACAAATCTCGCCTTCATATTCGACGACCCACAAAGGTCTCTTTGATGGATTATGCTCATTAAACCATGGTGTACGCTCTTCAATCGAAACAGGTTCAGTATCTGCTGTCACCATTCTACTTGCAACAGTTGAGTTATAAATCGCAACTATTGTTGGTAAATCTTCGATGTTTGCATCTCTAAAAGTTACTTTTTCTATCATGAAAATTTCCCCTTACTAAATAAGATGACCTACTAGTTTTTGTAGATTTGAAATAATTGATACACAGTGGAGATTAAAAAGTGAAGCTCCGCTTTAATGTTAATAATTTTAGCACTTTATTTTGATAATATGAATCATAATTTTAAGAGAAGTTAAGTATTCTACGGTTCTGCCGATTGAAGAAGTGTTAGTTAAATAAGAAAAGTAAAAAAGCCATTGTATACAATCGAGAACACAGAAAAAGTGAAAATAATGAATATTTATATTCATATTCTTTTTCGATGAACTTGATAATGTAAGCATGGCTTTTTTGAGTTATTTTCTTTTCTTCCCAATCTCTTTTGATAGATTTTGTTTTTTCTTTTCCTTTTCAAATTCGATTAGCACATTAATCGTTTGCTCGGATATTTTGATAATATCAATAACTGTACCTTTTCGGCCCTTAATCTTAATAGGATCATTGACTAACGGTAATGTTTCTCGTAATTGACTTAAAACAACGGTTTTCTTTTCATAAAAATGAACATTATACATCTTCTACTATCCCCTTATAGAACAATTTATTTTGTTCATTTTATGAAAAGAGGAGAAATATAGAACAATTTTTTAGTAGTTTAGTCAATTTTATAAATACTTTACTTATAATATACTATATGTTCAATATGCCGCTCCAGATGGCGCTTTCCGCGGGCGAGCGTTGAGCCTCCTCGCTTTCCGCAGGAGTCGCCATCTTCCGCTATTAGACAATAATCTAATAGAAATAGCACAAATAATCCCCTCATTCAATTTCCATGTTTTATATCAAAACTTCGAATTATGAAATTGACTCAGTTTAGTAAATTCTATTTTGAAGAGATATGAACTAATATATGATTTTTGTTTAAGATTTTCAATAATCCGTATCCCATTATCGCCCCTGTGAAAGAACTAATTGCAAATGCAGGGACTAAACCAAATAAACTTGCTTTTTGTCCTAAAAGTAATATAGCAATTGGATAAGTGGCTACGGCTCCAATAATACCTGTGCCAATGACTTCTCCTATTCCAGCAAATGCTATTTTTTGGGTTTTCGCAAATAGGAAAGAAGCGAGAAATGCACCAATCATGCTACCTGGATAAGCAAACACAGTTCCAGTTCCAAGTAGTAATCTAAGGGTAGAAGTTATGAAAGCTTGCAATACTGCATACCAGGGTCCCAGAAGTACGGCGGATAATATATTGGCAAAGTGCTGTATAGGAAATACTTTCACAAAGCCTAAAGGAATGTAAATAATATTACTCGATATGGTTGTAATGGCAGCAATAATAGCGGTATAGGTTAGTTTTCTCGAATTGTTCATGGTATTCACCCCTTATTTAGCAATTATATTTTCCATAATTTCTTCGGGTTTCACGTGGCTTTTAATAACGTCCTTTTTATACAGCCACTTTTCAGCTTGTTCCCAACTTTCTTTTTCTTGATAGCCAAATGGTACGCCATCATCCTCCATAAGTGGTAAAAGGATTTCTAAACTTTTGGTTTCAACATCTTTATCTAGTGGGAAACTATCATTTTCGTGATCTAGTAACACTTGAAGACTCTCTTTTGGACTTTGCTTAACAATTTCTTGGCCTTTAGTAACGGCTTTCCAAAATCTCTCGATATCATCTCTTTTATGGTTTAAAGTGTTTTGACCTGTTACGATGACTAATTCATAATTGTCAGGTACACCAAAATCGCTTGTTTTAATGGCTTTCATATCATATCCTTCTTTGTTTAATAAGACATATTCATGATTGATGTAACCGCCAATAATAGCATCCACATGATTAGTTGCAACAGAAGAGATTAAATCCCAACCTACATCTGTCATTTTCACTTTACTAAAATCGCCTCCATCTGCTTCGACCATAGACTTAAGTGTCGCTTCGCTTAATTCACTAGAAGAATAGCCTACATTTTTCCCCTCTAAATCTTTAGGTGAATCAATACCAGAAGATTTTTTCATCATTAAACGGTCGAGTGGATGTCTAACGAGTGATGCAATAGAGACAATCGGGATTCCTTCAGATTTTGATAAAATTGCTTGATTTTGATAGCTGATTGCCAAATCTACTTTTCCCGTAGCTGCAAGTTTCAGAGGATCATTTGTATCTGCAGGCATTTCAATTTTTACATTTAAACCTTCATCTTTGAAATAACCTTTCTCTTTTGCTACATAAATGGCAGAATGGACTGCATTTGGATACCAATCTAGCATGATACTAATATTATCTAGTTTTTTGCCATTTTCTGTGGAAGCTTGATTATTTCCATTACAACCTGTTAAAAATACGATTAAGAAAAGTACAATTGCAATATTCATCCACTTCTTCATGTTTAACATCTCCTATTAATTTAGTTGGCTTTGCTCCATTTATTTGTAACTCTTTTTTCTATCCATGACGCTAATGCAAATAATAGAATACCTACAATGGTTAATACTGTGATAGCTGCAAAGACGCCTTCGGCATTTAAGTTTCCTGACATTCTTCTGCTATAATAGCCTAACCCTTCACTTGCACCGAGCCATTCTCCAATAGTGGCTCCAACAAGGGCAAAAACAATGGCCATTTTAAAGCCTGAGAAAAAGGAAGGCAGTGCCATTGGGATTTGTAACTTTTGAAAAATTTGAAATCGGTTTGCGCCCATCGAACGTAGCATTTCGATATATTCTTTATCACAGGACTTCAAACCGTCATAAGTTCCCACAACAATAGGGAAGAAACAGATTAAGAAAGTGACAGCCACCTTGCTCCAGATGGTATATCCAAACCACAGTACAAAGATTGGGGAAAGTGCAATAATAGGTATCATTTGTGAGATCACCACTGCTGGATAGACAATCTTTTCAATAGTTTTTGAGAAAAACATGATAACTGCAATAAGTATGCCCCCAATGACAGCGATAGAAAATCCAATAAAAAATTCTAACATTGTGGCACTTAAATGCTCGATTAAAAGTGGTTGCCAATTCGCAAAAATCATTGATACAACCCCAGTTGGTGCTGGTATGATAAAACTTGGAACAATTTTAGACCGTACAAGCCATTCAACAATAGCAAGTACAATGATTGAAAATCCGATAAATAAACTATAGGTTTGTAGAAAATTTTTGAGTGCTTTCATTTGCAATTTTCTTCTCCAATTCTTGACGTAGTGTTACGATTTCTTCAGAAAAAAGCATTTCCGATTTTCGTGGACGTGGCAAGGGTATTAAAATTTCTTCTATCCGTTGATCTGGATGTAATAACAAAATCCGATCACTAACAAAAATGGCTTCTTCTAAATCATGTGTGATAAAAACAATCGTTTTGTTTAAATCTTGCCAAATGGATAATAACCAAGATTGCATTTCCTTTTTTGTCAATGCATCAAGGGCTCCAAAGGGTTCGTCGAGTAAAAGCACATCTTTTCCTGTTAATAGGGCACGTAAAAAAGCTACACGTTGTCGCATACCTCCAGAAAGTTGTTTTGGTAGTGCGTGCTCGTATTCACTAAGGCCTACTCTTTGTAACCAAATCCTCGCTTCATCCTTCGATATATGTAAATCCTTTTGAATTTCAGACGCAATTAAAATATTATCGAGAATCGTACGCCAAGGAAGTAGTAAATCCTTTTGTGGCATATAGCCAACATCACCTAAAGAAATCTCTAGATCATCAATGCGGATTTCACCTTCGTCGGGTTGAAGAAGACCCGTCATTAATCTTAAAATGGTACTTTTCCCAGTCCCGCTTCTACCTACAATAGAGATGAATTCTCCCTTTTTTATCTCCATATTCAGTTTTGAAATTACTTGATTTTTTTGTTTGTCCTTGTTGCTATAGCTATAAGAAATATTTTTTAACTTAAGTGTCATTTTTTCTCCCTCCTAAAACAAAATAAAAACTGCTTCCT
Source organism: Rummeliibacillus sp. POC4 (assembly GCF_003576525.1). Classification (GTDB taxonomy): domain Bacteria; phylum Bacillota; class Bacilli; order Bacillales_A; family Planococcaceae; genus Rummeliibacillus. Next base: position 68,715 of record NZ_QWUA01000012.1, on the reverse strand, counting down.
ATAAAGAAAGCAGTTTCGGTAAAACATTAAATAACATGTCTCATAAACTACTTTCCTCCGCTAGTGCAAACTAGATCAGGTTCAAAGGGTACAATCTCAGCCAATTGGCGCCCCTAGTAGAATCAATAATATTTAATTGTTGTTTCGTACAAATAAAAAAACCACTCAATAGGAGAGTGGGTTAAATAACAAGAATCATTACTTATATAACTCACTTCCCTCCGCTAGCGTAAACTAGATCAGGTTCAAAGGGTTTAGAACACCGGTGTTCAGTCTCAGTCCGTCCTCGGACACCCCTAGTGCTATTCAGTTTCCTTATATAGCTTATCACGTACAAAAATTTATGCAAGACTTTTCATTATTAAGATAATCTGGATAAAAAATATAATTTGAGGACATTTTTGACAATTGTAAAGTTTGAAGCATATACTATATTCAAACGGATGTTTGACTGAGGTGGATGATTTGAGTAAAGATGCTCAGAAAACGAATTCAGATAGTTGTGAAGTATTTTGTTACAACGAAGAAAAAGTAACGAAGATAAAACAGCAAATAGAAGAAGTGAATGGTGTTGAATTGCTATTTAAGGCATTAGCCGATTCAACAAGGTTAAAAATTGCATATGCTTTAACTTTAGAAAAGGAATTATGTGTATGCGATGTAGCAAATATCATTGGTTCTTCAACTGCAACTGCTTCGCACCATTTACGATTATTAAGAAATATGGGATTAGCGAAATTTCGAAAACAAGGAAAGCTCGCCTTTTATTCATTAGCAGATGAACACGTACACCAACTAGTATCAATTGCAATGATTCATACAAATGAAGGAAAAGAATAAAGAGGGTGAATAACAAATGGACGAAGGAAAGGCAAAAGTAAAACGTGAACTCATATTAGAAGGATTAGATTGTGCCAACTGTGCTCAAAAAATTGAGAATGGTGTTAAAACAATAGATGGGATTTCAAATTGCTCAGTGAACTTTGTAACAAAGTCACTTTTAATGGAAACAGATGAAAAACAAGTAGAAGATGTTGTAGCTGAAGCAAAGAAGAAAGTCAAAACTCTAGAACCTGATATTACAATACTAGAAAAAAATAATCCGAGTATTATGAGAACTTTATATTTGAATGGATTGGATTGTGCCAATTGTGCAGCGAAGATTGAGACTGAAGTAGGAAAACTTGAAGGAGTCACTCATTCTTCTGTTGACTTTGTAACCAAAAAATTGCAAATTAAAGCTTCAAATCCAGATCAAATGGAAGACTTGGAGAAAAAAACAACGGAAATTATAAAAAAAATAGAACCAGATGTAATTGTTGTATCCGAGATACATAATAGCGGAGATGAACAACACGATCAGGATGAGCATGCTAATAGTACAACGAAAAAAATGGTAACTCGTTTATCCATTGGAGCTATCTTGACAGCAATTGGCATACTTGTTCCGCTATCCAATATCGGAGAGTTAAGTTTGTTCATCATAGGTTACCTTATTATTGGTGGAGATATCGTATTAAGGGCGGTTAAAAATATTTACAGAGGACAAGTTTTTGATGAACATTTTTTAATGACAGTAGCAACAATTGGCGCATTTGCTGTTGGACAATATCCTGAAGGTGTTGCAGTAATGTTGTTCTATCAAATAGGTGAACTGTTCCAAGGAATAGCTGTTAATCGTTCACGCAAATCGATTAGTGCATTGATGGATATTCGACCTGATTCTGCAAATGTTAAACGTGGGAATAATGTGCTAAAAGTTTCTCCAGAAGATGTAAAAGAAGGAGATATAATCATTATTAAACCTGGTGAAAAAGTGTCTTTAGATGGAGTAATTACTGAAGGTCATTCGATGGTTGATACGTCTGCCTTAACAGGAGAATCTGTACCACGTGAAGTTGAAGTTGGAAATGAAGTACTAAGTGGATTTATCAATAAAAACGGTCTTCTAACAGTAGAAGTGACAAAAGACTTTGGCGAATCAACTGTTTCAAAAATTTTAGAATTAGTTCAAAATGCAAGCAGTCGTAAGGCTCCTACAGAGAACTTTATTACAAAATTTGCCCGCTATTATACACCAGTCGTTGTGATTGTAGCTACTATTCTTGCTATTATTCCACCATTGCTAATAACTGGTGCAACTTTTTCAGATTGGATTTACCGTGCATTAATTTTTTTAGTTATTTCTTGTCCATGTGCACTTGTCGTTTCGATTCCTCTTGGATTCTTTGGAGGAATAGGTGCTGCTTCGAAAAAAGGAGTCCTTGTTAAAGGAAGTAATTATTTAGAAGCGTTAAATGATGTCAAATATGTAGTGATGGACAAAACAGGTACGCTTACAAAAGGTGTGTTTGCGGTGAATAGTATACTTCCGACTTCCACATGGACGAAAGATGAACTATTAGAATTCGCTGCTATTGCCGAAGTATATTCAAACCATCCAATTGCTCAATCTATTCTCGATGCATACGGTAAAAATGTCGATAAACAATTATTAAAAGACTATAAAGAAATCCCGGGACATGGGATTCAAGTTATGATCAATGGAAAAGAAATATTAGTTGGCAATGCAAAATTTATGAAAAAAGAGCAAATTTCATATCCGCAAATAACTGAAGTTGGTACCATTGTTCATGTTGCTATCGACAAAAAATATGCAGGAGCCATTAGTATTTCAGATGAAGTTAAAGAAGATTCCGCGCATGCCATTCGCTTATTAAAAGAACTAGGCATTAAGAAGACAGTTATGCTAACCGGAGATTCTAAAATTGTGGGAGAATCGGTTGGAAAACAACTTGGAATTGATGAAGTATATGCAGAGTTGCTACCTCAACATAAAGTGGAAAAAATTGAAAAAATAGATGTTCAAAAACTACCAAAAGAAAAAATTGCATTTGTTGGTGATGGTATTAATGATACACCTGTATTAGCACGTGCAGATGTTGGTATTGCTATGGGCGGATTAGGATCTGACGCTGCCATCGAAGCAGCAGATATAGTCATCATGACAGACGAGCCATCTAAAATTGCAGAGGCAATTAGCATAGCAAAGAATACTCGCAAAATCGTATGGCAAAACATATGGTTTGCTTTAGGTATCAAAGCTGTTTTTCTTTTATTAGGTGCATTTGGTATTGCTACAATGTGGGAAGCTGTTTTTTCAGATGTTGGTGTAACTTTACTTGCTGTTTTAAATGCAATGAGAGTGTTGCGCGTCAACTAGTGATTACAAATATTTTGAAAGTATAAAGCTGAAAAGAAAATCCAAACTAATACTGTAATTCAAAATAGTATTAGGAGGGTATTATATGCCAGACAAATTAATTCCAAGATCGCATGGTAATTTTGGTAATTCTGAAGAATTTGGGTTAGAATATAATCCGGAAAATAAACAGAACGATAATAAGATTAAAATCACAAAAAAACTTTTCGGATCAAAACAGAAAAAAATAGATAAATCAGAAGAAATAGCACGCCAAAATTTAGAGTAGCTAAATGGGGCAATTAGAATGTGGAATAACATTTTAATTGCCTTTTTTCATTCAAAGACATTCAGATAATAAAATGACACCATAATCATGGTGTCATTAATATATATCATTTATCAACTTTGTCATTTGATTGTTTGTTGATATTAGCTATGGCGTTTTCTCTCCATTCAGCCGCAAATTCGGCTTTATAGTTATCAGGGCTATTACGTGGATCATTTGTGGTTCTTGTATCTTTAGCATCTTTAAAATTGCTGTTATGATTCTTTTTGTTTTTAGGTTTATACCCATTTTGTTTAGGCATGGAATTTCACCTCCCAAATATAATTTGTTCAAATCATTATTTTTTATCCTCTCATATCAACGCATAAAAACAGCAAAGCTAGTCAAACTAATGCTGCAATACTAAAATGATCTTAAGTAGGAGGACTAGAAAATGGCAAAACCTGATGACAGATCAAATAATGTGGAGCGATTAAAAACAGCAGTTCAAAATACGAAAGAAAATATTGAAAAAGCTGAGTTCAGTGCAGAATTCGCTGGACCAAACGAAGCCCAAAAAATAAAAGAGAAAAACAAACGTCGTAAACATGCAATCGAAGGCATGAAAGAAGAAATTCAAGACGAAGCTGCAGCTCGAAAAAACGGATATCAATAATTAAAAGAGGGGGTTGTCCTATAATTATAAAATTATGGGACAGCCCTTTCTTTCTATAAATTACTTAAGGTGCTTTTCGGACACCTCCTAATAGCAGTTACAACCTTAACAATACATACGAATCGCCCGTATAAACTGAACAAAGAAAAACAAACTAATATAGATAAAATAAGAGGAGGTTGGCAAATGTCGGATAAACATCGTCCTAAATCAAATAACAGATCTAATAGTGGATTAAGAATTCAAAGTATGATTGAAAATACAAAGAAAAATATCGCTGAAGCTGAGATGGCAATGGAATTTGCACGTGAGGAAGAACTAGAACATCTTCAAGAAAAAAATCAACGCCGTAAACGAGAAATTCAAATAAAAGAAAAAGAAAAAGCAGATAAAGCAGCAGAAAAAGCATGGAGAGATAGTTTTAAATAAATAAAATGAAACCGCTATATTTAAATGTATATGGCGGTTTTTTTAATATTAGGAACTGGACAAGCAAAATTGCATCAACTAATAGTCTTTTAATACTTTAAGTGGACTACCAATGAAAGATATCGTTTCAAAGAGTGCAATCAATTGATTTGCACTTTTTTGCGTTTACCACTGTTATTCTATCTATTATTTAAAATAGGCTTTAGGCGCAATTCATACGTATCGTCATGAGTGGCTATGTATAGTTTGAATGTTGAATAGATGATAATATAAGTATATATAATTCTGTTAGAAAGGAGCGGGAGTACATGGATCTAAAAGTAACCCACAAAATGATAAAAGATATGTGCGGTATCGTTGCTTTCAAAAGGGGAGACTCTTTTAATCGTTCAAAAAAGGTCATCTTGAATCATTATAGTGAAGATTATTGTGAAGCTACAGTAAATGGAACTGAGGATTTTCATGTTACGATTGAAAAGGATTCAATAGGGAAACTAAAGACTACTTGTAGTTGTCCTAAGTTGATGAACTTTCAAAAAAGTTGTCAGCATGTTGCGGCTGTATTATTAGCAATACAAGATCTACAACAACTCGGAATATCTCCTAATAATCTACATGATAAAAATAGAGAGATTACTGAAGATTTCATGAAAATCTTTGAACACAAATCAAAAAGAACTAGTGGACATCAATTACATTTTGAAAATAGAGAAATACTGGATGTAGCATTTACATTAAAACCAATTGCACGCCAAACAAATCAGCATTTATTTGGCATTAAATTAAATATAAACAACCTTAAAGTAAAGAATATAAGAGCGTTTCTTCAAGATGTAAAACTAGGGAAAACGAGTGATTTATCTGCAGATTTTCAATATGACTCTACGATTCATTGCTTTGAAAATAACACGGATGAAGTGATACAGCTTCTCATTGCATTAGTGGAAGATGAAAAAAGTCAATTGAATCCATTAGAGAGTATAAGTGAGGAAATATTATTAATACCGCCATCCAATTGGGACAGGCTTCTAAAACGATTGGAGGTAGTTTCAACAACTTTAGAAAATAACAGAGAGCCTTTTAAATTATTAAATGGTCCGTTACCTTTACATTTTACAGTAGAAGAAGTAGCAGAAAAGGAAAATGATTACCAATTAACGATTACAGGTATTGAGCAGATGATCGTTATGGAATCTTATGGATGTATTATTTGGGGAGAAAATATATATAAATTGGATGAAAAAGATTTTGCAAGGGTATGTGAACTTAAGAACATGCTTCCTCATAGGGATGCAAATTATATTTCAATTCCAAATAACCAAGTTGATATTTTTTTCAATAAGATTGTACCTGGTTTGAAAAAAATTGGTATGGTCGAATTGAATAGAAAAATAACGCAGAAAATGATGAAACAGCCTTTGATTGCTAAGCTTTACTTAGATCGTATTCATAATCGTCTACTAGCAGGGGTGGAATTTCAATATGAAAATGTCATTATTCAACCATTAGAAAGCAGAGATATTCCTATAGGACCTATGATTATTAGGGATTTAGACAAAGAAGAGGAAATACTTCAACTCATGGACGAAAGTGGCTTTACGAAAACAGAAGGCGGCTATTATATGCAAAATGAGGAGCTGGAGTATAAGTTTTTGTATCATGTTGTCCCTAAACTTCATCAATTGGTACAAATCTATGCAACAACTGCTGTTCGGAACCGAATCGTGACGAATCATTTTCCAACTATTCGTATTAAGCATAAAAAGGATCGGATGAATTGGTTAGAATTTAAGTTTGAGATGAAAGGTATTGCTGATAACCAAATTCGAGAGATTTTAGCAGCACTTGAAGTTAAAAAGAAATATTTTCGTCTTCAAAATGGTACATTACTATCACTTGAAACAAAAGAAATGGAGGAATTACAAAACTTTCTAGATGAAGTACCAAAGCAAGATGACGGTTATGAAACAAGTCTTGATATGCCGATCTCGCAGGGACTTCAATTTTTAGATAGGATGGATAGTGAAATCTTCACGGTTGAAGAATCATTTCGTCATTTTCTGAATAAGTTAATAGACCCAAGTTCACTAGATATTGTTGTGCCTAAAAGTTTAAATCCAATATTAAGAGACTACCAAAAAACAGGGTATAAGTGGTTAAAAATACTCGCAACTTATGGATTTGGCGGGGTATTAGCAGATGATATGGGGCTAGGGAAAACGATACAAAGTATTACATATATTGTTTCAGAACTTTCAGCGATAAGAAGTCAAAAACTCCCTGTACTCATCGTTTGTCCTTCCTCTTTAACCTACAGTTGGTTACACGAACTCATTAAATTTGCACCTGAAGTAGAAGCAGTAGTGATAGATGGAAATAAACTAGAACGAGAGAATTTACAAAAGGATACAGAAGAGATGGATGTCCTAATTACATCCTATCCATTACTTAGACAAGATATAAAGTGGTATGAAGATCAACAATTTCATACGGTTTTCTTTGATGAGGCACAGGCATTTAAAAATCCAGTCACACAAACTGCTCGAACCGTTCAAAGATTACAGGCAAATAATCGTTTTGGACTGACTGGAACACCTATTGAAAATTCTCTTGAAGAACTTTGGTCCATTTACCATGTTGTCTTTCCTCAGCTTTTCCAAGGATTAAGAGATTTTAGCTATTTGCCTAAGAAAGCAGTTGCCAGAAGGGTAAGACCTTTTTTACTTCGTAGGATAAAAGAAGACGTGTTAGAAGAGTTGCCTAAAAAAGTGGAGTCACTCGAATCATCAGAGCTATTACCGGAGCAAAAACAGCTTTATGCAGCTTATTTAGCAAAGCTTCGCCATAAAACGTTAAAGCACCTTGATCAAGACACGATTCGAAAAAATCGAATAAAAATTCTAGCCGGGCTTACTAGATTAAGGCAAATTTGTTGTCATCCGGCCTTATTTGTGGAAGGTTACAAAGGAAGTTCAGCAAAATACGAACAGTTGCTGAAAATTATCGAAGAATCCAAACATTCCGGTAGAAGAGTATTGATATTCTCCCAATTTACAAAAATGCTTGAGCTAATCGGAAAGGAACTTACGATGAGAGGATATACGTATTTCTATCTTGATGGACAAACGTCTGCCCAAAAAAGAGTAGAGATATGTGATCGATTTAATGATGGGGAACGAGATTTGTTTCTAATTTCCTTAAAAGCAGGAGGTACTGGATTAAACCTATCGAGTGCAGATACAGTTATATTGTATGATCTCTGGTGGAATCCTGCAGTTGAAGAACAAGCTTCAGACCGTGCTCATCGGTTTGGACAAAAAAATGAGGTACAGGTCATTAAGCTTATAGCACGCGGTACAATCGAAGAAAAGATGAATGAGCTTCAAGAAAAAAAGAAGGAGCTTATTGATGATATTATCAATTCGACGGAAAATTCACCAACCGGTTTAACAGAAGATGATATTCGAGATATATTACAGATTTAATCAGAAAGAAGTAGGGGAATACTAGGACATTGAAAAAATATTTTGCAATTGCGGGTATGATAACGGCTCATTCGTTATCATACTCGCTTTTTTACTTTAATCCATTGTAAATGTATAAATTTGTTGAACAATGTCGAATTTTATTGAAAATCAGAAAATTTTTATGTATGATAAAAAAGTACTAATTATAGTTTTATTATTAATAGGTCTAGATAGATAAATGATGAGTTCATAGACCTAAAAAGATAAGAGGAAAGATAAATAATAGTAAGATCTATTTTTTTGATTAATATTCTATAAATTTTTCGGAATTTTACGATATTTACATGTAGTAATCATCCGTGAAAATAGAGAATGCCTAAAGGACGCTCAAATTTTTCAATTATTAGATTATGAAAAAGGAGGATTGTGAGTGAAATGAAAAAAAACTTACAACATATTGGAAGTTTGAAGACTAGATTAATGATTTCTTTTTTGCTTGTTTTAGTTATTCCTTCCATGATCATTGGATTCCAAGCGTATTCAACTGCCAAAAAAGCAGTGAAACATGAAATGTTAGATGGTTTTGATAGAACAACAAATGTGTTGAATGACACGATTAATAAAACCGTACAGTCTAAAATAGATGATGTAGCGTATTTTGCACAGAATATTAATGTAGATACTCTCAAAAAAGATGAAAGTCAGAAGCTTGGACAACGATTCGATGAGTATGCAAAGTTACATCCAGAAGTTTTAAGTATATATGTAGGCGATGAAAAAGGTGGCATCATTAGTAAACCAGCAAATACAATGCCTCCTGCTGGATATGATCCTCGAGATAGAGATTGGTATAAGGATGCAATGGAAACACAAGGGAAGGTTACGATATCAGAGCCCTATCAAGATGCCAGTACAAAAAACTGGTGTATTACACTTGCTCAATCGGTTAAAGACGGTTCAGGCGTTGTAGCTGTCGATATATATTTAAGCCATTTAGAAGACTTAATAGGTAAAGTAAAACTTGGTGATACAGGGTATGCATTTCTATTAGACAAAAATAGAAAGTATATCTCACATCCTACTATTAAAGGTGGAAGTGTCGCAAAAGAAGCATATTTTGATAATGTATATAAAAAAGAACAAGGAACTTTGAATTATGTATTGAAAGGTAAAGAAAACGTATTAGTATATACGACAAATAAATTAACAGGATGGAAATTAGCAGGAACAGTTCCGAAATCAGAAATTAGTAAAGAGGCATCGCCCATTTTTTCTAAGACGGTTTTAGTCCTTATCCTTTCTTTAATCATTGGTGCAATAGCTGTATATTTTATTATCAAATCGATTTTAAAACCAATTAAAAGACTAAAAGAAAATGCGGTAACAATTAGTAAAGGTGACTTATCTGAGGAAATAATTGTTAATAATTATGATGAGATTGGCCAATTAGGACAAGCTTTTAAAGATATGCAAAAAAGTCTTATTGGTCTAGTGAAGGAAGTAGACCAAAGCGCTGAACAAGTTGCTGCTTCTGCAGAAGAACTAACTGCCAGTACAGAACAGACAAGCGCTGTGACACACCAAGTTGCAACAGCTATCCAAGAAGTTTCGATAAATGCAGAAAAACAAACAACAGGTGTTAGTAAAAATGCAGAGTCTATCCAACAAGTATCAGAAGGTGTCACTCTAATTGCTGAGAATTCGATGAAAGTCTCAGAACTAGCAAATTTAACAACGACACAAGCGGAAGAAGGAGGAAAAGCTGTTACAAATACTGTAAATCAAATGAATTCAATTCAACAATCTGTTTCAGAATCAAATGTAATGATTAAATCTTTAAATGATCGCTCTAAAGAAGTAAGCACTATCTTAAATGTCATTACAGATATTGCAGATCAAACAAATTTACTTGCTTTGAATGCAGCCATTGAAGCGGCGAGAGCTGGTGAACATGGTAAAGGCTTTGCAGTTGTTGCGGAGGAAGTTAGAAAATTAGCTGAACAATCCCAAACATCCGCTAAAGAAATATATGAAATCGTTCAAAAAATTCAAGAAGAAACAAATAATTCAGTTCAAATAATGGAAAAAGTCACTAATGATGTTCAAACTGGCGTTCAAGTATCAACAGGGGCTATCGATAAATTTAAACAAATACTTAGCAGTGCACAAGAAATGACACCTCAGTTGGAAGGCGTTTCTGGAATCGCTCAACAAATGTCTGCGTCATTGCAAGAGGTTACTGCAACTGCACAAGAATTAACAAATATTGCAACAGAGAACTCAGCAACCGCAGAAGAAGTTGCTGCATCAACTGAAGAAGAGTTAGCCTCTATGGAGGAAATTGCTTCATCAGCACAATCACTTACAAATTTAGCAGAAGCATTACACAAAGCGGTTTCTAAATTTAACTATTAAGATTCACTTTGGACACCATTAAAATACCAAAGGGAAATTGCATAGTGCAATTTCCCTTTTTATTTTACCTGAAATCACTTATGTCCAAACATATGAATCTAGTATAGTAATAACTACCCGAAAAACATATTTCTCAATTCATTAATGGCTAAAATAACAAATAATAAAATGCTAATACCGAGACCAATATTAGATAGCCATTGTTTACGATCAATGGTCCCAACGTATTGCTTCTTGTTTAGTAAATAGAGTAATGTAATTGCCAAGAAAGGCATAAAAATCGAACCCAGTGCTCCATATGCAATGATTAGTCCTACCGGTTTCCCGATGAAGTGCAATAGCATGGGTGGGAATGTGAGCCATAAGACAAAGAAACGATAGGCTTTTGTTTTGCTTAAGTCATCATTATTTATATCTTGATGGCGAATAGTTCTAATAAAATCCGCGAATAGATATGGGACACCATTCCATACACCAAGTACAGAGGTAAATGAAGCAGACCAGAAGCCAATTAGAAATACATATCGAACAGCAGGATGTAGTTCGTTTCCTAAGATTGAAGCAAAATCGACTAATCCTTTTTCTCCACTAATATTAAAATCTGTTCCATATAATAATCCTGCCCCTAGTACGAGTAGGGATAGGGTAAATAACGCTGTAACAATATAGGCAACAGCAGAGTCAAAGCGAACGGCACGTATAAAAGAGGGGCCAGTCCATCTATTTTCTTGTAGCCAATAGCCATAACTAGCCATTGTTAAAGATCCACCGACACCACCGATTAAACCAAGGGCATACACTAATGATCCTTTTGGAAGTGTTGGAATTGCAGTTCCCCATATATCACTTAGTTGTGGAATAACAAGTAGGGCAGATCCAACAACCGCAACAAACATTATGCCGATTAGTACGTTCATCACATTTTCAAATGTTTTATATTTTCCCCACCATACAAGTACAAATCCTAATAATCCATGAATAATAGCCCATTGCGTTAAAGAAAGTTGAGGGAATAGTGCTGTCATTGCGAGTGCACATGAGGCGGTACCAGCAGCACCATAAACAAAGCCCCAAATGACAGAGTAAACGCCAAAATAACCAGTTGCCCATTTCCCCATAGCGTGCCAACCTTCTAGTATCGTTTTTCCGCTAGTTAAATGCCATCGTCCTACCCCTTCATTTAAAGCAAATTTCAGTATAGAACCAACAATAATGGCCCATAGAAATACTAATCCATAATTTGTCCCCGCTACAAGTGCAGCCACTAAATCTCCTGCACCCACCCCAGTAGCAGCAACGATTAATCCTGGTCCAATAATAGATCCTTTTTTAATCATTTGTTCTTGCTCTAAAGGTAATTGTTTTTGTTCTAACATTGTATGTACCCCCTTTGAATACTTGTAATCGATTTCAGTTCGATTAATTTAATTATCAATTTTGTTTTCAGAAAAATCAAATATTATTTTAATAGGTTACTGTTTTACTCATCTTTTGTATTTGCATTGTAAAGTTAGTTAATAATAATTAGTTTTTTAGTTAATGTATACATTGACATACAATTTTGAATTTTGCTAATATATTAAAAATAAACTAGAGTGGGGGATTGTCTATTGTCAAGATTGCATGAATTTCAAGAGCTTTTTCACCAAATACAAATTGCTTGGGAAAAAGATGAACAAACGGTTTTAGTTATCTTAACGGATGTAAAAGGCTCTGCTTATCGCCTACCGGGAACGAAAATGTTGATGACTTCAGGAGGGACCATGGTAGGGACCATAAGTGGAGGCTGTTTAGAAGCGGATTTGTATGAATGGGCGACAAAAGTATTTGAAAATAGGAAACCAATGACGTTAAAGTACGATTTAAGTGATACAGAAATTTGGAGTTTAGGTATTGGTTGCAAAGGAGACTTAGAGATTCTGTTTCTCCCTATTTTTCCACAGGATGAAACGTGGAAGAAAGTAGAAAAACATCTCGCAAATGAGGAATCATTTACATTAATCATAGAAATGGAAAATGGTCAAACAAAAGTATTGCAAGAAATGAATAGCAAGTTACATAACGATACGAATTTACCAATCGAATTGATCGAATATGCTGAAGCTATATATATGAAGCAAACACGTGCAGAAGTCATCGAACATCAAAACAAAAGATACTATATGGACGTTGTGAAACCTAGCGAGAGATTAATCGTTGCAGGAGCAGGGAAAGATGCAGTTCCTCTTGTAGAATTAGCGTATAAGGCAGGATTCTCCGTGACGGTTTTAGATACACGCTCAAATTTAAATAATCTTCAACATTTCCCACATGCAAAACATATTACCTCTGCTATCGAGAATTTATCAGATTCACAGCTAAGTCATAGTTGGTGGCTTATTATGAATCATCATATGGAAAAAGATGAGGCAAGTTTAAAGTATGCAATCGAAAGCAATCCTCGCTATATAGGTGTTTTAGGACCAATTTATCGAACAAATGAAATGCTAAATAATATTGGATATAGTATAAATAGCGCGCCAATCCATTCACCTGTTGGATTAGATTTAGGAGCAGAGTCGATGGACGAAGTAGCCATTAGCATTATATCTGAGTTGATGTGTTTAAGGGCAGACCGTACCCCACAATATTTACATGGAAAAGGGAAAATTCATGTGTAAAATTGGTGCAATTATTTTAGCAGCAGGACAATCGAAGCGAATGGGAGAGCCGAAATTATTTCTTCCTTTTCAAGGTACTCCAATCATCCACTATCCAATTGAAATGGCAGTTCAACATAAACTGGAACCTATTGTAGTAGTGGGAGGAAAGTATTATGATCAACTCAAAGAAGAATTAAAACCTTTTTATCCCTCTTTATCATTGATATACAATGAACAGCATGCAAATGGCATGTCCACTTCTCTAATTGAGGGTATAAATTCTATAGATGGTGACCTTGATGCTGTCCTTATCTTTCTAGGGGATCAGCCTCTTGTAGCACATCAAGTAGTGGAAAAGCTGATAGATACTTATCAAAAAAATAGAGAGAATGGTATATACATAGTTCGTCCTCGCTACGAACAACAACCAGGTCACCCAATATTATTTGATAGAAGCCTTTTTAATCAGTTTCAAAATCTAAAAGGCGATGAAGGTGGAAAAAGTATTATTAAAGCGAACAAAGAACATTTACAATATGTAGATTTTGAGCAAACGGATTGGAATTTAGATATTGATACGAAGCAAGACTATAAGCATTTACTCCAATATTATGGTAACTAATGTGAAGAGTCATGAAATCAGAGATGCTTTTGATAGACTGCTCTAACTTGGCTGAGTATTGATACAGAAAGACATTACTAAAATTTAATCGGTGGGTGAGATGAATGTTGATAAAACGTAATGCAATTTCTATTGGAGAAGCTGTTCAAAAAGTTATGAGTGATATTGAAAAAGGGGGCACGGAGAAGGTCACTTTGGTTGAAGCGAGTGACCGATATTTGGCAGAGGATATTGTTGCCAACCAGGATGTTCCGGCATTTGATCGTTCACTTTATGATGGTTATGCAATACGCTCTGAGGATACGAAGAATGCAACGAATGCTTATCCAGTTGAACTTGAAGTAGTAGGTCATATTGGAGCTGGCGCAGTATTTCATAATGGGATTCAACCATACCAAGCGGTTCGTATAATGACTGGGGCAGAAATGCCTGAAGGTTGTAATGCTGTCATCATGCTTGAACATGTCAAAGAGTTAACTAAGTTTGATAAAGACTATATAGCTGTTGACCGCTTTATTTCTGAACATGAACGTGTATTTAAAAAAGGACAAGAGATTCAAAAAGGTACATATTTGGTTGAAAAAGGGACACGTATCACCCCTGGAATTATTGCTTTGCTTGCAACTTTTGGCTATAGTGAGGTACTTGTAGGGAAAAAGCCAGTCGTAGGTGTACTTGCTACTGGAAGTGAACTTTTAGAAATCGATGAACCATTGGTACCTGGGAAAATTCGTAATAGTAATTCCTATATGCTTATGTCTCAAATTGAAAAAGTAGGGGCACAACCAAAGTATCTAGGGAAACTTGAAGATGATTTGGATAAAAGTTTCGAAGTCATTCGAAATGAGTTGGAAAACGTCGATATTCTCATTACAACAGGTGGCGTTTCGGTTGGTGATTATGATTATCTCCCAGAAATATATGATCGTTTAGGTGCAACTGTATTTTTTAATAAAATCGCTATGCGTCCTGGAAGTGTCACAACAGTTGCAAAACTAGGTCGTCAATTTTTATTTGGTTTATCAGGAAATCCGTCAGCCAGTTTTATAGGCTTCGAATTATTTGTACGACCTGTTATTCGCACGATGTTAAATAACAAAGAGCCTTACCTTGCATCACAAAAAGCTATTTTAGAAAATTCTTATCCAACGCCAAATGCATTTGCCCAACTGATCCGAACAAAAATAGAAAATCACAATTCAACTGTATGTGCAACGTCAACCGGACTAAACATGTCCAGTTCTATCACCTCTTTAGTAGGAGCAGATGCATTAGTTGTTTTACCTCCAACTGAATCGGGGTATGAAAAAGGTGAAATTGTAGATATTTTATTGCTATCTGATGAGGGCCAAGAAGATTTTTCTGTTGTCTAAAGGATATGATGGGATAACCCCGTTAATACTGAAAAATTTTATTTTGATGATAGAATTTATAAGCTTAATAACGGGGAATATCCGCCCCTGCTTAAAGCTAATGCTATTTGATAGTATCCGCTTCCATTAGGATGCACTCCTCCTGGTGGTAATAGTGTTTTTTCATTGTCCTTAAAAACACTATAGATATCAACGACTTTAACATTCGGTTCCTGACTTAACTTGTTTAACATTGAATTAAACGCTCTAATCCCATCATCTGCTATAGGAATATTAGGGAACGGATTGTATAAATTCGTTAATCGTAAAATATATTGATCTTGTTTATCTAGATGGTGAATTTTTTCTAATATTTTTGAGATATTATTTACTGTCTGTTTAATAGCATAAGATATACTTTCTTCGTCTTTATTTACCAAAAATTTTTTTGCCGCGTTTATTAAATCATTTCCTCCAGCTGTTATTGTGATGATATTTGCACAATTGACCGCTTCCGTAACCGTCGGGCTATTTAGCATCTTTAACACATCATCAGTAGTAGCTCCTGACCTTGCATTTTTTTGATAAGCAATGCGCCTTTTAAAAATTTGTTGGCTTAGATATCTGTAGTATTCAACAAATCCAGGATCCAATAGAGGAACACCAATCCCTGCTGTAAGAGAATCACCAATCGCAAGATAACGTAAATGATTAATATCCATAGTTCACCTCAACTAATTAGTATATCCTTATAATATGCAGGAAAAAGATTAATGGAGAAGCAGTAAAAAATGCGTATACAGTCTAGATAATGATGTGTTTCTAAAGATAAGGAATTCAATCAAAATAATAATTTAAGCTGGAATATACACAAGCTCAATTTGTATATTTCAGCTTTTTTGATTTCTCATATATAGCACTTTGATTTCAATGCATAATATGTTATTTCATCTAACAATGCAAGTTATAAAAAATAACATTTAGTTAATTTCACCAAAAATATTCTGAATATTAGATGAATTAAATAGTGACATGCAAAATATCCCTTGATATGATGTTATGTAATATAACACGAAACTTTTATTCTACTTCATGAAAGTCAATCTATAAACCTCAGTTTTATCGATTCACAAGCATCTTTATACTTCAATAAATTAGTGCATCAATGCAATACATAAATCTTAAAGGGGGATGTTGTATGGTAAATCAGATTGAACCTTTGATATCAAGTTCTCCAATCATATGGGCTCCAACTACTATTGAGGAGGCAATTGAACGAAAAAAAGAGTTTGGTTCGGAAGCGGAGTTTGTTTCAGGATCGACGCTTTTGCAATTGCAATGGAAGAATGGACGTAAAGTTCCGAAAAATATAATCAGTCTCGAGCAAATACCAACGTTAAAGCAAATTCAAATAGATGAAGATAAAAGAATTTTGTCGATAGGAGCATCAACTTTACTTAGTAGTTACAAGACAGATCCAAACTTAAAAGACTTCACCGTAATTTGTGAAGCATTGCAATCGATTGCTGCTCCTGCAGTAAGAAATCGTGGGACGATTGGTGGGAATATTATGGGCGGAGTAGGTGACTTGATACCACTTTTCCTAGCGCTTAAGGCAAAGCTACTATTCCACGATGAACAGGAAACGAAATTAGTAGACTTTTGGAATTGGCTTCAACATTCACAAAAGAAAACGGCGGCTTTACTATCAGCTATTCAACTAACCTCTGATTTGGTTCGTACTAACTCGTATTCATTTTATAAAAAAATAGGTAGAAGAGAAACGTTTACGGCAGCTATCTTAACTGTTGCTGGAAGAATAAGTTGGGATGAAGATGGTGTTATTGAAGAAGCCAATCTTGCTTTAGGCGGAGGGGATAATCAGCCTCTCCTTTTAGAAAATACAGCGTACCATTTGATAGGGAAAAAAGGCGATGTACTTGATTGGAAGGGTGTTTATACATCCATTTTATCTGAAATTTCACCTGCAGAAGATGCTTTTGTTTCTGCCAATTATCGAAGAAAAGTTGCGGCCAATCTTATGGTTGCTGCATTACAGAGAGAGTTCACGTCAATTGGTTGTGGTGAGGGGGATACCGATGAAATCTAACTTAATAGAAAAAAAGGATCGAATACGTCCAGATGGATTGTCTAAAGTAACAGGGGATTTGAAATACTTAACTGACTTAACTTTCCCGAATATGTTGTATGGAAAAGTATTAAGAAGCAAATACCCACATGCGAAAATTCTTTCTATTAATACTGAAAAAGCCGAAAGTATACCGGGTGTTGAAGCAGTAATCACTCATAAAGACGTTCCAGGGATGAATAGATTCGGCATCATAATTGCCGACCAACCAGTTTTTTGTGAAGATCGAGTTCGCTATATAGGTGATGCGATTGCAGCTGTTGCCGCAGAATCATTTGAGCTCGCAGAAGAGGCATTGAAGCATATCGAAGTGGTTTATGAAGAACTGCCAATTCTCGATTCACCAGATAAGGCGCTCGAATCGGATGCAATCAGACTTCATCCAGCAGGGAATATTTGTAGCCGTTCATCTTTTCGAAATGGAGATGTTCAACAAGCTTTTGAAGAATGTGTTGCAATCGTAGAAGAAACGTATGAATTACCTCGGCAATTACATGGATATATGGAAACGGAAGGTGGAGTAGTTGTCCCTGAAGATGATGGGGGCATTACAGTTTACGCTGCTACTCAACACGGTTTTAAAGACCGTTTTCAAATTTCAAGGATTTTAGGAATTCCAGAAAGTATGATTCGAATTGTTTCGTCTCCAATTGGAGGTTCTTTTGGAGGCAAGGATGAACAAAATATTCAACCCTATGCTTCGCTTCTAGCCTTAGCAACCAAAAAACCGGTGAAAATTCATAACACAAGAGAAGAATCCATTCGAGCAAGCATTAAAAGACATCCAATGAAAATCACCGTAAAAACAGGTACAGATGCTACTGGGAAAATACTTGCCCATCAAGTGAAAATCATTGCAGATAAAGGTGCATATACCACGCTAGGCCCTGCAGTTCTAGACTTTGCAGTGGAACATGCAGCAGGTCCTTATATGATTCCGAACATTGAAACGGAAGGCGTATCGGTTTATACGAATAACGGTGTATCCGGGGAATTTAGAGGCTTTGGTGGAAATCAAATAACGTTTGCTTTAGAAGGGCAGATGGATCGTTTAGCAGAGGTCTTAAAAATGGACCCAATCGAAATTCGAAAGAAAAACTTACGAACCACTTACGATTTGGGGCCAATGGGGCATCGGATAGCGCCAACAGATGGAGCAGCTCTTGTTTTAGAAAAAGTCCAAGAACTTTCAAAGCTACCCAACAAAGATTATAAAGAATCGCCATGGAAACGATATGGAACAGGAATTGCCATTACCATGCACGGAGGGGGACTTGGATTTGGTCGATTAGATAGTGCTGGTGGCCGAATTTCTTTAAACAAACAAGGTGAAATTGAAATATCCTTTGGTTTTGAAGAATGTGGTCAAGGGCTTCTATCCGTTATTGAAAATCTGGTCATCGAAGAAATCGGTTGTAGTCAACAAGATGTAAAAATTGTCATTGGTGATACTTCAGTTGTTTCGCTTTCCGGATCTTCTACAGCATCACGCGGAACAAGTATTGTTTGGCAATCTCTACAAAAGATGAAAGGTCCGTTTAAAGAGAAAATATGTAAGTACGTATCAGATACAACATCAATTCATGAAGAAGAGCTATATCTAGGTCCAAATGGTATTTGGCAAGTTGGAAAAGATGATGCACCTTGCATGACGTATAAAGAATGTGCTGAAGGAATCGTTGATCAAACTGTTCTAACAAGTTTTCATTTTCCAGTGACACCCGATGCGGTAAATGGGGGTCATTTCTTATACACGTTTGGAGGCGTAAAAGTCGAGGTGGAGGTAGATCTTTTAACTGGAAAAGTAAAGATATTAGCACTTGATCATGTCGTCTCTGCAGGACCTGTTGTAAGTCCTAAAGGGTATATTGGTCAAATTGAAGGCGGAGGTGTCATGTCACTAGGGTATACCTTAATGGAAGAGGTGAAAATGATTGACGGTCAATTAGCAACGACTAACTTTGACGCTTATCTGATGCCTAATATTGTAGATGTTCCTTTTGATACAAATGTTCACGCAATTGAAGATTTAGTAGAAGGGGATCCGTATGGCCCAAGAGGAGTAGGGGAAATCGGCACAATAGCGATTATTCCCGCTGTTGTCAAAGCAGTTCATGATGCAATTGGCTGTTGGGTATCTAAACTACCCATTTCTTCTGAAGAAATCCTTGAAAACATTGAATCGAAGGGGATGCTTACATGGATGTAAATAACACAGCTTTACATAATGATTTGGCTATAGAAGATCAACAAACGTTCACTTTAAATATAATGATTAATGGTGACAAGTATATATTAAAAACATCTCCAACTGAAAAACTAGTCAATATATTAAGAGACGAATTGCAATTAGTAGGAACGAAAATTTCGTGTGGTATTGGCCGCTGTGGTGCATGTAGCATTTTGGTCGATGGTGCACTCGTCAATTCTTGTCTACTAATGGCTTATCAAGTAAATGGAAAATCCATCACGACAATTGAAGGAATGGGCGGTGTGTCTCTCGATGAGATTCAAGAGGCATTTCTTCTTGAGGGGGGTTTTCAGTGCGGATATTGTACCCCTGGTATGATCTTAGCGGTTAAATACTTATTATCTATGCAACCAAACCCTACAGAGGAGGATATTAAAGAAGCCCTTTCAGGAAATTTATGTAGATGTACTGGATACGGTGGAATTATTCGTGCAGTACAAAGCTTGGCAAATAAACATTCAAAAAATATTGTATAGAATCTCTATTAAAGAGAGGAAGTTTTTTGAATAATCCATCTTAATAGAGTTTAAGAATTACTGTAAAAAGCCATACCTTTTTATTGGTTTTCTTGATTAGGTTCCAGGAGACTTAAATTGTCTGGAACGTGGATTCAATTTAAAAATGCGTGGATTGAATTTCCAAAAGCGTGGATTGAACCTTGAAATGCGTGGATTAAACCCAATCTTGCGTGGATTAAAAATCAGTTCAACAGGGTTGTTTGATTGTGGTGAGATTACGATCAATCCATATCCATGCATTTCTTTTAAAATAGAAATATATCACTTTTTTGATATGTTATAATCATATATGAGAATTTTATATCAATATAGAGTGAGGTTTATTTATGAGGTTAGCATATAAGGTAATAGTAATCTTTACATTGTTATTAAGTTTTATATCTATATCAATTATTCCAGTGAGTGCGGAAACACTTCAAGAAGGCAATTTTAAATATATTGATATAAATGGAAAAGTAGAAATTATAGGTTACGATGGGAAATCAAAAAATGTGGAGATTCCAAGTGAACTGAATAATAAGCCTGTAACGAGTATAGGGGATTACGCTTTTAATAGAAAAGATTTAACGAGCATCTCTATCCCAGAAAGCGTGACGAATATAGGTGATTATGCATTTCATGATTGTCAACTGACCAATGTCAACATTCCTGAAAGTGTGACGACAATAGGAGAAGATGCATTTGCTTATAATCAATTAAAAAGTCTCGTTATTCCCGATAGTGTAATAAGTATAGGCAATTTTGCATTTGGTTTTAATCAAATATCGGATTTAACTATTCCGAAAAGTATTAAAATAATAGGGAAGTATGCGTTTAAATCAAATCAACTAACAGATATAACAATGCCAGATAATCGTAAGACAATCATGGGCGATGGTGTATTCGATCATAATCAACTAACAAGTGTGACAATCCCTGACAATGTGACGAGTATCGGTAATTATACTTTTAGCTATAATCAGTTAAAGAGTGTCACGATTCCAGACAGTGTGACGAATATAGGAGTCAATGCCTTTAGTAATAATCAATTAACGAGTGTAACAATCCCTGATAATGTGACGAATATAGGTGGTCATGCTTTTAGCTATAATCAGTTAACTAGTGTGTTGATTCCTAGAAAAGTGGAGAGTATAGGAACTGGAGCATTTGAAAATAATCAATTAAAAAGTGTTGATATACCAGATAATGTAAAGTATATAGAGAGTTCTGCATTTGAAAATAATCTATTAACCAACGTAGTCATTCCCAAAAGTGTAATTATAATAGAGGCAGGAACTTTTGAAGGTAATCAGTTAACAAGTGTGACAATCCCAGACAGTGTAGTGAGTATAGAAAATTTTGCATTTGAAAATAATCAATTAAAAAAAGTAGACATTCCGAATAGCGTTAAAACAATATGGGATAGTGCATTTGAAAATAATCAATTAAAAAAAGTAGACATTCCAAATAGCGTTAAAGCAATATGGGATGGTGCATTCAAAAAGAATCAACTAAAAAGTGTATCTATTCCCAATAGTGTAACTAGCATAGGGTCTTCTGCATTTAGTGAAAACCAATTAACGAATGTCACGATTCCAGAAAGCGTGACGACAATAGTGCATGATACATTTAAATCTAATCGATTAACCAATGTAATCATTCCAAATGGTGTGACGAAAATACAGAATTCTGCTTTTGATCATAATGAATTAACATCTGTCACCATCCCCGATAGTGTAACAACTATAGAGGATTATGCATTTTACAATAATCAATTAACGAGTATAACCATCCCCGATAGTGTGACGAGTTTAGGAAAGTATGCATTTAGTTCTAATCAACTAACGAGTATAAACCTTCCGAAAAGTTTAATAATAGAGAAATCTCCATTTAGTGATAATCCATTAAAAAGTGTTACCATCCCAGATGGAACTACGGAAATAGGACCATTTGCATTTGAAGGAAATAAATTAACAAGTATCACCATTCCTGATAGTGTAACACGTATATACGATTCTGCATTTGAAGATAATCAGTTAACGAACGTCACCATTCCGAATGGAGTAAAGAAAATTGGATCATTTGCATTTAAGGGGAATCAACTCTCTAGTCTCCTTATCTCGAATAGTGTAACGAAAATAGGAGATTATGCATTTAAAAATAATCAACTTACGAGCGTCATTATTCCTAATAGTGTAACAAGTATAGGAGATGGTGCATTCAGTAATAATATCTTGTTAAATGTATCTATTCCCAATAGTATAACTGAAATTTCGGAGAGTACATTTAATCAAAATAGATTAACGAATGTAGATATTCCGGAAAGCGTAACGAAAATAGGAGACCATGCATTTAGTAATAATCCATTAACGAGTGTTACTATTCCTGATAGTGTAACGCGATTTGGCTTGGATACTTTTGATTATAGATTAACTGATTATCCCACTCAAATTAAAGATTTACATGCAAGTATCATCGAATCAGATTCTTTAAAACTTAAATGGAAAAAACAAGATGTAACGGGCTATCAAGTTTTCAGGTATGATACGGACAGCAATAGCTATAAACTTTTCGAAACTATTTCAAGGAATATAGGTAGCTATACAATGAGCAACTTACGTGCCGGAACAACATATCGCTATAAAGTTCGATCATTTAAAACGTTGGGGATATTGAATTACTACGGTACGTTAAGTAGTGAAATTGCAATTACGACCAATCTTCCTCAGGTAAAGAATCTTGTTATTTCTAAGAGAAGTAGTAATTCCTTAAAACTAACTTGGTCTAAACAAAATGATGTAACGGGTTACAAAATCTATCAATATGATAGTAAAAACAAATTGTTAAAAACTATTACAAGTAAGTCAAACAGTTACGAATTATCAAAGCTTACTCCTGGAACAACGTATCAATTTAAAATTCGTTCTTATAAAACGAATGGTAAAACGAATCAGTACAGACCCTACAGCGATGTCTTAAAGACCACTACTAATCCAGGAACTGTAGTATCGAGCGTTAAAAAAGATAAAGCACACAGTATAAAAGTAAACTGGAAGAGTATTGCTTCATCTAGTGGATACCAAATTCAATATTCCACTAGTAGCAAATTTGCAAGTAGTAAAACAAAAAGCGTCACAATAGCAAGTAAAAATACGGTAACTAAAACAATAAAAAACTTGAAAAAAGGCAAAAAATATTATGTGAAAGTAAGAGCGTATAAAACCTTATCTGGTAAATCATATTACGGCTCTTGGAGTACTATAAAAAATGTAACTGTGAAATAGGGTGAACACGATGCAAGATAGAAGAGAACACATTAACCTCTTCTATCTTTTTTTAATAGAGTCTTTAAAACTCATTTCTTTTTATATAAATTTAAAATTTGTATGAATATACAGTCGGATTCCTTTTGAGAACTATAAAATTATAAACACATTTATAAAGCTGAGGGATATCTTTTAATCATTCAATCTTTTAAAGTATAAAGCAGGAGTTTTCGGTATTTGAGTAGAATATGTATAGTATTTGAAAAGTGTTTGGAGGTCGCTATGTTGCTATTATTTTTTTGATATATATCATCTACTAACTAACTAAAAATAATTTTGGAGTTTATTAGTGACGGCGTTCTATCTGCTTACATTCCGTTACTAGAAGTATTACCAAAATACAAAAATAAAGGAATTGGCAAAGAATTAGTAAAATGTATGTTACAAGAACTGGACGAAATTTATATGATAGATTTATGTTGCGATGAAGACTTAATTCCTTATTATGAGAAGTTTGGGATGATTCGATCAAATGCAATGCTTTTAAGAAATTACCAAATGCAGTCGGGGAATTCAGACAAATAATTTGGATGAGTGGGCTGCATTCACATATAGTATTTAAAACTGTAGCACAAATCAAAGACGGGTTTGTGCTATTAGTAATTATAAGGCATTGTAAAAAGATTATAGTAAATTTCAGCCACAAGGCAAGAGGTGAAAAAATGCATTTTCAAAAGATACTAGAAACTACTCCATTAGTTAAAAACCCTAAAAGTATCATTCAAAGACACGCTGTTAAAGCAATAATTATTCATGAAAATAAAATTCTACTAATTCAAACAAATAAGGGAGACTTTAAATTTCCTGGTGGCGGTGTAGAAGAAAACGAAAACCATATTGAAGCATTATTGAGGGAAGTTAGAGAAGAAACTGGTTACATAAACTTTATCGTGAAAGATTTTTTTGGAATTGTTATTGAACGAAAAATAGACAAATTTAAAAGTGATCATTTATTTCAAATGAATTCCTACTATTACATATGTGCATTAAAGAACAAAGAAACAGTTCATCAGGAGTTAGATGCATATGAAACTCTTCAAGAATTTAAGCCAAAATGGGTTAATCTTGAAGAAGCCATAAACCAAAATGAAACCCTATTCACATATCCTGAGATGAATAATTGGTTAAAACGTGAAACACTTGTTTTAAATGAAGTGAAGGAACTGGCTATAAAAAGAAATAAAATGACCATAAAGAGAAATAAATAAGCTCTAAACGGAAATAAACACATACAAAAAAGAGATAAATAGCTATCAAAAAGAAATAAAACATCGAAAAAAAGAAATAAACTCTGTTCAACCTAAAAGAGCAATCGGTTTTTATTTGGAATACTTCATAAGAATTTGCAAAGTCTATTCTTATGGAGGTGGTAAACATGAACGAAAATCAAAAAATGAGTAAACAATTGAGCAAGGATTTCAATAATAAACAAGTAACTCGTGATCAACAATCTAGAGATTTCAATCAGGAATTTGCGAATGAGCCATTGACTGCAACCGAAAAGTTAAATAATAAAAAGACAAAGAAAAGACAATAGAATGAAATAAAAGGGCCGTCTCGAAAGTCGTAAATGTACGATTTTTGAGTATGGCCTTTTATAAATTTATTTAAGTTACTGTAAATATTGTAAATAATTATTGATTATGTTGAATCAAAAAATTAGATGGGGTAACTTCATAATAGCAAAGTTTGCTAGTAATCTCTGACATACATAGTGCAACTATTCAAATAATGAAGGAAGACTTAGATGGCGAGAGATAAAATATGAAATATAGAACAATGCTCAGAGGTGATAGCATACCAGAAAGAATATAGCGCATTTCGAAATTCGAAAGTGGGGTAGTGATGAAAAAGCAAGCGGAAAATAAGTGGAAGAGATGGTTGGAAATTTGGATGGTTGCAACAAAACTAGGGATGACATCTTTTGGTGGTCCAATAGCACATCTTGGTTATTTTCATGAAGAGTATGTCAGGAGAAAAAAGTGGATCAACGAGAAAAACTATGGGGATCTCGTTGCCTTGAGTCAATTCTTACCGGGTCCAGCAAGTAGTCAGGTAG
The DNA here is from genome assembly GCF_003576525.1 of Rummeliibacillus sp. POC4. Classification (GTDB taxonomy): domain Bacteria; phylum Bacillota; class Bacilli; order Bacillales_A; family Planococcaceae; genus Rummeliibacillus. The sequence goes on along the minus strand of NZ_QWUA01000012.1, from coordinate 43,360 downwards.
GCATTGGGATAGGCGTTGCGCGTGGGGGAATTGTTGGAGGAATAATATCGTTTCTTGGATTTACCTTACCGTCTGTTATAGCACTCATCTTTTTTGCGTCTTTACTTCAAATTTATGATATTAGAGATGCTGGCTGGCTAAGTGGATTAAAGATTGTAGCGGTTGTAGTTGTAGCTCATGCGGTAATAGGAATGGTTCAACATCATGCGCCTGACATTCAGAGAAAAACGATTGCGTTGTTCGTATTAGTAGTTACACTTATTTGGCAAACTGCATTTACTCAAATTGGTGTGATTTTAATAGCAGGAATTGTTGGATATTTTCTTTATAAAAATAAATCCATAAAAGAAGGACAAACAAACGTATCGCTTTTTCCTATTTCAAAACGTCTTGGATATTTAAGCTTAGCGTTATTCTTTATATTGTTAATTTTTCTTCCTATTCTAAGTAGATTAATATCTAGTAATTGGATTAGTATGTTTGATAGTTTTTATCGTGCAGGGGCCCTAGTTTTTGGAGGGGGGCATGTTGTATTACCATTGTTAGAACAGGAATTTGTGCCAACTGGTTTACTCAGCACACAAGAATTTTTGGCTGGTTATGGTATCACCCAGGCAGTACCAGGGCCGTTATTTACGTTTGCGGCATACATTGGAGCTGTTATGAACGGCTGGCAAGGTGGAATATTTGCGACATTTGCGATATTCTTGCCTGCATTCCTTTTGATCATTGGGTCGTTACCAATTTGGGATGCGCTTCGTACAAATTCAAAGGTTAAGGGAGCTCTGCTTGGAGTAAATGCTTCTGTTGTCGGTATTTTAATCTCCGCACTATACACGCCAATATGGACCAGTGCGATTAAATCATCTATGGATTTTGCACTGGCAGCAATTCTATTCTTCATGTTAGTATATTGGAAGCTTCCGCCTTGGGTAATTGTGCTAACAGGAGCAGTTGGTGGTTTCATAATTTCATATCTTTAATACGTAAATAAAAAAATGGCACAAAACTGAAATATCAGTTTGTGCCACTTTGAATAAATGCTTATTTTGCTGTTTTGTCTTCTTCAACTTGTGCTGGTGTTACTTTAACTCGTTTTAAGAATAAAGATAAGACAAGTGCTACAATTGTAATGATCATAGCGATGAAGAATGAGAAGTTAATACCTTCTACCATGGCTTTGTTAGCTAAATGTTTAGCAACTTCTTTACCATATTTGGCCATTTGAACTTCTGTCATTTGTTCACCGTTTTGAGCAGCTTCCATTGCTTTTTCTTTTACTTTTTTCGCAACAGTTGCTTTAATGTCTAGGTCGTCTGCTTCGCTCTTTGTACGGTTTGTCATGATTGTGATCATAACTGCAGAACCGATTGCACCTGCAACTTGTTGAAGTGTGTTGTTAAGTGCTGTACCATGTGGATTTAAACGTTGTGGTAATTGGTTTAAACCATTTGTCATGATAGGCATCATCACCATTGACATACCTAACATACGAACAGTATATGCAATGATTAAGTAAGTGTAAGTAGTATCTAATTTTAGTTGTGATAAAAAGTAAGTAGAAATAGCTACGATTGATAAACCAACTACTGCTAAAGGACGAGGACCAATCCGGTCAAATAATTTACCAGTGATTGGTGACATAAGCCCCATTACAAGTGCTCCTGGTAACATCATTAATCCAGCGTCTAATGGTGAAATACCACGAACATTTTGTACATAAAGTGGAGTTAAAATCATACCAGAGAACATCGCCATTGAGATAACAACTGAGATTACGCTACCCATAGCGTACATTGGGTGTTTGTATACTTCCATGCTTAGAAGTGGTTTTTCAAGTCGTAATTGACGAAGTACAAAGATGATTAAAGCTATTGTACCAATTGTGATAGTACCCCAAACTTCGAATGCATTCCAACCTGCAGATGAAGCAGTAGAGAATCCATATAACAGGCCACCAAAACCAATTGTAGATAAGATGATGGATAATACATCGACTGTAACAGGTCTTGTTTCCATTACATTATCGAATTTAAAGATTCCCAATAATAATGAAATTACAGCGAATGGTAAGATAACAATGAATAAGTAGTGCCATGAGAAATGCTCAACTAAGTAACCAGATAATGTAGGACCGATGGCTGGTGCCATGATCATAACAAGACCGAAGATTCCCATTGCTGCCCCACGTTTTTCAACAGGGAAGCTAACTAACATAATATTCATTAATAATGGACCCATTACTGATGCGCCAAGAGCTTGAATCATACGAGCTGCTAGTAACACACCAAAGCTTGGTGCCCAAATCGCTAATGCTGTACCGATTGTGAAAATCGTCATTGAAGTGACGAATAATGTTTTATTTTTGAAGCGCGTAATTAAAAATGCACTAGCTGGCACAAGTACACCACTTATTAACATGTAACCAGTTGCTAGCCATTGAACAGTTGATGCTTCAACATCAAAATCCTTCATAATAGAAGGAAGCGCTACGTTTAAAAGCGTATTGTTTAAAAACGCTACGAATGCCCCGACGAATAATATTGCAATCATCAAGTAAGGGGGCTTTTTATGTGTTGTGTTCATGCTTAAATCCCTCTTATCCTATTTTTATATTTTAAGTTTACTTGATTTATTTTATACTCGCAGTTCAATTATTGCAAGAAAAATATAGAGAGGGTATTGGAAACCTTAATAGAAAGGGCTTTCATAATTATAATGTTAGTCCATTCACTTGCCGGTTCGTGTAGAAATAGGGTAAAATTAAACTGTTAGTTCAACTTAATATACTAAAAAAAGGTGAATATATGAACAACCGTAAGCGACAAATTATTAAGGCTTGTGTAAAATTATTCTCTGAAAAAGGTTTTACGGAAACATCGATTCAAGATATCTTGGATGAAGCTCAAATTTCAAAAGGGACGTTCTACAACTATTTCCCATCTAAAAAAGAATGTTTAATAGCTATTTTAGATATTGGACGAAAAGAAACGAATGTACGCAAAATCAAAGCTTTAACAGGAAAAGAAAAGAACGACAAGAATGTACTTGCCGCTCAACTGATTTCTTCTCTGCAGGTGAATAAAGAACAAAATCTATTGCCAATTTTTGAATCTATTCTACATTCTGGTGATAAGGAGTTAAAACAATTAGTCGATCAAATGCTTCTACAAGAGATAAATTGGACTGCTCGTCGACTATTAGACATCTACGGTCTTAAATTGGTTCCCTATCATTATGATGCGGCTATTCTTTTGTTCGGTATGATGCATCAAATGTTTCATATTGGAAAGATCATTGGTTATCCACGTGGAAATGTCACTGATAGTGTAAACTTTGTTCTCACTCAACTTGATGCGATTATACCAGAGCTGATTAAAAAACAAAAAACAATGCTTGGTACGTATTTTGAAGATTATATTAAGGAACATACGTTTGTTGAGACCGTCGATCAACAAGAGCTATTGAAACAAGTTACAGGTTTTAAAGCATATTTGGAAAAGCTGAGCTTTCAACAAAACGAGTATCTGGATTATTTAATCGAAGAACTAGGAAAAGAAAAGCCACGTTTTCATATTTTAAGTGTTGTAGCATTCCAATTTTACAATAGTTTTCGCGATACCGTGCATGCACCAGAAGCAATCGAAATTACTAATCATATTTGGCAATTATCGAGGGATAAAAATCAAAAAAATGCATGATATACAAAATAAAAAGAACAGATGTTATCTCCATTAGAGCATTTTCAAAGCACGTATATTTTCTATATACAAAGTTTTGAAGGTGTTTTTCTTTGGACAAATTTTATGAAATCAGTCTTGCTATTAAGAAGGCGATACCTGCAGCGATACCTCCGACTAATGTTGTTTGGAAAGCACTCTTAAATGGGTTTGCGCCTGTAAAACGTCCTTTTACAAATCCGAAGATAAACAAAGCGATAAGTGTCATAATGACGGAAAGAAGTAAAGCTGAATTTGCATTTTGGATGAGCATATAGGGGAACAAAGGAATGAGACCACCCACTATATAGGATCCACCAATTGTAACAGAGCTCGTTAGTGCACGTTTTGGTTCGGGCTTATCAAGTCCAAGTTCATATTTCATCATGAAATCCACCCATTTATCAGGATCTTTACTCATAGCAGTAACTGACTCTTTGATTGCGGATTCAGGTAGATTCCATTCACGTAATATGTCTGCTACTTCTTCACGTTCTCGATCCGGCAATTCCACAATCTCTCTTCTTTCACGTTCTACTTCGGAAGCATAGTGTTCCTCATCTGTACGTGCGGCTAGGTAACCACCAAGTCCCATTGCAATTGACCCAGCAGCTATCTCAGCCACACCTGCTACGACAACTAGACTTGCATTTGAGATACTGCCGGAAAGACCAGCAGCAAGTGCAAAAGGAACGGTCAATCCATCAGACATACCGATTACAATATCACGAATTAGATCTGACGCAGTGAAATGTTTTTCTTCATGTGTTGGTTTAGTACTTTCAGTCTCTGACATAAAAATCTCCCTTTTTTAATAAACGATCTCTATAAATTAAACGATAATAAATACCCATTCATTTCCTAGAAAATAAAACATGGTGCATTTCCAATTGAATAGCACCATGTTTTCTTTTAATATGTATTATTTTCATTATGACATACAATAAAATACACAAATATGTCTTATTGTAATTGATATTTTATAGAAGTAATTAGATTATATTTAAAATATAATTAAAGAAAACAGGAGATTTTATACATGAAAGTTTTAATCGTAGATGATGAAGAAAAGATTACTAATGTATTGGTATCTTATTTTGAAAAGAATGGAGATATCACTTATGTTGCACATACTGGCGAGTCAGCTATTCAAATAGTAGATGAGGTACCGCTGGATATGATTATTTTAGATTTAATGTTATCCGATATGGCTGGTGAAGATATATGTCAATACGTGAAATTAAATTACGATATTCCAGTAATAATGCTTACGGCCAAAATCTCAATTGATGATAAGCTAAAGGGATTTGAATTAGGTGCTGATGATTATGTAGTAAAACCATTTCACCCTAAAGAAATTATAGTGAGAGCAGAGAGGTTATTACCTGAATCACGTAAAAAACAAATCATTCAATTTGGACAGTTAGTAATTCACAAAAATGAAAGACAGGTATTATTAAATCAAGAAAGTCTTCAACTAACACAACATGAATATAGCATTTTACTATTACTAGTTGAAAATCCTAAAAAAGTCTTTAGCCGAGAGGATATTATAAAAAAGATATTTGGATTTGATATGGATATAAATCTTCGGGTAGTTGATCAACATATTAAGAATATCCGTAAAAAAATAAAGGATAACTACATTCAAACTGTTTTCGGACTAGGTTATAAGATGAATGAAAAGGTTGAAAAAGATGAAATTTAACATAAAAGTTGCATTTATAATAGCGATTTTCACTTTAAGTATGCTTTTAATGATTACGGGCATTTTGCTTTATAAAGGGCATGAACATTTAATGATGCTACATATAACAGATTCTCAAGAAGTCATCCACCATTTTGATATGGCCTTAAGAGAGACGGCATTTTGGTCTATAGCGGTATTGCTCGTTGTCATACTAATTTCAAGTTTATTGATCGCACGTGCATTGGCACGGCCTATTCAAGAAATGAATAATTTCGCTTTATTACTTGTACAGGGAAAGCGGAATTTACATATAACATATACAATCGATGATCAAATTGGACAATTAGGACAATCCTTATTAAAACTAGACGAAACATTAGAAACCTATGAGCTTCGCCGAAAGGAAATGACACAAGATCTTGCTCATGAAATTCGAAATCCACTAGCTTCGATTAAAAGTTATTTGAGTGCATTTGAAGATGGAGTTTGGACAGCGACTCCTGAACGTTTGCAAGCATGTGTGGAAGAAATTGATCGACTCATCCTCCTTGTTGGAGAATTAGATACCCTGAATGATATTAATAGTCCAACGTTTAAAGTTGTGAAGAAAGAAGAAACAATCGAAAATTTAATAGAGAAAGCTGTGATAGGAATTGCCAGTGAGTTGCTTGAAAAAGATATCCAGCTAGAATTGGATTTAGATTCATCAATCCATGCGCATGTAGACGAGCTTAGATTAAATCAAATTCTCCATAATATTATTAAAAATGCCATGTACCATGTTCAAAGAGAAGGCTTAATCCTCATTAAATTATTTAAAGAAAGTAACTACTTTATCATTCTTATCCAAGATAACGGAGTAGGTATGGATTTAGAAACAAGTAAAAAGATTTTTCAGCGAAATTATCGAGGGGAAAATCTCTATCCCGGTAGTGGAATTGGAATGACCATAACGAAAAAACTTGTTGAGGCACACGGTGGAACGATTACAGTAAAAAGTCATGAAAATGAAGGAACAACTTTTTATATAAAAATGCCTCTTTCTACATAATTTCTACACAACTCTTTCGTATGATCGTTGCGAAAGGACGTGTTGATGTATGAAGAAAGTGGCATTAGCAAGTATGATAATTAGTCTTGGGTTACTTAGTGCTTGTAGTGAAAGTAATAGTGATCATTCTTCCAGTAAAGACATGAAGGGAATGGATCATTCATCTATGAATATGGGGGGCATGGACCACACCAATATGGATATGAGCCATGAATCCATCACAGAGTTAAACAGTAGCCTTGGAGAAAATGAATTAACGTTTCCGAAAATGCTTGGACCAGACCAAAAGAAGAACAATTCAATTTCATATACAGTTCGAGCACAACAAGGTACTTCTGAAATTTATGATGGGGTTAAAACGATGACATATGGATATAATGGTAACTTTTTAGGCCCTGTTATTCGCCTCGAAAAAGGCATGAACGTCAACATTCATTTAGTAAATGATTTAGATGAAGAAACTACTTTCCATTGGCATGGACTTGAAATTCCTGGAAACGAAGATGGCGGTCCACATAAAGTATTAAAACCAGGAGAAACAAAGACCATTCACTTTAAAGTGAATCAAGAAGCAGCAACACTTTGGTTCCATCCACATCCAATGCATGAAACAGGCAAACAAGTATATAAAGGCTTAGCAGGATTGCTTTATATTGATGATCAGAATAGCGAGAAATTAGATATTCCAAAATCATATGGAGAAGACGATCTACCAATTATTCTTCAAGATAAAACATTTACAAAAGATAAACAACTAGATTATGACAAAGTGTTGAATGAAGATGGAACGACAGGGGACACGCTGTTAATCAATGGAGTTGTAAACCCAAAACTAACAATCGAGCGAAAAAAAGTTCGATTACGCATTTTAAACGGTTCTAATATGAGGAATTATACGTTACATTTTAATAATGATATGGAATTCCAACAAATCGCAAGTGACGGTGGTTTCTTAAATAAACCTACTACAACAAATGAGATTGAAGTTGCACCTGGAGAAAGAGTAGAGGTCATTGTAGATTTAACAAAAGTGAAGGAAAATGAAGTTTCTCTAGTCAATGAAGACAAGAAAACAATTTTACCAATTCATCTAAAAGGAACCGTAAATCATTCCAAAACAGTAGAAACTGTAAACCAATTAAATTCTATTCGTACTACCGATGATATGAAAAACAAAAAGGTCACAAAAACAATAAAACTGGCGGGCATGATGAACAATGTGACGATTAATGATAAGAAGTTTGACCCAAATCGAATCGATTTTACACAAAAGGTAAATGAAACGGAAGTTTGGGAAATTGATAATGTAAAAGATGCAATGGGGGGGATGAACCATCCATTCCACATCCATGGCACACAATTCCGAGTGATCTCAATTGATGGTAAAGAACCACCGGCAAATTTATCTAGTTTAAAAGATACGATTTCATTGAAACCGGGTCAAAAAGCAAAAATTGCTGTGAAGTTTACACAAAAGGGAATCTATATGTTCCATTGCCATATTCTTGAACATGAAGATAATGGCATGATGGGACAAATTAAAGTTGACTAGACAATATACTTAGAAATAAAAAGCAATAAGCCATTTTGATACATCTTGTCAAAATGGCTTATATTTATAAATTGAAAGGATACTTACCCCTGAATTTCTTTGATACTTTTTCCGCCTAAAAAAGCATGTCCTGTTCTAAGCTTATCTACCGTTTGGAATCCATATTTTTGATATACTTTTTCGATTGATTCATTTATTGGAAATACCCAGAGTTTCTCTAGACCGTTATTCGTAATTTCTTTTTGTACAAATTGAATGAGTTCACCTACGAAGCCTTTTCCTCTATATTCTTCGAGTGTCGCAACACTCTCTAATCGAGCTTGATGATTATGTTCAAAAATACATGCTGTTGAGCAAGGGGTTCCATCATATCGAAGAAGATAGTGTGTGAAAGAAGGATGATTGAATTGTTCTTCGAAGACTTTCTGTATGATTTCTTTTCCACCAAATTCCTTGATGCTAGACTCGATTTCTAATGCTTCTTGATAATTCTTTTTGGTAACCTTTTCAATAGAGGTTAGTTTTCTTTTTTCGATTTTAATAACTTGATTGTCCCATAACTGAACAGGACTAATGAGTTCTTCATAGCCAAAATTATTTGACTTAAGCTCAGAGATTAAGTCTTGTTGGACATCTAAATTATAGATATAAAATCTAGGTATGATATTTCTAGAAATATAAAAATCTTTGACTTCATCAAGGATTTGTTTTGGATCATGAAAAGAATCGCTTATATGCGCATGATTTGCATCATAATAATTTGGTTGGTTTTCATTGCAAAAAAAAGCACCCCAGGAAGTATCGAATCGTTTCGTAAAGGTTTCCAAGTATGCGAAATCAAGTAATAGAATATCTTTTAAATTTAACATATTATTAGTCTCCTATATTTTATTTGAATAATTGAAATAGAGAATATAACTATATTTTTCATTCTCTAGAATTTATTTTCAATTGTCCAGTCGATTTTAACATTTAATTTCTTGCAATTGTAAATATTATAAATGATTCTTCTTATCGTTATATCTATAATTTTCCTATTTATGGTATCATTACTGAAAGATTGGCGGTGTAATAAAGTGAAAAATATCATTTTGGGGATTTTTATTGGGGTTTTAATAGGTGAGATTGTATACGATTTTTTCTTTAAAGGTGAATTTAGTTTATTTCACATTCTCTTTTTAACAATTGCCATAAGCTTCGGTTTTTACTTTGCTAGACTAATAAATAGTTATAGATTGTAGTAGTTGAGGTGATAAATTGGACTAAAGTATTTATAGTTATGTATTCTAATAGAAGATAAAAAACTAGCAAATGCTGAAAGATAAATCTTTTGGCTAAAATAAATAATATCAAAGGAGGAAGACATGGAAGTTTTTGCAGAATATTTATCAGGTATCGATAATCCAGATCACCGCGAACGAACAGAAGAAATTTTGACATGGGTTGCTAGCAAGTATCCAAATTTAGAACCACAAATCAAGTGGAATACACCAATGTTCACAGATCATGGAACATTTATCATTGGCTTTTCCACATCGAAGAATCATATGAGCATTTCCCCAGAAGAAGCTGGCATTGCACACTTTGCCGATGACATTACCAATGCTGGCTACACTCACACAAAAGGCTTGTTCCGAATTCTGTGGAAAGAACCTGTAAATTACGAATTGCTTGAGGAAATAATAGAATTTAATATTCAGGATAAAGCAGGAGATATGAATTTTTGGCGGAAATAAACTATTGCTCCTAAAAGTACATCAATTTTGTTAGAGTGAAATTGACTAGAACAGCTGTGTCAACACTAAACAATACAACTTTTATGAGGAATGTAGCTTGAATTCTTTAGGGGTTATGTACCCAAATGTTTTGTGTATTTGACAATAACATAATCATTTAATTCAAAAGACAGTGACAGCGGGTAAGCATCTAAAGTTAATTTAGAGTAAAAAGGAACCGATTAATTCCCATGAGGAAGTCGGTTCCTTTTCACTTAGAATTATTATTCAATGTTTTCAAAGTCCTCAATGGTTTTCTTGAATTTGGTTTGCGTTTCAAGAATTGATTTTTGTAAATTATCGGTGATAGCATTTATCCTTTTTACTTCTTGTGTGATGTTTTCTATATTGCTATCTACTTGACTAATTGAATCTGAGACATTTCCCGCTAATCTACGAACTTCATCCGCTACAACCTTAAAGCCTCTACCATATTCCCCTGCACGAGCGGCTTCAATGGCTGCATTTAATGCCAGCATATTCGTTTGAGTAGCTATATTGCGTATTAACTTAGATACTTCACTGATTAAATTGGTATGTTCTTTTAAAGATTGAATTGTATCTACTTTCTCCTTAGAATTTGCAACAACCAAATCTACTAATTCTACGGGCATATTTTTTAATTGAGAAATGACGTCTGTTGTTTGGTTTTCCCGTTCTGTAATATCCGTAGCTATTTTAAGGACAGCCTTTACCTGACCTTCCTCATTGAGAACGGGCATATATGTAGCTTCAAACCATAGTAAATTTCCTTTTTTGCCGACTCTTTGGATTTTTTCTTGAAACTTGACTCCTTTGCGAAGACTTTCCCATAATTCAACATATTCTTTGCTATTAACATATTCTTTCGTACAGAATTGTCTATGAGTCATATTTTTCATTTCACTAACGGTGTAACCCAAAGTTCGTGCAAAATTTTCGTTTACCCAAATGACTTCTTTATTTAAGTTGAACTCTATCATTGCTAGATTTGTTTCTAAAGCTGATAAAATAGCTTTTTGTGTGCTTGGATTGAAATTTACAATGGTGTTCATTAGTAAAAAACTCCTTTGTGAATATATTTAAATGGATTATATGTAAAATAATATATAACTTTTTTCCTGCTTTTATATAGATAAAGTATCATAGAATTTATTTTTAGTATAGTTTTATGGTATGGGTAGGGGAGTCTATAATCATATCTTTCACCCTATAAGGCAAAAAAAGATGAAATAACCTCAGACTCATAAAAAATGATGAATCTGAGGTTTCTTCGTGAAAATATTTTAGTGAATGTTCTTTTTCGTGAAGTTACCGCCCTTTACTTCGGCCATATCATAAACTGTAACGAATGCTTTTGGATCGATTTCGAATATAATTGATTTGATCTTAGTATCTTCTAAACGGTTAATAACACAAGTAACTTCTTTAAATTGCTCGTTCGTATATCCTCCATAAACATCTGTTAAGGTAGCACCACGACCAAGACGATCTCGAATAGTTTCGACAAGTAATTCTGGTTCTTTCGAAATAATTTTATATGTTTTAGTCCCACTAAATCCTTCTTCAACAATGTGAATAACTTTCGAAGCGATAAAGTAAGCAAGCCCAGATAAAATTGCACCTGTTAAACCAAAAACAGTTGAAACAAGAATAAATACAAACATATTTAAAAATAATATCAAGTCGCTTGTCCCAAACGGTAGTTTACGTGAGAGTAAAACGGCTAACATATCAATTCCATCTAATGCTCCACCATTACGCAAAGCAAGACCCATACCAAAACCTAAAATAATCCCCCCAACAACTGTTATTAAAAGGGAATCACCTTCGATAATCGTTTCGACATGATGAAAAGCTACTGTACCAATCGCTAAAGAAAGGATGCCTAATACAGAATAAATGGCAAAGCTTTTACCAATTTGTTTATAGCCTAACCATATAAAAGGAGCATTAATAATAGCGATTAATACGCCTAGTGGAAGACCGAAAAGCTGAGAAAAAACAATGCTAATACCGGTCACACCACCATCAGATACATTGTTTGGTATTAAAATGGATTCTAATCCATAGGCAGCTATTAATGCGCCAATTATTACTAAAATCCCTTTAAAAATAGCCCCTTTCGCACTTATTTTTGTCTTCGTTTTACTATTTCCCATAGTGTACCTCCATAGTTGTTTCAATCTAAATAAAATTGCCTTATACAAATAGCGTTCCTCTAGGTTTAACTTAATTGTACCAAAAATATGCGGGAAACGTGATGAACTGGGTATCTATTTAGTAGAAAAAGGTTAATTTACACCAAAAATTCAGGTGGAATTCTATTACTAAGAAGTAAGATGTGTTAAACAAAAAAGGACTTATGCTATTTTTGTAGAATTGATTATAAGATTATAAATGTGCAACAGGCCAATTTTTTTTCTGAAAAATTGGTTGGGAAGCTTTTCACTATTAAAGGGGGAGCACGATGTCAAAAGAACAAATTAAGGGACTTAGTATTATCTTGTCCATAATGATGATTATAGGATTGGTGTTGATGTTTTTCAGTGTTTCGATTGGAACTTATTTAGGAGACTCTTGGGCTTCAAGTCAACCAGATGGTTATCTTGATAACAGATATGAGGTAGTTATTGAGAATTATATAAACAACTTTGTAATTATTGGAAGTATTCTATTTGGTGTGGGTATATTAACTGGCGTATTTACTTATATTAAGTCCTTTTCGTTGAAAGGAAACGAAGATGTATCTGAAAATGATTGAAGAGAGGAGAAAAAACTTTGAATTCAAAAGAGATTATCCATAAATTTGGTATAAAAATTGATGAAGAACCCACTAGTATTTATCCTTTCTCACCCGTTTATAAAGTCAAAAAAGATGATCAAGATGTAATTATTAAAAAAACGCAAACGCCTTTAAAAGCAGCTCAAAACTTAATGTGCTTTTTAAAAACATTAAAAGAGCATGAAATAAATATCGTGACACCTTTAACTGAACCCATAGAAATTAATGAGTCCATTTACGTGATGTATCCTTTTATCGATGGAAATAAATATACAGCAAAAGATGAAGAAATTTATCAGTCAGGTAAGTTGCTAGGTAGAATCCACTCAGTTTCAAGTCAGATCAATGAATTTTATTTACCTACATATGATGTCTTTGATTTTACTGAGCAAGAAGTATTACGCGACATGCAATCCATTCGGCAAAACATTCAGAAGACAAACCGTACTTTCTCAGTAGACGGTATGGAACAAAAACTATTAGAAGCTGTTAAAAACCAAGCAACTATAAAAGATTTAAAGCTGCCTTTAGTGGCTACACCATATGATTACAAAGCAAATAATATAGTATATACACCCAAACCATTTTTAATCGACCCGGACAACGCTACATGGTTGCCAAGAATTTTTGACTTAGCATTAGTTTTACTATTATTTCATAATGAGCTCGATACAGCACCAGATTGTATATTCACGCCAAAACAATGGAAGTTATTTTTAGAAGGATATAAAAAATACACGACAATAACTGATTTAGAAAAAGAGGTTTGGGATGCAGTGTTACAACATATTTTTTTAGATGAAGTTATGTGGTTAATGGCAGAATATGAAGAAGATTGGCTTGATCATAACCAATATAACTTATATAGAAGTCTAGTTGATATTCTTTTCAACTCAGCTGATTATAAAATTTAGGTAGATCAGCTTATGTGAATGTTGTGCTTGACTTGAAAGCTTTCTTTTCAACTAACATAATATTTTTTGAAACATACAAAGCAGACGGTTTAGAAGTGTTGGTACCATACCTCTAATTGGCGTCTGCTTTTACTATAGTTTATGAAAATCTTTAATTATAATGTATATTAGAATTCCAACTTTGATAACTATTTGTTATTGTATTCTTTGTAAATCCTCTTATTCCTCATATATCATTTTTCTCGTCATTCCACCATCTACAACTAGGTTAATGCCTGTGATAAAATCATTTTCTTTGGCAGTTAAATAAAGAGCAGCTCGTGCAATATCATCTGGTTTTCCTACACGTTTTGATAAATGTTGTTCATGGTCTATTTTACTTAATTTAGAATAATCTCCTGTTTCAATCCAACCAGGGGAAATGGCATTAACGGTAATCCTATCTTCACTGAATGAGGCTGCAAGGGCATGTGTAATTGCAACAATCCCACCTTTTGTGGCAGCATAACTTTCTGAATTTGGCTCAGACATGATGGCCCTTGTGGAGGCAATATTTACAATAGAGCCACCTTCCTTGTTATGACGCATATATTTTGCTGCTTCACGTGATGCTAAGAAAACACTTCTTAAGTTTGTGTTTATCATATCGTCCCATTCTTCAATTGATAAATCATAAGGAGACTTAAATAACGTTTTTCCAGCATTATTGATTAAAATATCTATTTGACCGTATGTTTGATGGGCTACTTCCATTAATCGAACTATATCTTTCTCCAGCCTTACATCTGATTGTACGAAAAGTGCTTCTCCACCTTGTTCTGTAATTCTAGCAGCTGTTTGTGCTCCAGCGTTTTCATCGATATCTGCTAAAACGACATTGGCACCTTTCTCTGCATAATGTAAAGCAATTCCTTTCCCAATTCCATTTCCAGCGCCTGTTATGATCACTGTTTTATTTGTAAAATCCAATGTATTCTCACATCCTTATTTAAAATTACATAACATCAATATAGTTTTTAAGGTAACATAAAAAGAAAATAGAAGCATCAATCTTATGGGGTCTCGAGATGTTTAGTAATTGTTAACAAGCACAGTAGTAAGTATAAAATCTTGTATACTACTTATCGTTTTAAATCCATAAAATTAAAATGAACTATAATGCAATAGGCTAGATTTCTCTCAAGTAGGAACCTAGCCTCTAAAGTGTTTATGTTAATCTAGAAATGAAAGAATATTTCGAAAAAAGTATTGACATTATATTTGGAAGAACCTAAAATAAACTTATTGAAATACTAGGTATTGAAATACATTAAGAAGCAGGATAGCTTTAAACTCATCTAAAGGAATTTAAAGCTTTTTATATTCAATGAATACCTAGTTATTAAATAAGAATAATAGATAATTAGACTCACTAGACAACTGGAGGTCTTTATTCATGTTAGGAACATGATGAAGACTTCTTGTTGTCTTTTTTATTAGGAGGTATTAAATGAGTGTACAAATTCAAATCGATGAAAAAAGCTTCCAAATCGAACAAGAACGTAAACGTGTACTCGATGAAGTTAAATTAACAGTTAAAAAAGGTGATTTTTTAACGATTATTGGACCAAGTGGTTGCGGTAAAAGTACGCTTTTAAAAATTGTAGCGGGACTTGACACAGAATATCAAGGTGCTGTTCATGTTAATGATCGTCAAGTTGTAAAGCCAGGTATTGCTCAAGGGTTTATTTTTCAGGAACATCGTTTGTTTCCGTGGATGACCGTTGAGCAAAATATAGCAGCAGATCTAAGTCTGAAAGATCAAGATGTTCGTCAAAAAGTAGACGAAATGATTGAAATTGTGAGATTAAAAGGTTACGAGAAGGCGTATCCGAGTGAAATATCAGGCGGTATGTCACAGCGGGTAGCAATTGCGAGGGCGCTTATTCGAGATCCGGAAGTATTGTTACTTGATGAGCCGTTTGGAGCACTCGATGCATTCACACGCCAGCATTTACAAGATGTGCTCATTGATATATGGCAACGTAAGAACATTACGATGATACTTGTAACACACGATATTGACGAGGCAATTTATCTTGGAACCGATGTTGCGATTTTACGTGCAAATCCAGGACATATACAAAAGCTCGTGCATGTCGGACTGAGTTATCCACGTGCAAAAACAAGCCCTTCCTATCAGCAGGTAAGGCAGCAAGTCTTACAAGAATTCGAAAAAACAGAAAGCCAACGTTATATCGATGGTGAAGGCATATAGGAGGAAGAGACATATGAAAAAAACATTTTTATTATTACTGACAGCAATCACGTTATTGTTAGCAGCTTGTTCATCATCAGATGCTAAAAGTAACGGCAGTAAATCCTCAACGAAAACAATTAATTTAGGCATTCAGCAAGTGCTTTCGCCATTGTGGGTAGCGAAAGAAAAAGGATGGCTAGAAGACGCGTTTGCAGAAGTTGGTGTGAAAATTGCCTGGACAGAATTTCAAAGTGGCCCACCGCAATTTGAAGGAATTGCAGCAGGAAAGTTAGATATTACAGAGGTAGGTAATACACCACCTCTTTCAGGTCAAGCAGCAGCCATTGATTTTAAAGAAATCGCTTTATTATCAAACGGTGAAACAAATAATGCGATTTTACTTCCAGAAGGTAGTGATATAAAGTCAGTAAAAGATTTAGAAGGCAAAAAAGTAGCGGTAGCAAAAGGTAGTAGTGCGTTTGGTTTGTTATATGCGGCATTTGAAAAAGAAGGTGTTGATCCTTCGAAAGTTGATGTTATTCAGCTTCAGCCGGATGAAGCTCAGCCAGCATTTGAAAATAATTCAGTAGATGCATGGGCAACATGGGAGCCGTTTATTTCCTATCAAACTGTTGGAAACAACGCAACAGCATTATTAAAAGGTAAGGATGTTGGCACGTATGGTGCAATGTTTACAATTGCACGCACAGCATTTACAGAGCAAAATCCAGATTTAGTAGCTACTTATTTAGAAGTATATCAAAAGGCAACAAAATGGATGAAAGAGAATCCAAAGGAAGCTGTACAATTTTTTGCTGATTTAAAAGGAATCGATCCAGCCACTGTAGAGGAAATATTAAAAAATACACCATATGAATTACAAGTAATTAATGACAAAGTAATTGCTAGTCAACAAAGCGCAGCAGATTTATTTGTCGAGCAAGGCGTTTTTAGTAACAAAATCGACGTGACAAAAGTAGTGGATAATCAATTCGTCGAAAAACTGTTAAAAGGAGCTGAGTAATTTGGTACGTGCACAGGCTATGAATCAACCAGTTGCACGAGAGAAAAAAGCACGGAAAAGCATACCAATTTGGGTAAAAGGATTAGTTTTGCCACTGTTCATTATCGTTATTTGGCAAATAGTCTCATCCAGTGGCGTTGTTTCTGCTACGGTTCTTCCTAGCCCGCTTCAAATTATAATAACCTTTTATAATTTAATTGTTAGCGGTGTATTATTTAGTCATTTACAAATTAGTATTTATCGTGCAGTAGTCGGCTTTTTACTCGGTGCAAGTATCGCATTAGTTCTAGGTTTTGTTGTTGGCTTTTCAAAGCATTCTGAAAGCTATATTGATCCGACGATGCAAATGCTACGAACAATTCCTAGTTTAGCAGTAACACCATTATTTATATTGTGGTTTGGTTTTGATGAACTGTCAAAAATTTTACTTATTGCGTTTGCTTCGTTTTTTCCGGTATATGTCAACACGTATAACGGTATTCGTTCAGTTGATTCGAAGCTGTTTGAAGTGGCACAAGTATTGGAATTTAGCAAATGGAAGCAGTTAACGAGATTAATCTTACCATCAGCACTTAGTCATATTTTAGTAGGGATTCGCCTGTCAATTGGGATTGCATGGCTTAGCCTTGTCGTCGCCGAGCTAATGGGTTCAAGCGCTGGTATTGGTTATATGATTATGGATGCACGGCAGTTTTCACAAACAGATAAAGTGTTTGTTGGCATTATTATTTTTGGAGTCGTCGGTAAATTGACTGATTCACTTGTTCGTATATTGGAGAAAAAATTATTAAAATGGCGAACTAACTTTGAAGGCGTCGAATAATAAAGGAGCGATTTTAATGGATATATTCTGGTTTATTCCAACTCATGGTGATGGTAAATATTTAGCAACGAGCAAAGGCGCTCGCGAAACGAATTTCCCGTATGTAAAGCAAATTGCACAGGCAGTCGATGAGCTTGGTTATGAAGGGGTATTAATTCCGACGGGTAAACCTTGTAACGATCCGTGGGTAACAGCCTCAGCACTAGCGTCAGTGACACAAAAATTGAAGTTTTTAATCGCGGTTCGTCCAGGGATTATGAATCCAACTGTTGCGGCACGTATGACTGCTACGTTAGATCAAATTTCGAATGGTCGTTTACTAATCAATGTCGTAGCAGGGGGCGATCCGGTCGAGCTAGCAGGCGATGGTGTATTTGTTTCCCATGATCAACGTTATGAAATAACAGATGAATTTTTAGATATTTGGCGTGCTTTGTTAGCTGGAGAGACAGTCAATTATGAAGGCAAGCATTTAAAAGTTGAAGGTGGAGAAATCATGTTCCCAGGTGTTCAAAAACCACATCCACCTATTTACTTTGGAGGCTCATCCGATGCAGGGATTGAGGTTTCTGCAAAGCATTCGGATGTGTATTTAACTTGGGGAGAGCCACCGCAACAAGTAAAAGAGAAAATTGAGAAAGTACGTGCAGTAGCAGCGAAGCAAGGGCGTGAACTAGAATTTGGGTTGCGCGTGCATGTCATTGTACGTGAAACGAAGGAAGAAGCTTGGCATGCAGCAAATGAGTTAATCAAATATGTCGATGAAGATGCTATTCAAAAAGCACAAGAAGTATTTAGTCGCTATGATTCTATCGGCCAAAAGAACATGACCGTGTTAAACAAGGGTGACCGTAATAACCTAGAAATTTATCCGAATTTATGGGCTGGTGTTGGTCTTGTACGAGGTGGTTGTGGTACAGCAATCGTTGGTGATCCAGAAACAGTAGCAGCACTGATTCGTGAATATCAAGCAGTGGGTGTCGATAAGTTCATATTATCGGGTTATCCGCATTTAGAGGAAGCGTATCAATTTGCGGAGCTTGTGTTCCCATTACTTGATTACAAGCAAGATAAACAAGCAAGTGGTGCACCAAAAGGTGAAGTTGTAGGTTACCAATATACAGCAGATAAATTAACGAAAATATAATTAAGAGCCAATTCATAAACTACAACTACAGGGGATTGTTGAAACGAGAGCAATCGTGGAATAAGCATAATCTGCTAAATGAGGCTAAGTAATTAGCGAATTAAGGTGGTATCGCTATGAATCGCCCTTAAATATGTAACAGTAGTTACATTTTTAAGGGCTTTTTTATAATCTAGAGACTACAACTAATAAAATGTTTTTAAAAAGGGAGAGATGGAAAATGAAAAAATCAATATTTGACACAAAAACAATCGTAGCAATTGGGGTGGGCACAGCTTTATTCTTCGTCTTAGCACGCTTTGTCATTATTCCAACAGGGATTCCAAATACAGAAATCCAAACATCTTATGCGTTTTTAGCATTAATTAGTGCAGTTTTTGGTCCGATTGCTGGTTTCTTTGTAGGCTTTATAGGTCATGCATTAAAGGATATTACAGCTTACGGTTCTGCTTGGTGGAGCTGGGTAATTGTTTCTGGGATTGTAGGTCTAGGAATTGGGTTATTTTTCAATAAGTTTAAAGTTGAAGCAGGCGAATTTACGAAAAAGTCCATTATTTCATTTAATATTGTCCAAATCGTTGTTCAGTTAGTTGGTTGGGGATTAGTAGCACCAGTATTAGATATTTTAATATATTCAGAGCCTGCTAACAAAGTATTTACACAAGGATTAGTAGCAGGACTTTGGAATATTGTAGCAGTCGGTGTTATAGGTACACTTCTACTTATCGCATATGCAAAAACTCGTACTCAAAAAAGTAGTTTAAGCTACGAAGAATAGGTTGGTGATTTCGGTGCAGCCGATCATACAGTTTGAAAATTTTAGTTTTAAATATGATAGTCAGCAAAAGCCGACATTAAAAAATATTAATTTATCGATTTATCCAGGTGAAAAGGTCTGCATCGTAGGTCCATCTGGTTCTGGAAAAAGTACATTAGCACATTGTATTAATGGACTTATTCCAGAACGATATAAGGGGGAGGTATCTGGCACTTTATCTATTGCAGGTAAAGTGGCAGATTCGTTTTCTTTATTTGACCGTTCCAAAGTTATTGGTACGGTATTACAAGATACGGATAGTCAGTTTGTAGGTATTACCGTAGCGGAGGATATCGCCTTTGCATTAGAGAATGCCATGGTACCGCAGAACGAAATGAAAGGCAAAGTAATGGATGCTGCTATACAAGTTGGTATCGAGGACCATTTACAGCATCAAATTTTTGAACTATCTGGTGGGCAGAAGCAGCGTACAGCGATGGCAGGAGTCCTAGTAAATAATATAGAGATTTTACTATTTGATGAGCCCTTAGCGAATTTAGACCCTGCGACAGGAAAAAGTGCTATGACATTAATCGAACAACTTCATCAACAAAATAATAAAATAGTTATTTTAATCGAGCATCGTTTAGAGGACGCATTATCGCAAACGATTAATCGTATCATTTTAATAAATCATGGAGAAATTGTCGCGGACATGAAGCCAACGGAGCTGCTAAAAACAAATTTGTTAGCAGAAAATGATATTCGTGAGCCACTGTACACACGTCTTTTAAAATATGCAAATGTACCGCTACAAGAGATGGAACAATTGGATAAAGTAGAGGAAATACCATTTCATAATTATCGTAAGGAAATACTTCACTGGTATGAAGCAAATGTACCTGTTATGAATGAAGAAAAAATACAGGAAGCACCACTTTTAGTTTTGGAAAATCTACATTATACATATCCTGGAACGAAACAAAGTATTTTAAAAAATATTAACCTGACATGCCATGCTGGGGAATTTATTAGTATTGTAGGTACAAATGGTGCGGGAAAATCTACGTTAGCTAAATGTATAAGCGGCTTTGAGAAGGTGAAAGATGGCGTGATCCGTATAAATGATGCAGATGTGACAAATGAATCTATTAAATCACGAGCAGAAAAGGTTGGTTATGTTTTACAAAATCCTAATCAAATGTTTTCGCAGCCGAAAGTATTTGACGAGGTAGCATTTGGATTGCGCCAGCGTGAGGTTTCTTCTGAAAAAGTGACAGAAATTGTTCATGACACATTAAAAGTGTGCGGTCTCTATCCGTTCCGGAATTGGCCAATTACTGCACTAAGCTATGGACAAAGGCGTCGAGTAGCGATCGCGACAATTTTAGTGTTAAATCCTGCTATTTTAATTTTAGATGAGCCAACAGCTGGACAGGATTATAAGCATGCTAAGGATCTCATGACATTTCTGCAATCATTAACAGCCCGAGGGACAACGGTCATTGTCATTACACATGATATGCATCTAATGACGGAATATACGAATCGTTCGATCGTCATACACGGAGGAGAAGTAATCGCGGATTGTAAACCATCACAAGTACTGACAAATCCGGAGCTCGTTCGCAAGGCTAGCTTAAAAGCATCTTCGTTATACGAAATAGCGTTAGCTGTAGAGCTAGCAGAACCGTTTGAACTAGTAGAGCGCTTTATCCAATTTGAAAGGAGAGTGGCGCAATATGGCGAATGAAATGTTAGGTTATATTGAGCTAGATTCCTTTATTCACCGTTTGACCGGGGCGACAAAATTAATAGTTTTTATTTTATGGTCTACAGCTACTATGCTTACGTATGATACGAGGCTACTTGTAGTTTTACTTGTATTTAGTATCATACTTTTTTCTGTTTCGAAAATTAAGCTGAAGGAAATAATCTTTATTCTTGGTTTCATTTTATTTTTTTTACTTTTGAATAATATTGCGATTTTTATATTTGATCCTAATCAAGGGGCTAAAATTTATGGAAGCAAAACGATGCTAACGGGTACATGGTGGCGTTATCATGTAACAGCTGAACAGCTATTTTATCAGTTTAATATTACTTTAAAATATATTGCTGTT
The DNA here is from genome assembly GCF_003576525.1 of Rummeliibacillus sp. POC4. Taxonomy (GTDB): domain Bacteria; phylum Bacillota; class Bacilli; order Bacillales_A; family Planococcaceae; genus Rummeliibacillus. Next base: position 21,782 of record NZ_QWUA01000012.1, on the reverse strand, counting down.
ATTCCACCAGCGTTATTGTTTTTACTAACAACACAGCCAAGTGAATTTGCAGCATCGTTAAATAAAATTGGGGTCAGCTATCGTTTGTCATATGCTGTTTCCATTGCGTTTCGTTATATTCCAGAGGTGCAACGAGATTTTAAAACGATTTTACAAGCACAACAAGCACGTGGAGTAGATATTTCTCGTAATGAAAAAATCGTCAAGCGAGTTAAAAATGTAATAGCTATTATTGTGCCACTTATTTTCTCTACACTTGAACGAATCGAAACGATAAGCAATGTCATGGATATGCGTGGATTTGGTCAACATAAAAAGCGTACGTGGTATGTTGGCAGAAACTTTAAGGTGGCAGACATCATAGCAATCGTTATTTGTGGTGTGTTAGTTGGTGTAACGCTATGGCTATTTACCGTGAATGATGGACGTTTTTATAATCCATTTCAGTAATAAAATCATGCCCAATTTTGGCCTAATCGAATTCGACTTGATGAAGAGCCAATTCTTGCTTGAAAACTTTAAATACATGTTCGTCGTTAAATAGTTGCTGAAGCATGTCGAATTGTTGTTTCTCTTTTGTATAATTCATCTTTAAATGGTGCTTGCAAATAATTTTCCGACAAATGATAAAACCAAGTGTTTGGTAGGTTAATTTGTTTTGGTACTTTTTATGAATTGTTTCTAATTCTTTAAGGCACTCTTCAAACGCGCCATCCTCTATATAAAGTGACGTTAAATTAAGGAGGAAATAGATTTTTAAATATGTCATATCGCGTTCATAGTGCTCATATGTATCAAGGCGACGAATTGCAGTTTGAGTAATTTCATGAGCGATGTCGAGTGGAAAATATAATATTATAGCATTTAACAGCTCTAAATCATTAATATACCAGTTATCAAGTTTTTGCATGCGTGCCCAAACTTGTGTAGCAAATGCACGAACTGCATCGATATTGTGCCCTGTTACATGCTCTTTCAACGCTAAATAAGAAAAGTGAAGCATTGTAATATCTTCATCGGCATTCAAACTTAAAAACTGCGTAATTTCCGAAAGTTGGTACTCTATTTCATCTTCTAATACGAGTTCCATACGGGCAAAGTTTTGGATAAGTTGCTGCTTTTTTGTAGCTTTATAGCCTTGATGAATATAAAAAAATTCGTTCATTGACAAGTTAAGCCGCTCAACTAATTTTTTTAAAATATCGGCATCAATCGCTAGCTGTCCACGTTCAATTCGTGAATAAGTGGCCTGTTGCAAAATGCCCTTTGCTATCTCTTTTTGTGTTAAATTACGATTTTTACGAATTTTTAGTAGCGTTTCTCCAATCATTTTATACCTCCGAATATACCGATTCGTATATTTTGCTAGATTATTACATTTCCTAATTATACTAGATATAAAGGAGGAAATGTCTATGATTTTTTTAGGGATAGTATTATTAGGAGCAGTTTTATTTTTGATAGTGAGTGACTGGTTATTTTTAAAAAAGGATGTAACAAAAATTGAACGATTGAAAATATATAAAGATACAATTGTGATTCAATGGAGTATCTTATTAATTATTTGTATTGTTTGGCTCGTTAGTGATTTTAGCTGGAAGGAGCTATTTACGATAGATAGTGGCAATAGCGAAGAGTATAGTTCTTCATTTATAGCTGGATTTTTAACAAGCGTTATTATAGGAGCGCTTTTATTCGTTTTCATTATGAATTGGCGAGCAAAAAAGGGGGATTCTAAAAATCTAGTAGTTGGAAATATTGACTTTTTATTACCTCAAACGAAGAAGGAACGCTTGGCATTTATTTTTGTAGCTGCAACAGCAGGCATTTGTGAGGAAATTGTATTTCGCGGTGCAATGGCTGTTTTTTTATTCGGGTTGCCATTTGAATTTTCATTAGGTACGGTTGCAATTATTAGTGCTGTTATTTTTGGGATAGCACATTTTTACCAAGGGGCAAAAGGTATCCTTGGAACAGGTCTTTTTGGGTACATAATATTTAAAATATATATGGCTAGTGGCTCACTATTAGTACCGATTATTATTCATTTTATTGTCGATTTAAAATTTGTTCTAACACCTAATGGTAAGGTGAATCTAAAGTAGATATGAAAGTTAATTGTTATAAATACTAAGGGGATTAGGGACATCTTTAATAATTTTTGCACCGCTATCAGCACGATTAAGAACGAATTTCCTTGAGAAATTCGTTTTTTCTTTGCTTTTAAAACAAAAAATTAAGATTAACTTAAGATTTTAAATGACTTTATTTTAAGTTTTATAGGTTATGATACTAGTGGAAAAATATAGAGGGAGAAACCTGAATGAAAAAATTTTTAAATTTAGGCTATTGGATTGTATTATTATTCTATTTGTATCTACTAATCGATACGGTGTTTTTTGCAAGAGATGCTAGACGAAGCATTAACTTGACTCCCTTTGACATGATTGCAGAGCAAGGCTTTACGTTAAATGTATGGGGAAATATATTGATGTTTATTCCACTTGGAATCTATTTTGCTAACTGGATGAAAAAGTTTCATTTTTGGAAAGTGCTCGGAGCAGTCATTGGGACAAGCTTAGGAATTGAAGTACTGCAATATATTTTTAAGCGTGGAGCAAGCGATATCGATGATTTGTTGTTAAATTCTGCAGGGGGTTTAATCGGGATTTTGATCTACCTCGTATTGAAAGTAATATTTAAGTCAAAAGAGCGAGTGCATGTTGCCATCTCAATCTTATCAATAGTGGTAGGCATTCCTGTCATTTTATTAACTATCATTCTTTTTGTTTATAACTAAATACAAGTGTATGACTTTTTTCAAGCGTATAAAAGAAACCGATATCTATCATGGTTTCTTTTTTAGTGCTGAAAAAAAGATTATTTCTGGAACTAAAATAATGTACGACACATAGTATAGGTTAAATACTTGTAATAAAAGTACAAGAGAGGTGAGCGTATGAGTAAGTTATTGGATTCATTAACAACAGAGCTGAGGAGAGGGACTCTGACATTAGCTGTTTTAAGTCAGTTAAGAACGCCACAGTACGGGTATTCACTGGTGCAGTTATTAGAGAAATCAGGAATTTCTATTGATCAAAGTACCCTATATCCGTTACTTCGCCGAATAGAAAAACAGGAGTTGGTTTCAAGTAGTTGGGATACATCAGAGAGTAGGCCTCGTAAGTACTATGTTTTGAGTGAATATGGATTGGAAATCCTTTCGCAACTGGAAAAGGAATGGATGAATATTTCGAACGAACTTAATACGCTGTTGAGAGGGGATGACGAAGATGAAGTTAATTGACATTTATATTCAAGAAGTTATTCGTAGGCTACCTGAAAAAATGCGTACAGATATTGCCCTCGAGTTACGTTCGACGATTGAGGATATGCTACCGAGTAATTATATGGAAGAAGATGTTAAGCACGTATTGAATCAATTAGGGAGCCCTGCAGTATTGGCCAGTGGTTACAAAGACCAACCAATGCATCTTATAGGCCCGCGCTATTTTGATGTATATCTCTCGTTATTAAAAATGATTTTGCCAATTGCAGCAGTTATTTCATTAATTACAATGATTGCCCAAAATTTTATTGGCTACAATGGCGATGAGGCAATACTATATGTTGTTTTAAGCATTATAGGTAAAGGTATTGGCGTGATCATTGAAGTGGGGATTCAAGTCTTCTTTTGGTTAACCGCTACCTTTGCTATTATAGAAAGATTAGATAAGGACAAAGAACAGCAACCATTAACCGCAAGCTTGGGGAAATGGACAGCAGATGATTTGAAAAATATTGCTTATATCCCGAAGAAAAAAGCCATTTCGAAGTTTGAGGTTTTCGGGAGTTTAATGTGGACTGCAATCTGGGCAACCTTTTATTTTTATGCCGACAAGCTTTTAGGGGTATATAAAGGGGATGGGGAAAGATTGGATTTTGTGATTCCGGCTTTAAATCAGGACGTTTTACTACAGTATTGGCCAATTATTGTAATAATCATTGGGTTAGAAATAGCTTTTGCTATTTATAAGCTACTCAAAGAACAATGGACAAAAAGAATGGCTATTGGTAATACTGTTCTCCAAATCATTACAACCATTGTCTTCATTGTAATTTTGAAGAATCCGAATCTAATGAGTGAAGCGTTCATTGAGTATATGACCACTGCATTTACGATTACGAAGGAACAATTTAATATGTGGGTAGTTGGGGGAGGAATTAGCATCTTTATAATTGGTGCAATAGTTAATGCATATGATGGATTTAAAAAGTCGAAAATCCGTTAGGTAATACGGATAGGTGTATGAAAGTGACTATGAATCTAAGTATAAAATGGAACTAGTTTTGGCTGCACTTTGTACCATATCAGCCCACATTCAATTGGTGAAGTAACAAAAGTTAAAATGTAGTAACTATGTGAGAGGAGAGAGCATTTTTTCAAAATAATTTTATTCTGGCTTCTGGAGTATATTTAGAATAACCCAAAATATACGTACGCGTGAACGGCTGCGTGAGTTGGAAGGGATGCACAATGAGCAAGATTGTTTTATCTACAGAAAGTGTAGCAGATTTACAGAAGGACTTTATTGACAAATATCAAATTCAAATCATTCCGATGCATGTCATCATGGATGGAAAAGATTATTTAGAGAGCGAGCTCTCTGTAGAGGAAGTTTATGATTATCATAATCGTACTAAAAAAATCCCAACAACAACATCAACGAATGAACAGGAATATCATAATTTATTTTCAGGAATTCGAGAGAAATTTCCAGATAGCATCATTATACACTTGGGGTATACGTCAAGATCATCGGCTTCTTTTCAAAGTGCCTTAATCGCGGCGAAAGAATTTGAAAATCTATATTTAATTGATACGCTAAATGTGACAGGTGGATTAGCCACAATTGTAATGTACGCGGCAAAATTACTTAAGGAAAACCCAACGATTGACCATATCGATTTAATAGAAAAAATTGAATCCATTGCTTCTAAAACAAAGTTTGCTTTTATTCCGGATAGTTTAGAGTTTTTAAGAGCGGGTGGACGGGTGAGCAATATTGCTTTTATTGGAGGGTCATTGTTAAAGATAAAGCCCTGCATCGAACTAAAGGAAGGAAAGCTTGTTCCGACTAGAAAATATCGTGGGAATATGAGCAAAGTTGCGGAAAAACTGATGCGAGATTTCTTAGACCAATACGACATTGACCGAAAACAGCTAACTTTAATCTATTCGGTAGGACTTGATGAAAGTATAAAAAGGAATATGGAAGAGCTTGCGAAGGAAAATGGTTTTAAAAATATTACTTGGATACAAGGTGGTCCAACGATTTCTACGCATTCTGGACCTGGATGCTTCGGGATTTCAGGGATAGAACATTAAGATGAAAATATAAAAGCAGATGGTATAGAAGGGTAATGCATTTCTATACCATCTGCTTTTTCTATAATTATATAGATAAAATGATCTAAGTTTGTTACAGTTATCGTGGGATTTTTAAATATTTTTTATTATAGACCTTATAATCTAAAGGGGAACGAAGAAAGAATCCCTATACATACAATTACATCTGACTGAGAGATGGAAATACACCATAGAAAGAGGTATAGCATAATGACACTACAGCAGTTAAAATATGTAATTGAAGTTTCAAGGAGTCGTTCCATCAGTAAAGCTGCACAAAATTTATTTATTAGCCAGCCAAGCCTTTCAAATGCACTTAAAGAGTTAGAACATGAAATTGGCATAATCATTTTTTTAAGAACCAATAAAGGAATTATTTTGACACCTGAAGGGTCAGAGTTTTTAGGGTATGCACGACAAGTAGTGGAACAAGCTGATCTTCTAGAAAATCGCTATTCAAATACTCAACCATTACAACAACATTTCTCTGTATCTGCTCAGCACTATGCGTTTGCGGTAAGTGCATTTGTACTCTTGTTAAAAGAATACAATCGAGATGAATATGAATTCACGTTAAAAGAAACAAAGACCTATGAAATTATTGAAGATGTAAAAAATCTACGAAGTGAAATAGGCATTTTATATGTCAATGATTTCAATAAAAAAGTGATTCATAAATTTCTTAGAGAAGGAAATCTCATATTTCATGAGCTTTTTGAAGCAAAGCCACATGTATTTATTAGCTCACGAAATCCACTCGCAAAACAAGATTTTGTGACATTATCAGATTTAGTTCCTTATCCATACCTTTCCTTTGAACAGGGAGACTATAATTCTTTTTACTTTTCCGAGGAAATTTTAAGTACCATCTCAAGGCCTAAAAATATTACTGTTAGTGATCGGGCTACACTCTTTAATTTACTAATCGGACTAAACGGATATACAATTTCTACGGGCGTGATTAGTCATGAATTAAATAGTAATGATATCGTAGCGGTTCCTTTACATGTAGATGAACGTATAACAGTTGGGTATATTACACATAAAAATGTCAAAACTAGCCCTCTAGCGAATATATATATTGAGTATTTAAAAGAAGCAATTGCTGAAGAACAAGAACGGATATAGTTTAAAACTATAGCTAGAGATACTTTATATGTGTTATCTGTTACCAAATGTATCGTGCTACAATCTCCTTAAGTTATAAATAAAAGGGGATAGATACGATGACAGTAAAAACTATTACTATACCATTTCGTTATGATCAAGTAGGTAGCTTATTACGCCCAGCCAATTTAATAGAGGCACGTGAACAATATAAATCAGGCGAAATTACATATGATGAATTGAAAAAAGTAGAAGATAACGAGATTATCCGCATTATTGAAAAGCAAAAAGAAAATGGCTTATTAGGAGTTACAGATGGTGAATTCCGCAGAAGCTGGTGGCATTTTGACTTTTTAGGCGGCCTTGATGGCGTAGAGTATTACGAGAAAGAGAAAGGTTTAGATTTCCATAACATGGAGACACGTAAGGAAGGCATTCGTGTTATTGGTAAAATAGATTTTTCAACACATCCATTTATAGAACATTTCAAATTTTTAAAACAACATGCCGGTCAAGCAGTTGTTAAACAAACAATTCCAAGTCCAAATATGCTTGTTCGACGTGTTGATATGAACGAAGAAGTGTATAGTGACATTGAAGAATTTAGAAAAGATACCATTGTAGCTTATCAAAAAGCAATCCAAGCTTTTTATGATGCAGGTTGTCGTTACCTACAATTAGATGACACGTCTTGGGCAGATCTATTTTCACAAGAAGGTCATGATAAGTTACGTGCTAAAGGTTTAGATCCAGCTGAAGAATTAAAAGTATTGCAAACGATGATTAACGAATCGATTGCAAACAAACCAGAAGATTTAACAATCACAATGCATATTTGCCGCGGTAACTATAAATCTAATTACTTTACAAGCGGTGGCTATGATTATGCTTCTGAAGTGATTTTCGGTGGTTTAGACGTAGATGGTTTATTTTTAGAATTTGACGACGAACGTTCAGGCAGTTTTGAACCATTAAAATATGTAAACCGTAAAGATTTAAAAATCGTATTAGGATTAATAACATCTAAAACAGGTGAATTAGAAGATAAAGAAAAGATTAAAGCGCGCATTAAAGAAGCAGCAACTTATGTACCGCTTGAACAACTTTGTCTAAGTCCACAATGTGGCTTTTCATCCACAGAAGAAGGTAATATTTTAACGGAAGAAGAACAATGGCGCAAACTTCGTTTTGTTAAAGAAATTGCAGAGGAAGTTTGGGAGTAATGAATTAGGAAATATGTAATTTGTGAGAAATTAGATTGCTAAGTTAGCATCTTTAACTGAAAAAACTTTATTTCTTTCAAAAGATGATAGCCAAAATAAATCATTTATTGTGAAAATAATAAAAAGCATTTAGGGAACTGAACTGGTCCTTGAATGCTTTTTCGTTTCTTTTATTTAGAGTGAATTTCCTGGACTCGTCCAATTTGTCCATCTGTTAGCCTAACTTTAATACCGTGAGGATGGGTGGCCGATTTGGTAAGGATATCTTTTACAATCCCTCTAGTAAGCTTCCCTGTTCTTTGATCCTTTTTTAAAACACTATCAACAGTCATACTTGGTAAAATATCTTTCCGATTTTGTCCGTTCATTAGACACCCATTTTTCTGCGGGTATTGCTTGCTTTTTTCGTTTGTTGGCTTTTCATTTTTTTTGTTGAATGGTCGGTATTCGGTTTTCCTTTATAAGCGGAAGCTTGGTTCTTTTTGTTTTCAAGCTGTTGCTTCACTGCATCACGCAGGCTGATTTTCTTTTTTGGTGCCTCAGAATGATTATTCTCGGTCAAAGGAATTGTCCCCTTATTAAATATATAGTTAGTCCAGTATATATATTATAGCTTATATGTGAAAGAATGTATTTAAAATACCGGGGCTGTAGTTGAGAAAAATCCATTCTGTTGGGGGTGGTGTCGAAAATAAAAAGAAGTAGTTATCAAAGAATTGATTTATGAAAGATATGTAAAAGCGCAGGTACTATAATGTTTAACCGAAATAGTTAATGATTATAGGAACTGATATTAATAGAAATGAAATCGATAAAATTGACCATGTTATCTTAGGTGGCATCTTTTTTGCTCCTTTAGTATAAAAACCAGTAAATTGTAATTTGTTCGTATAAATAACATAGACAATCAACAAAATAGCAAAAGTAAGTATATAAAAATAATTCTCCGTTTCGATACCAATTGTTTCATATAGTGTTCTTAACGGATAATATAGAATAGCTGTTAAGAAAAACAACAAAATGAGCACTCGCATAAATTCAAATAAAATTCCTACCTTACGCATTTTAAGCTGCCTCCTAAAATACCCTTTAAATTCCAATTATTATAACTGGTTTAATTATTTAAAGTCAATTATTTTTTGATCTTTATTCTCTTCCGTCCTAAAAGAGTGTTTTTGGGGCCATTATTTTATTATTAAATATAAATAATTATGGTTACAATTTAGTTTGAAGTAATTAAAGAAAGAGGGTGATCCAATGCCTAATACTGATAAACCCAATAGACTCATTGCGGAGACTTCGCCTTACCTTTTGCAGCACGCATACAATCCTGTGAATTGGTACCCATGGGGGGAAGAAGCCTTTCAAAAAGCAAAGGAAGAAGATAAACCGGTACTTGTCAGCATTGGATATTCAACTTGTCATTGGTGTCATGTCATGGCACATGAATCGTTTGAAGATGAGGAAGTTGCATCATTATTAAATGAATATTTTATCTGCGTTAAGGTGGATAGGGAAGAGAGACCTGATATTGATTCGATTTATATGAATGTGTGTCAGATGATGACGGGGTCAGGGGGATGGCCTTTGAATGTCTTTTTGACGCCTGATCAGAAGCCGTTTTATGCGGGGACTTATTTTGCAAAGCATAGTAAGTATGGCAGACCGGGTATGATGGAGATCATCCCGAATTTAGCTAAGGTATATCATGAAGATCCAGGGCAAATTGCAACAGTTGTGGACAATGTTGTGACAGCATTACATGATATGGCACAGCAAGAGAGTTCACCTATACCATCAATGCGAACGAAGGAAGCATTTCAAAATTTGCAGTCCAATTTTGACGGTATTTATGGAGGCTTTGGAACAGCGCCTAAATTTCCAACTGCTGGTCAAATTTTATATTTACTGCGCTATTATCGTTCAACGGGAAAAGAAAGTGCTCTACTGATGGCAACGAAAACATTAGAGCAAATGCATCTTGGAGGGATTTACGACCATATCGGCTTCGGTTTTGCACGATATTCTACCGATCAAATGTGGCTCGTTCCGCATTTTGAGAAGATGCTCTATGACCAAGCACTTTTATTGCATTGTTATACAGAAGCCTATCAAATTACGAAAGATGATTCCTTTAAGCAAGTAGTGTTTGAAACGATGACATTTTTACAACGAGAAATGCAAAGTCCAGAAGGTGGATTTTATAGTGCGATTGATGCAGATAGTGAAGGTGTAGAGGGAAAATATTATATTTGGTCATACGATGAAATCATTGAAATCCTTGGAAAAGAAAAAGGGACTAAATATGCCAAAACTTTTAATATTAGTCCGCATGGTAATTTTGAAGGGAAAAATATTCCGAATCTAATTAAAACGGAAAAAATGCTCCTTTCTCAAGAGGAACTGGAACAATGTCGTAAATCGCTGCTAGACTATCGAGAAAAAAGAGTCTATCCTAATGTGGATGATAAAATTCTTACTTCTTGGAATGCGTTATTAATCAGTGCATTGGCAAAAGCAGGGGCTGTATTTGAAGATAAAACATTTATCGACCTTGCTAAATCAGTGGATGATTTTTTGCAAACGCATCTTGTAAAGAAAGGGAAGTTGCTAGTTAGTTATCGAGATGGACAAGCTAAACAGTCTGCTTTTATCGACGATTATGCGAATTATTTATGGGCATTAAATGAGCTTTACTTAGCAACGGGGGATTCAGTTTACTTAAATCGTTCAGAAAAATTGGTTGAAGAGACGCTTTCACAATTCCATGATCAAGAAAATGGTGGCTTTTACATTACGAATCATGCAGCTGAAACATTAATCGTTCGAGAAAAGACTGCTATAGATAATGCTTATCCTGCAGGGAATAGCACCATTGCTATGCAACTTTGGCGACTTGGAAAACTCACTGAAAAGGAAGAATATATCAAACTAGCTGACGAAGTTCTTAACGCATTTTCCGCAGATATTAATCGATTTCCTTCCGCAACCTTGTGGCTATTGCAACTCATGTTGACCCATCAATCAGCCTCAAGTGAAATTCATCTAACAAACCCAACAGATGAAATCCACACGGAACTTTTCTCACAATATCGTCCATTTGACGTTTGGCATCTAAAACAACAAGGCGACTTTGAATTACAAGTATGTCAAAATTACAGTTGCCAATTAGCCATTAAAGATCCAACAAAAGCTTTAGAAGTATTGAAAAATAAATAAAGAATGGGGACTTGCAAGTATGCAGAGTCCCTTTTTTTATGAAAATAAACTCCACACAGCTACGAAGAAAGCTCCTTATTAATCACATAACAAATTATGAAAGATCAAATGACCAAATACATACATAAAATAGAAGGATATAATAAGCTCTAAATTGAATTTATACTAAACCTTCATCAACAGCCCCTCACTTAAATTGGGGCTTTTCGCCAGAAAGAAGAGGATAGTTAAAAATAATTCCGGTAGGAGAAAGAGAAATTAGAAAAATGCATAGAAAAAGATTTCCATGGAAAAAGCTGCTACTGATTTTTACGATTCCGCTTTTAACTTTAGCATTGTTCATGGCTGTTTACGCAATTAAAGAAAACAAAAAAACACCGGCAAAAGAGAAGACAGTGATAACTTATCATCCAACCGATAAAAAAACAGCCGATTTGGGAGATGAGCAGATTTCAAAACTTGTTGAGGAAACTTTTTCATTATCTAAGGTAGGGAAGGTTCCGAACATTCCTTTTGTTTCAGGTAAAACAGCATGGCAGGAAGTAAATAAAAAGTGGGGAAAGTCAGATTCTGTAACAGAGGCTGCTAAAGGTAGGTATGAAGGGTACGAAAGTCATCAATCTACAATTGGCTATGCCGGTAAGACTGTGAATGATTTACGATCTTATGATTCCGAACTACAAAAGATATCCTTAAATGATATTAAGAAAGTTGGAGGAGAGCCAGATGCCATTCGATATTATAAGGACAAAACGCATAATCAAATGATCCTTGTCTACCATGCATCTACTTCAACTGAATTATTATGGGTATTGTCTAATACAACAGAGCAGGAACCAAATCCTAAAGTTGACCATATCTCACTCTATACGAAAATAGATCAACAAGCACATGTTGGAAAACAGCCAGAAGTTACACTCCCTTCAGAGGTGGTTTCTAAAATGAGTTTAGAAGAAAAAATTGGGCAAATGATTCTTGCTGGGATTTCTGGAACCACGATGGATGCTAACACCAAAAAATTAGTAAACCAATTCCATATTGGGGGCATTATTTTTTACAAAAATAATTTCAACACCCCTGCACAAACCATTCAACTTGTAAATCAATTGAAAACTGAAAACAGTTCGCGTCTACCGCTATTTTTAAGTACTGACCAAGAGGGTGGACGTGTAACAAGATTGCCCGGAGGACTTACTAATTTTCCTACTAATGAACAGATTGGAAAGGTAAATAATCGTGAGTTTTCTTATAAAATCGGAACACTTTTAGGCCGAGAATTAAAAGAATTCGGCTTAAATCTCGATTTTGCACCTGTTCTTGATATTAATAGTAATCCGAATAACCCTGTTATCGGAGATCGCTCATTTGGAAACAATCTTGAAATCGTAAGTGAACTTGGGATTCAAACGATGAAAGGGATTCAGTCGCAAAACGTTATCCCGACAATTAAGCACTTTCCTGGACATGGAGATACATCAGTTGATTCTCATCTAGATCTCCCGATTGTAAATAAAAGCTTGAAGGAACTGAAAGAACTAGAGTTAATACCATTTGAACGTGCGATAGATGATGGAGCAGATGTTGTGATGGTCGCTCATATTTTATTGCCTAAATTGGATAAAACAAATCCGGCGTCTATGTCAAAAGCAATCATGACAGATTTACTTAGAAATAAACTTAGTTTCAATGGAGTCATCATAACGGACGATATGACGATGGGAGCTATCACAGAACATTTTGATATAGGCAAAGCAGCGGTAGAATCGGTTAAGGCAGGAAGCGATATTATTTTAGTAGGCCATAATTATGATAATGTCGTGAAAATTATCGCCTCTTTAAAAAGGGCTGTTCAAAATGGAGAAATTTCCGAACAAAGATTAAATGAAAGTACAGAAAGAATTATCCAACTAAAAAGGAAATATAACATTAACGACAAAAAGGTAAAAAATCCGAACATAAATGAAATAAACAACTCTATTAATAGCCTTTTGAAAAATTATTTGCATTAATATGTACAGTCAACGTTGGCGGGTAAGCGTGGGTTGAAAATGATCTTACTCGTCAACATTTATATTATTTATTATTTGGTTCACCTTTTTACTTTATTGGTATTTTAACTAATTAGTATTATTTAAGTTTCTTTAACCATCCATCGTTCCACTGGAAGAATATTTCGTCTGAAGTCAACTCGAAAACTGATTTAGGATATGGTAATGCAAGTTCAGGCATTTCATTAAAGTTGAAATAGCGTAATTCAAAAGTTTCATCGTCTATAGGGTTTAGTTCACCACTTTGAACTTCACATTCAAATAAGAACACATTGTACTCAACTTTATGACCATTTGGATACTGATAACGAAATTCCTTTCCACCAAATACTCCTAATAATTTTTTGGGAGTAACACAAAGACCAGTTTCTTCCCAAACTTCTCGAATTAGAGCTTCTGCAGGTGCTTCTCCCAGTTCAATTGCCCCAGCAGGCAGACTCCATTTTTCTTCGTTCCCTTTGTTCTGAAATAAAATTTCTCCAAATTCATTTCGAATTATTCCTGCTACACACGGCATAAAAATTAAGTCTGAACCAAGTTTATCTCTTAACTTTTCATAGTAGTCTGACATAGCCATTTCTCTTTCATCCTCTCACTAAAATTTAGCATGTGGTTTTTAAGTATTTAAAGTTGGTTTGTCTTCTTATGAAAACAATCTTCACAGATGAAACGACCTTCATTTTTTAGATAGGCTTTAATTTCCGTCATTCCTTTATGCTTTGGATAACGCATTTTCACGAAAACAACCTCATTATCCTCAATTTCTTTACTACAAACAGAACATTTAGGTTTTTCTCCAAACAATTTTAATTCCCCATTCCTTTTAGACTTTATATATGAATTTTTATTCTATATTTAGTAAGCGCTTATCTCGATGTTTAAGCCTATAATCAATTATTTATATAAAAGTTCTATAACTACTTCAAATAGACCTGCCAAGATTTATCCTTATATTTCGATTAGTTTGATACAAACTGGGAAACATAAAGAAAACGGAAAAAGGGGAACTATGATGAAATCGAACTTACATATGCGGGAAATAAAGCAAACAGAGATTAAACAATCGATTGAGTTACTTAACTATGTTTTTCAAATGAATTTATCCATCAACAAAGATCGTCTCTTTGTGTCAGCTAAATCCACACAGTTTGATGAAGGGGTTGCGCTTGGTTGGTTTGACGGGGATCATTTGGTTGCGCAAATATTAAATCTGCCATTTGAAGTCAATATTCATAATCGTGTTTACAAGATGGGTGGAATCACAGCTGTTGGAACATATCCTGAATATTCTCGCCACGGTTTAATGCATAAATTAATATACGCAAGTCTAAAGCAAATGAAAAAAGACGGCTATACGATTTCTTATTTATTTCCATATTCAATTCCGTATTATCGAAAAAAAGGTTTTGAAATTATGAGTGATATTGTAGAATATCAAATTCGAGATACCCAAATTCCTCATTATGATAATATTCCCGGACAAGTGCGTCGTGCATCTACAACCGATGAAGATGTGAAAAATGTGTATCATCAATTTGCGATGCGTACACATGGTGCGATGATTCGAAATGAAATTTCATGGAACGAAAAGTATCAGGAAGATTACTGGGAGGAAAAGTTTATCGACAGTGATGCCAATTTACAGGCTGCTGTTTATTATGATGAAGAGGGAAACGCGCTTGGCTATATGTTCTATCGAATCATGGAAGAAAATTTCTATATCGATGAACTCATCACTTTAAAAGAAGTAGCTCGAAAAGCCCTTTGGAATTTTATCTATGCTCATCAATCCATGGTCTATAAAGTATTTGGTAAAACAACCGGTAACGAGGCAGTCGCATTTCTGATGCAAGATAGCGAGATCAAACAAAGTCTGTCCCCTTATTTTATGGCTCGGATTGTTGATCTAATCGGTTTTGTGAAGCAATTTCCTTTTGCAGAAAACGAATTCCATATGCGCTGGGCTATTAGTGACCCATTAGCCGAATGGAATCAAGGTACTTTTGAAATCTACTCCGATGAAAAAGGTCTAAAAGTACAGAAAATTTCTGATGAATTAATAGAAGATGTTGTTCAAATGACCGTCCAAACCTTAATAACAATGCTGCTCGGTTATTTAAGACCAATTTATTTATATAAAATAGAAAGAATAAAAGGAGATCCCTCCTCCATCCTCTTATTAGAAAGAATCATTCCCACAGGCGTCCCAACATTTGTAGATTATTTTTAGAATACCGATAGTTGTTTCTAAAATGGAGAAAGAGTTGTGCAAAAGGGATTCCGAGTTGTGCCAAAGAGAGTCTGAGTTGTGCAAAAGGAATAGTGAGTTGTGCAAAAGGGGTTCTGAGTTGTGCAAAAGGGAGTGAGTTGTGCAAAAGGAATAGTGAGTTGTGCAAAAGGAAGTGAGTTGTGCAAAAAGGATTCCGAGTTGTGCAAAAGGAATAGTGAGTTGTGCAAAAGGGAGTGAGTTGTGCAAAAGGGATTCCGAGTTGTGCCAAAGAGAGTCTGAGTTGTGCAAAAAGGATTCCGAGTTGTGCAAAAGGAATAGTGAGCTGTGCAAAAGTAGCCACCCAGTTCCAACAAGGAAACAAAGTTGGTTCATGACTCACAAATTATGATAAAGGAACCACAAATTATAGCAAAGCGAACCAAATAACAAGTCATTAACCGATCAACCAGGAAAAAGAAATGTACAGAATCTTTATAAAAACAATGTTTTATATTAAAAGTACTATATAAATAGTGAAAAATAACTATTCACAATACTAAATTAGTCTTTACAAAAAAAGATTTATGAATAAAAAATATTAAACAACACCCGTTGAATTTCATGTATACTAAAGAGTAAGCAGTATTAAAGGAGATTTAACGGATGGATAAAGACCTAATGAAGATTGCCGACTTAAAAGAGAAATTACCTATTCGTTGGGAAGATGATAAACTTGCAGATTTTTTACAAAATTTTGTAGAAAAACTAACATATTTAAATACATTACTTTCTCAAAATTCATATGTAAAAGAAACAAACAAAATCTTAAAATATATCATTCAAGATGCAACGAATAGCACGATGGTCTTATTAGCTGGTATGACTGGTAATGGTAAAACAACTTTAGTTAATGCTTTATTGAAACGAACAATTTTTAGTTCAATGGAAGTAGCGACAGAAGTAAACACCATTATTTGTTATGGAGAAAAAGAAGAAGTTCGTGCTCATTTTTTAGATGGACAAGTTGCTACATTTGATATGGATAAAGTAGAATTGTTCACAGTTTTAGATACATCAAGCGCCAAACTTTTAAGAGAAAGTCTTGATTTTATCGAGATTTTTATTTGCAATGATCTCTTGAAGATGGTTACGTTAATAGACACAACACCAATTCAAGTTTCTGGTAGTGAATCTGCATACTTGAAAGAGACTATATTAAATCGTGCGGATGATGTATTTTGGATTTTTAAACATGGAAATCCTATAATTCCAGCTGAACTAAATTTACTTAAAAAGCTGAAAGAAAAGAAAATAGTTCCATTAGGGATTTTAAATGGCCTTGATTTAATGGGGCTGAATGAGCAAGCCATAATTGCATCGTATGAAAGCCAGCTTTCCGACCATGTAAGAGATATAGTATGTATTTCTTCAAAAGAAGCATTTGACTCTTTATCAGCTAATGATGATGAGCAATGGAACAACAGCCAAATTGAACTTGTCATTAAAGAGTTGGAGAAGACAGCAAATAACCAAGCGAAACGATTATCCTATTTGCAAGAACGATTTATCCATTGGCTGAAACGATTTCAAACTGAGATTGAAATCATTCCAGAGCGTGAACCATATTGCTCTTCACTTCTGATTTTGAAAGAATATATTGAAAATTTCGATATGCGACAAATTACAGAAGCTGCACAAAATCAATATTTTAGTGAGCTAACGGAACAGTATAAGATACATAGCGAAAAATTTAAAAATGTAGAAACCTTATATCAGTTAATCCAAGTAATGGATGACAAATTATTTAATAAACATCGACCAATAATTAGTTTTGTTCAACAAGCAAAAGATTATCTAACGAAAATTAGAGACTATCGTAAAATTCTTCAAGAATATGAGGCCCTCTATGAACTTGTAGATAAAAAACACCAAAAGACTAATGGCATGAAATTATTAAAATATATTTTTAAAAACGGTAGTGACGAAGCATATTTCGTCGAAAAAATTGAAATTCTCAACGAACAACAACAAATTTTAGAGAGAAAATATCATCTTCTTAAATTAGAAGAAGAAAAATTACTAGAATCTTTTATAAAAGTAAAAGATCTATTAAATAATATTGTCCAAGAAAAGTTATCATGGATTCTAAAAGATTGCTCGACTATCGCACTTCAAAGAAAGTCTGAGAATGCCCAAATTCAAAATGCAATCGCAAAGTTAAAAGGATTTAATAGTATTGTTGAAGCGAAAAATTTTATCATAAAATTTGTAAACGACTGTGTATTAACAGATGGCATCAATTTAACAGAAGAAGAGGAAATCAAATTACAAGAAACGCTTCAAACGATTGAAAGCGTGGAATTTGAATATCCAAGCTATATCCGTCAATATGAACAAATAAAACCAATGACGAATGACCAATTTCAAACTATGGTTGCTGAAGAAAATCCATTCTATCCATTGAAAATAACTGAAGACAATATCCTCATTGAACTAGAAGAACCACCAGAGATATTGTCGTTAAGGATTGAGTAAAGTTTCGATAGAGGATTCTCTGAGAAAAGTTATGCCTTGCAACACTATCATCAGCAATTTATATAAAAAACAACTTCAAATCTTGTCCTAATGGGCATCGTTGAAGTTGTTTTTTTATATTAGTAGAAATATATGATTAGCATAATATACATTGTAAACTTTTCAGTCTGATATTCTTATATTGATTTCATCTTTTTATGGAATAAGGTGACCGCGATTGCTAATAGCACAATACCGTAACCCGCTACTACTCCAAGATGGGGCCAAATATCTTGATAATTACCGGCTAAAGCAGCCTTTCCCATTTCTACTGCATGGACGAATGGAAGGGCATAGGCAATATCACGGAAGGCGCCACCAACAAGTTCTAAGTCAAACCAAGTGCCAGATAACCAACCACAAAGATTCGTTAAGAGAGCTCCTGATATGGCTGTAGCAGCCTTTTCACTTAATGTTGAACCGATTAATAATCCTAATCCGATGAAAATAAGGGATACCACAAATAGTAACAGGATTGTTGGGACAATTGACCAAGTCATCTTAAGTCCAAGGATAATCGCGCATAAGAAGCACACAACACTTTGTAACAATGCCATTGGAAGAAGCGGTAATGTATAACCTAAGATAAAATCCATTGCTGTCATTGGTGTTGTAAACAATCGACTAAGTAAAGCAGTTGTTCGGTCTTTTGCTATCAATTGTGCAGAAAAGAGTGATAAAAAGGAAAGTCCAAACACCGCAATGCCAGGCGTTAAGTTACTTACCGAAAATAGGTCAACCGGAATGTTTTTATTTATAATGGATAATAAGACCAGTAAAATAACCGGAAAACCTAATCCGAAAAATAGGGAAAGTGGGTCTCTTATAATTTCTAATGTATTTCTTTTGGCAAACACCATAGCTCTCATGCTTTTTCACCGTCCATTACTAACTTAATAAAGGCATCTTCAAATTTAGTCGTTCCAGTTTGCTGTTTCAGCTCATCACTTGTACCAGCTGCTTCTAAACGACCATTTTTTAATATGAATATGCGGTCAGACAAAGCATCGGCTTCTTCCAAATAATGTGTTGTCAATACAATCGTTGCTGTTCCTCTAATTTTCTCAATTACTTGCCATAATTCACGGCGTGCTAAAATATCTAACCCCAGTGTTGGCTCATCTAAGAAGAGAACTTTTGGTTCGCTAATAATAGCCATTGCAATACTAAGGCGACGTTTCCAGCCACCGGACAAAGTTTTACTTTTTTGTTTCTCTACAGTCGATAAATTGAAATTTGCTATGAGCTCATCCGTTTTAGACTTCGTTTTTTTACGATCGAAGCCGTGCACACCTGCCATAAGCTCTAAATTTTCTCGAACGGTCAAATTGGGGGCGATAGCTGTTTCTTGAGGAGATACGCCAAGCAATGATTTTACTTGATGAGGATCTTTCACAATACTTTTGCCATGTATCAATGCATCACCAGCAGTAGGTGTTATAAGACCTGTTAATAGATTGATTAACGTTGATTTACCGGCACCATTAACACCGAGTAAGCTGACTAATTCACCTTGAGCAACAGATAAAGAAACGTTGTCTACTGCATGTTTTTCTCCATAATATTTTGAGATGGACTGGATATCAATTGCGTTCATTTTTCATCGTCCTCCTCCTCTAAAAATGCTTGCTGAAAGAATTTCTTCATGTAGTGTTGAGGCACAATTCCCAATCCGCGTTCATCATCACCGACAATAATCAGTTGTGCGCCAGATTGAATGTTAAACACTTCACGCGCTTTTTTGGGTATGACAATTTGCCCACGTTCACTCACTGTAACAATTCCGAACATATGCTTCCCACGAGGGGGTACATCAACTCCAACTTCTTTACTTGAATAGTTCACTAAATCATCGAGTGCCACATCAAACAATTCTGCTAACTGTGAGCAAAGTTGAATATCGGGTAGTGATTCACCTTTTTCCCATTTTGCGATGACTTGTCGTGAAACATTGAGTTTTTCAGCTAATTGTTCTTGCGTATAATCATATCGTTTACGCAAGTTTTTCAAATTCGTACTTATCAAATTTTTCATATTAGACCTCCTAATCCCTATTATAGATGGATATGATGGAACTTGGTAGCAACAAAAGGTGACATTCATGTTATGATTCATGGAATTTGATAATTTTGGAAAAATAGCAATAAAGAATTAGATGCTACTTAAAAATGTAGTAATTATCACTCATTTAATTGGAGGGTATATTTTAATATAATAATGGTAAGGTAAAAATATAAATAGCCTTGGAATTTAAGAGGTGTAGAAATGGAAAGCCAAGTATGCACAATACATAATATGAAGACAGAAAAGGTTTTAAATGGTCGAAAAATTGTTATTTTCTGTCCGGAATGTGCGAAAAAGAATATGGATATGATTTTGAAAATGGAGAAAAACCAAGAGTCTTCTGGAAAAGCAGCTAAATTGGCTCAGGAAAGGAAAATCTCAATTTCAGAAATTTGGAAAGGTATTTGTTTAAGTGCATATCTATTAATTTTTCCTTTTTTGTTAGCTTTATTTTTTCCATACATACATAGTAAGAGTTATGTTGAACGCTTAGTTTATATTTATCAGAACTATCTCTTTCATCCAGTCGGTCTTGTATTAATTGTTTTTTTCTTTTGTTTCGGTGTTTATTATATTCTTCAAGCGACGAAAAGAATTGTATCTCTGCAAAAGAAGAAAATTCATATAATTCAATCTACGGAAGAATTATCGCAAATTCTTGATGAGTTTTTGTCACCGAAAAGAGTAGACATGTTAACAGAATTTGTAAAAGGTTTATGGGAGCGATTTGAAAAGACTTATGGAATTATGGGAGACAATGATATGTCTCAAATGTCGCTTCGTGAGTTACAAATTTTTACGATAAAGTCTCTTAAAAAGTTTGGTTATCAAAATATTCAATTTAATAGTCATTTTGATTCAGATGAATTTGGAATTCAATATTTTGCTGAAAATAATAATGAGAAACATGCAATAAGTATTGTTAAAGACGAAATTATTATAACAATGGATGATATTCATCGAATTGCGATTGGAAAGGCATATTTTGGATGTAATGAGTGTATATTAGTGACTGCATCCAAGCTAACTGAAGATGCGAAAACCCTAGCTGAAAAATTATACATAAATGTTTGGAATCAAGAGAAGATGAATGGATTATTAAAAAAGAATATTGCAGAACAATGGTCGAAAGTTCTAGAAAATTACTATGATTATTCAGATCACGATTTAGCTAAGTATGCGAGCTTAGAAATACAAAGAATGCAAAGATTTTAATAAGTAAAAAGAGAGGAGCAGCAATTATTGCGCTCCTTTTTTTGTGATTTGAAACTGGGAAGTGAGTAGAAACGCAATCGCAGCCGAAATCATTGCAATGATAAAGGACGAAATAGATACTGAAATTCCAAATATAGTTGTACTAGGAGCAGTTGCTTGCATATACCAAGCAGAAGAAATATCTGGCGTATAAACCAACGTAAGAAATAACCCGCACAATACTTGTAATACAACAAATGCGACTGCGAATGTAAGAAGATAGATTATTAACTTTTTCATTATTTGGTACCTCCTTTGATAGATAGTATACGGATGAAAGTGATGAAAGGTTTCATGGTGAGTTGTGCAAAAAGAGGCTTGAGTTGTGCAAAAAGAGGCTTGAGTTGTGCAAAAGGGAGTGAGTTGTGCAAAAGGGGGCTTGAGTTGTGCAAAAGGGAGTCTGAGTTGTGCAAAAGAGAGCTTGAGTTGTGCAAAAGGGAGTGAGTTGTGCAAAAGGAAGTTTGAGTTGTGCAAAAGGGGGCTCGAGTTGTGCAAAAGGGAGTCTGAGTGATTAAGTCCATATAATTGTGTAAAAAGAAAAAGAGTCAAATTAATCCCTCTTGGTTACAATGTTTTCATCGACGATAAACAATGAGGAGGAATTAATAATGACCCAACTACAGTTTAACCTAAATGTGGACCTTTTAAAAGATTCTGTAATAAATTCTAATATC